>NZ_JAMYTB010000003.1:0-599552 GCF_040322275.1 Mesorhizobium sp. M0174
CTCAATCCTGGCCTGATGGACTATATCGCCACCTGGACGGCCAAAAGATCCGGCGCGTTGCCGGCCTAGTAGCCGCTCGACCATCATCGATCGAGCCGGGCGAAGCCGCCCGGCTCTTTCACATTTGGAATCACGATGCCCGCACCTGCTATTCTCGTCGACGCCGACGCTTGCCCGGTGAAGGCCGAGGTCGAAAAAGTCGCCGAGCGGCACGGCATCGTCGTCACCTTCGTCTCCAATGGCGGCTTGCGTCCGTCGCGCGATCCGATGATCCGCAATGTCGTCGTCTCCAAGGGCGCGGACGCCGCCGACGACTGGATCGTCGAAAATGCCCGGTCCAACGACATTGTGGTGACCGCCGATATCCCGCTTGCCGCGCGCGCGGTGGCGCTTGGCGCCCACGTACTTGGTCCGACCGGACGCCCGTTTACGCCCGAAACGATCGGCATGGCGGTGGCAATGCGCGATCTCAAGCAGCACCTGCGCGAAACCGGCGAGAGCAAGGGCTACAATTCGAGCTTCGCGCCGCAGGATCGCTCGCGGTTCCTAGGCGAGCTTGACCGCATCCTACGGCGAGCGCTGAAATCCGCGCCAGCGGACTGAAAACCATGGCGACCGGTACCACGACCAAGATGCCCATGCGACGCCACACGCTGTTCGCGGTGTCGGCCTGCATCGGCGTGGCAGCCTTTGGCGCAGCGCTGATCTGGCGTGCGCCGCTTGCCTATTCGATCGGCGCCAATGTGTTCTTTGCCGCCTATCTGGTTCTTGTCATCGCCCACATGCCGCGGCTTACCGGCAGCTATCTGCGCAAGAATGCAGGCGACACTGACCTGCCGGTATTGGCGATCTTCGCGGTCACTCTGGTTGTGGTCGCCATTGCCATCATTTCGTTGTTTCAATTGATCAACAGGGAGAAGAGCGCGGACGCCGTCGAGCTTACGGTGGCGCTGCTGTCCATCCCGCTTGGCTGGTTGACCATCCATGCCATGGCGGCACTTCACTACGCGCATCTCTATTGGTTGGACGGCGATGCGATGGATGGCGACACCAAAAAGAGGATTCCAGTCGGCGGCCTCGACTTCCCGGGCGGCAAGCGGCCGGAGGGCTCGGATTTCCTCTATTTTTCGACAGTGATCGGCATGACGGCGCAAACCGCCGACACCAACGTCACGACCTCGCAAATGCGCCGTGTCGTGCTTGTGCATTCGATCCTGTCGTTCTTCTTCAACACTGTCATTGTGGCAGCCGCGGTCAACCTCGCCGTCAGCCTCGGCAGTCTGTAATAAATCCGTGATCGGGTGAAACATCGCTTAGGCTGGGGACGTATTTGGGAGAGAAGAGATCTGACGAGGCTGTGGCGAACGCGCGGCCGGAGGAAACAACAGATGGAATCGCTTGCCAGAAACCAAGCCGCCGGAGCAGATACCGCCGCGCCGAGCGATGTGACGCTGATCTATCGCCAGTCGCGCTGGACGCGGCTGACGCATTGGCTATGGGCGATCGCGCTGTTCTTCATGCTGCTTTCCGGCCTGCAGATCTTCAACGCCCGCCCGCAGCTCTACATCGGCAAGGAGTCGGGCTTTGGCTACAACAACACCATCTTCGCCATCGGCGCCGAGAATACCGCGGCTGGCCCGCGCGGCTACACCGAAATCTTCGGCAAGCGCTTCGATACCACTGGTGTGCTCGGCTGGTCGGGTCCGGCCGGCCAGGAGACTTCCCGGGCCTTCCCGTCCTGGGCTACGATTCCTTCCTACTACGATCTCGGCACCGCGCGCGTCGTTCATTTCTTCTTTGCCTGGGTGCTGACCACCACGCTGCTGGTCTGGCTGGTCGCCAGCCTCATCAACGGCCATTTGCGCCGCGATCTTGCCCCGCGCCTCGATGACATCAGGCGGCTGCCGCAAGACATTGTCGACCACGCCAGGTTCAGGTTTCACCACAGGCGCGAATACAACACCTTGCAGAAGATGGCTTATGGCGGCGTGCTGTTCGTGCTGCTGCCGCTGATGATCATCACCGGCCTTGCCATGTCGCCGAGCATGGATTCGGTCCTGCCGTTCCTGAACGATTTGCTCGGCGGCCGACAGACGGCGCGCACCATTCATTTCACGGTGATGCTGCTGCTCGTCGCCTTCTTCATTATCCACATCCTGATGATCCTGGCCGCCGGTCCGATCAACGAGCTGCGCTCAATCATCACCGGCTGGTATCGAACCGACCCGCCGGCGCATGCCGACAATGCGCCAGAGAGGAGTCCCTGACATGTCGAAATTCGAGATCAGCCCCAAGCTACAGATAAGCCGAAGAAAGTTCCTGACCTCGGCCAGCCTCGGCCTTTCCGGCATCATGCTGTCGGGCTGCGACGCCTTCGACAGCCAGCTTGGCGTCGGCGACAGCCTGCGCAGCTTCCTCGAAAGCGCCAATGGCCTGACCTGGCGGGCGCAGCGACTGCTTGCCGGCGCTGATGCGCTGGCGCGGGAATTCACCGAGGCCGACATTCGCCAGCCGCAGCGGCCGAACGGCGTCACCGCACCCGACGACGATTTCTACAAGGGCCTGCTCGCCAGCGATTTCGCCGACTGGCGGCTGGAGGTTTCCGGCCTTGTCGAAAAGCCGCTGTCGCTGACCCGCGAGCAGCTGATGAACATGCCGAGCCGCACCCAGATCACCCGCCACGACTGCGTCGAAGGCTGGAGTTGCATTGCCAAATGGACCGGCACGCCGCTGTCGCTGGTGCTCGACCAGGCCGTGGTCAAGCCGCAGGCGCGCTATGTCATGTTCCACTGCCTCGATACGATCGACCGCAGCCTTGCCGGCGATATCAAATATTACGGCTCGATTGACCTGATCGATGCCCGTCATCCGCAGACGATCCTTGCCTATGGCCTCAACGGCAAGCCGTTGCCGGTCGAGAACGGCGCGCCGCTGCGCGTCCGCGTCGAGCGCCAGCTCGGCTACAAGATGCCGAAATACCTCTACAAGATCGAGCTGGTCGACGGCTTCGCCAATATCGGCGGCGGCAGAGGCGGCTATTGGGAGGACAATGGCTACGACTGGTACGGCGGCATCTGACTGAAACCTGATCTCAGTTTCACCTAAAGCGCGCCGCGTTCGATCGGCCTCATGCGACGCGCTGTAGGCTCTTCTTTTCATGCATGTCGTTGTCGCAAAACCGCTGCGCACTTTTGCGCGACATGCATTAACTGTCGTCGTCGCCGTCGTCGCCGTCGCTCCGCAGGGCCGGATTCAGGTCGGGATTATCGTCCGGGGTGACGAGCTTCCCAAGCCCGTGCGGTCCTTGGTAGTTGCCGTGGGTATCGAAGTTGGGATTGCCCTGATTGTCGAATTGCGGCGTCGGATCGATCGATTGGTCGTAACGGCGCGGGCGCGGCTTCGGATAGTAATTATCGGAATGATGGCGATGCGAATTGCTGTTGTCGAGAATGGCGCCTACCACGCCGCCGACGATAATGGCTGCGGCGAGGTCGCCAGCAGAGGGGTTACGGTCGGGGCCGGCGACTGCGAATTCGGCCGAGCAACCATTGTCGACCCAGATGCCGCCGCCGTCATAGCCCCAGCTTCTACCGTATACGCAACGTGCCTTCGATAGACGGGAGGTCAACTGCACGCCACGTCGCGTATCGACCCCGCAATAGGAATAACGGTAATCGGCGCTGGAGCAGACCACGCGTTTTGCCCCCGCAGCCTGCGCTGCCGCCGGCAGCAACGAAAGCTTCGCCGGGTTGCCCAGGATGCAACCCAGGAACATCATCGAACCGGTAACCGCCATCCGTGCCGACATTGCAACTCTCCATCAGGGTCCGCTATCGACAGAATGGCACCTCTGTGTAAGTCTGACAACCGGACGGGCTCAGTGAGGTTATATTAATGCGCGCTAAGATTATCGCCACTATTATACTTGCCCTTTCTGCATGGTTGGCTTTGTCGCTGCTGCCAGCCCGGGCGGACGACAGCCTCAAGCGCATCATCGATCAGAAGACACTGACAGTCGGCGTCGCGCTCAACCCGCCATGGATCCTCAAGAAGGCCGACGGGAAGTTCGCCGGCTATGATGTCGACCTGACCAGTGCGCTGGCGTCCGATCTCGGCGTCGACCTGAAGCTGGTCGAGGTGCCATGGAACGACCTCAAGACGCGATTGCTCAAGGGTGATTTCGACATGATCGCGGCGGGCTACGCCAGCACGCCGGAACGCGCACGCGAGGTGGTGTTCTCCGACCAGACCGGTACCGCCGATATCCGAATGGTGGCGACGATCGCCAGTCTTGGGAAAAGGCCGGGCAAGGCACTGGCGGCGCCGGGCTACAAGATCGCCGTGCTCTCCAACTCGACGGACGAAGCCGCCGCGAGGGAAGCATTCCCGAAAGCGGCCATCGTGTCATTCGACAATGCGGCCGATGTTTTCGCCGCCGTCATCAGCGGGCAAGCACAGGCGATGGTGGCGACATCGCCGACGCCGCAAATGGCCGCCAGGCTTTATGACGCCAAGCTCAAGCTGGTGGGCGGCCCGCTGTTGCGGACGCCGGAAGCGTTTGCCATGCGGCCGGACGATGTCCGCCTCATCCAATACGTCAACAACTGGATCGGCGCGCGCACCGCCGACGGCACCATAGGCGGCGTTCGCCGCTACTGGTTCGGCAGCTTCAAATGGATGTCGCGCTTCGAGACAGCCAAGCCCGAGCCCGCAAAACAATAGGGTCGCGACCTGTTTGAACGAGGCAGCGAAGACTTGCCAGGAAAAATGTCGCTGGCAGGTGACAAGGTGTCGTCCACGGGCTATGGATGACGAGTCGAGGGCTCCTGACCGAGTCCTACCTGTTTGCGGGAGAGAGCAGCGAGAGCTGCCGCCGAAGGGGAAATCGCCCGAAATCTCTCAGGCAAAAGAACCGTAGACGGGAAAGACACTCTGGAAAGTCGGGGCTTGCCCCCGCGCCGAAGGTGTAAGCGCTGCCGACAGAGTTACGGGGCGCGAGTCTCTCAGGCTTCAGACAGAGGGGCACGGACTGGTCGCCATTCGCGGCCGCTTGCGTGCGACTCTGGAGATGACATGACGGGCGACGATACCAAACACCTTCCCCTCGAAGATCTGCACATGGCAGCTGGTGCGCGCTTTGGCGCCTTCGCCGGCTGGTCGATGCCGCTGACCCATCCGGCCGGCGTGATGAAGGAGCACCTGCACAGCCGTGAGCATGCCGGCCTGTTCGACATCTCGCACATGAAGCTGTTCGAAATCAGCGGTACGGGGGCAGCAGCGCTTCTGAACCGCGCCTGCCCGTTCGATGCCGGCGCACTTGAGGTTTCCCAGTCCAAATACACGTTCTTCCTCAATGAGGCGGCCGGCATTCTGGACGATCTGATCGTCACCAGGCTCGGCGCCGAGCGCTTCATGATGGTCGCCAATGCCGGCAACGCCGCCGCCGACGAAAAGCATCTGCGCGCACTGGCCAAAAATTTCGATGCAGAGGGCGATTTCGATGTAAAAGTGGATGCGCTCGACCGCGTCTTCCTGGCCATACAGGGCCCCGAGGCGTGGGCTGCCCTTTCCCGCGCCGGCATCGAGACCGGTTCGCTGGTGTTCATGCACGGCATCGAGCCGCGCGAAAAATGGTTCATGAGCCGGTCCGGCTATACCGGCGAAGACGGCTTCGAGATCGGCCTGCCGGAAGCGGATGCAAGAAACCTCGTCGCCAGGCTGCTCGAGGACGAGCGGGTGATGTGGGTCGGCCTTGCCGCCCGCGACAGCCTGCGGCTTGAAGCCGGACTGTGCCTGCACGGGCTGGACATCACGCCGGAGATCGATCCGGCCAGCGCCGGGCTGATGTGGGCCATCCCCAAGGAGGTTCGCGCCTCGGGCGCCTTCATCGGCGCCGATGCGCTGCGTGCCATCCTGGAGCGTGGTCCAGCGCAAAAACGCGTCGGCCTGAAGCCGGAAGGCCGCCAGCCGGTGCGCGCCGGTGCTGCCCTTTTCGATGCCGACGGCAACCCTGCCGGCCATGTCACCTCTGGCGGCTTCGGCCCCTCGGCCGGTCATCCGGTCGCCATGGGCTACGTCCAGACGCCGCTTGCCAAATCCGGCGCAAAACTGTTCGCCGATGTCCGCGGGACGAAAATCCCGGTCGACATCCACCCCTTGCCCTTCACGCCCCATCGCTACCGCAAAGGATGATTTCAATGGCAAAGACCTATTTCACCGAAGATCACGAATGGCTTCGCGTCGAGGGCGGCGTCGCCACGGTCGGCATCACCGACTACGCACAGCAGCAGCTCGGCGACCTCGTCTTTGTCGAGCTGCCGGAATTGGGCAGAAAGCTAGCCAAGGGCGACACCGCCGTGGTGGTCGAATCGGTCAAGGCCGCATCGGATGTCTACGCGCCGGTCGACGGCGAGATCACCGAGGCCAATACCGCGCTGTCGGCCGATCCTTCGCTCGTCAATTCGGCGGCAACCGGCGACGGCTGGCTGTGGAAGATGAAGCTGGCCAATGAGAGCCAGCTCGATGGGCTCCTCGATGAAGCCGCTTACAAAGCCCATATTGGTTGATAGCAGGACCAGGAAGATGACCGCAGCACCCTACCCCTTCTCGGCTCGCCATATCGGCCCGGGCCTCCATGACGTCAGAGCCATGCTGGCGACGATCGGCGTCCCTTCGGTCGAGACCCTGATCAGTCAGGCAGTGCCGAAGTCGATCCGGCTCGACCGGCCGCTGGCCCTGCCCGCCCCCGCAAGCGAAGCGGAAGCGCTGGCCGAGCTCGCGGCGACGATGGCAAAGAACACGGTGCTGAAGAGCTTTATCGGTGCCGGCTATCATGGCGTCCATGTGCCGCCGGTGATCCAGCGCAACCTGTTCGAGAACCCGGCCTGGTATACCGCCTACACGCCTTACCAGGCCGAGATCAGCCAGGGCCGGCTGGAAATGCTGTTCAACTTCCAGACGCTGGTGACAGAATTGACCGGCCTGCCGGTGGCATCGGCCTCGCTGCTCGACGAGGCGACGGCGGTGGCCGAAGCGGTCGGCATTGCGCTGCGCCATCATCGCGACAAGCGCACCAAGGTGGCACTGGCCGGCACGCCGCACCCGCAGACGCTGGACGTCGTGCGCACCCGCGCCGAGCCCCTCGGCATCGAGGTGGACGGCGAGGTGATCGACGACAACACCGCCGCCCTGCTGGTCTCCTGGCCCGATACATTCGGCGTCTACGGCAATCACAAGGCAGCGATCGACAAGGCCCGTGCCGCCGGCGCGCTGGTCGTCTTCATCGCCGACCCGCTTGGCTTGACGCTGACCGATGCGCCGGCCAGGCTTGGCGCCGACATCGCCGTCGGCCCGATGCAGCGTTTTGGCGTGCCGATGGGCTTTGGCGGGCCGCACGCCGCCTATTGCGCCGTCTCCGACAGGCTGACGCGGCTGATGCCCGGCCGGCTTGTTGGCCAGTCGACGGATAGCAAGGGCCGTCCCGGTTATCGCCTGGCTTTGCAGACACGCGAACAGCATATCCGCCGCGACAAGGCGACCTCCAACATCTGCACCGCACAGGCGTTGCTCGCCAATATGGCGACGGCCTACGCGATCTGGCATGGCCCTGCCGGGCTGCAGGCGATTGCCGGCCGCGTCCACACGCTGGCCAACTGCCTGGCCGTCGGCCTCAAGGCAGCGGGCGTTTCGGTGATCGGCGAAAGCCGCTTCGACACGGTGACTGCGGAAGTGAAGGGCAGAGCCGGCGCGATTGCCGCCGCCGCAGAAAAGACGGGCCGCCTGCTGCGCGTCATCGACGCCGACCATGTCGGCATCAGCTTCGACGAGACCTCCACCGAAGCCGATCTGGAGGCGATCGCAGCACTTTTCGGCGCTAAGGCCGGCGTTGCCGCCGGCAGTTCCACGCCCGGAAAACCGCGCGGCAAGGAGTTCCTCACCCAGCCCGTCTTCCGCGAAAACCACTCGGAAACCGACATGATGCGCTTCCTGCGCCGGCTGGCCGACAAGGACCTGGCGCTTGACCGCGCCATGATCCCGCTCGGCTCCTGCACCATGAAGCTCAACGCCGCCGCCGAAATGATGCCGGTGAGCTGGCCTGATGTCGCCAACCTGCATCCCTTCGCCCCGGCAAACCATTCGATAGGCTATCGCGCCATGATCGACGAGCTGGAAGGCTGGCTGGCGGAGATCACCGGCTTCGACGCGGTGACCCTGCAGCCCAATGCTGGCAGCCAGGGCGAATATGCCGGGCTGCTCGCCATTCGCCGCTATCATCTGTCACGCGGCGAAGGCCATCGCACCGTCTGCCTGATCCCCTCCTCGGCGCATGGCACCAATCCGGCAAGTGCGGCCATGGCCGGCATGAGCGTCGTCGTCGTGCGCTGCACCGAGGACGGCAATATCGACATGGACGACCTGCAGGCCAAGGCGGCCGAGCATGCGCATAATCTCGCGGCGCTGATGTTCACCTATCCTTCGACGCATGGCGTCTTCGAGGAAGGGGCGCGCGACCTCTGCGCCCTCGTCCACAGCCATGGCGGCCAGGTCTATTTCGACGGCGCCAACCTCAACGCACTGGTCGGCCTCGCCCGTCCCGGCGATATCGGCGCCGATGTCTGCCACATGAACCTGCACAAGACCTTCTGCATCCCGCATGGCGGCGGCGGCCCCGGCGTCGGCCCGATCGGCGTCAAAGCACATCTGAAGCCGCATCTGCCCGGCCACGTCACCGAAGGCTCGGTCCATGCCGTGGCGGCAGCACCGTTCGGCAACGCCTCGATCCTGCCGATCACCTGGATGTATATTCGCATGATGGGCGCTTCCGGCCTGAAGCAGGCAACCGAGACGGCGATCATCTCCGCCAACTATGTGGCGACGCGGCTTGGCGAGCATTTCCCCCTGCTTTACAAGGGGCGCAACGGACGCGTCGCGCATGAATGCATCCTCGACACCCGCGTGCTCAAGGACAGCGCCGGCATCAGCGTCGACGATATCGCCAAGCGGCTGATCGACTATGGCTTCCACGCGCCGACCATGTCGTTCCCGGTCGCTGGCACGCTGATGGTGGAGCCGACCGAATCCGAGCCCAAGCGCGAGTTGGATCGTTTCTGCGAGGCCATGATCGCCATAGCCGGCGAGGCAGCCAAGGTGGCGAAGGGCGAATGGCCGTTGGCCGACAATCCTCTGGTCAACGCTCCGCACACCGCCGCCGAGGCACTGGCCGGCCAATGGACCCATCCCTATTCGCGTCTGGAGGCGGCCTACCCCGCCGGCGATGCCGATACGGCAGCAAAGTACTGGCCGCCGGTGTCACGCATCGACAATGTCGCCGGCGACCGCAACCTGGTCTGCTCCTGCCCGCCGCTGTCGGAATATCTGGGTGCGGCGGAATAGATCATGATTCCGAAAAGTGGAATCCGGTTTTCCGACAAGATCATGGGTCTAACAAGAAGATAGAAACCCCAATCAGGCAGAACGCAAGGCCGGCCCGTCGGCCTTGCTCGCCCGGTCCCGAACGACGACGCGATTTCGCCCGGCGCGCTTGGCCGCATAGAGTGCTGCGTCGGCTTCGGCCAGCACATCGTCGAGACCGGTGCCGTTTGTTCCGCCAAAGCCGATGCCGCCGCTGACTGTGCTTCGCAACGGACCAAGTTGTGTGGCCACGACTTCCGTGCCGAAGGCGACGCTGATCTTGCTCGCAATGTCATAGGCCTTCTCTTCCGGCATCCGCGACATGACGAGCACGAACTCCTCGCCGCCCAACCGGAACGCGTCGACGCCGGTCCTGGCGTATTTCCTGATGACGGCGGCAAAGCGGCGCAGAACCTGGTCGCCGACCGGATGACCGAAAACGTCGTTCGTCCTCTTGAAATGGTCGAGGTCGAACATGGCGACGGACATGAACGGGCCGAAGACCCGTTCGCCGTAGAGTGCCGTCAACGCCCGCCGGTTCATCAGCCCGGTCAATGGATCGGTCATCGTCTCGGCCTTCAATTCGATCTGCGCCTGCAAATGGTGCAGGGAGAGCGTCAATGCGCCGAGCCCGGTCATGCAGGCGACGGCTACGACGGAATTCACCCGCTCGGCCCAATTGTCGGGCGCAACACCCAGCACCCATTGCCCCTTGACCAGCAGGACCGCGCCGCAAAGTCCAAACGACAGCGCACAGACGCCGCTCAGGAACGAGACGACCAGCAATATCCGGCGATCGTGACCACCCTCAATCCAGAACATCGCCCCGATGAGCGAGAGCAGCGCCGTTACCGTCGCGTAGGTGACAATAAAGCCGACACCATCAAACCCGAGATACGTCGCGCCCGCGCAAACAGCCATCGCAACCAAGGTCGGCAAGATGGCGCGCCTGTAATCGCCTACGCCGAGATATTGCATGGCCGACAGGCAGATAATCAGGAAACCGAGGCTGAGAGGCGCAAGCACGATCTGGCAAAGCCAGAGGCTTGGATCCCTGGTGTAATGCCAGAACAACACCACATGTGCGACGAGCACGAGAATGCCACACGCCACCGTCAGCACAAAGCGTGCCTGTGGCGCGCTGAACCAGATGGCGAACATGGTGATGCTGAGGCACGTGCCCGACAGCGCCGCCGCGAGCAGGAGCGAACTGTAATCCAACATGCTTAAGCGACAGCCTCTTGAGGGTTCCGCTGCATTCTAGGTCAGCGATAGTCCGCAAATACCGCTTTTTAGCCAATCTTCCGGCGTAACCTTCGGACAGGGTTTACAAAACGTCGATGCTCCAACTTCGACCCCATTTCCGCCGCTTGGCTGTCGAATGGTTTTGCAGTAAGAGGCTCTATCCTCGAACGTAACAGGAACCTCCGTCGCCTGCCCGCGAAAAGCGTGGCAGTATCGGGTGGTGATTCGCAGCATCGGAATCCAGGACCGGCATGGACGACAACAACGATCTTTTCGCCAAATTGGACAAGCAGCCGCAGCCGGCTCGCGCCGCCACGCGCCCGGCCGATCCGCTGGTGCAGGCGGCGAAGCGGCCGGCGCCCCGCGACGCCAGCGAGAGTTACAGTGCCGCCGACATCGAGGTGCTGGAGGGGCTGGAGCCGGTGCGCCGCCGCCCGGGCATGTACATTGGCGGCACCGACGACAAGGCGATGCACCATCTGTTCGCCGAGGTCATCGACAACTCGATGGACGAGGCGGTCGCCGGCCATGCGACCTTCATCGATGTCGAGCTTTCCGCCGACGGATACCTGTCAGTCACCGACAACGGCCGCGGCATTCCGGTCGATCCGCACCCGAAATTCAAGAAGCCGGCGCTCGAACTCATCATGACGACGCTGCATTCAGGCGGCAAGTTCGACAGTAAGGTTTACGAGACGTCCGGCGGCCTGCACGGTGTCGGCGTTTCCGTCGTCAACGCGCTGTCCGACCATCTCGAGGTCGAGGTCGCGATTGGGCGCAAGCTCTATCGCCAGCGCTTCTCACGAGGCGTTCCGGTGACCGGCCTTGAGCAGCTCGGCGACGTGCATAACCGGCGCGGCACGAAGATCCGCTTCCATCCAGACGAGCAGATTTTCGGCAAGGGTGCTGCTTTCGAGCCGGCGCGGCTCTACCGCATGGCGCGGTCAAAGGCCTATCTGTTCGGCGGCGTCGAAATCCGCTGGACCTGCGATCCCTCGCTGATCAAGGAAAAGGACACGACGCCGGCCAAGGCAGAATTCCATTTTCCGGGCGGCCTCAAGGACTATCTGAAAGCCTCGCTCGGCGACGAATTCCAGGTGACCCGTGAAATGTTCGCCGGCAAGAGCGAGAAGCAGGGCGGTCACGGCTCGCTCGAATGGGCCGTGACCTGGTTCGGCGGCGACGGTTTTATCAATTCCTATTGCAACACCATTCCGACCGCCGAAGGCGGCACGCATGAGGCCGGCTTCCGCAACGTGCTGACGCGCGGCTTGCGCGCCTACGCCGATCTGGTCGGCAACAAGCGCGCCTCGATCGTCACTTCCGAGGATGTGATGATCTCGGCGGCGGGCATGCTGTCGGTGTTCATCCGCGAACCGGAATTCGTCGGCCAGACCAAGGACAGGCTGGCGACGATCGAGGCGATCCGCATCGTCGAAACCGCCATCCGCGACCCGTTCGACCACTGGCTGGCGGACAATCCGCAGGAGGCCTCGAAACTGCTCGAATGGGTGATCGCGCGCGCCGACGAACGGGTGCGCCGCCGCCAGGAAAAGGAAGTGTCGCGCAAGAGTGCGGTGCGCAAGCTGCGCCTGCCCGGCAAGCTCGCCGACTGCACGCAGAATGCCGCCGCCGGCGCCGAGCTCTTTATCGTCGAGGGCGATTCGGCCGGCGGTTCGGCAAAGCAGGCGCGCGACCGCGCCAGCCAGGCGGTGCTGCCGCTGCGCGGCAAGATCCTCAACGTCGCCAGTGCCGGCAGCGACAAGCTTGCCGGCAACCAGCAGATATCCGACCTGATCCAGGCCTTGGGCTGCGGCACGCGCTCGAAATACCGCGACGAGGACCTGCGTTACGACCGGGTCATCATCATGACCGATGCCGATGTCGACGGCGCCCATATCGCCTCGCTGCTGATCACCTTTTTCTACCAGGAGATGCCAAACCTGGTCCGCGGCGGCCATCTCTACCTAGCGGTCCCGCCGCTTTATTCGATCCGCCAAGGCGGCAAGGTCGGCTATGCCCGCAACGACGCGCATAAGGACGAACTCCTGCGCACCGAATTCACCGGGCGCGGCAAGGTCGAGATCGGCCGCTTCAAGGGGCTGGGCGAAATGATGGCCGCCCAGCTCAAGGAAACCACCATGGACCCGAGAAAGCGCACGCTGCTCAGGGTCGATGTGATCGAGGCCGAGGCGGCCACCAAGGATGCTGTCGACGCACTGATGGGCACCAAGCCCGAGGCCCGTTTCCGCTTCATCCAGGAACGCGCGGAATTCGCCGAGACGGAAGTGCTGGATATCTGAGCGTCTTCTGCCAGGTGAGCCACAGACGGCGGTTGTTGCGATCCGGATATTTTCGCGAAGGACGAGGCCTGGAACGGTTCAGCGTTCACGGAAACGCCGAACCGCTCTTTCCTTTGTTTTAAAGCAATTCCGGACGGAAAACCGTTTCACAGTTTTCCTGGAATTGCTTTAGGCAGCCGCGATCGCCAGCGCGTGCTCGCGCGCGTTCTCGCGCAACGCGTCGAGATGGATCGACTTGACCAGCCCGGCAAGATCGCCCTCGGCGGACTGCCCGCCCAATTCCTTCAGCATCAGCCAGCTGACTTCCTGCACGCCGGCGAGGCGTTTGCCATTGGCGACCTCGCGCCAGACCTTCAGCGCGCGCAGGATGATTGCGTGGGTGGCGGCGGCAAGCCCGGCGCTGCGGAACAGTGCCTGCAGCGCCACGTCATGGCCGCCGGCCAGCAGTGCTCTCACCCGTTGTTCGGATTGCTGGCTGAGCGCGACCAGGGCCGAACCAAAGAAGTCGACCTTGCCGTGCGCGATGGTGCGGATGACGAAGCTTGCGGTCAGGTCACCGCGCAGACGCAGATGTTCGACAAGCGCTGTATGTTCCTCGGCACGCGTGCCTTCGATCAATGTCACGGAAGCTTTGACGCAGGCATCGCGAGTGACCCGCTCGGCTCTTGCGGCGCCCATCAGCGCCAGCACCAGCGGCGAGCCCTTGAGCGTCTCGCCCACTTTGACCAGCAGCAAATGCCGACAATCGGCGGGCAGGCGCGCATCGGCAATCAGCGCCTCGCGTACCAGAGGCAGATGGCCGTGCCGCTCGGCCATGCGCCGAAAGCTGATCGATGCGATGTCGGCGCCGCTGTTGGCGAGCAGCGTGGTGCAGGCCTCCGGCTCGCCGATCTCGGCGATCGCCGCCGCAACCGACATCGACACCCGCGGCCGGTCGGCGATCACCTTCTGCGTCGCTTTCTGGCCGCCGGCAACCCGATCAATCAGGTCGGCATCAGTAAGCAGTGGCGACCGCGCCAGCACCAGGGCTGCGACTTCCGGCTGGTCCGAGGCCAGCGCGCTGACGATCTGCGGCGGCGCATGATGGCTCATGGAAAGCGCGTCGGCGATCGCCAGTCGCACCTTCGACGATGCGTCATCGAGCAGCAATGTCAGTGCCGCCTCCGCAGCGCAGCGGTCCTCGAAAGGCAGGTCCGAATCGACATATGCGCGAGCAAGTGCGCTTGCCGCTGCAACGCGCTCCGACACCTTCGCCGTGTGGATCCATTTCAGGAAATGCGAAACGACCATGTCGCCTGCTTACGCCCTTTGCCAGAACGCTTCTGGCCCCTGTCGCGACCGTAGGCACAAATGGTTTACGAACGGTTCACCATGTTCGTTAACTGGCTTGCGAGCCCGGTATGCAACGCCTATCACCCCTTAAGCAGCAGAGGAGATCGACCATGGCCGGGCTTTATCTTGAGGAGTTCGCTGTCGGCCATGTGTTCAAGCACGCGCTGCGCAAGACCGTGACCGAAAGCGACAATATGCTGTTTTCGGTGATGACGCTGAACCCGCAGCCGCTGCACATCGATTTCGATTTCGCCGCCAAGAGCGAATGGGGCAAGCCGCTGGTCAATTCGCTGTTCACGCTGGGCCTGATGATCGGCATCTCGGTCAACGACATCACCGTCGGCACCACCATCGCCAATCTCGGCATGAAGGAGACGGTGTTTCCGCACCCCGTCTTCCACGGCGACACCATTCGCGTCGAGACCACGGTGGTTTCGGTGCGCGATTCCAGGTCCAAACCGGACCGCGGTATCGTCGAGTTCGAGCATCGCGCCTATAACCAGAACGACGTGCTGGTTGCCAAATGCACGAGGCAGGCGATGATGATGAAAAAGGCGGTGTGAAGATGCGTTCACTGCTCTTCGTTCCCGGCGATTCAGAAAAGAAGCTGGAGAAGGGCTTTGGCGTGGGCGCCGACGTGGTCATCGTCGACCTCGAGGATTCGATTGCCCCGCAGAACAAGGGGCTGGCTCGCGACACAGCGGCGCGTTTCATCGCCGGGCACAGGCACCAAACCAGCTCCGCGATCTATGTGCGCGTCAACGATCTTTCGACCGGACTGACCGACGACGATCTGGCAGCGCTCGTGCCGGCAAAACCAGACGGCATCATGCTGCCTAAGTCGAACAGCGGACTGGATGTCCAGCATCTCTCGGCCAAGCTCAGGGTGCACGAAGCTGAAAGCGGCCGGCCGGATGGAGCTATAAAGATCCTGCCGATCATCACAGAAACGGCCGCAGGCGTCTTGGCCGCAGCGACCTACGCCCGTGCAAGCGCGCGGCTTGTCGGCGTCACCTGGGGGGCCGAAGATTTGTCGGCGGCGATCGGCGCGCGCGCGACACGCGACGCGAATGGCCGCTACACGGATGTGTTCCGCCTCGCCCGCACCATGACCATGCTTGCCGCAAGTGCCGCGGAAGTCGCGGCAATCGACACCGTCTTTCCGGACTTTCGCGACATGGCGGGCTTCGAGGCCGAATGCGCCGAGGCCGAGCGCGACGGTTTCACCGGCAAGATGGCGATCCATCCGGCGCAGGTGCCGGTCATCAACGCCGCCTTCACGCCTTCGGCGCAAGCGGTGAAAAGCGCCCTGGCGATCGTCGAGGCATTTAAGGCGGCGGGAAACCCCGGCGTCGTCGGAATCGACGGCAAGATGTACGACCGGCCGCATCTAAAACTGGCCGAGCGGCTCCTGGCGCGGGCCAGGGTAGCTGGGCTTGGCGCTTAGGTCTGTTCCGCGCCGAAATTATCCCAGCCACGGCCCTGAATAATCGGCAGAGAGCTTTGCGGGATCGGGCCGTGGCCGCTCCGGTGCCGGCCCCTGGTAGGAGCCGATATGGACAAAACCGACGACCCGTTCATGCGGCGCCAGGCCAAGGATCGCCCTGCCCTCGGGCACGTCGGAATACCAGTTACTGATCATGTTGGTGCCGTAGCCCAGCGCATTGGCGGCAAGCATCAGGTTCATCGCCGCCATGCCGCCGGACAGGAACATCTCCCATTGCGGGATCTTTGGATTTTCCCTGGGGATCGAGATCACGCCGATAACCAGCGGCGCCCGCGAAAAGCGCGCCAATTCCTGGTTGCGGCGGCCTTCCGGCAGCGGTCCTTCACGCTGCTCGGCAAGTGCCGCCAGCTTCTTGCCGATCTCGATGCGAGACTCGCCGCGATAGAGGATGAAACGCCAGGGCTCCAGCCGGCCGTGGTCCGGCACCCGCGAGGCGGCGGCGATCATCGTCGCGATCTCCGTATCGCCCGGTGCCGGCTCTTTCAAATCTGGGATCGGCGCGGAATTTCGGGTCAGCAGAAAATCGATGATCGGCGACGCCATGGGCGCAAGTCTCCTGGAATTTGAGCTGAAGCGCACCATCGGGACATCGGGCGGCTTGGGCATTGGCGCAGCGCGCCGGACAAAGAGCCCTGTAGCAGAAGCCGACCGGACTCTTAAGCCTTGAAATTGCCACCGCCTTGGGCTTCAACGCAAGGCATGTTTGAGGGGACATTGCGTCTTTTCCTGATATGGCTCGCTGCCGCACTGTTGATGGTGCCGGTTTCGCTCGCCGTCGCCCAGGATGTGGACGGCCTCGGCGAACTGGAACTTCCCGGAATTTCGGGCTATGCGCCTCCGAAAAGCGAGACATCGCTGGTGTTGGGGAGCAGCGGGGCAATCACGCTGTCGGCGCAATTGACAGACAAGGGCGCCGACATCACGCGCGGCATCGTCTGGCGCGTCTTCAAGCCCGAATCGGCCAGCGACGGCAAGTTGCCGATGGTCGCCTCCGCTCATGGCGGTACCGCCGTATTCCAGCTCGAGCCGGGTTCCTATCTGGTCCACGCCTCCTACGGGCGGGCCGGCGCCACCAAGCGCATCACCGTCGGCAAGGAAGCCAAGCGCGAGAGCCTCGTGCTCGATGCCGGCGGCCTCAAGCTCGATGCCGTGCTGTCCGGTGGGGTGCGCATACCGCCGAAGAAGCTGCGCTTCTCGATCTATGAGAGCCACGCCGCGGCCGACGGCGATCGCGCCCTGATCATACCCGATGTCGAGCCGAACAGCGTCGTGCGGCTCAATGCCGGCACCTACCACGTTGTTTCGACCTATGGCGCTGTGAACGCGGTCATCCGCTCCGACATCCGCGTCGAGGCCGGCAAGCTGACTGAAGCGACCGTCGAGCACCGTGCGGCCGAGATGACCATGAAGCTGGTGCGCGAACCGGGCGGCGAGGCGATCGCCGACACCTCCTGGTCGCTGCTGAACGAATCCGGCGATCCGATCAAGGAAACCGTCGGTGCCTTTGCCTCGATGGTGCTGGCCGAGGGCGACTACACCATCATCGCCAAGAACCGCGACCGCATCTACCAGAAGGATTTTACGGTGGTGGCTGGGCACAACCAGGACATCGAGGTTCTGGCCACAGAGGCTTCGGCCATCGATTCCGAGGAAGGCGCCGACTAAGCCCTGCCTCTCTAAGCTGCCTTGCGCATGCGTCGCGCCAACCGGATAGCCGGATAGGCGCGCGGCGTGACAGGCATATGAAAATGGCGGTGGATCGCTCCACCGGCATTCATTGCAGGTCGGCTGGTTCAGGCCGCGCGGCGCTTGCGGTCGGGTGTCACCGCCTCGTCGGCAAGCAGCTTCACGGCAGCTGCGAGACCAAGCGATTCCTGGTCGCGCGAACCGAGACGGCGGATATTGACCGTTTCTTCCTCGGCCTCGCGCTTGCCACAGACGAGGATGACCGGGACCTTGGCCAGCGAATGCTCCCGGACCTTGTAGTTGATCTTCTCGTTGCGCAGGTCGGCTTCGGCAATCAGCCCGGCCGCCTTCAGCTGCGCAACGACCTTTTGGGCGTAATCGTCGGCATCGGAAGTGATCGTCGCCACCACCACCTGCAGCGGTGCGAACCAGAG
Organism: Mesorhizobium sp. M0174; assembly: GCF_040322275.1. Taxonomy (NCBI): domain Bacteria; kingdom Pseudomonadati; phylum Pseudomonadota; class Alphaproteobacteria; order Hyphomicrobiales; family Phyllobacteriaceae; genus Mesorhizobium; species Mesorhizobium sp. M0174. Next base: position 17,919 of record NZ_JAMYTB010000003.1, read on the forward strand.
CGGGAAATGGCCCGAATAATTCTCGATCAGGATGCCTAGAAACCGCTCCATGGAACCGCAGATGGCACGATGCACCATCACCGGCTGCTTCTTTTCCGAATCGGAGCCGATGTAGAAGGCGCCAAAACGCTCCGGCAGGTTGAAGTCGACCTGTGTGGTGCCGCACTGCCATTCGCGGCCGATGGCGTCCTTCAGCACATATTCGAACTTCGGCCCGTAGAACGTGCCCTCACCCGGATTGACGCCCGTCTTGATCCGGTTGCCCGACCGCGCCGCGATCTTGTCGAGCACGTCCTGCAGCACGCCCTCAGCATGATCCCACATCGCGTCGGTGCCGACCCGTTTTTCGGGGCGGGTCGCCAGCTTGACGGTGATTTCGTCGAAGCCGAAATCCGCATAGGTCGAGAGGATCAGATCGTTGATCTTGATGCACTCGTCGGCGAGCTGTTCCTCGGTGCAGAAGATGTGGGCATCGTCCTGGGTAAAGCCGCGCACGCGCATCAACCCGTGCAGCGCGCCGGACGGCTCATAGCGATGCACATTGCCGAATTCCGCAAGTTTTACCGGCAGATCGCGGTAGGACTTCAGCCCGTGCTTGAAGATTTGGACGTGGCCGGGGCAGTTCATCGGCTTCAGCGCAAACACCCGGTCGTCGTCGGTGTCGTCGCCAGCAACCGTCACCTTGAACATGTTGTCCCGGTACCAGCCCCAGTGCCCGGACGTCTCCCACAGGCTCTTGTCGAGCACCTGCGGCGCGTTGACTTCCTGATAGCCCTGCTCGTCGAGGCGGCGACGCATGTAATTGGCCAGGTTCTGGAACATCCTCCAGCCTTTGGCGTGCCAGAACACGACGCCCGGCCCCTCCTCCTGGAAATGGAACAGGTCCATCTCACGGCCGAGCTTCCTGTGGTCGCGCTTCTCGGCCTCCTCCAGCATCGTCTGGTAGGCTTCGAGCTGCGCCTGGTCGGCCCAGGCCGTGCCGTAGATGCGCGTCAGCATCGGGTTGTTCGAATCGCCGCGCCAATAGGCGCCGGCGACCTTCATCAGCTTGAAGGCGCTGCCGATCTGGCCGGTCGAGGCCATATGCGGGCCGCGGCAAAGGTCTAACCAGTCGCCCTGCGCATAGATCTTGAGATCCTGATCCTCGGGAATGGCGTCGATCAGCTCCAGTTTGTAGCGCTCGCCCTTGTCGGCAAAGATCCTTTTCGCCTTTTCACGCGACCATACCTCTTTGGTGAACGGCTTGTTGCGCGCAATGATCTCGCGCATTTTCTTCTCGATCACCGGGAAATCGTCGGGCGTGAACGGCTCGTTGCGAGCAAAATCGTAGTAGAATCCGTTTTCGATCACCGGCCCGATAGTCACCTGCGTACCCGGCCAAAGTTCCTGCACGGCCTCGGCCAGCACATGGGCTGCATCGTGACGGATGAGCTCCAGCGCGCGCGGGTCCTCGCGAGTGATGATCTCGACCTTGCCCGGCTTGCCGATCGGGTCGGAAAGATCGCGCAGCGTGCCGTCGATCGAATAGGCAACGGCCTTCTTGGCCAGCGACTTCGAGATCGATTCCGCCAGGTCGGCGCCGGTCATCGCCGCGTCGTAGTCGCGGACGGAGCCATCGGGAAATGTCAGGGAAACGGAATTCAGCATAAGATTCTCCTATCCAGTCCCGCAAACGAGCGCGGGTGGTGAAATGCATGTCGCCCAAAACTGCCTAGCGGTTTTGGGGCTACGACATGCATCAGTAAGAGCCGGATGCGTCCGGCGGCGAGCGGTCTTTTATGGACAGTTTTCGGCGCCGTAAAGCCGGATATAGGTCACCTGACGAGATTCGGCAGCTCGTTCAGGAACATCGCCCGCGTCTTGGGTCCCTTGGGCGTGTCGGAACGTTCCGTATCGATTACCAGGCGGGCAAAGACGATCTTGCGAGCATCGGTCTGCGCCCAGCCGACAAACCAGCCAAGCGAGCGCTTGTCGGCGCTGTCGCCGAGCCTGGTCGTTCCAGTCTTGCCCTGCACCGTCCAATCGCCCGCTCGAAACGTCGGTATGATCGCACCGGTCATGGCGTGGGCCTTGTTCGAAACCGGCAGTTTTCGCGCCAGCAGCCTGCGCAGGAAATCGACCTGCTCGACGGGCGATATCTCGAGCGAAGAATTCACCCAGGAATGGGTGAGTCCATCATTCTTGCCGGGAGTTCCGGAAACGTCCGTGTTGCCATACTCGAATTTCGACACATAGCCGGCAAATTGTTTGCTGCCGAGCCGGCGCGTAATCTCGCGTGAGAACCATATGACCGAATCCCTTTCCCAGATCGTCGGGTCGACGGTCTTGCGGTCCCGTTTCGGCGCATTGAACTCTGCCTTGTACTCCCAGCTTGGCGTGTGCTCGTCGCTCAGGATTCCAGCATCGTAGCCGATCAGCGCCAGCGGAACCTTGAACGTGGAGGCGGGGCTGACGCGCTGATCGCAGGTCCCTTCGCGATACAGCGTCTCGCCGCCTGCGGCGTCGACGATCAGCGTGCATTCGACGTCCCCGAGCGGCGCCGATTGCGCACGGATCGGAAAACCCAACAGCCACGCCAGGACATAGAGAACCACGGCGAAAACGAAGGGAAGACGATCTATCCGGCGCATTTGGCAATCTCTCCTGAAGGGTGTCAGGAGCGGCTTAGCCAGACGTCTTGTCTCGATTTTGTCTTAAATGCGCTATGTCCGCGCAAGCTGCGGTTAACCCTACCAGATCGTAAAAGCGGTCCGGTTGTGCACCGAACAGTTGCGGTCAACTGTCCAGGTCGCCACGTTTTTTCCCGATCCGCCAGTACCGCCATGGCGTGAACCAACGGTAACGATCAGCCAGGATCTCCGGTACGCGGTCGATGCCGTGCGTTCCGAACGGTCCGCAGCGCAGCACCCGGAAAAACCCCATCCAGCCACCGGCCCACAGCCCGTGGCGGGCGATCGCTTCGTGCGCGTATTCGGAACAGGTCGGCAAATGCCGGCAGGAATTGCCGACAAAGCCAGACAGCGTCAGCTGGTAGAGTCGGACAAGCGCGGTACCGAAGAGGCGGCCCGGCGTCTTGCGCCACGGGCCGGGCCAGTTGCGTCCTTGTCGAATCGGCCTGGCACCGCGCGCATGCCGATATTGGCCAACCACCGCAGTCTCCACATCACGTTTTTCAACACGATAGATGTGCGCATCGGGCCAGAAACGCAATGGCGTTTCGGCAATCCCGTCATGGCCTGGCACGGCGAGTCGGGTAGCGGTCGGGCGTCGGCTTCCGGCATACGGCGACGCTGGTCGGCGGCCTCTCCTCGCACCAATCCCTATGGGTTTCTCGTCATGCCATTGAAACGTCGCGATCCGTACGACATCGCCCAGAACGTTGAGAAACTGGATCATGGCAGCACTCCTTGAGCGCCGATTAGAGCGCCGCTGGCCTTGCCCTTCAAACGAGTATAACGTCCACGTCAGATAACTCTGAGTTATGCGAATGAAGCGCGGACACCTCCCCCTGACGGCTCTCAGAAGCTTCGAAGCAGCCGGTCGTCACCTGAGCTTCAGCCGTGCGGCCGCGGAGCTTTACGTCTCGCAGGCAGCGATCAGCCGCCAGATCCGCGAGCTCGAAGCCTTCCTGCGCCAACCTCTGTTCTTCCGCCATCATCGCCGCGTCGAGTTGACCGACACCGGCCGGCGGCTGCTCGACCAGTTGGTCAGAAGTTTCGAGGGCATCGACAGGCTGCTTTCGGAGTTGACGGCGGCCCAGACGCAGTCCGTGGTCCGTGTCAGCGTCGAGCCATCGCTTGCATCCGTATGGCTGGTCCCGCGGCTCAACCGCTTTCGCGAGTTGCGACCCGATATCGACGTTTCCCTTGAGGTCGACCCGAGGTTGATAGAGTTTCGCAGCGATCAGCCCGAACTTGCCCTGCGCTTCAGTGCGCACGCCACCTCATGGCCACGCAGCGAAGCCGAACAGCTTGCCGCGGTCGTCGATTCACCAGTCCTGTCGCCGGCGCTTCTTGCATCCGGGCCAGCTCTGGAAAAACCGATCGACCTTGGTCGCTACGCATTGCTGCACGAAGAAAACCGTCAGGCTTGGGCGCGCTGGTTCGAAGCGGCTGGCGTGACGGCTGAGGCCGTGCCTGCGCGCGGCCCGATGCTGGCGGATGCTTCGCTTTCGAAGCAGGCAGCTTTGCTTGGACATGGTGTCGCGCTGGGCGATCTTCTGCAGATCGGCGAAGAACTTGCGTCCGGCGCGCTGATCAAGCCTTTCGACATCGACGTCGCGTCCGGCGCCTATTGGCTGGTGGCCAGAAGGCTGAATGACCTTTCAGAGCCGGCCAGGGCTTTTGCCGACTGGGTCCGGGCGGAATTCGCCGAAAGCCGGCGTTTCCTTGCCGAGATCTAGGCCGCCTCCTCGGCCCGCTTCTTCTCAATCTGACCGATGGCGTCGACCACTGCGTCGAAGGTCAGCATGGTCGAGGCGTGGCGCGCCTTATAGTCGCGCACCGGTTCCAGATATTTCAGGTCGGCGAAGCGGCCTTCGGGCGGCGGACCATTTTCCTTCAGCATCTTCAGCATCGTCTCGCGCACGCTGCGCAATTCTTCGGCGCTGGCGCCGACGACATGCTGCGCCATGATCGAAGAGGACGCCTGGCCAAGCGCACAGGCCTTCACGTCATGCGCGAAATCGCTGACGACCCCATCATCCATCTTCAGATCGACGGTCACCGTCGAGCCGCACAGCTTGGAATGTGCTCGTGCGGTTGCGTCGGGCCGGTCGAGCCGGCCGATCCGTGCGATGTTTCCGGCAAAACCCAGAATTTTCGCATTGTAGACATCGTCGATCATATTTTTCCAATCCGTCGCCGCCCAGCGAACAGTCATTGCCGCTCTGGCGTCTTCCTTTCGCTCGGCACGAACATATATAATGGCGGTAGTCGGGTATCGACAAGGCGACCACAAACCTCGTCGTGCCCAATTCTGTTCACGCCACTTACGGGCTGGAAACCGGGCGAGTTTCTGACACCCGAAAGGTCGTGGTCCGTTCAACTCGTTCCTCCTGAGAGAGGAACTACGGGAGACGCCTTTATGGACGCCGTTATCAAGAAACTCATGCCGCGGTCCGCCTATATGGAAAAGCCGGTCACCGACCGGCCGAGCGAGGCCGAAGTCGAAGCCGCTGTGCGCATCTTGCTGCGCTGGACCGGCGACAACCCTGACCGCGAGGGCCTGATCGACACGCCGAAGCGCGTCACCAAGGCATTCCGCGAAATGTTCAACGGTTATGATATGTGCCCAGCCGAGGAACTTGGCCGCACCTTCGAGGAAGTCGCCGGCTATGACGACCTCGTCCTCGTCAAGGACATATCCTTCCACTCGCATTGCGAGCATCACATGGTGCCGATCATCGGCAAGGCGCATGTCGGCTATCTGCCTGACGGCAAGGTTGTCGGGCTGTCCAAGATCGCCCGCGTCGTCGACATCTTCGCCCATCGCCTGCAGACCCAGGAAGCGATGACGGCGCAGATTGCCGGCGTCATCCAGGACGTCCTCAATCCGCGCGGCGTCGCCGTCATGCTCGAGGCCGAGCATATGTGCATGGCCATGCGCGGTATCCGCAAACAGGGCTCCACCACGCTGACCTCGACCTTCACCGGCGCCTTCAAGGATACACCCGAAGAGCAGGTCCGCTTCGTCACCATGGTGCGCGGCGGCGGAACTGATCAGACCCGCCCCACCTTCGTTAAATAAGGACCGGCGAATGTCGGCATTGGAATTCCCGAAAGCTCCCTCAGACAAGAAGGCGCTTGAGGAAGGCACGGTCCTTTCGCCGCGCTTCGATGCCGGCGGCCTCGTCACCGCCGTCGTCACCGATGCCGAAGACGGCATGCTGCTGATGGTCGCGCATATGAATGCCGAGGCGCTGGCGCTAACGCTCGAGACCGGCATCGCGCACTACTGGTCGCGTTCGCGCAACGCGCTGTGGAAGAAGGGCGAAACCTCGGGCAATGTCCAGCAGGTCGTCGAGATGCTCACGGATTGTGACCAGGACGCGATATGGTTGCGCGTCAAAGTGCTGGGTCATGAAGCAACTTGTCACACCGGCCGACGTTCATGCTTTTATCGGACGGTGGGGCTGAGCGATGGCAAAGGGACGCTTGCCAGCGACGGCAGCAAGCCGCTGTTCGACGCGGAAAAAACCTATCGAAAGCCCAATACACCATCAATATGAACCATTCGCAGCACTTCAGCCACGTGTATTCATGATTTCGATACGGCCCGCCTGTAGGATGACCGTGGGACAAGGGAGATTGTGATGCTCGACTGGGCGTCATTGCGCAACAGACCTGACGTTCGGGAGGCGAATGGCCTCTCCTCGGCCGCGGGCGCATCCGAAACCATATCTCCGGGCAAAACAGGGATTTCGCTGGCATTGGGTGGCGGCTGTGCGCGCGGCTGGGCGCATATCGGCGTGCTGCGCGCGCTTGACGAAGCCGGCATCGAAGTGTCGATGATCGCCGGCACCTCGATCGGCGCGCTGGTCGGCGGCTGCTATGTTGCCGGCAAGCTCGACGAGCTGGAAGAATTCGCGCGCAGCCTGACCAGGCGGCGCATTTTTGGCCTTCTCGACCTCAATCTACGCGGCAGCGGCCTGTTCGGTGGCATGAAGCTCGATGCGCGGCTACGCGAGCACATAGCCGGCATCCGCTTCGAGGACCTGCCAAAACCATTCGTCTGCGTCGCTTCGGAAATCCGCACCGGCCATGAGATCTGGCTGTCGAGCGGCTCGTTGAGCACCGCAATGCGCGCCTCCTACGCGCTGCCCGGCGTGTTCGAGCCGGTCGCCTGCAATGGGCGTGTGCTGGTTGACGGCGCCCTGGTCAATCCGGTGCCGGTCTCGGTTTGCCGTGCCTACGAGCAGCCGCTCGTGGTCGCGGTGAACCTTCACTACGATCTGTTCGGCCGCGCCGCGGTGATCAAGCACAATGCCGGCGAGTTGGTCATCGAGAAAGACGCGCCGCGGGCCGGCCACGCCGATCCCGAACGCCAGTCGCGCGAGACGCGGCTCGGCATTACCGGCGTCATGGTCGAGGCCTTCAACATCATTCAGGATCGCATTTCGCGCGCCAGGCTGGCCGGCGACCCGCCGGACATATCGCTGCAGCCGAAGCTCAGCCATATCGGCCTGACCGAATTCCACCGCGCCGACGAAGCAATCCGTATCGGCTACCAGGCAACGATGGCGCAGATCGGCGACCTGACCCGGCTGCAGACCGTCCTCGCTTAGGCAGAGCGGACGGCGAGCTTCTCAGGCAAGCGCCGCGTCGACGATACGAAATTGCACCGTGCGGTTGCCGTTCCAGTGGTTGCCCGACAGCGAGCCGGCTACATGCACCGGCTTACCCCTGTTCTTGAACAGGAATTCGCCGAGCGCGGTATCGACGGCGCGAAAGGCGATCGCCTGGATGCGGCCGCCGCTTTCCGACTGCAGGTCGGCGCGGATGTGGTTGGTGCCGACCGCCCGCGCATCGACAAGCCGGTGGCGCGGCAGCGCGAACACCGGCGCGACATGCCCTGCGCCGAACGGCCCTGCCCTCTCAAGTGCATCGAGCAGCGCGAGCGTCGCGCCCTCGGCGGCAAGCGCACCGTCGATCGCCAGGCTCTCCTGCCCTTGCAGGCGGAACACGTCCACCGCCGCGCGCTCTTCGAAGAAAGCCCTGAGTTCGCCGAGCTTCGCCCGCTCGACAGTGATGCCGGCCGCCATTCCGTGGCCGCCGCCCTTGACGATAAGTCCGGCATCGGCAGCCTCGCGCACCAGCCGGCCGAGGTCGAAGCCAGACACTGAACGGCCTGAACCCGTACCGACACCGTTGGCGTTGAAGGCAATGGCAAATGCGGGCCGGCGCGCATGGTCCTTGAGCCGCGAGGCAAGCAGGCCGACAATGCCCGGGTGCCAGTTGCCGCTGGCTGTGACCACGATGGCCGGACCATTGCCGCCGGCAAGCTCGGCGTCGGCCTCTGAGCGCGCCGCGGCCAGCATCTCCTGCTCCATCGACTGCCGCTCCTGGTTGAGCCGATCCAGCGTCTCGGCGATGGTGCGGGCTTCGACCGGGTCGTCGGTTGCAAGCAGGCGGCTGCCAAGTGCTGCGTCGCCGATGCGCCCGCCGGCGTTGATGCGCGGACCGATCAGAAAGGCCAGATGGAACGTGCTGATCGGCTCGCCTATACGCGAGACCCGCGCCAACGCCGCCAGCCCTTCGTTTCTCTGCTGCCGCGCCACCTGCAGCCCCTTGATCACGAAGGCGCGGTTGACGCCGGTGAGCGGCACCACGTCGCAGACTGTGCCCAGCGCCACCAGGTCGAGCAGGGCAAGCAGGTCCGGCGGTGCGGCATCCGGCAAGCGGCCGCGCAGGATCTTCGCGGTCTGCACCAGGCAAAGGAAGACGACGCCGGCGGCACAAAGATGACCTTGGCCGGAAAGGTCGTCCTCGCGATTTGGGTTAACGACCGCAGCCGCCGCCGGCAACGGCCCGCCGACCTGATGGTGATCGAGCACCACGACGTCGGCGCCGGCGGCCTTCGCCGCATCGATGGAAGCAGCACTATTGGTGCCGCAATCGACGGTGACGATCAGCGTCGCGCCGCGCGAGACGAGTTCGCGCATCGCTTCCGGATTGGGGCCGTAACCCTCGAAGATGCGGTCCGGTATGTAGATCTCCGACGGCACCGAGAAATGCGCGAGAAAGCGCTTGAGCAGCGCCGACGAGGCGGCGCCGTCGACATCGTAATCGCCAAAGATCGCTACCTTTTCCCTGGCCGTCACCGCCTGGGCGATACGAGAGGCGGCCTTGTCCATGTCGGTCAGCGATGCCGGGTCGGGCAGCAGGTTGCGGATGGTCGGATCGAGAAACCGCTCGGTCTGCTCGGCGGTGACGCCGCGCCCGGCCAGCACGCGCGCCACGATGTCGGGCACGCCATAACCTTGCGCGATGGCGAGCGCGGCCATGTCCTGGCGCTCGGTCAGCCGGTGTTCCCAGGAAACGCCGGTGGCCGATTGCCTGACATCGAGGAAAAAGCGTCTTTCCCCCGTCACGTGATGCGCCGTCTGCAATTTGTCATTGCGCACAATATGCAACGGCTAACTGAGTCGAAATCAAAACTTTTCCAGATCCTGGTGCCTGGCCTTGATCTCGCGCACGGTCCGCGATGACGAGCGCAGCACGATCGTGTGCGTGGTGATGAAATTGTGGCCGAACTTGACGCCGGCCAGCATATTGCCGTCGGTGACGCCGGTCGCGGCAAACAGCACGTCGCCGCGTGCCATGTCTTGCGTGTGGTAGATCCGTTTGGGGTCGGAGATGCCCATCTTGGCGGCGCGCGCCAGCTTTTCCGGCGTATCGAGGATCAACCTGCCCTGCATCTGGCCACCGGTGCAGCGCAAGGCGGCAGCTGCAAGCACGCCTTCCGGCGCGCCTCCGGTGCCGAGATAAATGTCGATACCGGTCTCGTCCGGATCGGTGGTGTGGATGACCCCGGCGACATCACCGTCGCCGATCAGACGGATCGCGGCGCCGGTCGCCCGCACGGCTTCGATCAACGCGCCATGGCGTGGCCGGTCGAGAATACAGGCGGTGATCTCCGCCACCGGCACGCCCTTGGCCCTGGCGAGGCTGGCGATGTTTTCGGCCGGCGAGGCATCGATGTCGATGATGCCGTCGGCATAGCCCGGGCCGATCGCGATCTTGTCCATATAGACATCCGGCGCGAACAAAAGGCTGCCTTTTTCGGCAATGGCGATAACGGCCAATGCGTTGGGCAGGTTCTTGGCGCAGATCGTCGTGCCTTCGAGCGGATCGAGCGCGATGTCGACAGCCGGGCCTTTGCCGGTACCGACTTCCTCGCCGATATAAAGCATCGGCGCCTCGTCGCGCTCGCCCTCGCCGATCACTACCGTGCCGTTGATGGCAAGACGGTTGAGTTCCTGCCGCATGGCATCGACCGCAACCTGGTCGGCGGCTTTCTCGTCGCCGCGTCCGCGCAATCTGGCGGCCGCGACCGCGGCGCGTTCGGTGACGCGCACCAATTCCATGGTCAGTATCCGGTCGAGGCCGGCGACAATGTTCTGGGCCACATTCATCGATGGACAATCCTCGTTGGCACTTTGTTTTTATGCATGTCGTCGTCCCAAAAACCGCCGCACACGTTTGGGCGACATGCATTAGCCTCCCGCCAGAGACGCGCTCCTTGTGTCAAAGCCCCGTGACAACAGCAAGACCTGCGCTGGACCTTTTTGAAAGCGCAGCAATATCAATCGATTAAACGCAAAAAGTGAGACTGCTATCCGGCCCGCTCGATGCGGATGACTTGCGGCTTGTCGGTCAGAAGGCTGTCCCTGGTGATGCCGTCGACGGCCTTACGCACCGCCGCCTCGGTCGTCTCGTGGGTCACCAGGATGACGGTCTTCTGTGCCTCGGTTTCCGGACCGGCGGCATGCTGGACGATCGATTCCAGCGAAATGTCGTTGTCAGCCATGCGCTTGGCTATTGCCGCGAAGACGCCGAGGCGGTCGTGCACGGTCAGCCGGATGAAATAACCCCCGGCATGGCTGCGCATCTGCGCCTTCTTGTAGGGCTTGAGCTCCTTCGCCGGCCGGCCGAAGACCGGACCATGCTGGAACCCAGGCCGGCTCTTAGCGATGTCGGCAATGTCGCCGATCACCGCCGATGCGGTGGCGTTGCCGCCGGCACCGGGGCCGGAGAGCAGCAATTCGCCGAGGATGTCGGTCTCGATGGCCACCGCATTGGTGACGCCGTGCACCTGCGCGATGACCGAGGCCGTCGGCACCATGGTCGGATGCACGCGCTGCTCGATGCCGCTTTCGGTGCGTTGGGCGACGCCAAGCAGCTTGATCCGGTAGCCGAGATCGCCGGCCGCGCGGATGTCGGCCTGGCTGATGTTGGAGATGCCTTCCATGTAGATATCGTTGGCGGCGATCTTCGTGCCGAAGGCAAGGCTGGTCAGGATCGACAGCTTGTGTGCGGTGTCGTGGCCCTCGATGTCGAAGGTCGGGTCGGCTTCGGCATAGCCCAACCGTTGCGCATCCTTCAGGCAGGCATCAAAGGACAGGCCCTCGGCTTCCATGCGCGTCAAAATATAATTGCAGGTACCGTTGAGAATGCCGAAAACGCGGGTCACCGAATTGCCGGCCATCGCCTCGCGCATCGTCTTGATGACCGGAATGCCGCCTGCCACCGCCGCTTCGTAGTTGAGCAGCACACCCCTCTTTTCTGCGATCTCGGCCAGTGAGACGCCGTGCTTGGCAAGCAATGCCTTGTTTGCGGTAACGACATGTCGGCCGGCCTCGAGCGCCGCTTTGACGGACGAGCGCGACGGGCCTTCGTCGCCGCCGATCAACTCGACGAAGACATCTATCTCGGCGATCTGCGCCATCTTGACGGCATCGTCGAACCACTGTGCCGTACCAAGATCGACGCCGCGGTCGCGTTTGGGATCGCGGGCCGAAACCGCCGACACCACGATGTCGCGTCCGCACTGCCGCGTCAGTTCGGCCGCCTTGTCGCGCAGCACACGGGCCACAGACGCACCGACGGTGCCGAGGCCGGCAATTCCAACACGCAACGCTTCAGCCATGTCCGGCGACGCCCCTCAACAATTCGGTCGATGTGTATAAGATCAGCGATGCGCGGCGAGCGGTACGACATTATTCGGCTGCTTGGCGCTGGATGCGAGGAAGCGCTTAATGTTGCGCGCCGCTTGCCGGATCCGATGCTCGTTTTCGACCAGCGCGATGCGCACGTGATCGTCGCCATGCTCGCCGAAGCCGACGCCCGGCGCCACCGCGACGTCGGCGTGCTCGATCAGGAGCTTGGAGAACTCAAGCGAGCCAAGGTGCTTGAACGGCTCCGGGATCGGCGCCCAGGCGAACATCGATGCCGCCGGTGCGGGAATGGTCCAGCCGGCACGGCTGAACGAGTCGACCATGACATCGCGGCGTTTGCGGTAGACGTCGCGCACTTCGGCGATGTCGGCGCCGTCGCCGTTAAGTGCATGCGCCGCCGCCACCTGGATCGGCGTGAAGGCGCCGTAGTCGAGATAGGATTTCACCCGCGTCAGCGCCGAGATCAGCCGTTCATTGCCCACCGCAAAACCCATGCGCCAGCCCGGCATCGAAAAGGTCTTCGACATCGAGGTGAATTCGACCGCGATGTCTATGGCGCCCGGCACCTGCAGCACCGAAGGCGGCGGATTGCCGTCGAAATAAATCTCGGAATAGGCAAGGTCCGACAGGATGATGATGTCGTTCTTCCTGGCGAAGGCCACCACCTCCTTGTAGAAATCGAGCGAAGCGACCAGTGCCGTCGGGTTGGACGGATAATTGAGGATCAGAGCCAGCGGCTTCGGGATCGAATGGCGGATGCCGCGCTCCAGGGCCGGGATAAAGCCGTCGTCCGGCTCGACCTGCAGCGAGCGGATGACGCCGCCCGACATAATGAAGCCGAAGGCGTGGATCGGATAGGTCGGATTGGGGCACAGGATCACGTCGCCGGGGGCGGTGATCGCCTGCGCCATATTGGCGAAGCCCTCCTTCGAGCCGAGCGTCGCCACCACCTGGCTGTCCGGGTCGAGCTTCACGCCGAAGCGGCGGGCATAGTAGTTGGCCTGGGCACGGCGCAGACCCGGAATGCCGCGCGACGACGAATATCGGTGCGTGCGCGGATCGCGCACCACCTCGCATAATTTGTCCACGATGGCCTTGGGCGTCGGCAGGTCCGGATTGCCCATGCCAAGGTCGATGATGTCGGCGCCGCGCGAACGGGCGCTGGCCTTCAGCCGGTTGACCTGTTCGAAGACATAGGGCGGAAGCCGGCGGACCTTGTGAAATTCTTCCATGGCAGTTCCAGACAGTGAGGTTGCGGTCGCGCGTATAAGCTTATTTGCAACTAGGGTCGAGAGCGGGGTCGCATTTGCCTTCGATCTGCTTCAGCGCCTCGGCGCCGTGTTTTTTTGCCAGCTGGTCCAGCGCTGCCTGGTCCGCAACCTTTACGCCGCCGCCCTTGGCGGCCTGGCTCTGCTTCTCGGCCTTCAGTTGGGCGAGCTTGGCGTTCTTTTCCTCGTCGGTGAATTGCTCGGCCGCCACCTGCGGCCGGATGTTCAGGTTCGGATAGGAACCGGTGTCCTTCGCGCCGACAAGGCCGGTGGCGGGCACCGCACCTTCCATGTTGCTGCTCGTGCAACCGGCCATCGCCAACATGACGAGCGCCATGCGGCAAAAACGACCAGTGCCGGAAAAAACGTTCTTGCCAATATTAATCGTCATATTGTTTTCCTGGCGGCCGGGTTAGAGCACATTGGACCCTGTTCGATATCCCATGGTAATATGTCAACAAAACGCTTCGGGAGGAACCCCGCGAACCATGGCCAAAACACCCGATTCGGGCAAAGCGGAAGATGACCAACCTTCGACCGTCGAGCAATATCTGGTGAAGGACCCGGAACGCTTCGCTCTGAACATGGCCCGCATGATCGAGCAGGCCGGCAAAGCCGCCTCGGCATGGGCCGAGCCGCGGGAAAAGGGCGAGGTACGCGATCACGTCGCCGAACCGGTCGTCGACATGGTGAAGACGTTCTCCAAGCTCACCGAGTACTGGCTCTCCGACCCGCAGCGCGCGCTGGAGGCGCAAACGCGGCTGTTTTCCGGCTACATGACCGTCTGGGCCAATGCTGTCCAGCGCGTCGGCGCCGGCGCCGAGGACGCCGAGGATGCGGTCAAGCCCGAGCGCGGCGACAAGCGTTTCCAGGACCCGGAATGGGGCCGCAACGCCTTCTTCGATTTCCTCAAACAGGCGTATCTGGTCACCTCGCGCTGGGCGGCCGAACTGGTCGAGCACGCCGACGGCCTGGACGAGCATACCCGCCACAAGGCCGGCTTTTATGTCAAGCAGGTGTCCAATGCCATCTCGCCGTCGAATTTCATCCTGACCAATCCGGAATTGTTTCGCGAGACTGTCGCCTCAAACGGCGAAAACCTGGTGCGCGGCATGAAGATGCTCGCCGAGGACATCGCCGCGGGCAAGGGTGACCTGAAGCTGCGGCAGGCAGATTATTCGCCCTTCGAGATCGGCAAGAATCTCGCCGCCACGCCGGGTAAGGTGGTCGGCCGCAGCGACGTCGCCGAAATCCTGCAGTACGAGCCGACTACCGACGCCGTGCTCAAGCGGCCGCTGCTGATCTGCCCGCCATGGATCAACAAATACTACATCCTCGACCTCAACCCGCAAAAATCCTTCATTCGCTGGGCCGTCGAGCAAGGCCACACCGTATTCGTAATCTCCTGGATCAACCCGGACGAGCGGCACGGCGCCAAGAGTTGGGAGGCCTATATCAGGGAGGGCCTGCAATACGGCCTCGACACGATCGAGAAGGCGACCGGCGAAAGGCAAGTCAACGCCATCGGCTATTGCGTCGGCGGCACGCTTCTGGCGGCGGCCCTGGCGCTGATGGCGCAGGAAGGCGACCACCGCATCAAATCCGCCACCTTCTTCACCACCCAGGTCGATTTCACCCATGCCGGCGATCTAAAAGTGTTCGTCGACGAGGAGCAGGTCGCGGCCGTCGAAAAGGCGATGAACGAGAAAGGCTATCTCGACGGCACCAAGATGGCGACTGCCTTCAACATGCTGCGCTCGGGCGACCTGATCTGGCCCTATGTCGTCAACAACTACATGCGCGGCAAGGATCCCCTGCCCTTCGACCTGCTGTACTGGAATGCCGATTCGACCCGCATGGGCGCTGCCAACCATTCCTTCTATTTGCGCAATTGCTATCTCGAGAACAGGCTCTCGCAAGGCATGATGGAACTGGCGGGCCGCACGGTTTCGCTGAAGGACGTTACCATTCCGGTCTACAACCTCGCCTCTAAGGAGGACCACATCGCGCCGGCGCTATCGGTATTCCTCGGCTCGAAATATTTCGGCGGCGAGGTCGACTACGTCATGGCCGGCTCCGGCCACATCGCCGGGGTCGTCAATCCGCCGGCGGCGGAGAAATATCAATACTGGACCGGCGGCAAGCCGGCCGGCGACTTCGACCAATGGCTCGCCGGGGCCACAGCCCACCCCGGTTCCTGGTGGCCGCACTGGCAACGCTGGATCGAAGCCAAGGAGAATACCCGCGTACCGGCCCGCAAACCGGGCGAGCATATGCAAGTTCTAGGCGAAGCCCCCGGCACCTATGTCAAGGTGCGCGTGTAACCATCTGTAATGTGTGGTGAGTTGACGCGCGGCCAAAAGCGGGCGAAATGGTGCCGTCAACCCTGAGCAGCCTTGATTCATCCTCTAGCCGCCAAATTACTTTGAGGCTTGCAGATTTGACACAGGTCTCGTTTCCGGTTCGGGGAACAAGGGTCATTTCGACGAGACGTTTCGGCGCCGCGCCAATGACGAACCGGTCGGATATCGAGGGGGAATTTTGTTTTGAGATCAGCAGGATCGCGCCTCGCGAAGGGAGAAAGCCGCGCCATTGTGGCGGCGCTTTTCTCGGTGCTCCTGGCGTCCTGCACCTCGGCCGGCGACCCGACCATGTCGGTCGGCATGCCAGGCTACAATACCTCGGCTACCGAAATCAGCACGGCCGCCGGTGCGCCCCAGGCCAGCACGGCCGCATTATCGTCGCAGATGACAACCGCACAAATGACGATGAATGCCAACGGCGACGCCAACCTTCCCGAGCAGGTCGCCTATGTGCCAATAGCCAAGCCAGGGGCCAAGCCCGATGCCGGCTTCCCGATCGCCGTTCCAACGGCAGCCGAGACGATCGCGGGACACACGCCGCAGCCGCTGCAACCAAACGCCCAGACGGCCGAACAGGCCGTGGCACAAAACAGTGCTGATGCATCGAAGCCCGACGCCAAGGCCGCCGCGCCGGCGATGAACAACCCGGTCTATGTAACCGCCGGCGAGATGCCGCAGCCACAGGCCTACGCACCGAAGAAAAACTTCCTAGCCTCGCTGTTCAGCGCCACCCCCGCTTCGGCAGCATCGCCGGCCAACAGCAGATCGGGCGGGCAGCCAACGGCCGTGCAGGCCAAGGCGACGCCTGCGGCGAAACCCACCGTTACCTTGGCCTCGGCCAATCCGGCTGAAAAGCCGGTGCAGTTGGTGTCGACCGGCGATACCAGCCATTTCACGACCGATGCGCTGCCCGGAGTGCGCCAGACGGCGTTGTTCGAGATCAAGCGCAAATCCGGCCTCGACGATGAGAGCGACGTCGATCTCAACGAAGACGAAGGTTCGGGTGGTGCCTACCAGGTCGCCTCCGCCGCCGGCCTCGCCAGGCTCGCGCCCAACGGCCTCCTGAAACAGAACGAAAGCGTCGATGTCGCCTGCTTGAAGCCGTCGCTGGTTCGCGTGCTGAAGACGATCGAAGGCCATTACGGCCGCAAGATGACGGTCACCTCCGGCTATCGCGACCCGGCCCGCAACCGCCGCGCCAACGGCGCCAAGAATTCGCTGCACATGTACTGCGCCGCCGCCGACATCCAGGTCCCCGGCGTCTCGAAATGGGAACTGGCGAGCTATATCCGCACCATGCCGGGCCGCGGCGGCGTCGGCACCTACTGCCACACCGAATCCGTCCATGTCGATGTCGGCCCCGAGCGCGACTGGAACTGGCGTTGCCGCAGGCGCGGCTAGGGAGAGGTTCTTCGGCCACAGCGAAGTCCCCTCGGCGACGTTGCAGCATGCTGCAAAACCACCTTGGCTGTCGGAAAGACGCGGTTTGGAGCCAAAGGAAAAAAGTTGTCGCAGCCGGCGGCAGACGGGTTGCCGGTTTGCCGCGACGCAACTATAAGCGCTCACATCTGAGCGCGCCCATCGTCTAGCGGTCAGGACACCGCCCTTTCACGGCGGTAACAGGGGTTCGATTCCCCTTGGGCGTACCAGCAATTTCAACTCGGCATATGTCTATCGCCAGCGTGACGCTGGCAAACTTGGCCGGACCCCACCCACTCTGATGGGGGTGTCAGCAAAGGGCGAAGACAAACTGCGGATTGTGCCCAGGGCTCCCTACGCCCGCAGCCCCCTCGCCTCGCCGCCGCGCTTGCGCGGAGGAACCATCATGTCCCTGGCAAGCAGGCCGCTCACCCGGCAAAAGGCCATGAAGGCCCGCCATGCGTCTTCGGTCTCGACGATGTCCACCGTGGCGCCAAAACAGGCATTGAACGCAGCCTGGTAGGTTGGCCCCTTCCGGCGAACCGGCCACGTTTGCAGGAAATCGAGCGCCTGCTCGACACTGTAGATTTCCTCGACCGGCTGGCTGGGCACAGGCGCGATACGCACCGGCACCGCAAATTGCAGTCTGTCCATTCGACCTCTCCCGAACCGACACCCCCGCAGCAACATCGTTCGGCATAAAAAGTTGCCGTGGCGGCTTCATGCTTGGGCCGACTTCTCGCCTAGAAATGTGTCGTCACTGCGGTAGCCAAATGAACCGGTCGGGAGCATGGGCAGCTACAGGCAAGGAGAGTGCCCCAAAGACCTGAATATCGCCGGTCTTCGGTCGTCGCCGGCAGTTCGTCCTTGAACCTTGCGCCTTCCAGTGCCAAATCTGGGGAGATTTCTCTGGCGGGGGCTCATCCAGCCCTCGCATCCCTGCAAGACGGACAAAAATGGTCACCTATCTCGACGCCGCCACGGCACCGCTCAGAAACACCGGCCAGATCCGTCTTTACGACGAGGAAGGCTTTATCGGCATGCGCAAGGCTTGCGATCTCACCGCGCGCTGCCTCGACGAACTGGTATCGATGGTGGCGCCCGGCGTCACCACCGAAGCGATCGATCGCTTCGTCTTCGAGTTCGGCATGGACCATGGCGCGCTTCCGGCGACACTCAACTACCGCGGCTACACGAAATCATCCTGCACCTCGATCAACCACGTCGTCTGTCACGGCATACCCGACAGCAAGCCGTTGAAGGATGGCGATATCGTCAATATCGACGTCACCTATATACTCGACGGCTGGCATGGCGACTCCTCACGCATGTATCCGGTGGGCACGATCAAGCGTGCCGCGGAGCGGCTGCTCGAAGTCACGTATGAGTGCCTGATGCGCGGCATCGCGGCAATCAACCCGGGCGCCCGCACCGGCGCCATCGGCGCCGCCATCCAGACCTACGCCGAAGCCGAGCGTTGCTCGGTGGTGCGCGATTTCTGCGGCCACGGCGTCGGCCGGCTGTTTCACGACGCGCCGAACATCCTGCATTACGGCAGCGCCAGCGAAGGCGTCGAGATGCGGCCGGGCATGATCTTCACCGTCGAGCCGATGATCAATCTCGGCCGGCCGCATGTGAAAGTGCTGTCGGACGGCTGGACCGCGGTGACGCGTGACCGTTCGCTTTCGGCGCAGTACGAACACACGATCGGCGTCACCGAAACCGGCTGCGAGATCTTCACGCTGTCGCCAAAAAACCTCGACCGCCCCGGCCTGCGGGCCTAGTGTCTGGCAGATCGGGCGTTACCTTGCCCGGCAAATGCTGGGTGGGCAGCCATGAACGGTGACGACGACGAGCGGGCCTTCTTTCCCGAAAGGCCGGTGCGATCGCCTGCGAAGGCGGTGGCCGCCGACAAGCCGCATTATCTCGGCCATCGCGACCGCTTGCGCGAGCGCTTCGCCGCCAGTCCTAACACCCTCCCCGACTACGAACTGCTCGAGCTTCTATTGTTCCGGCTGATCCCGCGCGCCGACACCAAGCCGGTCGCCAAGGCCTTGCTGGCACGCTTCGGTACATTGGCCGAGGTCCTCGGCGCGCCCGTCGAGCGCCTGCAGGAAGTGAAGGGCATCGGCCCGATGGTGGCGCTCGACCTCAAGGTGGTTGCGGCAACGGCGCAACGCATGGCGCGCGGCGAGATCGCCGGCCGCGAGCTGTTGTCGACCTGGACGCAGGTTCTCGAATACTGTCGGTCGGTGATGGCCTTCGAGGAGCGCGAGCAGTTCCGCATCCTGTTCCTCGACAAGAAAAACGCGCTGATCGCCGACGAAGTGCAGCAGGTCGGCACCGTCGACCACACACCGGTCTATCCGCGCGAGGTGGTCAGGCGCGCCCTGGAGCTCTCTGCCACGGCGATCATTCTGGCGCATAATCATCCGTCGGGAGACCCGACGCCGTCGCGCGCCGACATCGAGATGACCAAGCTGATCATAGAGACGGCCAAACCGCTTGGCATTGCCGTTCACGACCACATCATCATCGGCAGGAAAGGCCACTCCAGCATGAAGGGCCTGCTGCTGATCTGAGGTTTGGCGTTGTTTTCAGCTTTGTCCGCTGTGCGCCTATGTACCGCAACCTCAAGGCGGTCGGCTCGATAAATTCTGGCGCCGAGGCTCAGCTGGCCGTGCGCAGGCGCCGCGATCGGACAAATGTCTTAAGTCCCTCGGAGTCTAACGGGTGGCCGAAGGCATAACCCTGCAATATGTCGCAGCCCAGGCCCTTGAGTAGCCGTGCGTGCTGCATCGTCTCGACGCCTTCCGCCACGACCTCGATACCCAGCGATTTGCCGATTTCGATGATCGACGAGACAACCTGCCTTCTCTGCGGCGATTTGACGATTGGGGTGACCAGCTGCCGATCTATCTTCAGCCGGCGCGGCTGCAACTTCAGCAAACTGACCATCGAAGCGTAGCCGGTACCAAAATCGTCTATTTCGATGTCAATCCCCAGTTCTTTTATTTGCTCGATGTTCCACGTGACAAGATCGTCGTTCTCGTCCAGGAAAATCGACTCAACAAGCTCGAACGAAACTGTTCCTCTCTTGATATCTTGTTCTCGCAGGCTCTTGATAAGCTCCTCGTCTTGAAGGCGCCTCGCCGAGACATTGACCGACACCCGTGGAATGTTAAGTTTTGCAGCGGACCACTCTTCGAAATCCGAAAGCGATTGCTTCAATATGGCTTGGTCGATGATCGAGACGACGTTCAGTTCTTCCGCAATCCTCAGGAAGATGTCGGGTGCCAAAATACCCTTTACTGGATGTTGCCACCTCGCCAGCGCCTCAACCCCAACGATTTCGAGCGTCTTTGCGTCAAATTGGGGCTGGTAGAACGGGATGAACTCGTTGCGCTCGAGGCCGCCGAGAATTTCGTCGGCAATCCGTTTTGTATCGACGATTTCGCTTTGCATCGCGTCAGTGAAGAATTCGTATCGATTGCGCCCTCGGCTCTTTGCTCGGTAAAGCGCGATATCTGCGTTCACCAGCAGGTGTTTGGCTTCGACATCTTTTCCGTTGTCGACAGCTATACCCACGCTGACGCCAAAACGGCACCGGTGGCCCTGATAATAGACGGGCTCGCGCATCTGGCTGATGACCCGATCGGCAAGCAGCGCCAGTTGCTTGGTATCGTCGCGTACCACGCACAGAACGATGAATTCGTCTCCTCCAATGCGGGCGACGAATCCTTCGTCGCCGACCTTCGATCTGAGGACTGTCGACGCGTGAACCAGCATCGCGTCACCGGCGGCGTGGCCCAGCGTATCGTTGATGTGCTTGAACCGATCCAGATCGATGTGAAGCAGTGCCGCACGCCCGCCTGAGCGCCTGGCGTTTGCCGCGTAGTCTTCCAGTACCTGGTCGAGGTAACGCCGGTTGGGCAAGCCGGTCAGCGAGTCATGAAGCGCAATGTGCTCTATGCGCGCCTTGGCCGACTCGAGTTCTGCATTTTTCGACTCCGACAGCTGTTTTGCGCGAACCAGATCCTTGTTCAGCAGGACGTCGGCAGTCACGTCCCATTCCGCGCCGATCATTTTTGGGGTGTCGTTTGTGGCCCGGTAAAGGATCGCCTTGGACCGGACATGACGGACCTCGCCATTCGGGCGCACAATCCGGTACTCCGACAAATATGGTCGTCCGCTGGTCACCGCCGTATCGAAATCTGCGTTGGCGCCAGCCAGATCATCTGGATGGATCGCTCCCGCCCAGTCTGTGTAGCCCCGGTGCTCCCCCGCTGGTTTGCCATATATTTCATTGACGCGTTCATCCCATGTAAGCTCGTTGGTCGCGAGATCGTGTTCCCAAACCCCGATAGCCGAAGCTTCCAGAGCGAGTTCAAGGCGTCGTGACAATCGGCGCAATTCCGCATAATTGCGCTGTCTTTCGCCTATCAGACGACCAGTGACCAGGAAAGGGAACACAACCAAGGCCCCGGCCGTCGCCATGATCGCGCGCAACAACCATGCGTTACTTGGCGTCGAAGGCCAGCCGTTCTTGGGAATGGCAGCGAGCTGCCACGAGCCGGAAGGAAGCAAAACGTCAGCCGTCACCGGATCGCTTTTGCTGATCTCCTCATTGCCGTAGAATTGACCACCTCGGTGACCGAGGGCGTCCCTGCCGATCAGCGCGATGTCGATCCCGAGATCGTCGTCAAGCATGCCGCTCGCTTTGTAAAGGCGCTGCACGTCGACAACGGCGGAAATAATGCCCCAGAACCTTTCCGTGTTGCCCGCGCTGGGCACGAAAACCGGAAAGCGGCCGATGAAGCCCTGTCCTCCCTGCTTCAGCTCGACGGGACCCGCAAGCACCAGCTTGCGTTCGTCTCGCGCCCTCAGCGCAGCCGCACGCTGCCGCTCGTTCTTGCGGTAGTCCAGGCCCATCGCCTGCTCGTTACCCTCCATCGGGTACATCAGGGAAACGACCAGATCGGGCGCGCCGGCAATATTGTTCAATTGCGAGTCGGCGCCAAACAGATTGCTCGCCAGCGAGGCGAAGCGTTGCTGTCCCATATAAGGCTCGGTCACGACCGCGGCGACCAATCCACGCACGAGTTGAAGGTTTCCGTTGATATTGCCTTCGAGCTTGGCGCGGATGAGATTGACCTTGGTCAGCACGTCCGCACGGACGGCCTGGTCCGAGACGACTTTGTTCTGGTGCTCCGCGAACGCTGCGCTGATAAGTATGACGACAAGCGCGATCGCCGCCGGAATATTTGCCGACGAAAAGACGACTTCCTTGATGCCGCCGAACTTAGCGCGGAAAAAAGCCAATAGGCGATTCCTCAAGTGCCATTTCAGGTTCCCGGGTCGACCCGATGAGGAACATTAGCTTTCAATGTTTAATGTCACCTTCACGCCCCTTAGAGCTTTTGCGCTTTCCGACCCGTTGCTGATGCTGCAGGCCCGAGCGGCTGGAGCCAGCTGCCGATTTCCACTGACATCGTCCCACTGATTGAGTTGAGATGCGCTGGCGCCGGCGATCCTTCGGAAGATCGAGGAGCGCGAGCGATTGCAAACTTCGACGCTCCGACCCGAGTACTCAGGAGCGTCGACCTGGACTAGTGCCCCTCGATCGCCTTGGGAGACACAAGGTATGGTATCTTGCCGATGCTGCGCTTCGTCGCGCCAATGGAATAGGCCATCGGTATCTTGGGAGAGTTCTCTGGCAGGCCGTACATATCCTTGCCGGCCCGCACGGCAAATGAAAAGTGCTGCCACGAAACAGTGTCATGCTCATTGAGAAAATCAAGCGTCAGACCAGCTGAAATCAACGCATTCACCACGTCACTGATCGGGTGGATCCATTCATAATAGCGAGGATGCTTCAGGATGCGGTCATCGCCGGTGTAGGTCAGCTCCTCGTTCCAGGCGAGCGGCCGAGCTATCGGCGTTCGCCAGTCGTGCTTCAATTCCAGGGCCGCGGCCTTTCGATCGCACTGAAACATCAATGGATGGCCCTCGGCCATGTAGAGACGGCCGCCGGGTCTCAGGAGGTCGGCAACCACCCGCGCCCAACGGAACACGTCGTCCAGCCAGTTTACCGAGCCCCATGTAACGTAAGCGATGTCAAAGGTCCGACCGAGCGCTTCCACCGCTTCGAACAGTGGCGCTTCCACGAAGCGCACGTCGGTGCCTGCCTTCGCAGCAAAATCCCGCGCCGCCGCGATCGCCGCCGGTGAAAAGTCGAGCCCCGTCACACTGCCTGCGCCGAGATTCTTCAGGCTGATTGTGTCGAGGCCGATGTGACACTGCAGGTGGACGATATCCTTGCCGGCAATATCGCCGACCTCGCGCGTTTCCAGCTCGTAGAGATTGGATCCGCCGGCCAGCACATTCTCGATGTGGTAGCTGCCCGTTGTGTCGGTCGAGTGCAGTTCGGCCCGATCATCCCAATTAAGGCGGTTCGCACCCAAAAACCGTTCCAAATTCCCCCCACCCCTGACTGACGCATGGTAAACAAGTCGTTAAACTACCTTTGCAGCGAAAGTATCGCGCGTCAATCCGGACCGGGCGGCAGTTTGCCACCGTTCGCGGACACCATAGCTTCTGGAACGCTTGCCGCAGATCAAAGGCTTCTGGCGCAGTCGCCGCGCTTGGCAATAAGACCCTGCAGGCGCACCTGACGCCATCCTCGTGGTCTGCCTGTGGATTAGTCGGTTCCTCGGCCCCCCACGGCCACCATCGCGATGTTTCTGGAGATCTCGTTTGTGGGGTCAACTGCGTCTGCCATGCCGCTCGTGAGTGCTCGGTAGAGTGCCACATAATCGCTGCACATGCGCTCGACCGTGAACCGCTTCTCGAACGTCTGCCGCACTCGTGCGCGATCGAGGCTGTCGATGCGCCGGAGCGCGCCCACAGCTTCCTCCACCGTATCCACGATCCATCCGGACACACCGTCATCGATGATCTCCGGGACGGCGCCACGCCGGAACGCAATCACCGGCGTACCGCAGGCCATTGCTTCGATCGTCACGAGCCCGAAGGGTTCCGGCCAGTCGATCGGGAACAAAAGCGCTTTCGCATTGCCCAGAAAATCCGCCTTTTGCCGCTCATCGATTTCGCCAATGAACTCCACGTTCGAATGCCGCAGCACTTGCGGCTCGACCCTTTCCTTCCAGAACGACTGGTCCACCTTGTCGATCTTGGCGGCGATCTTCAGGGGAAACCCCGCCCGCACTGCTATTTCTATGGCCGCTTCCGGCCCCTTTTCCGGCGAGATACGACCGAGAAACGCAAGATAGCCAGAGGTGTTCGGGTGGAATGGCAGAAGATCGCGGGGCAGGCCATGATGCACGCTTCCAACCCAATTGACGGGCGGCATGGGCCGGCGCTGGTCGAAGGAGATCGAGACCAGGGGAACGTCGTCGAACATCGCATAAAGCTGCGCCAGATCGGGCAGGTCGAGCCTGCCGTGAAGCGTGGTAACCGTTCGTCTGGCAAAATCCCGAATGATGGGGAAGTGCAGAACATCGACGTGGAAATGCAAAACGTCGAACTCATCGGCTCGCCGGCGCACCCGTTCAAGCATCATAACGTGGTGCGCACCACCGTCCTGGACCCTGGGGTTCAGGCGCAGCGCGACGTCGCAACACGGCACCAGCTTGGCTGAGGTACGAGAATCGGCGCTGGCGAACAGCGTCACCTCGTGGCCCTGTCGGACAAGTTCTTCGGTCAGATACGAAACAATTCGCTCTGTTCCACCGTAGGTTCGGGGCGGCACGGATTCGGTTAGCGGCGCGATCTGGGCTATTTTCATTTAGAAAATCTTTTCGGCGGCGACCGCCGTCTTTCAAACAAGCTTCGGCGGCAACCAAGACAAGCGAGAGCTTCTCGCTGCGAAGTATTCTATGCAGAGCATATTTATAGTTGTGCCGTCCGTGCTCCTCCCGTGCAATCAGGTTGCCCTTATTCAACTCCTCTGGATCCAAGAACTGCGATCCATGAGAAATGTTTCACCGGCTCGATAAAAAGACAGAATGAGCTACGCGCCGCCGCCCCGCCGCCCCCTGACAGGCAGCTGTGGATCGCTCGATCACCACCAAGTGATCCAGGCGTGCCGGTGCCGAATGGAACATAAAGCCCGGAATTCAGTTAGATAGCCGGATTTGGCTGGAGTACCGCCAGATGCGGAATTCCAGCTGGGCAGGGCACTACCGTGACACGGAGTGAGCGGCTTCGGGCGCATCTCGCCGAACTCAGGCACCACCTTGCCGAACTCGGGAGCCATAAACGCTCCCCATGGAGGATGCCATGAACCAGTGGACAAACGCCAGGCTCTGTGACGTAGCCAACCTGATCCTTGGGGCAATTCTGTTCTTCTCTCCCTGGATCTTCACGTTTGCGGCAGGCCCGCAGACGCAGAACGCCCTCGGCAGCGGAATCTTGATCGTCGTGCTGTCGGTTGCCGCCCTCGCAGCATTTGCCGTGTGGGAAGAGTGGGTGAACCTGGTCGTCGGACTGTGGGTTCTCGTATCGCCCTGGGTGCTTGGATTCCAAGCGACAACGGCGATGACCGTGCATGTCGTGATCGGCATTCTGGTCGCCGTGCTTGCGGCGATCGAGCTCTGGATGATGTATCAGAACCCGCCGACCCAGTCGGCCGCCTAGCACGCGCAGCCAGCCAGCGCCCTTTTTGGGCCTGACAGATCGATCGGTCGTCTGCCGGCCTCTCGGCAACAGCCGCCGGAGGCCGGGTAGGCGGTTGTCTGGACGAGAACCAAGAAGGATGGCGCATCATGGTCGGTGACAATCCGCGTTCGACGGCCAGGATTGCAGGACATCCTATTCATCCGATGCTGGTGCCGTTTCCGATCGCCTGCTTCGTCGGCACCCTGCTGACGGATCTGGCCTACTGGCGAACAGCGGAGATGATGTGGGCTGACTTCTCCGCTTGGCTGGTTACCGTCGGCGTGATCATGGGCTGCCTTGCAGCGATCGCGGGGCTGATCGATTTCCTGGCCAATCCGCTGGTAAGAGCACAGCCCCCCGCCTTGCCGCACGTGCTAGGCAATCTGCTGGCGCTGGCGTTGTCCATCATCAACATGCTCGTGCACACCCGCGATGCATGGACCTCCATCGTTCCTACCGGCTTGATCCTCTCGGCGGTTGTCGTGCTCATCCTCATCTTCACCGGTTGGCTGGGCTGGTCCATGGTTTACCGGCATCACGTCGGAGTGGCGGATTGATGCGCGTAGAAAGCTCCATCAGACAAGCCGGGCGCATCGCGGCGTCCATCTTTACTTGCACTGCGGCGATCGCTCTTGCAGCGTGCAGTGGCAACGACCCGGATCCCAGCAGTCAGATAGGGCCGAATCCAAACCTGCCCGAGCCGATCCAATATTTCTTCCCGCCCATGCATCTCGCTTCCGTGGTCGGGTGGAAGAACGACGAAAAGCCGACCGTCGCGCAGGGGCTCCAGATCCAGGCCTTTGCCAACGGCTTGCAGCATCCGCGGTCGCTTTATGTGCTGCCCAATGGCGATGTCCTGGTGGTCGAGTCCAAGGCGCCGGGCGGCGAACCGATCAAACGGCCCAAGGATTTGGTGATGGGCTGGATCGAGTCCTGGGTCACCTCGGGCGGCGACAGCGGCCCGAGCAACCGCGTTACGCTGCTGCGCGACGCCGACGGCGATGGCAAGCCGGAGCTGACCAGCGTCTTCCTCGACCACCTGAGCTCCCCCTTCGGCGTGGCGCTGGTGGGAAGCGATCTCTACGTCGCCAATACCGATTCCATCGTCCGCTATCCCTACAACACCGGTGAAACCAAGATCACCGCGCCCGGAACGCCGCTAACCGCCCTGCCCGGCGGCCCGATCGACCACCATTGGGCGAAGAGCCTGGTGGCAAGCCCCGACGGCTCGCTGCTCTATGTCGGCATCGGCTCGAACAGCAACGTCGCCGAAAACGGCATCGAGGCCGAGAAGAACCGCGCCGCCATCTGGCAGGTGGACAGGGCCACCGGCCAGTCGCGCATTTTCGCCAGCGGTTTGCGCAATCCAAACGGCCTGAGCTGGGAGCCGCAGACCGGGGCGCTCTGGGCCGTGATCAATGAGCGCGACGAGCTCGGCCCCAATCTCGTGCCGGATTATCTGACCTCGGTAAAGGATGGCGGCTTCTACGGATGGCCCTACAGCTATTATGGCCAGCATCTCGATCCCCGCGTCATGCCCCAGCGTCCGGACCTGGTCGCGAAAGCGATCGTTCCGGATTATGCGCTGAGTTCCCACGTCGCCCCTCTGGGACTGGCCTTCTATACGGCAAACAGCCTCCCCGAGGCATATCGCGGCGGCGCTTTCGTTGGCGAACACGGCAGCTGGGACCGCACGCGCTTCAATGGCTACAAGGTGGTGTTCGTACCATTCAGCGGCGGCCATCCTAGCGGCGTCGCTACCGACGTGGTGACCGACTTCCTGGACAAGGACAACAAGGCGCGCGGCCGGCCTGTCGGCCTGGCTGTCGACAAAACCGGGGCCCTGCTCATAGCCGACGATGTCGGCAACACAGTTTGGCGGATGACATCTGCCGGCCAATAAAGTGGCCCGCTCCCTTCGTCGAGCTGTCGGTCGAGCAGGTGGAAGGGATCCCCGACGATCGCCGTTCCGTGGTTCTGCCAGGCGCATTCGGTGTGCTCGCCATTGCCTGCCGCTGTCACCGCCGACCGAAGGACCGCCAGCGCCGCGAAATGGTATTTTTGCCCTTCCCACAGCCGGCTCTAGAATTTTCATCGCAAATCAAGTTATGATGCACTTGGTATTTCCCGGGACGGCTTGCGCCGCTTGGAATACCGGGAGGAACCGGGACATGGCCGTTGCGCTTGTACTCGTTCTGATAGTCGTGGGCTCGGTGTTGTTCCACTTCCTGAGCCCATGGTGGTGGACGCCGATTGCCTCGAACTGGGACTATATCGACAACACCATCATCATAACTTTCTGGATCACCGGCGTCGTCTTCGCCGCCGTGGTTCTTTTCATGGCCTATTGCGTCTTCCGCTTCCGTCATCGGGAAGGCAATCAGGCGGCATATGAACCTGAGAACAGGCGGCTCGAATCCTGGCTGACGGTCGTCACCGCGGTTGGCGTCACGGCATTGCTCGTTCCTGGCCTGTTCGTCTGGAGCCGGTTCGTTAACGTTCCAAGCGACGCAACAGAGGTCGAAGTCGTCGGCCAGCAGTGGCAATGGAGTTTCCGCCTGCCCGGCAAGGACGGCAAGCTCGGCACATCCGACACTCGCGACGTCAACGCTGAAAATCCACTCGGCGTCATCGCCACCGATGCCAACGGCCAGGACGATGTCGTAGTGGAAGCGGCCGACCTGCACCTCCCGGTTGGCAAACCGGTCAAGATGCTGCTCCGCTCGATCGATGTGCTGCACGATTTCTACGTGCCGGAATTCCGCGCCAAGATGGACATGATCCCGGGCTCGGTCACCTATTTCTGGTTCACTCCGACCAAGACCGGAACCTTCCAGGTCCTGTGTGCCGAACTCTGCGGCCAGGGACATCCGATGATGCATGGCGTGGTCATGGTCGATACGCAGGAAGACTATCTGGCGTGGCTTGGCCAGCAGCAGACTTTTGCGCAGCTGTCCGCGCCCCAACAGATGGGCTCGGCAGAGTAGGAAACCGAAACGACGGTGCGCCGTCGGGATTGAAAATAGTGCGGCAAGCCCGAACTGTCGGGCTGGCCGAAGAGGGCACGGAGGTGTTCCTATGGTCGATATCACACCTGCAGATGCGGTACCGCCGGCCGAAGTCGCAGAAATGGAACTCTACCATCCGCACAGCTGGTGGACGAAATACGTTTTCTCGCAGGACGCCAAGGTCATTGCCATCCAGTATTCGGCGACGGCGACAGCGATCGGCATGGTCGCGCTGGTGCTTTCCTGGCTGATGCGGCTGCAACTCGGCTTCCCCGGCACATTCGACTTCATCACCCCGGAAGCCTACTACCAGTTCATCACCGTGCACGGCATGATCATGGTGATCTACCTGCTCACCGCACTCTTCCTGGGCGGCTTCGGCAACTATCTGATCCCGCTGATGGTTGGCGCTCGCGACATGGTCTTTCCCTATGTCAACATGCTGAGCTACTGGATCTATCTGCTGGCCGTGCTGGTTCTGGTGTCGAGCTTTTTCGCGCCCGGCGGACCGACGGGTGCCGGCTGGACGCTCTATCCGCCGCAGGCGATCATGACCGGTACGCCCGGCGGCCAGGACTGGGGCATCATCCTGATGCTCGTCTCGCTGATCCTGTTCATCATCGGCTTTACCATGGGCGGCCTGAACTATGTCGTGACGGTGCTACAGGGCCGCACGCGCGGCATGACGCTGATGCGCCTTCCGCTCACTGTCTGGGGTATTTTCACCGCCACCGTCATGGCGCTGCTCGCCTTCCCGGCGCTGTTCGTCGCCTGCGTGATGATGCTTCTCGACCGGGCGCTCGGCACCAGCTTCTTCATGCCGGCGATCGTTGAGATGGGCGAACAGTTGCAGCACGGCGGCGGCAGCCCGATCCTGTTCCAGCATCTGTTCTGGTTCTTCGGCCACCCGGAGGTCTACATCGTTGCGCTTCCGGCCTTCGGCATCGTGTCCGACCTGATCAGCACCCATGCGCGCAAGAACATATTCGGCTACCGCATGATGGTCTGGGCCATCGTCGGCATCGGCGCGTTGAGCTTCGTAGTCTGGGCGCACCATATGTATGTCAGCGGCATGCATCCCTATTTCGGCTTCTTCTTCGCCACCACGACACTGATCATCGCCGTTCCGACCGCCATCAAGGTCTACAATTGGGTGCTGACGCTGTGGCGCGGCGATATCCACCTCACCATTCCAATGCTTTTCGCCCTCGCCTTCATCGTCACCTTCGTCAATGGCGGGTTGACCGGCTTGTTTCTCGGCAATGTCGTTGTCGACGTTCCGCTGTCGGACACCATGTTCGTCGTTGCCCATTTCCATATGGTCATGGGGGTCGCGCCGATCCTCGTGATTTTCGGGGCGATCTACCACTGGTACCCAAAGGTCACCGGCCGGATGCTGAACGAGACACTGGGCCGGTTCCACTTCTGGATCACCTTCCTCGGCGCCTATCTGATTTTCTTTCCCATGCACTATCTCGGCTTGATGGGCGTGCCGCGGCGCTACAACGAATTGACCGACATGACGATCATGACGGAATCGGCCCACCACCTGAACTCGTTTATCAGCATCATGGCTTTTATGGTCGGTTTTGCCCAGATTGTGTTTCTGTTCAATCTCATCTGGAGCATCCGCCATGGCCGTGAGGCTGGCGGCAATCCGTGGCGGGCAACGACGCTCGAGTGGCAGACGCCGCAAACACCGCCCGCCCACGGCAATTTCGGCAAGGATCTGCCGATCGTCTATCGCTGGGCCTATGACTACAGCGTACCGGGAGCCAAGGAGGACTTCATACCACAAAACGTTCCGGGCTCCTTCGCGCCCTCCAGGGAGCCGGCATGAGCGTAATCCTGGTCTTCCTGCTCGTGATCGCCGGTATTGCTGGGTGGTGGCTTTCCCATCAGCGGCTAATGACGAAGCCGTGGCTCGAGCAAAGCATGGCCGGGGATTTTGTCGCTCTGGACCGATCGGCGCTGCCGACCGCAAAGATCGGTCTCGGCGTCTTCCTTGCCGTCGTCGGCTGCCTGTTCGCGCTGTTCACCAGTGCTTACTTCATGCGCATGGCGCTGTCGGATTGGCGGCCTCTGCCCATCCCGCCCCTGCTCTGGCTTAACACCGGCGTACTGGTCTTGAGCAGCATTGCGATACAGTGCGCTTCGCTCGCGGCGCGCAAGGGTCAAGTGGACATGGTCAGGCTCGGCCTCGCCACAGCTGGACTCACGGCGCTCGTCTTCCTGATTGGACAGCTTGTGGCATGGCGGGAACTGAGTGCGGACGGCTATTTTCTGGCATCCAATCCGGCCAACAGCTTCTTCTACCTGCTAACGGGAATGCACGGCCTGCATATACTGGGAGGACTGGTCGGGCTGGGCAGAACGAGCGTCGGCGCCTGGAACGGAGCGCAGCCGCAGCGGCTTCGCCTCAGTGTCGAGCTGTGCGCGATGTACTGGCATTTCCTGCTTTTCGTCTGGCTCGCCATCTTTGCGCTTCTGGCCGGCTGGGCTTCGACTTTAATCGACATTTGCCGAGGGTTGCTGACCTAGGAGGAACGGGCGGATGGCAGAGACGACACTGGCCCACATCGGCCGAACAGAGCCGCGACCCGCAGGCTGGCAAGGCATCGCCGCCGACTGGTCCTCGGATCAGCGGGCGTTCAAAAACGTGTCCTGGGGCAAGGCCATGATGTGGATCTTCCTGCTCAGCGACACGTTCATCTTCGGCTGCTTCCTGCTCTCCTACATGACCGCGCGTATCTCAACACGCGTGCCGTGGCCCAATCCGAGCGAGGTTTTCGCCCTGCGCATCGGCGGCTCCGACATTCCACTGATCCTTATCGCCATCATGACCTTCGTGCTGATCTCTAGCAGCGGAACGATGGCCATGGCGGTCAATTTCGGCTACCGCCGCGACCGCCGCAAGACGGCAGTCCTGATGCTCTTGACCGCAGCACTCGGCGCGACCTTCGTCGGCATGCAGGCCTTCGAATGGACCAAGCTGATCACCGAGGGCGTGCGGCCTTGGGGCAATCCCTGGGGCGCTGCACAGTTCGGCGCATCCTTTTTTATGATTACCGGCTTTCACGGCACGCATGTGACGATCGGGGTGATCTTCCTGATCATCGTGGCGCGAAAGGTCTGGCGCGGGGATTTCGATGTCGGACGGCCCGGCTTCTTCACCAGCCGGAGGGGGCGCTACGAGAACGTCGAAATTATGGGGCTCTACTGGCATTTCGTCGACCTGGTCTGGGTGTTCATTTTCGCATTTTTCTATCTTTGGTGAGAGGCAGGACATGGCTGAAGCAACCGCAAACGGCCTGGGACAACACGCACTGGACAGCGCCCATAGGCATGATGCGACGACGACCGGCGTTACCCCGGCGGAGGTTCATCAGGAGCACCCGATCAAGCTCTATCTGGTGGTGTGGGCGTGGCTGTTCATCCTCAGCACCTGCTCCTATCTGGTCGACTATTTCGGTCTCCATGGCTATCCCAGATGGTCGCTGATCCTGATCTTCATGATGCTCAAGGCCGGACTGATCGTCGCCATCTTCATGCACATGGCCTGGGAACGGCTGGCGCTGACATATGCGATCATCCTGCCGCCGGTGCTGGTGCTGGTGTTCGTGACGATGATGGTCTTCGAAGCGGACTACACGCTTCTCACCCGAATGGCGTTTTTCGGGGCCGGGCCCTGACATGCAATCCGGATCCACGCGGTCCGGTCCTGGAGCCTTGAAACAATCCACGGCTGGTCCATTTCTGTTGGTACTGGAGACGACAGGCGATGCCGGCGTTTCCACATGCGTCGCGAACACCAGCAAGGGGCGCCCAAGATGACCATCGCAAACAGATTGAAGGACTTCATCGATAGGAAAGGAATTTCCTACGACACCGTCGAGCATCACCGCACCGCGACAAGCAGACAATCCGCCATTGCGGCACATGTGCCCGGCAGCATAATGGCCAAATCGGTGGTCGTTCACCACGACCGTGGCTACGCGCTCGCCGTGGTTCCAAGCACGCACAGGATAGAACTCGCGACATTGCAGGATGTCATGGAGAAGCCTCTTGGGCTGGCGTCCGAAGACGAGGTGGTCTCGTTATTCGGCGATTGCGACGTCGGCGCTGTGCCGCCGATCGGCGCTGCCTATGATGTGCCGGTGGTTCTCGATGAAAGCCTCGGCGACGCTCCCGAAATCTATTTCGAGGGCGGCGACCACAAGACGCTTGTGCATGTGAGCGGCAAAGATTTCCGCGACCTGACAAAGGACGCGCGCCAGGCCCGTTTCAGCCACCCCGCCTATTGAAAGCTCTGCCTCACCCTGCCCGCACCGGCACTTTCGCCGGTGCGGGCAGAGTGCATTTTTTCAGCTCACGGTCTGGTCGCCGGCGGCGATTCCACAACTTTCCGGTAAACATGCCAGGTGGCATGGCCAAGGATCGGCAGCACGACTGCCAACCCGGCGAACACTGGCAGCGATCCGATGATCAGGGCGACGGCGACAATAAGGCCCCACACCGCCATCACGATCGGGTTGGCCAGGACAACGCGCACCGAGGTGTGGATGGCTTCGTAGGCGCCGACATCGCGGTCGAGCAACAACGGGAATGCGACGACCGTGGTGCACAACACAACCGCGGCGAACACGAAGCCGATGGCGTGACCCAGGATGATGAGCGTCCAGCCGCGTCCCGTGGCGAATATTTCACTGATGAAGCTGGACAGCGATTGCGGCGGCGCCGGGCCGAACAGGGTCTGGTAAAATATCTGGGCCGTCAAAAGCCAGGCGATGAAGATGGCAAGCAGCATGACGCCGACCGCTGCAATAGCCGGCAGCGCTGGAGAACTCCTGACCTCAAAGGCGTGTCTCCATGAGGCGTCGAGCCCGGCTTCCCGCCGCCGGCTGATCTCATAAAGGCCGATCGCCGCGAACGGACCAATCAGCGCAAAGCCGGACACAAGCGGAAACAGCAACGGCAGCGTGTTGTTGCCTGATGTCCAGACAGCAAGCACGACTCCGGCAATCGGATAGATCAGGCAGAGAAATACGATGTGCGACGGCTTGACCATGAAATCATCGACGCCACGCCTGAGCGCATCAAAAAGATCGGAGACGCCGATTTTTCGAATTCTCGTATGTTCCAGCGTCTCGCTGGCGCCTGCTATCACGTGAAAGCTTGCCATGACCATTCCTCCAGACCAGGTCCGGTAAGGTCGCGTTTTACGGTGCTGCCGTTCTGCATGATTGGCCCACGCAAACCGCGACCTGCACCATGATCAATATACTCTCATGCGGGGGACTTGTCGCGCTTTGTAGGAAGGCCCGGGAGTAGGAGGTCCCGGGTAGCCCGACTAGCTACGGACGTGGTTCTTCGATATGCTCTTCTAGTCGAAGGTGAAGGTCATGGACGGAAGGACAGTTCTCATACTCGGCCTTGGCGTCGTTATTCTGCTGTTGCTGGGATTTTGTGCTCCGCCAACGTGATTTTTTGAGCCGGGGTTAATAGCCGGCTGAAGCGATCACTCGCATTACAATGGTGTCGGCAAGCAACGCCGCAAATATTGCGAAAAGATAGACAATCGAATACGCAAACAGCGCCTTTGCCGGCTTCATCTCCTTGTCGGCGACGAGAACCTTCCAGGCCTGCCAAATGAAACCTGCACCCAACGCGGCTGAAGCAGTGCCGTAGTATCCGCTCGCGAAGCCGAAGCCCCAAGGCAGCACGCCGATTGGCGCCAAGAGCAACGAATAGGCGAAGATTTGTTTTCTGGTCGAGTGCTGGCCGGCCACATTCGGCATCATCGGGATGCCAGCCGCGGCATAGTCGCCGACCTTGAAAAGGGCCAGCGCCCAGAAATGAGGCGGCGTCCAGAGGAAAATAACCAGAAACAGAATGAGACTTTCAATGCCGATTGCGCCTGTTGCGGCCGCCCACCCGATCACCGGAGGAAGGGCGCCTGCCGCGCCGCCTATGACGATATTCTGTGGCGTCGAGCGCTTCAGCCACATTGTGTAGATAACGACATAGAAAAAGATGGTGAACGCCAACAACGATGCGGCAAACCACCCCACCAGCACGCCGAGCGTCATGACCGACAGTGCGGAAAGCACCAGACCGAAGCCGAGAGCTTCGCCAGGCGTGACGCGACCGGACGGAATTGGTCGCTTGGACGTGCGAGACATCAAGGCGTCTATGTCTGCGTCGTACCACATATTGAGCGCGCCGGCGGCTCCCGCTCCAACCGCGATTGCGCCGATGGCGATTACGGCGATAACTGGATTCATCACGCCGGGCGCCACCATCAGGCCGACGAAGGCAGTAAACACGGCAAGCGCCATGACCCGAGGTTTCAAAAGCGCAATGAAATCACCCGCCGTCGCCTCCGAGAGGCGGATGCCGGTATCCTTGAGACGGCTTTCTTCAGTCGACATTCAGACGACCACCGATGGGAACGGCAGCCTAGCCGGCCAATGTCTTTTTTGCAACGAGCCGCCCTCCCCACCGACACTGCCGGCAGATTGCGGCCGAGGCTATGCCTCGAACTGTTTGCGATACCAAGATCCGGCGGAAGAGCCGCGCTATTTGGAGAATTGCTTCAGGTAGGCAATGACATTGGCGATATCCTCGTCTTTCTTGAGGCCGGGAAACGCCATCTTCGTGCCTTTGACCATCGCCTTGGGATCGCGAAGGTAGGTCGTCAGCGTGGCTTCGTCCCATTTGACGCCCGACTTGCCGGCCTCGGTCATGGCCTTGGAATAGCTGAACCCCGGATGCGTGCCGGCCGTTCGGCCGATGACGCCGTTCAACGACGGACCGACCTTGTTCTGGTCCTTGTCTGCGATGTGGCAGACCTTGCATTTGGCGAAGACCTTCTCACCCGCCGCGGCATCCTGTGCCCGCGAGGGGCCGGCAACGACGGTCGCGACGGACATGACGATAAAAAACACAATGGCACGCATGGCATTTCCTCCCTGATCGCCAATTTGCCCTGGCTGACCTGCGCAGGCCGACATTTAGTCCGCTGGCATGCGCTCTTGAATGGCAGAACGGATATCCACTGCTTGGAGTTGCGGCACCTACATACCACGGAACCCGGCCGGCAGGTAGAGTTCGATCATGCAATGGATTAATGCGGACAATCCGCTCAAGGCAATTTGGTGTTGCAGGTGGTGGCGATCCGGCCGACCGCCTCTTCAACTCCGGCGAGGTCAAACTCGGCTTTGCCGCGCCCCGACAGCAGCCCGAACCGCCAGGACAGCAGCAACCGGTCCGCGGAAATCAGTCGCCTGATGCCATCGGCACCGTCGCGGACCAGCATCCTGCTGTGCGGCCCGACCGACCAGCTTTCGTTGAGCTTGGCGGATTGGTCGACAGTCACCGACATGGCGATGGTTCGGCTGGCGGAAACGGTGTCGCTCAGCTGCAGCCATTCGCTCCAACGCGGTTCGCCGGCGGTCCGGCAGGCGATCGTCAACACCGGGCTGTAGCTCAACGCGCCGCCGCCGGTGATGAGCTTGTTGGTCGCGTAAAGCGAAGCGGTGACAAGGCCATCGCTGCTCTTGTCGAACCGCCAGTTGTCGAGAACCGTATCAGCCTGGGCAATGCCGAAGACCGACGCAAGCAGGAACGCCGCCGCCGCCACGCTTCCGATACCGAAGAACTGTCTCAACGATGCCTCCAACAACCGCTGCGATTTCGCAACCCAGCGCAGATAATCATCAAAGCTTCGTATCGCTACCTCGACCGCCAGATACGTGAAATCCGTTGCGTCTGCGCCACAACGAAAAAGGCCGCCTCGAGAAGGCGGCCTTTCGGAATTCAGCAGGAACGTTATTCAGCGTCCTTGGCGGCCTTCTTCTTCGGCGCGGCCTTTTTCTTCGGTTCTTCGGCGTCGTCGTCGGCCTTCTTTGCGTCCGCTTTTTTCGCAGCCGCCTTCTTCGCCGGCTTGGCCTTGGTTGTCTCCGTATCCTCGTCGTCGGCCAGCAGCTCTTCCTTGCTGACCTTGACATCGGTGACCGAAATCTGGCCGAGCAGATGGTCGACCACCTTCTCTTCGAACATCGGCGCGCGCAACGTGTTCAGCGCTTCGGGATTGTTGCGATAGAATTCGAAGGCTTCCTGCTGCTGGTTGGCCGGATAGCGGCGTACCTGCTCGAACAGGCCGCGCTGCAGTTCCTCGTCCGTCACGGTGACGCCGGCCTTCTCGCCGATTTCGGCGAGAACCAGGCCGAGACGCACGCGGCGCTCGGCAAGCCGCATATATTCGGCACGCGCTTCTTCTTCCGTCGTCTCTTCGTCGGCAAAGGTGCGCCCGGCAGCTTCGAGATCGCGATTGACCTGGTTCCAGATGTTGTTGAACTCGGCCTCGACGAGCTTGGACGGCGCCTCGAACGAGTAGGCAGCGTCGAGCTGGTCGAGCAACTGCCGCTTGACTTTCTGGCGCGTTATCGAGCCGAACTGGTTCTCGATCTGACCGCGCACCACCTCGCGGAGGCGCTCCAGAGATTCCAGGCCAAGGTTTTTGGCCATCTCGTCGTTGATCTCAAGTTCGCCGGGCTTCGACACTTCCTTGACGGTCACGTCGAAAGTGGCTTCCTTGCCGGCCAGATGCGTCGCCTGGTAGTTTTCCGGGAAGGTAACCGTGACCTGCTTCTCGTCGCCGGCCTTGCTGCCGACCAGCTGGTCCTCGAAGCCGGGGATGAATTCCTTCGAGCCGAGCACCAGCGGCTGATCGGTGCCGGCGCCGCCGTTGAAGGCTTCGCCGTCGATCTTGCCGACGTAATCGATGGTCACGCGGTCGCCCTCGGCGGCCTTGCCGGTCTTCGGCTCGTAAGTGCGGGCGGATTCAGCGACACGCTTGACCTGCTCGTCGATCTCTTCATCCGGCACGTCGAACACCTGGCGCGTCACCTTGATGTCGGAGAAATCCTTGATCTCGATCGGCGGAATGACCTCATAGTTCAGGCGGAACTCGAAGTCGGCACCGCCTGCCAGGATCTTCTCGGCTTCCTTCTCGTCCTCGGTCATGATCACTTCGGGCTGCATGGCAGCCTTTTCGCCGCGCCCGGTGATGATCGAACGGGTCGAGTCATTGAGGATCTCGTTGACCACTTCGGCCATGAACGATTTGCCGTAGACCTTGCGCAGATGCTGCACCGGCACCTTGCCGGGGCGGAAGCCGTTGATGCGGACCTTGTTCCTGGCATCGGAGAGCCGCGCCATCAGCTTGGCTTCCATGTCACCAGCCGGCACGGTGATCTTGATCTCGCGCTTGAGACCGGAGTTGAGCGTTTCGGTGACCTGCATCATAAAACCTTTGTTCCACCAATGAGGCCGTCAAACGGCCCCTGCCGTTTACAGCCTGCCGGTATGATCTTGCCGGGAATGGCTTTTGGTGCGGGACTTGGCGATCTGTCCGCTCAGCGCGGCACAAATCCTCCAGAAATACGCTCCAAAATGTGAATAAGTCTTTGTTTTTCCTACTTCTTATCACATTCTGCAGAAGCGGATCGTCGCGTCCCGTCACATTCGACACGCCTTTTGTCACAGGCGCGGCCGATTTTCAACCATCTTTGCATTCCGGCCAATGATGCCGATGTGGGCTCTGACATTGACAGAATGATGGCTACATGGGATTGGCCGGGCAATGCGGATGTGGCGGAATTGGTAGACGCCCTGGATTTAGGTTCCAGTGCCGAAAGGCGTGGGGGTTCGAGTCCCTTCATCCGCACCACCCTTCGCTCTTCGAGCTTCGGGTGGCAGGCCACTCGAAGCTCCTCCGAAGCCCTGGCGAAGGAGGGTCATTGGCAAGGCAGTAGCGATCTAATAAAGCGGCTCCTCGAACAGTGTCTTGTCGCCGTCCACCAGC
Source organism: Mesorhizobium sp. M0174 (assembly GCF_040322275.1). Classification (NCBI taxonomy): domain Bacteria; kingdom Pseudomonadati; phylum Pseudomonadota; class Alphaproteobacteria; order Hyphomicrobiales; family Phyllobacteriaceae; genus Mesorhizobium; species Mesorhizobium sp. M0174. The sequence goes on from NZ_JAMYTB010000003.1 coordinate 56,201, forward strand.
GCCTTGATCTGCGCCGTGCCGTTGGCCGCGATCGCCACGCGGATGCCGAACGGCCGCACCCGCATGTCGTTCTGGATCGCTATCCCCTCGCCTTTCGGCAGATAGAAGCGCTCGATGCCGTACTCCGGCGCGATCGTCGTTGCTCCCTGGCTGATATCCCAGCCCTCGGAGACGTGTCCGACGATATCGGCTTCACCGGATGCTGCCGGCGCCGGCGCTTGCCCGAACCAAGCCGCGGTCGGCCCCCAATAGCCATCGGCGCCCTGCTTCAGCCTGACCACGATCGACGTTTCCTCGCTGGAAAGCTTGCCGGCCGGAATGTTGCCGATCAGTTTCACCGGTATGCGCGAAATATCGTAGCCGAGCAGAATGTAGTCACCGCGCAAGAGATCGCGCGGATCGATCGGCTCGACCCTGAGCAGGACCTGCTTGCCATCGCGCAGGATCGCCGCGCGTCCGGCGATGATCCAGCTCAGAAAGCCGATCTGGACGAGCGCCAGGACCAGCGCCGAGATGATCAGTCTTTTGCCGGTCATCATGCCGCCGCTCCTGTCATGTTCGAGGCGTTCATGCGCTTTTCTATGCGGATGATAATGAAAGCAAGAACGGCGAGAAGTACCGCCGCCGCAAGCAAGAAGCCTGCCGTGTCGAGCATTGATTGCAGCATCACCACATAAATGATGGCGAGTTCGAAGGCGAAGCCCGCATAAGCAACCCAGCGCAGTCCCCGGCTCTCGCGGCCGCCCAGCACGATCGCCGCGACGATGCCGGCCAGCGCAACAGCCGAGGCAATGGCGAAGCCGCCATTGTAGCTGCTTTCATCCGCCAGTTCGAATTGAATCATCGCCAGGCCGGTGAGAAAGCCGATCAGCGCGTGCAAGGGTAACCTGCCGCCGAGTTGCAAAACCCTCTCGACCGGCCCGGCAGCAAAGATCGCAGCGGTAAAAAGCAGCACCGACGCGGCAACGAGCGGGATGGCGACGTGCAGCGTGTCATATTCCATGGCCAACAGCACGAGGTAGAAAAGGACCGACAGGATGATCAGGTGGCGCGCCGCCTGGCTGCGCGTCCAGAACGAAACGGCGAACAGAATTAGCGCCATGACCACGAAGAGATGCGGAAATTCCGTGCGCCGGAAGTAGTCGAACCCTCTCAGGAACAGCCAGGCATCGGCGATGCCGACGGCAGCGACGGTCAGCGGGTTTGAACGCAGCGCCACCGCCGCCAGCGCCGTACCGGCGCCCCAGGTGATCAAGGCCGAGGCCTCGTCGCCCGACAAATGATACATCTGGCCGATCAGCGCGATCGATCCGCCGAACGCTGCTGCCGCGACGATCCACAGCGCCTCGCCGATCGCCGCATGGTCGCGCATCTTCAGCACCGCCCCGCCGACATAGCCGGCAAGGATAACGGCAAAAAGTGCCGCGACCCGCACCAACCGCGGGATGACTTCCCAGTTGGCGGCGATGAAGATGAGGATAGCGGCGCCGAACAGCAGCGCCGCCATCATCGCCAGGATCGAGCCGAAACTCAGCGATTTGCGTTCGTTTGCCTCGACGTCGCGCGTCAGCGCAACGGCTGTCGGCGCATCGATCAGGCCGGCCTGTTGCCATCGTGCGATATCCGACCTGACCCGTGACGAATAGCCCGCCATGCCCCTCCCCTCTGCTTGGTCCTTTTAGCTTGTCCGGCCAAGCGTTTGACCTAACGGCATTTTTCCGATCTGGGCGGAAAACCGGACGCGCGTTAATGTTGCATTGCACAAATTGCATTGCTGCCATGCACCAATAGCGCTTTTAAATCGATATGACCCCACCTATTTTCACGGTGCACACAAAGACGGAATGATCCGAAAGAAAGACGAAACGAGACTACCATGAACCTGATCCGCAACTATCGCAACTGGCGCCGCTATAGGGACACCGTGTCCGAGCTGAGCCGCCTGAGCACCCGTGAACTGACCGATCTCGGCATCAGCCGCAGCGACATTCACTACGTCGCCCGCAAGTCGGTCTAATCCTTCGGGCCGCAAATGGTCCGAACCAGTTTTGAAAAGAGAACGACAATGAACCTGATCCGCAACTATCGTAACTGGCGCGTCTACCGCGAGACGGTTACCGAGCTGGGTCGCCTGTCGAACCGCCAGCTCAACGATCTCGGCATCGTCCGCGACGAGATCAAGATGGTCGCCCGCAGGGCGATCTAACCACAAGAATTTCGCCAGGGTCGACCTCCTCCCCGACCCTGACGGATACGGTCAGCCTTCACCTCCTCCCGAGGGTTGACCACAAAAACGGCGCCCGCCGGACCTCCTCCCCCGGCGGGCGCTGTTTCCAGGTTGTTTCTAAAAGGGTTTCGCGCCCTTCAAATGGCGAAAAGAATTTCGTCAAAGCCGACCTCCTCCCCGGCAATGACGAATACGGTCGATCTTCACCTCCTCCCGAGGATCGACCAACAAAACGACACCCGCCGGACCTCCTCCCCCGGCGGGTGTTGTTGTTTTTGGGGCGGCTTCCCCCGTCAGCCATGCAATTGCAATCCTTGCGCCAAGCGACTATTTCGGCGCTCATGAGCAAAAATCCCATTCACGTCATCGGCGGCGGTCTCGCCGGCTCCGAAGCCGCCTGGCAGGCGGCCGAAGCCGGCGTTCCCGTTGTCCTGCATGAAATGCGTCCCGTCCGCGGTACCGACGCGCACAAGACCGACGGGCTGGCCGAGCTCGTCTGTTCCAATTCCTTCCGCTCCGACGATGCGCAAACCAATGCCGTCGGCCTGCTGCATGCCGAAATGCGGCTCGCCGGTTCGCTGATCATGAGCGCCGGCGACGCGCATCAGGTGCCGGCCGGCGGTGCGCTTGCCGTTGACCGCGACGGGTTTTCCGAAGCGGTGACCAGAACGCTCGAAGCCCACCCGCTCATCACCATCCAGCGTGAGGAAGTGCCCGGCCTGCCGCCGGCGGAGTGGGACCAGGCGATCGTTGCCACCGGTCCACTGACCGCGCCGTCGCTCGCCCAGTCGATCGCGGAAGCGACCGGCGCCGACGCGCTCGCCTTTTTCGACGCCATCGCGCCGATCGTCCATTTCGACACGATTGACATGGACATCTGCTGGTTCCAGTCGCGCTACGACAAGGTCGGCCCCGGCGGCACCGGCAAGGATTACATCAACTGCCCGATGGACAAGGAGCAGTACCTTGCCTTCGTGCAGGCGCTGGTCGACGGCCAGAAAACCGAATTCAAGCAGTGGGAAGGCACGCCCTATTTCGACGGCTGCCTGCCGATCGAGGTGATGGCCGAGCGCGGCGTCGAGACGTTGCGCTACGGGCCGATGAAGCCGATGGGACTGACCGATGCGCATAATCCGTCTGTAAAGGCGTATGCCGTCGTTCAGCTTCGCCAGGACAATGCGCTGGGCACGCTCTATAACATGGTCGGCTTCCAGACCAAGCTGAAGCACGCCGAGCAGGTGCGCATATTCCGCACCATTCCCGGGCTGGAACACGCCGAATTCGCCCGCCTCGGTGGCCTGCACCGCAACACCTACATCAATTCGCCGACGCTGCTCGACGCTTCGCTGCAGTTGAAGTCGCGGCCCGGCTTGCGTTTTGCCGGCCAGATCACCGGCTGTGAGGGCTATGTCGAGAGTGCCGCCATCGGCCTGCTCGCCGGGCGTTTCGCCGCCGCCGAAAGGCTTGGCCATGCGCCGTCCCTGCCGCCCTTGACCACCGCTTTCGGCGCGCTGCTCAACCACATCACTGGTGGCCATATTGTCTCTGACGACGAGCCGGGAAAGCGCTCTTTCCAGCCAATGAATGTCAATTTCGGCCTGTTCCCGCCCGTGGAGGCGCCAAAGATCGAAGGCAAGCGGCTGCGCGGCAAGGACAAGACGGTCGCCAAGCGGCACGCGGTGACATCGCGCGCGCTCGCCGACTGCCGCGAATGGCTGGGGCTGCCTGCAACAGCGCAAGCTGCGGAATAGATCTCGGTTTTTGCGGATTTCGCGGCGGAGAAGTAGGATAATATCCTACTTTGTATCGCGAGCCAAATCCCATGGAATCCGCTGAGAAACTGTCCGTCACCGTAACACCCGCCATGGCGCGAATGATCCGCGAAAAGGTCGAGGACGGCTCCTACGGATCGGCGAGCGAGGTCGTCCGCGCGGCTCTTCGCGCCTTCCAGCGCGAAGAGGAAGAACATGCCGAGCGCATGGCCTCGATCCGGGCGCGCGTGAAGGCCTCGATCGAGGACACAAGGCCAAACCTTTCAGGCGAAGAAGTTCGTGCCCGTCTTAGGGAATTCGTCGCGCAGTATTCGAGCCGCGCCGATGATTCGGCGCCTTGAGGTCGAATATCGCGAAGACGCCCAAAATAATTTGGCCGATATTTTCCGGCATATTGTTGAGACTGGTGGAAATCCTGACGTTGCATTGAAATCGTCCTGCGCATCGAAGATCGATGTCAAAACATCGGCAATGCACCGCGTGGCGGCCAGCCGCGCGGCGACATTGCGCCAGGATTGCGAACGGTGCCGTTCGAGCACTCGGCTATCACCCGCCTATGTTGTCGACGATGATGTCGTCCGCATCGTCAACATCTTCTATGGCGGTCGCGACTATGAAATGCTGATGCGCGATGGCGGATCAAGTGATCCATCATGATGGAAACTACTCAGCCGGGCCGATGCTCGCCGCAGGCCGGATTTCCTCATTAGCAATCAGCCTTCACACAGCCGGCCAGCCTTGCGTCGCACGCCGGAACAAGAGCCAATGCCGGCGCAAGGCCGAAAGCCGTACCGCGCCATCAAGCGGTGAATGGCGGGAGCCGTCCATCTGGTCGAGATAGGCGCGCGTCAGAGCCAGCGGCAGAAAGGCCGGGCGCAGTGAAACCGGCAGAGCGAACGCCCCCTGCTCGAAAGCGGAAAGATGCTCGCGTGCCAGCGCGATCATCGCGGCGACCGCGCGTTCCGCGCCCGGCCCGCCGTCACCTGTAACGAACTCTTGCGGCGACGATCCCGCCGCAGCCAAAATATCGGCCGGGACAAAGCACTGTCCCCGCTTGCGATGCAGCGGCAGCAGAAGCAGGAGACCGGTCATCGCCTGCGCACAACCTGCCCTGCCGGCAAGATCGGCAAAGCGCGGCGCTTGGACCGGATCGAGCACCATCGCCGCAAGCTGGATGAGTGCTGCGGCAGTCTCGCCGCAATAGCCTTCGAGGTCGGTGCGTGACGGCATCGGATCGTCATAGAGATCGAAGATGCGCGCTTCGAGCATATTGTCGAAAGCGGCCTTAGGCAGGCGGTGAGCGGAAATCGCCGTCCTCAGCGCGTCCGCCACGGGATGGCCGATCTGAGTCCGATCCTCTTCGGCGGCGATGACGTCGCGCCACCATTGCAGCCGCACCTCGCCCGGCAGCGCCTCGTGGATGCGATCGCGTACGCCAGCGATTTCGGCGTTGAAGGCATAGAGCGAAAACAGCGCGTCACGCTTGTTCTCGGGCGCATAGAGCACGCTGAGATAGCGGTCATGGTCGGCGGCACGCACCGTCTCCATGACGAGTTTGGTGTTTTCGGCCACGTCAGTCGACGGCGATGAGCGCTGCGGCCACGGCGCGATCTTCCGCCAGCAGCACATTATAGGTCCGCACCGCCGCCCCCGTCGACATCGGATCGGCGGAAATGCCCGCTTCTTTCAGTGCCGTACGCAGCGCGGCAGGCAATGGTCTCAGATCCTTGCCGCTGCCAACCAGCAGGATCTCAACCTTGGCGGCCTCGTTGAACAGCTTGGCGAAATCCGCTGCCGTCAGCGCCAACGGATCGGCCGGCTCCCAGCCATAGATGCCCGAAGGCAGGCACAGCAGCGAGCCGCGATGCGACATGTCGGCAAAGCGGAAACCGCCATTGCCGTAAGCCTCGATCGGTGCGCGGCCCGGGAAATGCGCCTCGCGGATGACGATGCCCTTGGCCACTTTTGAGGCAAGCCGTCAGGTAGCTATGGCTTTGCCGCCGCCCACCGGCTTTTCCTCATCGGACGCTGTGGCCTGCGGCCGCAGCTTGAACAGGATAAGCAGTGGCGCGGCGATAAAGATCGACGAATAGGTGCCGAACACGACGCCGAACAGCATCGCCATGGTGAACGAGCGGATCACCTCGCCGCCGAACAGCACCAGCGCCAGCAACGCCAGGATCGTCGTCACCGAGGTCAGCGTCGTCCTCGACAGCGTCTCGTTGATGGCGTTGTTCAGCAGTTGCGGCAGCGGCATTCGCTTGTATTTTCGCAGATCCTCGCGAACGCGGTCATAGACGACGATGGTGTCGTTGAGCGAATAACCGATGATGGTAAGGATCGCCGCCAGCGACGACTGGTTGAATTCCAGGCCGGTGATAACGAAGAAGCCGATCGTCATGACCACGTCGTGCACGGTCGCAACGATGGCGCCGACCGCGAACTGCCATTCGAAGCGGAACCAGACATAGATCAGGATGCCGAGCAGCGCGATAAGCATGGCGATGGTGCCTTGCTTGGCAAGCTCGCCCGAGACCGTCGGCCCCACCACTTCGACGCGGCGGAAATCATACTGATCCTGCAGCTCGCCGCGCACCTTGTCGATGACGGTCTGCTCAGCGTTCTCGCCGCCCGCCTGCGTGCCGACGCGGATCAGCACGTCGTTCGGTTCGCCGAACTGCTGAACCTGCACCTCGCCGATATTAAGTTCCGTCAGCCTGCCGCGGATGTCGGCCAGATCGGCATTGCCGACCTTGGACTGCACCTCGATCAGTGAGCCGCCCTTGAAATCGATGCCGTAATTTATGTCGATGGTCATGAAGCCGATGACCGACAGCACCGAAAGCACGCTGGACAGTGTGAACGTCCAGCGCCGGATACCCATGAACGGAATTTTCGTGCCTGGTGGAATGAACGTCACAGGCGCCCGCGGCAACTCCTTCGGACGGGCGCGGCGAAGCCAGATCGACACGAGCAGGCGTGTGAAGGTGAAGGCGGTGAAGACCGTGGTCAGGATGCCGATGGCATAGGTGACGGCAAAGCCCTTCACCGGCCCGGTTCCGAGCCAGAACAGCACCACGGTCGCGATCAGTGAGGTCACGTTGGAATCGACGATGGTCGCCAGCGCCTTGCTGAAACCGGTATCGATTGCCTGAATGACCGAGCGGCCGGCACGTCGCTCCTCGCGGATGCGTTCATAGATGAGAACGTTCGAATCGACCGCCATGCCGATGGTCAGCACGATACCGGCGATACCGGGTAGGGTCAGTGTCGCTCCAAGCAGCGACAGCAGCCCGACGATCATCGCCACATGCACCGCCAGCGCGATGTTGGCGAGGAAGCCGAGGAAACCGTAGGCGACGAACATGAATGCCACCACCAGGATCGACCCGATGATGCCGGCGACCTTGCCGGCATGGATGGAGTCCTGGCCAAGTCCCGGCCCCACCGTCCGCTCTTCGATTACCGTCAGCGTCGCTGGCAAGGCGCCGGCGCGCAGCAGCACGGCGAGATCGTTGGCGCTCTCGGCGGTGAAATTCCCCGATATCTGTCCGGTGCCGCCCGGGATCGGTTCACGGATCTGCGGCGCCGAAATCACCTGATTGTCGAGGATGATGGCAAACAGCTTGCCAACATTCTGTGCCGTCGCCTGGCCGAACCGCTGCGCCCCTTTCGAATCGAACCGGAACGAAACAACCGGCTCGTTGGTCTGGGAATTGAACGTCGCCTGGGCATCGACCAGGTTTTCGCCGGAAACGATGACGCGGTTCTCGATCAGGTACGGAACCGGCGGGTCGTCCTGCGAATACAGCACCGAGGATCCCGGCGGCGGGCGGCCGTTCAGCGCATCCTGCACCGGCATCGACTGGTCGACCATCTGGAAGGTCAGCTTGGCAGTCTGGCCAAGAATTTCCTTCAGCCGTTGCGGATCCTGCAGACCAGGCACCTGCACCAGGATACGGTCGTCGCCTTGGCGCTGCACGATCGGCTCGGTGGTGCCGAGTTCGTTGACACGACGCTCGACAACCTGGATCGCCTGCGTCAGCGCCGTCGAGGTGCGATATTTGATTCCCGCATCGGTGACGGAGAATTTGAGCAGGCCGGGCTCGGAATCATCCAGCGTCATCTCCTGGATGGAGCCGCCGCTGAACAGGCCTGCGGCCACCGGATTGGTCAATGGTTTCAAGGCTGTCTTGGCAGCGTCGATCTGTGCGGGATCGGTGATGCGGACCTGCACCGTGCGGCCCGTTCCGGAAAGGCCGGTATAGCCGATCTTGGCATCGCGCAGCAGCGTCCTGATTTCGTCGCGCGTCGTCTCCAGCCGATCCTTGATCAGATCGTTCGGATCCATCCTGAGCAGGATGTGCGAGCCGCCCTGCAAGTCGAGGCCGAGCGTCATCTGCCGCTTCGGCACCCAGTCGGGCAACTTGGCCAGCGTGCTGGCGGAAAAAAGGTTGGGCGCAGCGAGGACCACTGTGGCGGCCACGGCCAGCCAGATCAGGATCATCTTGAAGCGCGAAAAATAAAGCATCAGTTCTTATCCGTTCAGGCGTACAAGCGGCAGCATTCCGCCATCGGTCGGTTTGCGGGCATATTTCTAATTCTGACCACGGCCGGCCCTATCGTGCTTCCTCGGCGATTGTCAATCTTGCTGGCAAGGGGCCGGTGCGCAGCAGCAGGGCGAGGTCATTGGCGCTTTCAGCGGTGAAATTTCCCGATATCTGACCGGTGCCGCCTTCAATGGGCTCTCGGATAACAGGCGCCGAAATAACCTTATCGTCTAATATAACCGCAAACGGCTTGCCGATATATTGCGTCGTAGCCCATTTGAAACGCGCCGTACCCCGGGAATCAAGCCGGAATGAGACGACGCGTTCATCGGTCGCCAAATTGCGGGTTGCTTGCGCATCCAGCACATTTTTACCTGAAAGGATAACCCGATTTTCGATCAAGTAGGGAACCGGAGGATCGTCCATCGAATAAAAAACCGCCGAGCCGACGGGCGGGCGGCCGCTGATTGCCTCGTCGACTGGCATCGACAGATCAACGAGTTGGAAGCTCAGGTGACCGGGCCGGGTGAGAATTTGTCCTAGCCTTTGCGGATCGGCAACGCCCGACGCGCGGACCAATATGCCGTCTTCATTCGTTGACCGAACCACCGGGTGGGTGGCGCCCAGGTCGCGGATACGATCTTTGATGACTTCAACCGACTGTGCAAGCGCGGCCGAAGTTCGATACTTCAAACCTGCATCCGTTACGGTGAATTTGAGCAGGCCGGGCTCACTGTCGTCCAGGGTCATTTCCTGGACGCCGCTGTCCGCGACAGGATCGGTCACCGTTTTGATTGCCGCCTTGGCGAGGTCAAGCTGAGCCGGATCTGTTATGTGCACCTGAACGGTCCGAGCCGAACTGGCAAGGCCGGTATAGCCGATCCTTGCTTCGCGTAGCAGCGACCGGACCTCGTCGCGTGTCGCTTTCAGCCGGCCCTCGATCACGTCGGTCACATCCAACCTGAGCAGGATGTGTGGACCATCTTGCTGGCTTGCTTCAACTATTGACTGGCTTTCGGCAAGCCATTCGGGTCGCGTGGTATGCAAACCGGCGGCGAAGATATTAGTCGCGTGGAAGACAACCGTGCCGGCCAAGGCAAGCCACTTCAGGATCATCTTCAGGCGCCAAAGGTGGAACATATGCCGTCGTTCGTCAGAGCCCTGCCCGCGGATCGTTCCGCCGACAATTCGGTTATTTCTTGGCGTTCTGGTTCGCCACCGGCTCGCCCTTGACGCGCACGTCGGCGATCGTCGATCGCAGCGCCGTCACCTTGGTGCCACCGCCGAGATCGATCTCGAGCTCGTTGTCGTCGATGACCTTGGTCACCTTGCCGACAAAGCCGCCGCCGGTGACGACGGTGTCGCCACGGCGAACCGCCGCCAGCATCTCGCCGCGCTTCTTCAGCTGCGTGCGCTGCGGCCGGATGATCAGAAAATACATGATCACGAAAATCAGAGCAAACGGCACGATCTGGATAAACATTGCGGACGAGTCCCCGCCGATGCCTTGGGCGTATGCCGGTGTCACGAACATCGAGGTACTCCTGAATTTTAAAAACAGCCGCAAACCGTTCTGGGAATTTGACGGCCCCGCCAAATTTGGCCGGAATATAGTCGGTAACGTTGCCAATGCAACTGCGCGGCCGGGCAAATCGGCTGCTTTTCCGGCCTGGTGAGCCGTGTTAGAGGGTGATCCCGAAAAGCGACGCTCGGTTTTCGCAAAAGATGATGCCCGAACAAATGCTTGGGACGAGTTTCGAAACCGCTGAAATCAGGTAGGTTGGCCTGCCGCACCGTCCCGAATGCGAACAAAAAGACAAGAGATGACCGACAGCACCATCGATATCCTGAGCCAGAAGCTCGACCGTCTGATCGAGGCGATCGCCCGCCTCGCGCCGCCGCCGGTGCCGCAAACCGACCTCGGCGACGCCGATTGCTTCGTCTGGCAGGCCGATCCCGGCTATCTGGAGCCGGTGCTCAAGGTCAACCGCGTCGACATCGGCCTGATCCGCGGGGTCGACCGCGTCCGCGACATATTGGTCGACAACACCGAGCGCTTCGCCTCCGGCTATGCCGCCAACAACGTGCTGTTGTGGGGCGCGCGCGGCATGGGCAAATCGTCGCTGGTCAAGGCCGTGCACGCCGCGGTCAACGCTTCGACCAAGCTCGACCTGCCGCTCAAGCTCATCGAGATCCATCGCGAAGACATCGACACGCTTCCGAAGCTGATGAGCCTGCTGAAGGCAGCGCCCTTCCGCTTTATCCTGTTTTGCGACGACCTGTCATTCGACCATGACGACACGTCCTATAAATCGCTGAAGGCAGCGCTTGAAGGCGGCGTCGAGGGCCGCCCGGCCAACGTCATCTTCTACGCCACCTCGAACCGGCGGCATTTGTTGCCGCGCGACATGATCGACAATGAGCGCTCGACGGCGATCAATCCGTCCGAAGCGGTCGAGGAGAAGGTTTCGCTGTCGGACCGCTTCGGCCTGTGGCTTGGCTTCCACAAATGTTCGCAGGACGAATATCTCGACATGATCGACGGCTATGTCCGCCATCACGATCTCGCCATCGATCCCGAGACGCTGCGCGCCGAGGCGCTGGAATGGGCGACGACGCGCGGCAGCCGTTCGGGCCGCGTCGCCTGGCAGTTCACCCAGGACCTGGCTGGCAGGCTCGGCAAGCCGCTGAAGGATTAGCCGCTCAAGGGCTAACAGCAGAAGAAGCCCGCACCTTGCGAAGCGGACTTCCTCGGCGGGCTGAAGGTCAGGTGGCCCGCAAATCGCTTTTCGTCGTCTATTCGAGATAGGTCGAAGGATCGACCGGCGCCGAGTTCTTGCGCACTTCGAAATGCAGTTTCGGCGAGTCGGTGGTGCCGCTCATGCCGGACAGGGCGATTTCCTGGCCGCGCTTGACCTTCTGGCCGCGCTGCACCTCGATCGAGCTGGCGTGGCCGTAGACAGTGACCAGACCGTTTTCGTGCCGCACCAGCACCGTGTTGCCGAATTCCTTGAGGCCGTCACCGGCATAGATGACGACACCGTTTTCAGCCGCCTTGACCGGCGTCCCCTCGGGCACGGCAATGTCGACGCCGTCCTTGCCGCCGCCGAAGCTTGAGATCACGCGGCCGCGCACCGGCCAACGCATCTTGCCGATGCCGGTCGCGTCCGGCGCCACCGCATCGTCGTCCTCGGCCTGCTGGATGACTTTCGCATCCTTCTTCGGCGGCGTGTAGGAGGCGAGCGTCTGCGTCGGCGTGGCCTTGGCCGGCGGCTGGGTGGTAGCCGTCGTCACCGGATCGACCTTTGCCGGCTTCACGCCGGCGACGACAGCGGTTCCGCCTGCCGGCACTTTCAGGGTCTGGCCGATCTTGAGCAGTCCATCCTGCATGCCGTTCGCCTGCTTCAGCGCAACGACGCCGACGCCGGTCTTTCTGGCAATGGCGGACAGCGTATCGCCTTGCTGAACCGTGTAAGTGCCGCCGGTACCGGCCGGTTTGGCCGTCGCCGAAGCCACCTTCGCCGCAGTCTTTCCATCCTTCGGCTGGCTCGCGGCAGCCGAGGCGTCCACCTGCGCGGCAGACTTGCCTTCCCTGAGCTTCGGTTGCTGCGGCAGCACGGCCACCTTCGCCGGCGCCTCGGCCGGCTGGTCGTGCCTGGTGCCGTTCGCGGGCTTGGCGTCGGCGACTTTCGGCGCGGCGCCGTTGCTCGAATACGCATAGGCCGGGATGACGAGCTTCTGGCCGGTCTTCAGCCCCTTGGTCGCGCTCAGCCCGTTGACTTTCATGATGGCATCGGCCGGCACGCCGTAGCGCCGTGACAGGCCGGAAATGGTCTCGCCGTCCTTGACGACGATCTCGGTTGCATGCGGCGCGCCGGCGGCCGTCGCCATGCGCGGCGCGTCGGGCTCGGCGTTCTTGAACGGCCTTGCCGCCGGAGCGACGGTGCCGGTTGCCGTCCTGTCGACACGAGGAGCGGCAGGCGCCAGGGCCGGCGCGGCAGCGGTACGCACCGGCCGGGCGGCAGGTGCCAGGGCGGGAGCCGGCGGTGGCAATTGCTGCGCCGTGACCGGTTCGAGGCTTGAGCGGCTGACCGACTGGGTGTGGCTGCCGTCGATCGGCGCGGCCGCAACATCGCCCGGATAGGGCTGGGCAGCATCCTGCTTGTCGATGATGGCGCGCTGGTTGTTGGTCGAGGCGGTGAACACGTCGTCGACGCTGTTGAACCGCGCCACCTGGGAACTACACCCCGTCGCAGCGCCTGCGATCATGAGGACGGCGCAGCCACGCGCCAGATTGCGTCCGTTTGCCTTCAAAACACTGAATTGCATCGCACTAACCCGCACAGACCCGGTACAACTGAGTGTGATTAAAGCGCGTTAATGTTACCGGTCGGTTAAACCTGTAGAATCAGGCGCAAATTTTCTTAAAATATTCCAGGATCCGGGCGCCGGGTGTGCCGAGATTCAGGTCAGGCCGAGCCGAAAATGGTAGGTTCCGAGAACCGGAGCGGAGCGTACTTTTGGGTACATGAGCACCGGAAGCGGAGGAAACCGCCATTTGCAGGCCGACCTCACCTGAATATCGACACAGCCTAGATCACTGCGGCGACACCGTGCAGGATCGGCTGCAGGCGCACCAGGCCGATATCCTCGCGTTCGAAGCGGCTGCCGACCTTGGTAAGCTTGGCCAGCACCTGCTCGCCCTCGTCGGGTCCGATCGGCGCGATGACGATGCCGCCGCTCGACAATTGATCGAGGAGAAAGCGCGGCAGGCTGTCGAAGGCCGCCCAGGCAACGATGCGGTCGAACGGCGCTTCGTTGGCCAGTCCGTTGGAACCGTCCGCCTGACGCACGATGACATTGCCGATGGCGAGTGCCTCAAGGCGCTGCCGGGCCTGTTCGGCCAGCGTCTTGTAACGGTCGATGGTGACGATCCGCGCGGCAAGCCGCGACATCACCGCCGCCGTGTAGCCCGACCCGGTGCCGATCTCGAGCACGCGGTTGCCCGGCTCGATCGCAAGTGCCGCGATCACCGCCGCCTGCAGGTCGGCGCCTTCGATGGCCTCGCCGCATTCGATCGGCAGCATACGGTCCGACCAGGCTATGGAGTGAAAATGCGGAGACAGAAAGCCGCGCCGCGGCGTCGCCTCAAAGGCGGCGATCAGCGCCTTCGGCACCGTGCCCCTGCCGCGCAGGCGAAGCAGGAAGGCAGCGAAACCTTCGCGCTCGTCGACCGTTGCAGCGTGGTTTGAGTTCATGCGAGCGCCTTGGCCAGTTGATCGCGGATTTCATGCGCGGTGAGATCGAGCTGCAGCGGCGTCACCGACACCAGCCGATTGCGCAAGGCATGGAGGTCGGTGCCTTGCTTGCCCTCGACCGGCTCGCGGCCGAAGCGCAGCCAGTAGTAAGGCAAGCCGCGCCCGTCGCGCCGCTCGTCGACCCACAGGCTGTGGACCAGCTTGCCCTGCGAAGTAACCACAGTTCCGGCGATCTCTTCCGGCGTACAATTCGGAAAATTGACGTTGAGCAGCACGCCGTCCGGCAACGGCATGGCGACGAGCTTTTCGAGCAGCGCCGGCGCCAGCGCTTCGGCGGTCTCGTAGGGAACGACGCGGTCCTCGCCGACATAGGAATAGGCCTGGCTGATGGCGATCGAGCGCACGCCGAGCAGCGCGCCTTCCATGGCGCCGGCGACCGTGCCCGAATAGGTGACGTCGTCGGCGATGTTGGCCCCGGAATTGACGCCGGACAGGATCAGGTCAGGCGCTTCGGGCAGGATCTTCTTCACGCCCATGATGACGCAGTCGGTCGGCGTGCCGCGCACCGCAAAGTGCTTTTCGCCGATTTTCCTGAGCCGCAGCGGCTCCGAGATCGACAGCGAATGCGCATAGCCGGACTGATCCTGTTCCGGTGCCACCACCCAGACGTCGTCCGACAGCGTGTGCGCGATGCGTTCGAGTGATGCAAGGCCCTCGGCATGGATGCCGTCGTCGTTGGTCAGAAGGATGCGCATTATGTCGATTCGATCTTTTCCAGACCGCCCATGTAAGGCCGAAGCGCTTCAGGAATGGTTACGCTGCCGTCCTCGTTCTGGTAATTTTCGATGACGGCAATGAGAGCGCGGCCGACGGCGGTGCCCGAACCGTTCAGCGTGTGGACGAAGCGGTTGCCCTTGCCGTCCTTGTCCTTGTAGCGGGCGTCCATGCGCCGCGCCTGGAAATCGCCGCATACCGAGCACGACGATATCTCGCGATAGGCATTCTGGCCGGGCAGCCAGACCTCGATGTCGTAGGTCTTGCGCGCACCAAAGCCCATGTCGCCGGTGCACAGCGTCACGGTGCGGAACGGCAGGCCGAGCCGCTTCAGCACCTCCTCGGCGCATTCGGTCATGCGCTCATGCTCGGCAACCGAAGTCTCCTGGTCGGTGATCGACACCAGTTCGACCTTGTAGAACTGGTGCTGGCGCAGCATGCCGCGCGTGTCGCGCCCGGCCGAGCCCGCCTCGGAGCGGAAGCACGGCGTCAGCGCCGTATAGCGCAGCGGCAGTTTTTCGTGCGGCGTGATCTCGTCGCGAACGAGATTGGTGAGCGGCACTTCGGCGGTTGGGATCAGGCCAAGCCTGCCGTCCCCGTGCCGAACGAAGAATAAATCCTCCTCGAATTTCGGCAGTTGCCCGGTTCCGAAAAGCACCTCGTCGCGCACCATCAACGGCGGCTGGATCTCTACATAGCCGTGCTCGGTGGTGTGCAGATCCAGCATGAACTGGCCGAGCGCGCGTTCCATCCGCGCCAGGCCGCTTTTGAGTACGGTGAAGCGCGAGCCGGAAAGCCGTGCTGCCCGCTCGAAATCCATCATGCCGAGCGCTTCGCCGATCTCGAAATGCTCCTTCACCCAGTTCGGCCGCGTCGGCACCTCGCCGACGACGCGCTTGACGACGTTGTCGTGCTCGTCCTTGCCGACCGGCACGTCGTCGAACGGCACGTTTGGCAGCACAGCCAACACATCGTTCAGCGCCTTGTCGAGCTCGCGCTCGCGCGCCTCGCCATTCTGGATGAAGGCCTTGATCTCGCCGACCTCGGCCTTCAGCCTTTCGGCAAGAGCGGCGTCGCCCGAGCGCATGGCATTGCCGATCTCCTTCGAGGCGGCGTTGCGGCGTTCTTGTCTGGCCTGCAGCTCGGTCAGATGCTCGCGCCGCGCCTCATCCGCCGCGATCAAGTCGTCGACCGTGGACCGCGCATCCTCAGCCGACCACGAGCGCTTCTGGAGCGCTTCGACAAGGGCCTTCGGGTTGTCGCGAATCCATTTGATGTCAAGCATGGTCTGTTCGTCCTTGAGTAGGCCAGAGGGGGTAAACCGCATCGATGCAAGGCGTCAAGGCAGAGTTCCTTCGCGCCCCCCTCTGTCCTGCCGGACATCTCCCCCACGGGTGGGGAGATCGGCCGTCACTGCGGCTTTCGCCAATCTCCGGCGCTGAAAAAGCAAGCCATCGGCGAAGTTGCCAATCTCCCCCCAAGTGGGGGAGATGTCCGGCAGGACAGAGGGGGGCGCTGTCCCGCCGACCTCAGGCGGCAACACCGGAACTTCAAAAGGAAGAAACAAAAAACCCGCCCTGAGTGGGCGGGTTTTTGGAGCCAATTGGCACCATAGCCAAATTAGTAGCATAGCTGCCGGCACAAAGCAAGAACAAAGTTGCAGCGGCTGGAAGAAAGATGCTGTCCGCTTCAACCGAACCTACGTCGATGACGCGTCCGCCGGCTTGTCGGCCACCTCTTCGGTGGCGTCCTGTTTCTCGCGGGCCACACGGTCGCGCTCCTTGCTGCGCTCGATCAACCGGGCCGACCAGATCGAGACCTCGTAGAGCAGGATCGTCGGAATGGCGAGGCCGATCTGGCTCATCGGGTCGGGCGGCGTCAGCACCGCCGCCACGACGAAGGCGATGACGATCGCCCATTTACGCTTCTCGGCAAGGGCCGTGGACGACAGCATGCCGACCCGCGTCATCAGGCTTGTCACCACCGGCAACTGGAACACCAGGCCGAAGGAGAAGATCAGCGTCATGATCAGACTGAGATATTCGGACACTTTCGGCAGCAGCGAAATCTGCACCTGGTCATTGGTGCCGGTCTGCTGCATTGCGAGGAAGAACCACATTACCATCGGCGTGAAGAAGAAATAGACCAGCGACGCGCCCATCAGGAACAGGATCGGCGAGGCGATCAGGAACGGCAGGAAGGCATTGCGTTCGTTCTTGTAGAGGCCGGGCGCGATGAATTTGTAGATCTGCGTGGCGATCAGCGGAAACGCTATGACCATGCCGCCGAACATGGCGAGCTTGACCTGGGTAAAGAAGAATTCCTGTGGCGCCGTATAGATCAGCTCGACCTTGTGCGGGTCGAGCCCGGCCCATTGCGTGGCCCATTTGAACGGAATGACCAGAAGGTTGAACAGCCGCTTGGCGAAAAAGAAGCAGACCAGGAAGGCGACGAAAAAACCGCCGATCGACCAGATCAACCGCCGGCGCAGCTCGATCAGGTGCTCCATCAGCGGAGCCGACGATTTTTCGATCTCGTCCTTTTCCTTGTCCGAAACGCTCACTTGGCGGCTCCCGCCGTTTTCCTGGCGGCCGGCTTCTTCGCTGCTGCCGCCGGCTTCTTCGCTGCTGACGACTGCGGTTTCGGCTCAGCTTTTGCGGCGGCCTTTGGCGCAGCGGTCTTTGCCGGCTTGGCCGGCGCGGCGGCCGCGGCTTTCACGGGCGCCTGCTTCTTCTTTGCCGCAGATGCTTTTTGCGGCACTGCCGCTGCAGCCGTTTGCGCCTGCACGGCCGGCGCCACGACGGACTCGTCCGTCATCGCCGGAAAAATCGGCGTGGCCGGCGTCGGCTCCGGCGGGCTGACGCCCGGCATCGTCGTTGCGCCGTTGTTCAGCGGCTCGGCTGCCTGCTCCGTCGAAGCGGCGGCATCGACGGCCGGCTTGGGTTTCATCACGGCATCGACCCCGGAACGGACGTCGGCGGCGGCCTGTTCGAATGGATTGAGCTGCTTCCTGATCTCGGCTGCCGGATTGAGACTTCTCAGCGAATCGACCGACTTCTTGACGTCGTCGAGTTCGGCTTCCTTTAACGCGTCGTTGAACTGCCGCTGGAAATCGGAAGCCATGGCGCGCAGCTTCGCCGTCGTGCGACCGAAGGTGCGCAGCATGTTGGGCAAATCCTTGGGCCCGACGACCACGATCATGACGATCGCGATCACCAGCATCTCGGTCCAGCCGACTTCGAACATGGCTATACGTTCCGACTAAAGTTTGGGCTCAGCTTTTGCTGGCCTTTTCCTTCGGTACCGAAACGGTTTCGTCGGCACGGTGTTCGACGGTGCGCTTGTCGTCGGCAGTCTCGTCGTCCGCCATGCCCTTCTTGAAGCTCTTGATGCCCTTGGCCATGTCGCCCATCAGCTCGGGGATCTTGCCGCGGCCGAAGACCAGCAGCACGATCACCAGAACGATCATCCAGTGCCAAATCGAAAATGAACCCATAGCAAATCTCTCTCGAACGGTTTCCCAGACGCTGATCTATGCGCTTTCGGGTTCGGATTCAAACAGAACTGCGACAGAGTTCATGAATGAGTCGCCGAAGTCACGCACTTTCGGCACGGCGGCCCGCTACCAATCGGCGCAGTTCCATCCTGCCTGTGGCTTTAAGATGGCGCTCGGCTCAATCTTCCGTGACGCGCGGCGTCAAAAGACCGAGTTCCTCGAGGTCGATATCGGTCAGCGGATCCTCGTCGTCGGTGAGCGCATCGGGATCGGCCGGCGGCAGCGGCACCGAGAAATTCGACGGCATACGGCCGGACAGCAGCCCCGCACCCTTCAATTCCTCCATGCCGGGGAGATCGCGTATCTCCTCCAGCGCGAAATGGTCGAGGAAAATATCGGTCGTGCCATAGGTGACGGGACGGCCGGGCGTGCGGCGCCGGCCGCGCATCCTCACCCATTCGGTCTCCATCAGCGTGTCGAGCGTCCCCTTTGACGTCTCGACGCCGCGGATGTCCTCGATCTCGGCGCGCGTTACCGGCTGGTGGTAGGCGATGATCGCCAGCACTTCGAGGGCAGCGCGGGACAGTTTGCGCTGCTGCACCGTGTCACGGCTCATCAGGAAGGCGAGGTCGCCGGCGGTGCGAAACGCCCACGCATCGCCGACGCGCACCAGATTGACGCCGCGCCGCGCATAGATCTGCTGCAGTTCGGCCATTGCCGCGGCAATGTTGATGCCGTCGGGCAGTCGCGAAGTGAGCTGTTTTTCGCTGACCGGCTCGGCGCTGGCGAATACGATCGCCTCGGCCATCCGTACGGCCTCCGCCATATGCAGCCGCTCGCCAGGATTCCGCGACAAATTTTGCCCCTGATTTTGTGCCGGATTCTCGGCGACCGCGCCTTGCTCGGCGTCGTCCTCGACCTTGAACGGAATGATCGAAGCGTTGGCGCGTTCGCTCATGATGTCACCTCGACTATCTTGATGGCCTGGGCGCGGCCGCGCAGATAAAGCGGCGCGAACACCTGGTCCTGCCGCATTTCCATCTTGCCTTCGCGCACCAGTTCCAGTGTCGCGGCAAACGAGCTGGCAACCGCGGTGCGCCGGTCTTCCGGGCCGGCCAGATATTCGACCAGGAAACTGTCGAGCGCCGTCCAGTCGCGCAGCGACCCGATCAGCCTGGTCAGCACGTCGCGCGCATCCTTGAGCGACCACACGCCGCGCCTGGCAATCGTCACATTGGTGATCGCCTGCTTCTGGCGCTGCTGGGCATAGGCGGTCAACAGGTCATAGAGCGAGGCCGAATAGGCATTGCGCCTCTCGACGATCACCATCTCCGGCATGCCGCGTGCAAACACGTCGCGTCCGAGCCGGTTGCGGTTGACCAGCCGTGCCGCCGCGTCGCGCATCGCCTCCAGCCGCTTCAGCCGGAACTGCAGCACCGCCGCCAGTTCCTCGCCGCTTTCGCCTTCGTCGCCGGGCTGCTTGGGGATCAGGAGCTTCGACTTGAGAAACGCCAGCCACGCTGCCATCACCAGATAGTCGGCGGCAAGCTCCAGCCTGAGCGCCCTCACCTTCTCGACGAATGCCAGATACTGTTCGGCCAGCGCCAGGATCGAGATGCGCGACAGGTCGACCTTCTGATTGCGGGCAAGATGCAGCAGAAGATCGAGCGGACCTTCGAAACCGGCCACATCGACGACCAACGCCGGATCGCCGGTCAGCCGGGAATCGTCGTTCTCGGCCCACAAGCGGTCCATCGGTGCGGCCTTGCCGGCCTTCAGGTCCAATGCTTCCGCCACTTAGCTTCCTTTGATGCTAGGCTACCGCGTCGAAATAACTGGCAAATTCGGCCCGAATCTCGGTCTCGTCCGCAACGTCACGGTTCCTGATATAGGTCAGCGCCCGCTCCGCGCGCTCAAACGACTTGCCTTCAAGGCCGGTCGTTCGCGATGCAATGCCGGCCATCTCCTCGAACACGCCGTTGCAGTGAAGGACCAGATCGCAGCCCGCCGCAAGGATAGCGGCCGCCTTTGACGGGAAATCCCCAGAAAGTGCCTTCATCGAAGTGTCGTCGCTCATCAACAGACCGTCGAAGCCGATTTCGCCGCGGATGATCTTTTCGATGACCTTGCCGGATGTGGTGGCCGGGTTCTTCGGGTCGATCGCGCTATAGACGACATGCGCCGTCATCGCCATCGGTAAATGGTTGAGCTCCCTGAATGGCACAAAATCATGCCGCTGCAGGTCGCCGATCGAGGCATCGACGGTGGGCAGTTCGAAATGCGTATCGGCGAAGGCCCTTCCATGACCGGGAATATGCTTCATCACCGGCAGCACGCCGCCTGCCATCAGGCCTTCCGCCGCGGCGCGACCCAATTCGATGACGGCGCGCGGCTCCTTGCCATAGGCGCGCGCGCCGATGACGTCGCTGGCGCCCTCGATCGGCACATCGAGCACCGGCAGGCAATCCGCCGTGATGCCGTAGCGCAGCAGGTCGAAGGCATGCAGCCGCGCCATTAGCCATGCGGCACGGGTGCCGGCGTCATGGTCGTCGCGCCACAAGGCGCCGAGTGCACCGGCAGCCGGATAGTTTGGCGCCAGCGGCGGCCGCAGGCGCTGCACGCGGCCGCCCTCCTGGTCGATGAATACCGGCGCGTCCGCACGCCCGACGCAGTCGCGCATGGCGGCGACCAGATCGCGGATCTGCTCGGTCTCGCCGATATTGCGCGCAAACAGGATGAAGCCCCACGGGCATTCGTTGCGGTAGAATCGGATCTCGTCGCGGCTCAGTGATTTCCCGGCGCAGCCGAGGATCATGGATTTTGATTCGGTCATGCGGAACAGTTTAGAGCTTCGCGACGACAAAGGGAATCGCCCGCAATTGCCTCCAAAGGTTTCCGTTCACGCAAAAAAGCCGGCGCGGGCGCCGGCTTTTCGAGGGGCTTTGGTGCCGCTAGTGGGACACGAAGCAATTGCCGCCGGCGGCCTTGTAGCTGGTGCACAGTTTGATCGCCTCGTTGCGAGACTGCGCCGGAACGCGGACGCGGTAGAAGGTGCCCTTGCCGGCAATCTCGGCCTTGACGATGTTGGCGGTGCGGCCGGAAAGCACGCTGCCGTAGCGGCGCTGCAGATCCTGGTAAGTCGCCTGGGCGCTTTCGACTGTCGGCTGCGAAGCGATCTGTATCGACCAAGAACCAGCGCCGGCCGCGGCCGGATCGATGGAAGCAACCTGATCGGGCTTGACCTCGCCGACCACGTCGACCGGCTGGTCGGACGGGCGCTGCGGCGCCACCGGAACCGTGGCCGGGGTGGTGGCCGACTGCTTGCTGGCTGACGGCTGGGCTTCAGCCTTTGTCTCGGGCTTGGGCGCCGGCCGCAGCTTGGAGGTTTCGGCCTGATCGCCGCTCGCCTGATCGCCACTCGGCTGGTCGCCAATCTTCGGGTCGCCAATCTTCGGGTCGCTTGTCATTTGGTCGATCAGGGGCACGGTGCCGGTCTGCGCAGCGGCGTCGGCCTGGGCGGCCGGAGCCACGTGCTGCGGCGCCGGATCGGCCGGCTCGGCAGCAGCCATCTGCGGGGCGGCTGGCGCCGGATCTTCGCGCGCCACCAGCGAGCCGTCAGGTTTCACGACCATGGTCCGTACCTTGCGCGGCGCAACGGCGACGGTCTCGGCACCCTTCTCGGCCTCCTGCAGAACCTGCGCGATGCGATCCTCGGACTTGGGCGCCGGTGCGGCGGCTACGGTATCGCCAGCCGCGGTGCCAAGCGCATTGGTGTCAGGCGCGCTGGTGTCACGCGCGTTGGTGCCAGACGCATTGCTATCAGACGCCTCGGTGCCGAGCGCGTCGATATCGTCTGCGGCATCGGGGTCATTGGGCGAAAGATCGACGACGCGGCTCTCCGGTTCGTTGGCCTTCAGGTCGACAGGCTCTTCGGTGTTGGTGACCAGCTTCTGCTGAACCGGCTCGGCGGGCTTGGCGCCCTTGGCCACAGCGTCATAAACCTTGTTGTCCTGGTTCGGCACGACAGTGCCGCCTGGATTTTCCGGCTTGATCTTGATCGGCCTGTTGTCGGCTTTGACGATGACCGGCGCATCGCCGCCGCTCTTGCCGCCGAGGGTCAACGCAAAGGCGCCAAGGCCGCCGGCGATCGCAACGGCGCCGACCACCGCACCTATCAGCAGCCCGCGCCTGCGCGGCTGCCTTTCGGCCTCGCGTTCGGCGAGGCCGGGAACCGACATCTCCTCGTCCAGTTCGGGATCGTAGTCGAGCTCATCGAAGGTGAAATCGTCGGCTTGCGAAACCGGCTGGCCGCCGGGCAACGAGCCCAGATCGAAACCGTCCGCTGCATCCGCATAGGAAGCGGCTGCCGGGCTGACAGGGGCTTCCGCAGGCTTGGTGCCATAGGCGCGCGTCTCGCCGCGATCTTGCTTGTAGCCAGACGCGAAGCCGGCATCGTATTCATCGTCATAGCCAGCACTGCGCACCGGGGCCGGCGCTATATCCGTGGCATTCATTTCGGTGAGAAGGCTGGCAAAATCGGCATCGAGATCGTCGTAGGCGGGCGCCACCGGCTCGTCATCGTCGAAGTTGAGCTCCGGAATGTCGAGATCGTCCGCCAGCGCCACGACGCGCTCGGGCACGTCGACCGTCTCGACATCGGGCATCTCGTCATAGGCGGAAGGCTGTTGATGCGAGCTTGGCGCAGCTTCCATGTAGGCGGGCCGATCTTCATAGGATGACCTATCTTCACGGGATACCTGGCCTTCATAGGACGGCCTCTCTTCGACCGGTGCGGCCCGATAGGACGGCGTTGCAGCCGGCTGCGGCGGTGGTGCCGGACGCGCCGAAGCCACCGGCTGGCTTGCAAAAGCGGGTTGAGGCTGTGCGACCGGCGTCACGCGGCTCCACGAGCGGGCCGGCTCGGGCGGCGTGGCGCGTGTCGTCAGCCAGTTCAGCGCATCGAGCGGGTCTTCTTCGGCAGCAGCTGCCGCACTCTTGTCGGCCGAATTATGATCCAGGCCGATGTTCCTGGCGAAGTCGGCGTCGAGCGCATCGTTGTCTAAATCACCCGCAGGTCCGGTAGCGGCTTCAACACCGAAATCCTCGCCTTCAAGCTCATCGAGGAGGACACTGCCAAGATCGGCGTCATCGGCGGCACTGGACTGCTGCGGCTCAGCGGGCTCGTGCTCGTCGAGTTCCCAATCCAGCTCGTCGACAGCATGCACCGGGTCGTTGGCGGCATCTTTGACCGCCGCCATTGGCTGTTCGGCAGCCACTGCTGGCTTCTGAATTACCGGCGCGATGGGCTGCTGAACAGCCATCACGGGCTTCTGGGCAGGCTGCTGGCTTGTCTGAGGTTCGTTGACCGCTTGTGCCGGCCGTGTGCTCATCGCACCCAACAGCGCGTTCAGTTCGTCCTCCAGGCTGCGTTCCTCGGCCACTGGGGCCGTTGGGACGACGGCGGCGGCCTGGGCCGCTGGTTCGGCTGCAACGACCTGCGCTACGGGCTGTTCGGCGTGCTCGGCAGGCGCATCGTCGAAGCTCAGATCGAAATCGTCGTCGAGCGCCGCTTCAGCGGCCGTGCCGGAAAGCCGGGCGGCCTCTGGCTCTTCGATCGACAGCTCTTCGATAAACTCTGGTTCTTCGATTTCGGCAGGCTCGTTCGCACGAACGTCGAAGTCCATGTCGACATCATCATCGGCATGGCCGGCAAAATTCTCATCGGCCGCCTCAACCGGCGATACCGGGGCGGCGTTATCAGCCGGCTCCTGCTCGTCGAACATCAGCTCGTCTTCGAGCGAGCTTGCAACCGCGTCGTCGAACTCAGCATCGAACGCAGGCGCGGCCGCTTGCGCCGCCGTTTCAACGGCGACCGCCTGCTCCATCGGCTCATGCTCTTCGAGCATCAGCTCGTCTTCGAGTGAACTTGCCACGGCGTCGTCGAACTCATGGTCCAAGGCGGGGTCGAAGGCGGGCTGGTCGACCGGCTCGATCGCCTCGGCTGCGGTCCTCGGTTCATCGCCCGTCACCGCGTCCTCGCCCGTCACGTCGTCGTCGAGCCGAAATTCCTGGTCGAGCGAGGCGGCAGGGTCGTCGTCACTCGAAAGGTCGTCCTCGAACGGCGACACGTCTTCGAGCGAGCCGGCGACGGCATTATCGAACTCTTCGTCGAACTCCGGCTCGACAGCGGGAGCGAATGCCCTTTCGGGGCCGGAGGCAATTTCGTCGGGGGAAACAGGAGCGGCCGCAACAGCAGCACCATCATCCGCCGCACTGTCGCCGAACGCGAAATCCTGGTCGAACGAGGCGGCAAGCGCGTCCTCCATCTCATCCGTGGTAGCCGGTTCGGGTGCCGGCTCGCGAAGCTCGACAGAGAAAGCATTGTCCTTGGCGTCGGCGCCGAATTCGCCCATCAACTCCTTCTCGAGATCGATCTCGAAATCGCCCTCGCCCACCGACGGTTCGGCGGCAGCGGTTTTCGGCTGGGCCGGCGTTTGCGGTTTGACCGGCTGGCGCGGGTCGAACCCCATGATCCTGGTCAGTTCCGCGAACGGATCATCGTTGGCGATGTCGTTGTGGTCGGCTGCTCTCAGCTGGGTTCTGTCTGCCATTATTGTTCCCGAACTCGCACTCATTCGGACGCCATGGACGTCGCGTAGGGTTGGCCCTTACCAGCGCAATGTGGGCAAAAGGTGACAGGTTTTTTACTCAAACCTAACGCATTTCGGTGGGCGCATTGGCTCCGATCAGCGTCAGGCCGGACGTCAAAACGTCCGAAACAGCCTGCACCAGCCCTAGTCTGGCATGCGTCAATTGTCGGTCGTTAACCTTAACAAAACGTAAGTCGGGATTGTCGGTGCCGCGGTTCCAGTGTCCGTGGAAGCTGGAAGCGAGTTCGTAGAGGTAAAATGCCAGCCGGTGGGGCTCGAGCGCGAGGGCCGCGGCTTCGATCAGCCGAGGATATTCGGCGAGCTTCCTGATCAGGCCGATCTCACCCTCGTCGGTCAGCAAAGCCACTTCGGCGGCCAGCTGGTTGCGGTCGAACATGGCCTCGCCCAATTGCTCGCTCGCCTGCCGGAACACCGAATGGCAGCGCGCCGAGGCATACTGCACGTAGAATACGGGATTATCCTTCGACTGCTCGGTCACCTTGGCGAAGTCGAAGTCGAGCGGCGCGTCGTTCTTGCGATAGAGCATCATGAAGCGGATCGGGTCGCGGCCGACCTCCTCGACCACTTCGCGCAAGGTCACGAACTCGCCCGACCGCTTCGACATACGAACCGGCTCGCCAGCGCGAAACAGCCTCACCAGTTGGCAAAGCAGCACGGTAAGCTTGACCTCGTCGCCGGCAATCGCCCGGGCAAGCGCTTCCAGCCGTTTCACATAGCCGCCATGATCGGCGCCAAGCACATAGATCAGATCGACGAAACCGCGATCGACCTTGTCCTTGAGGTAAGCGACATCGGCGGCGAAATAGGTGAAGGTGCCGTCCGACTTGACCAGCGCCCGATCCATGTCGTCTCCGACTGCGGTCGAGCGAAACAGCGTCTGCTCGCGGTCCTCCCAGTCCTCCGGCTTCTCGCCCTTGGGCGGCGGCAGCTTGCCCTTATAGATGTGGCCCTTCAGCGTCAGGTCGCTGATCGCCGAGCGGATCTTCTTCGCATTGTTGGCATGCAGCGTCCGCTCGGAGAAGAAGACGTCGTGATGCACGTTGAGCAGCGCCAGATCCTCGCGGATCATCGTCATCATCGCATCGATCGTCCTGTCCTTGACGATGGCAAGCGCCTCTTCGTCCGGCATCTGCAGCAGGGAGCGGCCGAATTCGCTGGCCAGCGCCTGACCAACGGGAATCAGATAGTCGCCTGGATAAAGCCCGGCCGGAATCTCGCCGATCTCATCGCCGAGCGCTTCGCGGTAGCGCAGGATGACCGAGCGTCCGAGCACGTCGATCTGCGAACCGGCATCGTTGATGACGTATTCCTTGGTCACGTCGTAACCGGCGAAGGCCATCAGATTGGCCAGCGCGTCGCCGACCACGGCACCCCGGCAATGGCCGACATGCATCGGCCCGGTCGGGTTGGCCGAGACATATTCGACATTGGTTTTCTTGCCGCCGCCGATCGTCGAGCGGCCGTAATTGCGGCCTTCGCCGAGCAGCGCCGTCAGATGCGCCTGCCAGAAGCCGTCCTTGAGCCTGAGATTGACGAAGCCCGGGCCGGCGATCTCGGCGGCCGCGATATCCTCGTCGGCGCGCAGCCCCTCGGCCAGCCTTTCTGCCAGCGCGCGCGGATTCTGGCCGGTCGGCTTGGCCAACACCATGGCAGCGTTGGTCGCGAGGTCGCCATGGCTGGCATCGCGCGGCGGCTCGACAGCGATGCGCGACAGGTCCGGCGACGCGCCATCCTTGTCTTTCAAATCAAGCGCTTCGACGGCCTTTATGATTCGCGCGTTGAAATCGGCGAAGATGTTCATTGCTGTGGCTCTGACGGTTTTGCAGGGGTCCGGCTCGCTGGCCGGCAAAATCGAGCCCGCCCTAGCTCAAATCCGGCGTATGGTCAAACAAACGCCTGTGTTCCTTGAGCGCATAAGTGTCCGTCATGCCGGCCAGGAAATCGGCAACACTGCGCGCCTTGACGCGGTCCTCTGCCCGGTCGAGCCCTTCGCGCCAGCCATCCGGCATGGCGCGCGGATCGGCGAAATAGACGTCGAACAGGTCTCGGACGATCTGGTCGGCCTCGGCGCGCACCCGCATGACGTCCGCGTGCCGGTAGAGATGCTTGTAAAGAAAGGCCTTCAGCTCCTTTTCCGATACGGCCGTCTCGGCGGAGAAGCTCACCATCGTCTCGCCGGCCGCCCTTACCGCTTCGGCGCTGTCAGGCTTGATGCGCGCCAGATTGGCCGTCGTCGAGACGATCACGTCCTCGACCATGATGGTGATCTGCCGGCGCATCAGCTCGTGGCCGGTGCGTACGTCATCGAGCGCCGGATAGCGCTGACGCACGCCCTTGAGGATCGACCCCGGCAGCGAAACGCCCTCCAGCATATCGAGCGTCAACAGCCCTGCCCTCAGCCCGTCATCGATGTCGTGGGTGTTGTAGGCGATGTCGTCGGCAATCGCCGCGCACTGCGCCTCGATACCGGCGAAGCGGTCGAGCTCGAGGTCGTGCAGTTCGGAATAGTCGCGGATCGCCTGCGGCACCGGCCCCTTCAGCCCTTTGCCCTTGGCATCGGTCAGCGGGCCATTGTGCTTGACCAGCCCCTCCAGAGTTTCCCAGGTGAGGTTCAGCCCGTCGAACTCGGCATAGCGCCGCTCCAGCCGCGTCACCACGCGCAGCGACTGCGCATTATGGTCGAAGCCGCCCCAGGCGGCCATCTTGTCGTTCAGCGCGTCCTCGCCGGTATGGCCGAAGGGCGTGTGGCCGAAGTCGTGCACCAGAGCCACCGCCTCGGCCAGGTCCTCGTCGCCGCGCAGTGCCCGCGCCAGAGCGCGTGCGATTTGCGCGACCTCGATCGAATGCGTCAGCCTCGTGCGGTAATGGTCGCCTTCGTGTGCGACGAACACTTGCGTCTTGTGCTTCAGCCGGCGGAACGCCGTCGAATGGATGATGCGGTCGCGGTCGCGCTGGAACGGCGTGCGCGTCGGGCTTTCCACCTCGTCGAACAACCGCCCGCGCGACTTTGCCGGGTCGCTGGCATAGGCCGCGCGCGGCCGATAGCCGAATCCGATGTCGCCCAACTCGTTGGTCATAGCGTATGCCGCAGTTGACTTGCCCCGTCGCGCTTCATACCTATCATACGAAACCGAATGCAAGGTGACGCCCATGGGCGCTGATGCCAAGACTGCCATGAAAGTCGAGATGACCGACGCCGCCGCCAGGCGGATCGCCAAGATTGTGACGAGCGAAGCCGGTAAGACGGCGCTGCGCGTTTCGGTCGAGGGCGGCGGCTGTTCCGGCTTTTCCTACAAGTTCGATCTGGTCGACAGGCGCAATGACGACGACGTCGCCATCGAAAAGGACGGCGCCACCGTACTTATCGACGACCTGTCGCTGGTCTACATGGGCGGCTCGGTAATCGATTTCGTCGACGATCTGATGGGCCAGTCGTTCCAGATCAGAAACCCCAATGCGGTCGCCTCCTGCGGCTGCGGCACCAGCTTCTCCATCTAGAAATGCCTCACATCGGCGCGGTCCGTCAGGTCGCGCTTTCCGCCGGGCGCGACCTCGATGCGACGCTGGCGTTTTGGCGCGAAGTGCTCGGCATGAGCCTGCACGCGCGTTTCGACCCGCCGGGCATCGCCTTCATCCTGGCCGGTGACGTGCGCCTGCTTTTCACCGACGGCCTGCCGGCCGGCACCGTCTATCTCGATATATCGGGCCTCGACGAGTTCCACGCTTCGGCAAAGGCCGCCGGCATCCCCTTCACCGCGCCGCCAGCGCTCGTTCATCGCGACACCGAAGGCCTGTTCGGCCAAGCCGGGGAAAGCGAATGGATGGCCTTCCTAAAGGACCCGGCAGGCAATACGATCGGCCTTGTCGAACGTCATCCACCGGATCGCTAGTCTCCGGACCACCAGCCTATCGAGGCCGCCATGAAAATCGTCACCTGGAACATCAACGGCGTTCGCGCCCGCATCGGCAATTTGACCCACTGGCTGACGGAAAGCGCGCCCGACATCGCCTGCCTGCAGGAGATCAAGACGGTCGACGACCAGTTTCCTCGCGCCGAGATCGAGGCGCTCGGTTACAATGTCGAGACTTACGGCCAAAAAGGCTTCAACGGCGTCGCCATCCTGTCGAAGCTGCGTTTCGATGAGGTCAATCGCGGCTTGCCGGGCGACGATGCCGACGAACAGGCGCGTTTCATCGAGGGCGTGTTCTCGACCGACAAGGGCGCCTTGCGCGTTGCCTCGATCTATCTGCCGAACGGCAACCCGATCGACGACGAGAAGAAGTTCTCCTACAAGCTTTCCTGGATGTCGCGACTTGAGCGCTGGGCTGAGGAGCGGCTTGCTCTGGAAGAGCCGCTGGTCCTGGCCGGCGACTACAATGTCATCCCCGAGCCGATCGACGCGAAATATCCGGAAAACTGGCTAAGCGATGCACTGTTCCAGCCCGCGACGCGGCAGGCGTTCCGGCGGCTGAAGAATCTCGGCTTCACCGAAGCCGTGCGTGCCGTCACCGACTCCGCAGACGTCTTTACGTTCTGGGACTATCAGGCCGGCGCCTGGCAGAAGAACAACGGCATCCGCATCGACCATTTGCTTCTGTCGCCCGAAGCCGCCAACTGGTTTTCCTCGGCTTCGATCGAGAAGCAGGTGCGCGCCTGGGAAAAACCCTCCGACCACGTGCCGGTGGCGATCGATCTGGCGCTGCGGCCAGCCTGACCGGACCTGCTGTCCGGCGGCACATTGATAAGTTGACCTCTTATCGCCACAAATCGCGCGCTTGATGCGAAATCATCATGGTGGCTGGGGTTCCCATGACTACTCGATTTGCACTCTGCCCGATTGGCTGCGCGCTTGCGATGGCGGTGGCGACGCCGGCTTTTGCCGATGCAGAGTGCCTTGCCAACGGCAAATCATTCCAGATCGGCCGGGTCGCCTGTCTGACGCCTGCCGGCCAAAGTTACCTCGCCCGTTGCGAGATGGTGCTCAACAACACGTCCTGGACAAAGCAGCGGGATGGATGCCCGGAGGACACGCCGGCCCCGCATTTGCAAGGCACACCGATCTCAACGCCGGCGCCCAGCGGCATGCCGGCGGAACCGAACGAGAATTGATCTCAAAACGGAATTTCTGCCGGCCTACTGGTCGCCGCCACCCTTGGTGAGGATGTCGTCGGCCAGCGAGATCGCGGTGCGGCGGTCGGCTTCGCCGGCGGCGGCAAACGCTTCTTCCTGCATGCCACGGATCCATGGCTGGTCGGCAGGTGAGGCCCGTTCGAGCGCCGCGGTCATCATCGCCAGCCCTCGCACGATCTTGCCGCTTTGGAAGAGCAGATTGCCGAGCGTCGCCTGCGCGCCCGCATGGCCCTTTTCGGCCGCCAGCTGGAACCAGCGTCCTGCCTGCTTGACGCTGGCCTTGACGCCGCCCTCACCCTTGAGGAACATCTGGCCCATCTCGAACTGGGCATTCGGATTGCGGTAGTTGGCGGCGGCACGCATGTAATATTCCTGGGCCGCCACCTCGTTCTCCTCGACGGGGCTGCCGGGAATGCCCTTCCTCAGATAGTCGCCAAGCGCCACCAATGCGTCCGAAACATAGCTTTCCTCGGGCGAACCGGGCTCGACATCCTGGTCGACGATCTCTGAGAAGAACTTGAACGCCGCGTAGTCGTCTCGCGCCACGCCATCGCCTTCGGCATACATGCGCGCAAGCTTCCAGGTGGCGCCGATCTGGCCGTTCTCGGCGGCATATTTATAGGCTTCCGCGGCCTGCTCCTTATGGCCGTTCTTGTAGGCGGAAAAGCCGAACTGGAACACCGCCCACGGGCTCGACTGCGGCTTCACGCCGGTCTTGTCGTCGAACACCTTGTCGTCAAAGGCCATGGCCTGGCCGACGGCGCCCAAGGTCGCGCCAAACGTGGCGAGCGCAACCATTGCCGAAAGGACAGACGACCTCAACAACTCAGATGTCCGCATAGCAGTGTGTTTCTTTGGCACCGCCGGGATGGGTGACCGCGCCGTCGCGGGCAGATCCGACCGTCTGTGCGTATTTCCAGATCGCGCCCGATTGATAGTCGGTCGTGCGCGCCTTCCATGCCTTTGCCCTCGCCGCCAGTTCGGCTTTGGACAATGCAACCTCGATCGTGCCGTTCACCGCATCGATCGAGATCAAGTCGCCATCCCTAAGCAGCCCGATCGGGCCGCCCACTGCCGCTTCCGGCCCGACATGGCCGATGCAGAAACCGCGCGTTGCGCCCGAAAAACGCCCGTCGGTGATGAGCGCCACCTTGCCGCCCATGCCCTGGCCGTAGAGAGCCGCCGTCGTCGACAGCATTTCGCGCATGCCCGGGCCGCCGCGCGGACCCTCGTAGCGGATGACGAGAACCTCGCCTTCCCTATAGTTGCGATGCGTAACCGCTTCGAAACATTCCTCTTCCGAATCGAAGCAGCGCGCCGGACCCGAGAATTTCAGCTCCGTCATGCCGGCGACCTTCACGATCGCGCCTTCGGGGGCAAGGTTACCCTTCAAGCCCACGACCCCGCCGGTCTGGGTAATCGGCCTGTTGGCGGGACGGACCACATCCTGGCTGTCATTCCAGGAAACATGTTCCATATTTTCGGCCAAAGTGCGGCCAGTCACCGTCAGGCAATCGCCATGAAGGTAGCCATGGTCGAGCAGCGTCTTCATCAAGAGCGGAATGCCGCCGGCCTCGAACATGTCCTTGGCGACGTACTTGCCGCCCGGCTTGAGGTCGGCGATGTAGGGTGTCTTCTCAAATATCCTGGCCACGTCGAAAAGATCGAACTTTATCCCGGCCTCGTGCGCGATCGCCGGCAGATGCAGCGCCGCGTTGGTCGAGCCGCCGGTGGCCGAGACCACGGTCGCGGCATTTTCCAACGCTTCCATGGTAACGATGTCGCGCGGGCGGATGTTCCTTGCGATCAGCTCCATGATCTTTTCGCCGGAAGCGAAATTGAAGCGGTCACGCATCTCGTAGGGTGCAGGCGCGCCGCAGGAATAGGGCAGCGCCAGGCCGATGGCCTCAGCGACGGTGGCCATGGTGTTGGCGGTGAACTGGGCGCCGCAGGAGCCGGCCGAAGGACAGGCGGCTTGCTCGATCTCGAGCAGCTCGGCGTCGCTGATGGTGCCGACCGAGTGCTGGCCCACCGCCTCGAACACGTCCTGCACGGTGATCTGCCGGCCACGGTAGCTGCCGGGCAGGATCGAGCCGCCATAGATGAAGATCGACGGTACGTTGAGGCGCACCATGGCCATCATCATGCCGGGCAGCGACTTGTCGCAACCGGCCAATCCAACCAGCGCATCGTAGCAATGGCCGCGCATGGTGAGTTCGACCGAGTCGGCGATGACCTCGCGCGACACCAGCGACGACTTCATGCCCTGATGGCCCATGGCGATGCCGTCGGTGACGGTGATGGTGCAGAATTCGCGTGGCGTGCCGTTGGCCGCCGCCACGCCCTTTTTGACCACTTGCGCCTGGCGCATCAGCGAGATGTTGCAGGGTGCGGCTTCGTTCCAGCAGCTGGCGACACCGACCAGCGGCTGCGCGATCTCGGCCGCCGACAGCCCCATAGCATAGAGGTAGGAGCGATGCGGCGCCCGCTCGGGACCAACGGTCACGTGGCGGCTCGGCAGCTTGGCCTTGGAGATCGCTCTGGTGTCCATACTCGTCCTTGCCGCGGGCGGTGCGGCCTGCCTCTTCGCCTAGCCTTTTGGCGCGTGTCCCGAGACAAATTCGAGGTGCGCCGCGTTTATGGCGGGAAATGGGCAATGTTCCCGGGCGGCCGGGTGGCGCGAGGGTTGTTCAGAAACTGTTGCCAAAACGTCACAATTACAGGAGCGAACATCTTGGGGGCAATTGTTGCGCCGCCGAATGCCGGACGAGCGCCGAACGAACCGACCGGGCAGTGCCCGGCCGTTTTGTCGTTTAAGAATCCGTAGTTAGAACTTGATCTTAACGGAAGCCGAACCGGCCAGAAGCAGGTCGTTGTCGTAGCTATAGGTGACCGCATTTGCCTCGTCGCCGACACCGCTGAAAGTCGATGACCCGCTCGTCAGCACACCGATCGAGCCGCCGAGCCTGACCTCGACCTGATCGTTCGGCGAATAGGAGACGCCGCTGGCCACGGCCCAGGTATCCGACTGATAGCCAGAGGTCGTCGAGGTGCCGCGATCCCAGGTCAGCGAAACCACGCCCGACAATTGATCGGTGAACTTGTGACCGATACCACCGGTAACCGTCCAGCCGTCGCGATAAAGCAGATCGAATGAAACGGGCGAGGGAGCACCGGTCACCGGACTGCGCACGCCATTGATGGCAATAACGCCAAGCTTGCTCCACTCCTGCCAGCGGACGGAACCAAAGGCCAGCCAGCCAGGAGCTATGCCGCTCTGCAGCTTGAATTCCAGAGCTTGAGGTATCTCAGCCGACGCCGAGACTGGGTACACGCCGGTAGAGCCGGGAATCAGATCCGCTGGAAAGGCGCCCCTGAAGCCGGTCGTGTCGACGGTTCCCGACAGCCCGTCATATTTGTAGCTCGAAGAGTACATCAGGCTGGCGCGCAGAGCGATCTCGGGCATCTCATAGGCTGCGCCCGCACGCCAACCCCATGCCTCGTCGGATAGCTTGAAGACGCCGAGGCCGGTATTGCCGAAGGCGAGCAGTGTCTGACGGGAAAGAAACGCGTCTACCTGCTGGTAAGAGACACCGCCGATGAATCGTATGGCGCCCTTGCCGACGTTCACCTTATAGGAGCAGGTGAGACCGAAATCATCTGTGTCGACGGCGTATTTGACCGCTGTCGGCGAATAGGCGTTGTTCATGCCGAAATTTGCATCCGCACCATACGGTCTCGTATAGGTGGCAAGACAGTCTACGGGCTCAAAGATGTTGGCCTTGATGCCGACATGCGGCACCGCATAGTCGCCACCAACATCCACCGCCGATGTCGACAAACCCGAGCCATCGAGACGCTGCACATTCTTGAGTTTGCGCTGTGGCGAAACATAGGTGACGCCCGCATCGAACGAATATGGCGCCGCGTCGAACAGCTGGTCGATGTTGACGCCGCCCCGGTCAAAGCCCCCGGCTTGCACCGTCCCGGCAAAAGCCAGCGAAAAAGCCCCCGCGCCCAGCAGCACTTTCAGACGCGAACAACACATGAATCTCCTCCCCGAAATGTCCTTGCATCAAGCTAGAACCAATTCAGGTTAACGGCGCAACAACGAATTCGCCGTGCGTACACGTATACCTTGGCGGAACGCATTTCCGACAAGGTGTCGGCCTTCTTACCGAGGCGGGAAAATGGCCGCCTCAATACAAATCGACGAGAAAACTCGGGAAAACCGCCTAAATCACCAGGGAACAGGGAATTTTGCCTGCCCGGCCGGCCATTGTTACATTATGGCAACAATGGGGCAAAAACATTCAGTTTGCCTCAAGATTTACGCTGCGGAATGCCTGTTTTCGTGGCAGGCGGCCTAGCTGGAAAGCAGATTCGTGACCGGCGAATCTATTGCGGCCAGCCGGCCCAGTTTGTTTGATCAGCCCGCATCGCGCACCCGCGCCAATGCGACCGAAAGCTTCTCTTGCGCCTCGCGATATTCGGCGAGTTTTTCACGCTCGGCCTCCACCACCTCTTCCGGCGCGTTGGCGACGAATTTCTCGTTGGACAGCTTCTTGTAGAGCCGCGCTATTTCCTCGGTCACCTTCGCAAGCTCCTTGTGCAGGCGCGCTGCCTCGGCGGCAAGGTCGATCAGGCTGCCGAGCGGCAGGCAGATGGTCGCCTCGTTGACGACGATCTGGGCGGATCCCCTGGGTGGCGCCTCGGCGAGCGAGATGTCGCCGACCCGCGCCAGACGCTTGATAGCCGAGCCCTGACGCTCGAGCCTTTCGTGTGTCGCGTCGTTGGCGCCGATCACCACGAGCGGTGCGATAGCCGCCGGCGGCACGTTCATCTCCGAACGCACCGAGCGGATGCCGGAGACAAGGTCGATCAGCCAGTTGATATCGGCGGCGGCCGCCTCGTCCTCGAAGTCGGGCGACGGCCATGCCGCATGACAAAGCAGCGATTGCCGTTGCCTGCCCTCGCCGGCGGTTTCGGCCCACAGTTCCTCGGTCATGAACGGCATCATCGGATGCAGCAGCTTGTAGATCTCGTCGAGTACGAAGGCGACGCATGCCCTGCTCTCGGCCTTGGCCGCCTCGTCGGCGCCCATGAACACCGGCTTCAGCAGTTCCAGGTACCAGTCGCAGAACTGGTTCCAGACGAACCGGTAGGCGGCACCCGCCGCCTCGTTGAAGCGGTATGAGGTGATGCCGTCCGTTATGTCGCGCGCGGCTCGCGTCAGCTCCGTCAGGATCCAGCGGTTGACCGCCAGCTTGGCGTCCCGCAGCCAGAAATCGTCGTCGCGCGCCACTTCGTTCATCTCGGCGAAGCGCGTCGCGTTCCATAGCTTGGTGCCGAAATTGCGATAACCGGCAATGCGCGCCGGATCGAGCTTAACGTCGCGCCCTTGCGCTGCCATCACCGTCAAGGTGAAGCGCAGCGCATCGGCGCCGTATTCGTCGATGAGCTCGAGCGGATCGATGACGTTGCCTTTCGACTTCGACATCTTCTGCCCGTTCTTGTCGCGAACCAGCGCGTGGACATAGACCGTATGGAACGGCTCCTGGTCCATGAAATGCAAGCCCATCATCATCATGCGGGCGACCCAGAAGAAGATGATGTCGAAACCGGTCACCAGCACGTCGGTCGGGTAATAGGTCTTCAGCTCCGGCGTCTGGTCCGGCCAGCCAAGCGTCGAGAACGGCCACAGCGCCGACGAGAACCATGTGTCGAGCACGTCCTCGTCGCG
Source organism: Mesorhizobium sp. M0174 (assembly GCF_040322275.1). Lineage (NCBI taxonomy): Bacteria > Pseudomonadati > Pseudomonadota > Alphaproteobacteria > Hyphomicrobiales > Phyllobacteriaceae > Mesorhizobium > Mesorhizobium sp. M0174. Next base: position 91,823 of record NZ_JAMYTB010000003.1, read on the forward strand.
GGTCAGGATCTCGCCAGGCTGGAAATTCTCGAGCTTGTCCTCGACCCAGGCCTTCCACGGCCCTTCCAGCGCCAGATAATATTCGACGGCGGCACCGAGTGCCTCTTCCTCAGTCTTTTCGACAAAGACATGCCCGTCCGGCCCGTACCAGGCAGGGATCTGGTGACCCCACCAGAGCTGGCGCGAAATGCACCAGGGCTGGATGTTTTCCATCCAGTCGAAATAGGTCTTTTCCCAGTTTTTGGGCACGAAATTGGTACGGCCCTCGCGCACCGAGGCGATCGCCGGCTTGGCCAGTTCCGCCGCATTGACATACCACTGGTCGGTCAGAAACGGCTCGATCGGCACGCCGCCGCGGTCGCCGTGCGGCACCGTGTGGCGATGCGGCTCGACCTTCTCGAGAAAGCCGCCCGCCTGCATCAGCTCGACGATCTTCCTGCGCGCATCGAAACGGTCGAGGCCGTCGAGGCTGTCCCAGACGGCCTGGCGCTCCGGCGTCACGTCCAGTCCGGCGAGAAAGTCCTCATTGTCCTTGAGGCTCACCGCCGCATTGACGGTGAGGATGTTGACCGCCGGCAGCCGGTGGCGCTTGCCGACCTCGAAATCATTGAAGTCATGCGCCGGCGTGATCTTGACCGCACCACTGCCTTTTTCGGGATCGGAATACTCGTCCGCCACCACCGGGATCCTGCGGCCGACGATCGGCAGGATGAGGTTCTTGCCGACAAGATGCCGGAAACGCTCGTCGTCGGGGTGGACTGCGACAGCCGTATCACCCAGCATCGTCTCCGGGCGGGTCGTCGCAACGGTGATGAAGGTCTTCGGATTTTCCGGATCGAAGGTCATGCCTTCGACCGGATAGCGGAAGTGCCAGAGGTTGCCGTTGACTTCCTGCTGCTCGACCTCGAGATCCGAGATGGCGGTCAACAGCTTCGGGTCCCAGTTCACAAGGCGCTTGTCCTTGTAGATCAGCCCTTCCTTGTAGAGCGTCACGAACACTTCGAGCACGGCCTTGGACAGGCCCTCGTCCATGGTGAAGCGCTCCCGGCTCCAGTCGGCCGAGGCCCCGAGCCGCTTCAGCTGGTTGAGGATGGCGCCGCCGGACTCGGCCTTCCACTCCCACACCTTGTCGATGAACTCATCTCGGGTCAGGTCGCGGCGGTGGATCTGCTTCTCCATCAGCTGGCGCTCGACCACCATCTGCGTGGCGATGCCGGCATGGTCCATTCCCGGCTGCCACAAGACGTTCTTGCCGCGCATGCGCTCGAAGCGCACCAGAATGTCCTGCAGCGTGTTATTGAGCGCGTGGCCCATATGCAGCGAGCCGGTGACGTTCGGCGGCGGGATGACGATGGTGAAGGCTTCAAGCCCCTCCTCGGCCCCGGCACCGGCCCGAAACGCGTCGGCCTCTTCCCAGATCCTGGCAATCTTCGGCTCGACGGCTTTGGCGTCGTAGGTCTTTTCGAGCATGGGAAAACGGTCCGCGCTGTCCGGAATTTGTGGTCCGGTGTAAATCGGAAGGTTGTTGCCAAGTCAACCGCAAGGGCGGCATGGCCAATAGATAGCGCCGGGATGGTTCGGTGCAACTCGCGGGACTGAATGTTGCAAGGCAATCGCTTCAGGTTTGCGCTGCCCCTCATTGCCCTGCCGGGCATTTCTTCCCGTATAGTGACGGGGAGAAAAACGCCTGACTGAAGTTTTCGCCAGTCACGAACGTTGCGGAAAAGGCGCCTAAATTGCGGTCAACCCCTTCTCCCCGTCACTATACGGGGAGAAGGTGCCGGCAGGCGGATGAGGGGCAGCGCCGACTTCGACAATTCGCCGGTCGAGCGCCGCCCATTGGCGGCTCTCCGAATTGCTACTGCGCGCCGCGCGCGACGCGCTCGATTTCCTCGCGCACCAGCCGCTCGACCAGCGTCGGAAGGTTGTTGTCCAGCCAGTCCTGCAGCATGGGCCGCAGCATCTCCTCGGCCATCTCGTCGAAAGTCTTCTTGCTGCGGCTGGCAAACGCGTCGGAAAGCTCGCCGAAGGCGGCGGCAACCTGCCGGCCCGTATGCTCCGAAAGGATTGCCGGACGTGCGGGCGGCGCCTCGCTGGCCGCCAGACGCGCCAATCCGATTTTCGAAGATTCCGGGCCGATTTTCGAAGGTTCCGGGCCGCTTTCCGAAGGCTTCGGCCCAATTTCCGAAGGCTCCGGCACAGGTCCAGCAGTCGCCTCGTTCTCGAAAACCTCGGCTTTCGGCTCGGCGTCGGGCGTCCGGAGTGGCTCGGCGCGCTCCGGCTTGGCCATCGCGTCGCCGACCGCGGCGATCTCGCGCCGCCAATCGGCGATGATGGTGTCGGTCGTCTCGGCAGCCTTGGCTGCCGCAGGCTGATCCGGCTTTGCGGGAGCGGTGTTCACCTCAGCCAGCGTCACCGCTGCCTTTACCGGGCCGGCGCGCAGCGGCGTTTCCTGGGGCTCAATGACCGGCGCGGCCGTTGGCTGCACCTCGGCGCGCGTGGCCGGCTTGGCGATCTCCAGCCCGCCGCGCAGTTCGGAGCGGAACGCATCCGCCTCTGCTGCCCGTCCGGCTGCCGGCGCCGGTTGCAGATCCTGGCGCAGCTCGTCGGCGTCGCCCGGCTGCTTGCGGCCGGTATCGCTGTCCTCGATGATCCTTCTGATGGAAGCTAGTATTTCTTCCATGGAAGGTTCGCGCTGTACGCTGCTTGCCGTCGCCATCGTCACATCCGCCGCCCTTGTGACTCGTTCTCAGATTTCCTGTCCGGCAATGCCGGATTCGAATCATGGCAACAGCGTAACCGACGGAACGGCTTGCGAGAATCCCCAATCTGGCGACATCTCGGATTTCAACAGATTAGGGTCGGGAGTTGAAAGCCCGCGCGTCGTTCGAGCGCGGGCTGAAAACACGGCCTGGCGATCAGCGGCCGTCCGGCGTGCGCAGACCGATCCACTTGTCCTTGACGGCGTTGTAATGCTCTTCGGGCCTGTACTTCGTCACGTTGAGCGCAAGGCGGTCTGCCGACAAATGGCCAACCGCCGAGAGGATGGCATAGCTCGCCACCACCACGTCGCGTTCGGCGCTGACAAGATTGATCTTGGCGGTGATGAGGGTCGCCTGCGCGTTGAGCACGTCGAGCGTGGTGCGCTGGCCGACATTGCGCTCTTCGATGACGCCGTTCAGGGCAAGCTGCGCGGCGGCGACCACCTGCCGGTTGGCCGTGACGCTTTGCTGCGCGGCGGTGTATTGCGACCATGCCGAGGTCACCGCCTGGCGCACGGTGTCGCGGCTGACATCGACCTCGATACGGGCCTGGCTAAGTGATTCCTTTGATTGGCGAACCAATGCCGAGGTCCGGCCGCCGGAATAGATCGGTATCGTCAATGTCGCACCGATGTTCGCCGAATTGGTTACGCCATCCTGTGTCGAGGAGAGCGAGCCGGGCGCGGTGCCGCGATAGGCGCTCGAAACACCCGCCGACGCCGAGAGTTGAGGCAGCAGCGCGCCTTCGGCAGACTTCACCGAAAACGCCGCCGCGTCGACCAGATGCGCGGTGGCGAGGATGGCCGGATGCTCGGCCGATGCGATCGCGATCGCCGCATCGAGGCTCGACGGCAACAGCTTCGACAGCGGCGAAGCCGGCCTGAGACGGCCGGGCTCATCGCCGACGATCTGGCGATAGGTCGCGGCGCTTGCCAGCGCCGTGGCGCGGGCGGCGCTCAACTGTGCCACCGCGGAGGCACGCTGGGCGTCGGCTTGCGCGACGTCGGTGCGGGTACCTTCGCCGACCTCGAAGCGCGAACGCGCCGCACGCGCCTGCTCGGTCAGGAATTGCAGGTTCTGTTCGGTCAGCACGGCGACCTGACGGTCGCGGATGACGTCCATATAGGCGCTTGCCGCGTTGAAAAGAGTGTTTTCTTCGGCGTTGCGCAGGCTTTCGAACGAAGCGCGGACCCGGGATTCGGCGGCCGCCACATTGTTCCTGGTCTGAAAACCGTCAAACAGCGTCTGGTCGATCTCGACGCCGAAGTTGCCGGTGGTCAACGAGATGTTTCGGTGCAACAGGTTGCTGTGGCTGGCGGTATAATCAATACTTCCGGAACCGGTGATGGTCGGGCGCCAGCCGGACTTGGCGATGGCAACGCCCTCGTCGGTGACGCGAACGCCGGCGCGTGAAGAATTGAGAGAGGAATTGTTCTGATAGGCCTTTGAAAGTGCCCCGAGAATGGTTTCGGCCGAGGCGGCCATTGGAGAAAGCGCGGTCGCCGAAACGAGGACAGCGGTAAAAAGCAACTTGCGTACAGACGGCACGTTATATTCCCTCATTCGTTTTGCACGGGAACTGCGCCACGCTGGCTTCTCCTTCTGATCAGCCGGCGCCGCGTTTTTTATCGTTCCCCCGCTGAAAGCCCCCAAGAAACACCCGGTTATGCAGATCAGCAACGATTGTTCAAACGCAAGCGATCATGACAGCGCCTTCGCTGCAAGGCAAAATCACTCAGAATTCGAAGGCGGGAATGCGTTCGAATCCCGGTAGTGGCTTAATTGCCGCATTAAATGCGCGTCTTCCCGTTACAACCCCTCCAGTCTTAAAAAAAAGCCGGGCTACGCCCGAATTGCCCTGCCCTTCAACGGCGACGAGTCGGCCGCCTTCGGCAAGCTGGTCGAACAGCGCCGCCGGCACCTCGCCGACGCTGCCACCGATCAAGATGACGTCGTAAGGCCCATTGGCGGCATGGCCTTGCGGCAACGGTCCCTGGACCACGGTGACATTGCCGGAACCCAGCGCAGCAAGCGTCGAAGTGGCGGTCTCGGCCAGCGCCGGATCGCTTTCCAGCGCGACGACGGACCTTGCCAGCCGCGACAGGATCGCCGCCGCATAGCCGGTGCCGCAGCCGACATCGAGTGCCGAATCGCTTGGGCCGATATCGGCCAGCTGCATCAGCTTGGCCAATGGCGACGGTTCCATCAGATAGCGCGGACCATCGGCCGTATCGGCAATGCGGATGTCCTCGTCGATATAGGCAAGGTCACGCTGGCCGGGGGCAACAAAGGCCTCGCGCGGCACGACAAGCATAGCCTCGAGCAGCGGTGCGCTGGTCACGTCGGTGGTGCGGATCTGGCCGTCGACCATCTTCACCCGGCGTTCGGCAAAATCAGCGCTCATGTTCCAACCATCCGCTTGCCGCGCAAAGGCCGCGGCTGTTTCGACCGGAACTGAAGCCCCCTGGCGCTGACGCGCGGGAGCTCGGGCATTGGAGGCCTCGCCCGGAATCGAACCGGGGTGCAAGGATTTGCAGTCCTCTGCGTAACCACTCCGCCACGAGGCCTCATTGCTCCCGGCGTTCCACCCGGCTCCAATAGGTTGCGGCGAAAATGCCGTCAAGCGGCCACCATGCATTCCCAACGGTTCTTCCGACATCGAGGCTCTGCTTATCAATGCAATGCCATGCTAGCAATAACATATTAGCTTATCGTTAAGGATGATCCTCGGCGACAGGAACCCGAAACCGGCGGCCACGTTGGGCAGAAAGGAGGGTTCCGCCATGGGTCGAGCAGCTACGAAAGACGGCACACCGCGCGGATTGTCGCAGTCTGCAGAGCTTGTGCGCTATGCCATCGACCGCCTCAGCATAGAAGGCGCAAACAGCCTGCCGCCGCGCGACCGGGCGCGGCTGGCATCGGCTACCGCCGTTCTCAAGGAGCTCTGCGAACGCCTGGAAAGCTGTTTCGACCAGCCTCGGTGATGACCACGCCGCTCTCAAACAATTGCCCTGTTTCCGGCCTGTCAGCAGGGCAACCTCAATCCGGCCGGCGGCGTCGCTCCCACCAGACGACGAAGCGGCGCCGGTGACGGCGCACCAACGCGAATTCGTAAGAGAGCACCAGCAATCCGATCGGCACCATCCAGAAACCCAGGATCGGCAGGAAGCCGAGAATGCCGCCGATGATCAGCACGACGCCGATCGCAATCCGGAGGCCGCGCGAACGCGGCATGGTGAACTGGCGGCCGAAGACCGAGATTTTCCGGGCCGGTGGCTGGTCGTCGCTCATTGCCGTCATGTGAAATGTCGATCCGTTTGCATCAGTAGCACCATCACCCGGAGAAAGCCGCAACGGCCTTTTCCGTTCCGTGACAGGCGAGAGACAGCTCATATGAGGGCGCTTGCCGGCCATTGCCAGAAAGCCCTGCGCCAAAAAGCACCGAAAAAATGCGAAATGCTTCTTTGCAAAGCCGAAACGGGTTTGCTATAGGCTGCCCCACTCACGCAAGAGCCTCTGTTCCCCGGTAGCTCAGTGGTAGAGCAACCGGCTGTTAACCGGTTGGTCGCTGGTTCGAATCCGGCCCGGGGAGCCACTATCACCAGAAAAGGCTTGAAACCCAAGGATTGCAAGGGTTTCCGCTTCCCCAGAGATACACCGCGCGATACACTGCGGGGTACCCTGAGCATGAAGATTGATGTGAAGCACATACAGAAACGTGGCAAGGCAGGCTGGCGCTACAGGCGCAAAATTCCTGAGGAACTTCGGGCCATTCTCGGCAAACGGGAACACCTCGTGCCGCTTGGCGCCACCGAACAAGAAGCCCTTAAGAAGTATCCGAAGGTTCACGCCGACGCCGAGAAACTCTTAGCCGATGCGGTCAAGCGCGCCAGAGGACCGGCCCCGACAGAGTGGGGTCATTTCCGCGACGGTATAGCTGCTGCCCGCAAGATGGGCTTCCGCCAAGACCGCGACTTCCCGTTTGCCGACGAGATCGAGCATGACACGGACTGGCAGGCCAGATTGAAGGCTGTCGAGAAGATTGCCGGCAAGTACGTTCCAGATTTCGACAGTGTCGAGTACGACGACGACGACCTCCCCCTCCCCGATTTCCTCCCGACCGAGGCAGACACCGCATTGGCGCGCGGGCTGATGCTGAACCCTTCGGGTACGCCAGCCCCGACCCTTGAGGATGCCAAGAGGCTCTATCTTAAGGAACGCGTTGGGGACGACGAGACGAAGCAGATGGAGCTTGAGCGGGTCTTCAAGCTCGTCGTGGAGGCACTTGGCAAGGACCGCAAGCTGGCAAGCGTCAAGCGCGAGGACGCCAAGGAAGTTCGCGATCACATGCTCGATGGGCGCAAAGCGTCTTCTGTAGACCGCTACTTGAACGTGGTCCGTGCGGTCATCAACCACGCCATAAGGGAATTTGACTTAGCCGGCGCCACCAACCCCTTTATGAACTTGGAGGCTGCGCCGAAGGACAGGGCAGAGCCCGACAAGGACAAGCGTCGGCCATTCACCCTGGACGAGGTTGCAGCCATAACCGCCCGCATTGCCTACCATGCCAAGACGGACCTTCGACACATTTGGACAATTCTAAATGGAACCGGGTGCCGCCTCGCTGAGGTCTCAGGCCTTCGTGTCGCGGACGTGTGCCTTGACCACGCCATTCCGCACATCACGGTCGAGTGGCATGACGACCGCCGGATCAAGAATAAAGTGTCACGTCGCAACGTCCCTCTGATAGGCGACGCTCTTGAGGCCGCAAAGGAAGCCGTCAAAGCCGCCGGCAAAGCCACAATGCTGTTCCCTGCCTATGGTCGACCCCGTGGTCCCGCGTCAGCCTCCGCTGCCCTCGGCAAGCATGTCCGCGCCTGCGTGTCTGACCCTAAGGCCACCACCCATTCCCTTCGCCACCTGATGAAAGACCGGCTGCGACTGGCCGGCGTCACCAAGTCAGACCAAGACATAGTCCTTGGGCACTCCTCGGGCAGCGTTGGGGAGGACTATGGGGGCGACGAGGCGCGGCTTGAGGTCGCCAGACGGGCGCTTGGGAAGGCAATGGCCTGACGTAGTAACGCCGGACGGGGCCAACTTGTTGCTCGAAGCAAAGAAGCGCTCCTGCCTGGCACTTTTTTGTGTCACCTGTTTGCCATCTCATCGTTTGGCAGGCGACTATCGGCTCGTCCTCAAAGATGAGACAGCTTCCCACGTCACCTATTCATCGAGCACGAATTTCTGGAAGAACTCGGCGTAGGGCTCGCGTGAGTTCGGGAACGAGGTTGTTGCGCAGAGCGCGTGTTAGCCACATTTCGAACTCACCCAATGGTGTGTTCTTGAGATGTCTCGCTACAAGGGCCATCAATCCCTTGTTGTCATAGTGCTTGGCCAGCTCGGCTAAGTCCTGATCTGCGGCAGCGGCGTTGATTCGGGCAGACGCCGCCGCTCCGATTGCAGCCACATCCAATGCAGATGTCTTAACAGCATATTCGGTGGCAATGTCCGCAACCGTGCTTGCGCCGCTGAGATCAATCTTCTTCAATGTGCGGTCAATTCGCCTGCGGCAGTACCGCGCGACAGCGCTTGCCGCCGATGCGGGGGTTACGTCGGCGATGACAGCTTGCCGAAATGTATCAAGCCGGTCGTTGAGGTCTGCCCCACGATAGCCCTCGTGCTGCGCGATTGCGCGTCCCACGTCAGGCAGCAGGAAGAGGTTCTCTATCTCCGAAACCGGCAATACGGCGACGCCGAGCTTACCCAAATTGGCAACCTCTTCCGCAGAATAGTCGTCGGCATCGACGATCCCCGAACAGGTCACCCGCGTAAGATGGGCATTGGCCCTCATTGTGACGACGGAATGAATTACTTCTTCGCAAGAACCGCGCGGAATGACAGTCCATTCCGGATAGCAACAGCGAAAAACAGCTGTGTCGAGACTGGTTTTGCTGCCTTCGACAAACAGAATTGCACGTCGGCTGCCGAGGATAAGCGTCGCAATCTCTTCATCAAAACCAGTATCCTCTGGAACCGGTTCGATTATCCAACCGGCCTTAGGGTCATAGTCGCGGATTAGGAATTTTCCGGCAATGCGGGACGCGGCAAACTCGAGGTCATGCGTGATGAAAATGAAAGCGCAATCCGGCCGTGCCGCCTCAAGCTCGTCCCATAGTTTGGCCATGATGGATCTATGAACATGAAGCTCCGGCTCGTCAAAGATCAGAAGTATGTCCGGGTCGGCGGCGAGAACTTGGCCAATCATGTAGAACACTGAGCGCTCGCCATCGCTCATATCCTTAGCGTTGTATTCGGTATCCGATCCCGCGACCTGAACCCGAATGTCATCACCGGAGATCACGAGCCTGCGGTTAGGAAGAAGCCGCTGCCAAATGTCGGCAAGAAGCTCGAACTTCGTCATCTCGGCCGGAGATGTGTCACCGGCTCTGGCCTTTTGGTGGGTCCGCAGCGTCTTATTCATCTGATCGGCAAAAAGGGCTTGAAGCAGGACGTCGAAGTCATTGAGGAGCCCAGTTGCCATGTCCCCATGCCAGCGACTTCCTACACGGTGATCAAAGCTCGCACCTATGCCAGTATGGCCGGTCCGAAGCCCCAGCAACGCTACCTCCTCGTTGATTTTGGCGACCGTGGGCTTCAGCGAGAGTGCCCTATGGGCGGAAATACGGTGCGCGCGCAGCCGAAGTTGGTTCTCTATTTCGACGGCGAGGCGCGTCTTGCCTCCGCCGTTTGATCCAACAAAGATCAGGGAAGTGCCGGGCAGTATGATGAAAGGGATCGGACCGCCAGGGCTTCGGGTCGTGAACTCAAAGGGCATAGACCATCAATCTTTTGATTGTTGCACCACTGGCAAGCGCGAGGGCTGCCAAATGTGTCGCCCTGAGCCGAACGTATTGGGGTCGAAGTGGGAAGTAAGGCGACTGTCATCAGTTAGCATGGGCCGGTTATCGCGTGCAATCGATGAGCCTTGATTGCCTCAGGTCAATAGCGTCTTTTTCAATCCTCATCCCTCCAAAGGACCCGCCGAACAACCTTTATCTGGGCAAGCCGCCTAATCCGAATGCCCTGCCGCTCGCGCCATTGGGTTGTATGTCTCGGCTGCATGAAGTCGTCTTGCCGCATCGTTCGCAGCTCATTTTGGTCCCGACCAACTCAGCCTCAATGTCCCCAAAGATTTCCTTTAGCCCACCCGGCCACCAACGCTTGACGTTAAAGAGCCCGCAGCGGACCAGCACAAATGATCGTTCGCAACGGGCGCCTTCAGGAACAAACTGACGCGCGCTCTGCTTGGGCCATTCTGTGTTGGTCTGCCGTGCAGTGGCTTGACCGGAGGCGCGGCTGACACGTCACGCGGGCCTGTGCTGTCGCACGATCCTCCACTCGTGCCAGATCAGCACCATGACGACCGCATCGAAGACGGTCAGTACGAGCAGGCCCGGAGAGTGGGTATAGGAATAGCGGTAGACTTGGTAGACCATGAATGCGCCCAGCGCGACGAGGGAGGCTCGGGTACGACCAGAGCTTGCCTCGCAAAAGGCCGACGACCAATAGCAGCTTTATCAGGCCGTGGCTGAGCAGGTAGAAGGCGTAGAACTCCTTGCTGGCGACGGAAAAATGGCCTGCCATCTGCGACAGATAGCCAGCTATGAAATCATTCGGATCTTCGATCAATTCCTCTTGGGTGAAGGCATTGACCCACGAGGCAATGGTGTCTGTGGTGACGAGATAAAGCAGGACACCGCCAAGGCATTCGATCAGGGCGTGCGCACCCTTGAGCCAGACGCTGACTTCAAAAATCTGATGGATGCGGCGTTCATCAAAAGCCTTCACAACCCACCTCGCGGTCAATAACGGAACCAAACAATGGATGCAGCTCTCACTCACTGGATCAACGCGGCAGCCGGGCTCAGCCCTTTCCTAGATAGAGCAATGATTGGCGTCTCACAGATCGGCGTTCCGCTGATGGTGCTGGCCGTGGCCCTACAATGGTGGGCGAAGGTCGACCGCTACCATGTCCGTCACGCGGCCTTGTCGGCCGGTCTGGCGTTCCTGCTCGGCCTTGCGATCAACCAGTTCATTCTTCTGTTCGTGCATCGGATGCGGCCCTACGATGCCGGTGTGACCCACTTGTTGATTGCGCCCAGCGCCGACTGGTCATTCCCGTCCGATCACGCGACAGCCGCCATTGCGATTGTTGCGGCCTTTGCGATGCAAGGCCTCCCGCGCCGGACGATTGCGCTCTTCATCATGGCATTTCTGATTTGCTGGTCGAGAATTTACATCGGCACTCACTACCTTACCGACGTTCTCGGCGGTGCCATCACTGGCGTCTTAGGTGCCGGTGTGGTGCGATTGACTTACCGCAAGAACTCCCGGCTGGACAATCTGGTGACCAAAATTCTTTAGATTGATGCGGCTCGAGACGCATCGATAGTGGCAAGGTGAGCGGTAACAGGGCTAGCCAGATTGCCGTAACACCCCTTCCTCCTTGGCAGCAGCCTCGAAGGCCTTACGGGCTTCCTCCGGGGTAGCCCGGTCCCCGACGGCCTCGATGCACACTTGCACAGCCTTCCGCCACTTAGGTCCCATCTTGGTCCACTTCATGAGTTCCTCGGCGGCACCCTCGACATTGTTGCAGCCGTAGGTGACCCCAGGTCGTTGGGTCTTGAGAAAGGCCGGCCGGTGTCAGCAATGGTCAGTTTCCTGCAATGCTAGATCGGTAAGTTCATGTCGGAAGTTGACGCTCTGCTCCCCGGACCTGGATGGCGAAGTAGAGCTGGTCGCCAGCGAACGCCAGTGCGCGATGGCGGCCAGGTGGTCTGAGCGTTATCTCTTCATGCACTGCCCGGAGCCGCCGGGATCGCAGACTTCTCCTACACCGCAATCGAAATCGCGTGTGCAGGCGGGCGGCGACAAGGGCGGGGCGAGGACGATATAAGGCGTATGGACCTTCTCGCCAGGCGGCACGAAAGCCGGCGCTCGCTCGCCTGGGTCACCGAGCGTGCGGATATAGAGATAGAGCGACTTCTTGTCCTCATCGCTCATAGCCCGTACATTATACCGCGGCATCGGTGGATAAGTCTCAAGGCCTCGAAGATATGAAACGAAGCCGTCGGCTGTGAGGTCGGCGGCCGTCAGCCGTAGGTTTGCCGCATAGCTGGTTCCCCACGGTCCCTGAAAGCCGAGTGCATTTCCCTTGAAAGCCTTGGCCGGATCGATCTTGCCGCCACTTTCGCTATATCCTTCGGTGTGGCAATCGTGGCAGCCGCCGATGATGGAGATGTAGAGTCCTCGCTCGACCGAAGGTTCCCCTGCCGCCGGCGCGGCATTGAGAGCAAGCGCGGCAATGCACATCAACCAATATGCACGCATCACATCCCCTTCCTTGGTGCCGAACGGCGGTGCCGAACGGCTTCTGGAAGGGACTTGTGTCCGGCTTTGTCGCGCTTTGTCATGTCGGCCGAGCTTCCCCGCCTGTCGCGCAACTCGGAGATGAGGGAATGGTTGCATTAGGGATCAGGAATGTTTGGGAACTGGGCTCGGGTAACTGGCACATTCGGCCCTATCAGACGAGCGTAGCACCAACCCCTCTTCCTTGGCAGCCGCCAAGAATGCCTTGCGGCACTCCTCAGGCTCCATCTCGTCGGCAATCACAGCGAGGCATACGTGCACCGCGAGGTTCCACTGAAGGCCATGGTTGGTCCACTTCAGGAGTTCCTCAGCGGCTGCTTCAGCGTTGCTAACCTTCCGCGTCGAACCGCTACCCTCGGTGCTGACAGGGACCGGCGGGGAGAACCAATGGAGCGCCATGCAGTCACTCTTTGTCGGCCCGATCACGTTCCTGCAGCAAATGCTTTTGCTCAGCCGGCAGCTCCCGTTCTACGGGCAGATTTAGCAGGTTGCGAAGGTAATTGCGGATTACCTCTGAAGTGATCCACCGCCGCACAACTTCGGCAATAACCTTCCGTTTGGCTGCGTCAATTTCGACCACGTTCGGTGCGGACCCGTAGGTCGGACCTATCCCCCATGTTTCCCACATCTTTGGTCACCATCCCCGGCGAAGATACGGACACCGCCCCGCTCACCTTAACGTTGACCGTATAGGTTCTTCTAGGCGTCTTCTCCAATTCTCGCTTCCTGTAGATCTGGAAACGAATCGACGGGGTTAAAGCTTTGACCTGCCGGCGTGGCGCGGTGTCTATGTCGACAGTCACCTCGCCTGCCACGTCCGGGCGTCGCGCGCCTTGAGTTCCAGGCCCTGCCATATCTGCGCACGGGTCAGCTTGGTCTCGCCTCGGGGATTCACCGGAACGGTAGCGGTCGAGTAAATCATGATATGTCTCCTGGACAGAACGTCGGTGATGGGGCTCAGCCGGCAATTGCGGCCGCATAGTCGCGATAAGAGCGCAACGGTCGGCCCAGCAGCGCGGTCAGCCGATCGACATCGCCGGCGTCGGGGACCATGCCGTCCGTGAGGAAGCGCTCCGCCATCAGGCGCATGTCGAGCGCCATCCAGCTCGGCATGAACTGCCGCAGGTTCTGTTCGAAGCCGGTGGTGTCGTCGCCGGGATACGCGACATGGCGTCCCAGGACATCCGCCCAGATGGCCGCGACATCCGCGCCGGTCAGCGTGTCGGGGCCGACCAGGTTGATGCGGTCGAACGGCAGCGGCGCCGCGGCCTGCTCGCGGCGGATGAGTTCGATCGCGGCGATCTCGCCGATGTCCCGCGCGTCGATCATGGCGATGCCCTTGGCTCCGATCGGCATCGGATAGATGCCGTAGCCGATCACCACGTCGTTGATCGTGATGTCGTTGTCCATGAAGTAGGCGGGCCGCAGGATGGTGGCGTTGAGCTCCATCTGCTCGATCATCCGCTCGACGCCGAACTTGCCCGCGAAATGCGGCACATTGACGTAGATGTCGCTGTGGATCACCGACAGGTAGACGATCCGCTCGATGCCGGCCTCACGGGCAACGGCCAGCGCTACCAGCGCCTGGGTGTATTCGTCGGCCACCACCGCGTTCAGCAGGAAAAGGGTGGAGACGCCGGAGAACGCCTTGCGCAGGGAATCGACATCGAGCAGGTCGCCCTGCACGACATCTACGCCAGTGGGGAAATTGGCCTTCGAGGGATCGCGAACCAAAGCGCGCACATCGGCGCCACGCTTCACGAGCTGTTCGACTACGTTGCGGCCGACATTGCCGGTCGCGCCGGTAACGAGAATGGTCATGGGATTACTCCTGAGTTGAGCCGGATGGCGTCCCAGAAAATTAGTGATCCACGTTTGTGTCGGTAGGCATTATATCTGAACACGCCGTCCCACAGGTGGAACACATGGATCTACTTGCCCTTGCTGATTTCAATCTGGTCGCCCGCCACGGGGGCTTCGGTAAGGCCGCCCGCGCTGCCGGGCGCCCGAAAGCCACCTTGTCCCGACGCGTGGCGGAGCTGGAGGCGAGTCTGGATCTACGGCTGTTCGAGCGTGGCGCGCGCGCGTTAAAGCTGACGGAAGAAGGACGCGCGCTTTTCGAGCGCGCGGGCCGGTTGCTTTCCGAGCTCGAAGAGACGACGGCGGCGATCGCCTCAGGCGGCGAAAGGCCGCGCGGCCGGTTGCGGATCAGCGCCCCATTGCTGTTCGCACAGACCGCCATGGGGAAGATCGCCGCCGGCTTCGCCCTGAAATACCCGGAGGTCAGGCTCGAGGTCACGACCGAAGACCGCGTCGTCGACATGATCGAAGAGGGATTTGACCTGGTGATCCGGGTCAATCCGGATCCGGATGAGAGCCTCGTTGGGCGAGCCTTTCTGCGTGATCGGCTGGTGGTCGTGGCAAGTCCTGACCTCGCCCTGCCGGCCGAAGGCCTGGCGACCCCGGCCGTCATGCGTTCGACAGATCGCGGGGCTTGGGAGGTGAAGACGCCCACTGGCCGGTTAACAATCGCGATCGAGCCCGTCCTTGCGTTGTCGTCGCTCATCATGGTCCGGGATGCAGTGCGAGCGGGCGTCGGCGCGGGACGCCTTCCCGTGTCGCTAGTGAGCCATGATCTGGCGGACGGAACGCTGGTACTTTGGGGGGATGTCGAGGGACCCGACATCGCCCTGTGGACACTCTATCCCTCTCGGCGGCTGCTGAGCGCGCGCGTCTCCGCATTCCTCGACCATCTGAAACGCGCCTTTCCCATGGGGACACCTGACGAGCTGGCCGCCTATATCGGCAAATGACTCCCACGAAAACTGGCTAACCAAGCTGATGCGTTACTCCATAAATCTTTCAGCGTTACTTCACACCCGAATTACGGTGACAGTGCACTTTTTGCGGCGGCCTTCAGGGCCTTTCCGCCGCAAATCTCGAATGCGCGTTTTTTAGCCTTCCCCTGACCGGCAGCGCCTTTTCCCCGGAATCGACCGCCCTATTTCGCCTCGACAGGTGGGTGGCTGCTTGCTGGACGAGTCCTTGCGGCGAGTACGGCATGTGCTTCGAGGTACCCCACATGAACTTCCACGATCGGCACCTATTGAAGTTGCGGGTGAACGGAGAGGATCACAGCCTTTCCGATCTCGATACCCGCGTCACGCTGCTCGACCTGCTGCGCGAGCGGCTTCATCTGACCGGAACGAAAAAGGGATGCAATTTCGGCGAGTGCGGCGCCTGCACCGTGCATCTCGACGGGCGGCGTGTGAATGCCTGCATGATACTTGCCGTGTCCTGCGAGGGACGCGAGGTTACCACGATCGAAGGGCTGGCAGACGGCGATGCGCTTCATCCCGTGCAGCAGGCGTTCATCGATCATGATGGTTTTCAGTGCGGATTCTGCACGCCCGGCCAGGTGATGTCAGCGGCGGCGCTGATCGAGGAGGGACATACCGGCTCCGATGCCGAGATCCGCGAATGGATGAGCGGGAATCTGTGCCGCTGCTCGGCCTATCCGCAAATCGTCGAGGCGGTGCGCGCAGCGGCCGGGAGGGCGAGCCAATGACCCCATTCGTCTATGCACGCGCCGACAGCCTGGGTGACACGATCGCAGCCGGTGCCGCGCCGGACAGCGCCTTTCTCGCCGGCGGCACCGAATTGCTCAACTGGCTGCGCCTTGGCATTGCCGAGCCGACCCGGATCATCGACATCTCCCGCCTCGACGGGCTGGATCAGGTCGAAACACTGCCCGGCGGCGGCTTGACGATCGGCGCGCTGACGCATCTCAACGATGTCGCGCAGCATGCGTTGGTCGTGCGCGACTATCCGGTGTTGAGCCAGGCGATCCTCAACGCCGCATCGCCGCAGCTGAGAAACCTGGCAACGATAGGCGGCAATCTTCTGCAGAAGACGCGCTGTGCCTATTTCCGTGCCGAAGAGCAGTTGCCATGCAACAAGCGTCAGCTCGGCTCCGGCTGCTCGGCATTGCATGGCATCAACGACAATCACGCGATATTCGGCTGGACCGAGGATTGCGTCGCCACCCAGCCATCCGACCCGGCCGTGGCGCTGGCAGCACTTGATGCGGTCATCGTCACCGCGCACCGCAGCGGCGGCCGGCGCATTCCGGCAGCGGAATTCCACCTGCTTCCCGACACGCGGCCCGAGGCAGACAATGTGTTGCAGCAAGGCGAACTGATCACGGCAATCGAGCTGCCGGCGCCGGCGCCGCGATCGGCTTACCTCAAGGTGCGCGAGCGCGAATCCTACGAATACGCCATCGTCTCTGCCGCCGCTGTGCTGGAGATGGACGGCCAAACTATCCGTCGGGCCGCCCTGGCGCTGGGGTCCGTGGCGCTGCGGCCGTGGCGGCTGAGCGCCGCCGAGGAGCAGCTCGCCGGTGCCGAAATCGGCGATCGCGAGGCGTTGAACACCGCTATCGAGCAATCCTTCGCCCAAGCGCGTCCCTTGTCGCAGAACGCCTACAAGATCGAACTGGCCAAGACCGCCGCTTTGCGGGCGATCGAAAGAGCAGCGAGGATGTCGTCATGATGATCAGCCAGCCTGTTGCCCGCCCTGACGGCGGCGTCAAGGTCACCGGCCGCGCCCGCTATGCGGCCGACTATTTCGCCCCCGACCTGCTCTATGCGGTACTCGTGACCGCGCCCGTTCCGGCCGGCCGCATGACGTCGATCATGGTCGACGACGCGCTCGCCGAGAAGGGCGTCGTGCGTGTGCTCACGCATGAGGACATGCCCAAATTCGGCCGGTTCGCATCGCCGAGGGCCGAGCCCGATACGCAGATGCAGCAGGCCGAAGGCCCACCGGCAGCGCAGAGCTTCATGCCCATGCAGGGCGACGAGATACGTCACGAGGGTCAGCCGCTTGCCATTGTGCTGGGCGAGACGCTGGAGGCGGCGGAGGCCGGTGCCCGCCACGTCGCATTGCGCTTCGAGTTCGCCGAGCCGGAATTGCCGGCACCGCCGAAGTGGACCGCCATCGACAAGGCTGCGGTCGTGCCGAGGGAGAGCGGCTTCCTGTTCCTGGAGCCGACATTTACCAAGGGCGACGTCGACCGCGGGCTTAGCGACGCAGCCGCCATGGTCGAAGCCGTCTACCTGCAGCCGTCGCGCCACCACAACGCCATGGAGCCCTCGGCGACGCTCGCTGAGTGGAACGACGGAGAGCTGACGCTGCACGACGCCACGCAGCACGTCTATGGTGTCCGCCAGGTGCTTGCCGCCCGTTTGAATGTCCCCGCCGGGAAGGTCCGCGTGATTTCCCGCCATACCGGCGGCGGCTTCGGCGGCAAGGGTTGGATCTGGCCGCATCAGGTGCTGGCCGCCGCCGCGGCGCGCATCATGCAGCGCCCGGTCAGGCTGGCGCTGAGCCGCGCCAATGCCTATTCCTGCCTCGGCTACCAGCCGCGCATGGCACAGAAGATCGTGCTGGCTGCGGACAGGTCGGGCAAGCTGACCGCCGTGCAACAGGACGTGGTCAACCTGACCACCGTGAGCGACGATTTCGTCGAGTTCGCCACCGAAGCCTCGAAGGGTCTCTACGCCACGCCGGCCATGCGTCTCAGCCAGCGTGTCGAGCGCGCGAACGTCGCCATGCCGACGGCGCTGCGCGCGCCGGTCGAGGGTCCGGGTACCTGGGCCCTCGAAAGCGCGATGGACGAGCTCGCCCACCGCCTCGGCATCGATCCGCTCGACCTGCGTCTGATCAACCATGCGGACACGGATCCGGCCACCGGCCAGCCCTGGTCATCGAAGAAGCTGCGCGAGGCTTATGAGGAAGGCGCCCGCCTGTTCGGCTGGCGCGAGCGCCCGCGCAAGCCGCAACGCGATGGCGATTGGCTGATCGGCTACGGCATGGCGACCTGTACCATGGGCTGTTTCCGCCACCCGACGCCTGCAGCCGAGGTCAGGCTGCACAGGGACGGCAGAGTGCTCATCCGCACCGGCACCCAGGACATAGGGACCGGAACACTCACCATCTTTCCGCAGATCGCGGCCGATGTGCTGGGCCTGCCGATGGAGAAGATCGAGTTGGAAATGGGCGATACAGAGCTGCCGGAGGCGGGACCGACCTATGGCTCGTCATCGACCATGGGGGTGGGCGCGGCGGTGCTTGCCGCCGCCGAAGATGCGCGTTCGCAGCTTGCCCGTCTTGCCAATCTGCTGCCGGACGAGGTGGAGATGCAGGACGGCAAGATTCGGCGCAAAGGCGCTGCCGGCGGTCAGACGATCGCCGACGTTATGAGGCATACCGACATCGGCGAGATCATCGGCTCCGGCTCGTTCGATCCGGCGCAGCATGGCAAAGGCCTCGCCATGCGCACTTTCGGCGCGATTTTCATGGAGGTCGGCGTCGATCCGGGGCTCGGCCTGCTCAGGCTTCGTCGCGCCGTCGGCAGCTACAGCGCCGGCCGCATCGTCAATCCCCGCACCGCCCGCAGCCAGATGACGGGCGGCATCATCTGGGGCTGGGGCATGGCGGCGATGGAGCAGAGCAGGCACGAACCAGTGCTTGGGCGGTTCCTGTCGAAGAACCTTTCCGGGGTCGCCATTCCGGTCAATGCCGACATTCCCGGCGACATCATAATCCACTTCGTCGACGAGGTGGATGAGCATGCCAGCCCGATCGGCGGCAAGGGCATCGGCGAGCTCGGCGCCACCGGCGTTGCCGCTGCGGTGGCCAATGCCGTCTTCGACGCCACAGGCAAGCGGATCCGGGAGTTGCCGATCACGCCGGAAAAACTGCTGTAGAAGGACCGGCCCGCGCAAGCGTCTGCTCGACGAGGTTGAGGTAATAGCGCATCACCGTCGGCACGATCTCGTCGTTGAAGACGTAGCGGTCGCCATGCAGGCCTTCGCCCGGGCCGACCTCGCCGGCACCGATCCACGCATAACAGCCGCCGGCGTCGCGGATCATGAAAGCGAAATCCTCGCAGCCGAGACTGGGGCTGAACTCGGTCAAGACATTCTCCCGGCCGACGACGGAGGCCGCCGCCTCGACGGCGCGGGTCGTCGCGTCCGCCGTGTTGATCAGCGGCGGATGGCCCTTCCTGTAGTCGAGCCTGGCGTTGAGCGAATACGCGGCGGCAATGCCTTGTGCGATCTCCCCGATCAGCATCTCGCAGTGATCGGAAAGGCCGGGCTCGAAGAAGCGGCAGGTGCCTTGCAGCCAGACCTTGCCCGGCACGATGTTGCCGACATTGCCGCCATGGATCTGCGTGAGGCTGACGACAAGCGCGCTTTGCGGGTCGACCGAGCGGCTGACGATGCGCTGGACGGCTTGCACAAAGGCGCCGGCGGCCAGGATCGGGTCATCGCCGAGCTGCGGCATCGCGGCATGCGCGCCAAGACCCTCGAAGATCAGTTCGAAATTATCCACGGCCGCCATTTGCGCACCAGCGCGGGCAGCGATCGTCCCCAGCCTGACGCCCGGCCAGTTGTGGACCGCATAGACCGCCTCGACCGGAAAGCGCTTGAACAGGCCGTCCTCGATCATGCGCATGCTGCCGCCCTCGTTTTCCTCGGCCGGCTGAAAGATGAAAGTGACGGTGCCGTCGAAGGTGCGCGATTGACTGAGCAGTTTGGCGGCGCCGAGCAGCATAGCGGTGTGGCCGTCATGGCCGCAGGCGTGCATTACTCCTTCTTTCCTGGAGGCATAGGCCAAGCCGGTTTTCTCCAGCACCGGAAGCGCGTCGAGCTCGGCGCGAAGGCCGATGGCGCGTGCGCCGCCACCGCTGCGCAGGACACCGACGACGCCGGTGCCGCCGATCCCTTCATGCACCTCGTCGACGCCGAAGGAGCGCAGCTTCTCTGCAACGAAACGCGCCGTTTCGTATTCATTGAATCCGAGCTCCGGATTGGCATGGATATGGTGCCGCCAGCCTATGACCTCTGGTGTCAGCGCGGCGATGGGGTCATTATGCAGCATGATGCCTCCTTTCACGCCGGCAAGGCGGCGCGGTTTGGTCCTGCCAGCCATATAGAAGGCCAGACGAAAAGCGTCTTGAACCGGATTGACCATGGCAAAGACAATCGAAGCGGCAGAGACCGGGAAATACTGGCGCCATCCGTGCTTCCCCGACCTGGGCCTGTTCAAGGCGCGCTTCACCCAGCACCGCTACGACCTGCACACGCACCCGACCTATGTGATCGCCCTGATCACCTCCGGCTGCGAGCGCATTCGCATCGGCCGTCAAAGCGTTCTCGCTCCGGCGGGCGCCATTGCCGTCGTCAATCCTGAAGAGTGGCATGACGGCGAACGCGGGGCGGATGAAGGCTGGGCCTACCGGACATTTTATCCTTCGGTGCCGATGATGACCGCGCTTACCCGCGAACTCGGCCGCGACGGCGCTCCGGCGTTTTCGCGCGCGACGATCGAAGACAGCAGTCTCGCCGCAGCATTGACGGCAGCGCACCAGGGCTCGACATCCCCGGACACAATGACGGCAGAGACGTCCCTGCTCGTGGCGCTGAGACAACTGATCGTTCGGCATGGCGACTCGAGCGGACCGGCCGAAGAGATTGAAAGCTGCGGATCGCAGCGAAGATTTTCGCTGTACCGCGATCTTGTCGAAAGCGAGCTTGGCTCGCAGCTCGACCTCAAGCGGCTTGCCGGCGCGGCTGGCGTGACCCGGTTCCAGGTCATCCGCGACTTCAACAAGGCAATTGGCCTGACGCCGGCGGCCTATATCCGCGACCGGCGATTGCGCCGGGCGAGCGCGCTGATCGAACAGGGATTTGGCCTCGCCGACGCCGCTATTACGGCGGGTTTCGCCGACCAGAGCCATTTTTCCCGTACATTCCGGGCCATGCATGGTATGACGCCGGGCATGTTCAGAAGAGCTGGATAAGGCGCTCCTGAACAGACAAGCTTGCGCCTCAAAGCTTGCTGCGCAATGCTGACGCAGTTCGGGGGGAATCATGCGAAAAATCTTGGCACCGACGCTGCTGCTCACGGCTGCACTGTTTGCAAACAGCGCCCAGGCGCTGGATGCCAGCGGGACGCCGGTTGTCGTGACCCCGCTTGCCTCTCGCACCGAGACCGCGTCCGGCCAGCCGATCACGCTGCCCCAGAAGAACGTCCAGGTCCTGGTCTCGGCCTATCAGATCGCGCCGGGCGCGACCTTGCCGGTCCACAAGCATCCGTTTCCGCGCTATGCCTATGTCGAGGCCGGCACGCTTCAGGTCACCAACGTCGAGACCGGCAAGAGCAACACCTATCAAACAGGTGATTTCATCATCGAGATGATCGGGCAATGGCATCAGGCGATCAATGTCGGCGCCGATCCGGTCAAGCTGCTGGTCATCGACCAGGTCGAAGAAGGCACCAAGAACACCGTGTTGCGCCAGTAGCTACCACGTCTGAAAACGGCGTCCGTGGCGAATCCAGCGCAGCGCGTAACAGACGTCAGAACGCGAACCCCTCCGGCAAATTGTGATTCCAATAGCCTTCCTCGACAAGTTCACTTATGCGCCAGCCCTCGGACGTGCGTACGACGCGGTCGCGATACCAGAGCCCCTGGAAGAAGACCTGCCTTTTGCCTTCGCCGAGGTCGACCACCATCGGGCATGAACAATGCACGCGCGCGCTGGCCTCATCCCCTCGGAGATCCAGAAGGATTGTCGAAATGGCGTGCTGCGAGATCAATATCTTCGAAAGGGCGCCTTTCATGTAAGCGACATGCTCATCCACACCGCTCCTGATTCCACCTGTTACAGTGTCGTCAAGCACGGCATCGAGTGTGAATATTTTGCGATAGGCGTCCCAGTCGCGATCGTCCACAGCATAGCAATAGCGAACAAGCAGCTGTTCGATCTCGAGCCGATCCGAAACCTCTTGCAATGAAAGGGTCATGTCCTGTCTCCGCGGTTGGCGGCACTAATGCCGCATGCGCCAAGCCTGCCCCGACATTTCGATCAATATTCACGTTGCCGATGCTCCGAGCAACCTCGCCGCGCGACTGGGCATGCGCAAACCCGAACACTCATTTGGCCTCCGCCTTTACCCGGTCGGCAGCGGCGGCCAGAACGGCGCGATCCCCCTCTTCGTACAAACGGCGGATGGAAATTGCCTTGACGCGCCAGCCTTCCGGCGTCCGCACCAGCTAGTGGAGATAGCTGCCACCGACCGTCCAGAACCGCCCGTGATCCAGTGGGCTGCGCAGACATGGCTGCGTGCAACCGCGTCATTGCCTGCGCCTTCGACAATGATGTTGCTGATAAGGTGCTGGGTGGCGTCGAAACCCGGAAGCAGACCCTGCCACTGCGCGATCAGCGCGTCGCGGCCGCTGGTCGCGGCTTCGCCGCCGAAGAGGCTGGTATAGTCGGTCGTGACGGACAGCACTTAGTTGGCGGCATGGTGCGACCCTAGCTGCCGCTTGCTGGTAGCTCGGGCAAGTCCGGATCTGGTGCTCGGCATACGGCACGATGAATGGCCCGGTTTGGCCTTTGCGGACATCAACGCGGATACAAGAAAGCCGTCTTAGGTCTCCGACGCCATTTCTTTTGCCAATTCGCCGATCATCGAACGCAACCACCTGTGGGCTGGGTCGTGGCGGTAGCGAATGTGCCAAGCCATCTGCACTGGAAAAGTGCCGAGGTCGACGGGCGGCGGTAGTATCTTCAGGCGCGGATCCCTCTCAAGGCTGCGGCAGATCAGTCTCGGCAGCGTTGCGCAGTAATCCGTAACGGCAAGCATCTCTGGCACGGCCAGGAAGTGCGTGACAGAAAGGGCAATCTCTCGCTTGAGGTTTTGTTGCTCCAATGCCTGGAAGAGGCCCGCCCGCAGCCGGCCCGGCGGGAGCACGTTCACGTGCTTGAGCCTTTCATACTGTTCTCGGGAAATATGGTCTCGAACGTCGGGATGATCCTTGCGCACCGCGCAGGCGAGCCCATCGTCCATAAGATGCTGGACGACAAGATTGCCCGGCGGATCGACGATCCGGCCAATCACCATGGCCGTGGTACCGGAAATGACGCCGGTCTCGGCGAGATCGTTGCCAAATGCTGTCATGCGGAGCTTGATACCAGGCGCCAGCTCACGCGTCCTCGCGACGAGGGCCGGCATCAACACAAGCTCCACGTAACTGTTGGGGGCAAGCGTGAACAGCCGTTCGGCCTTTGCTGGCTGAAATTCCTGCTGGTTCAAATGAGATCGTCCAGTTGCGCCAGCGCTGCTTCGATCGTCGGAGCGATCTCCTCAGCCAATTGCGTCGGCTTTATGCCATACCTTTCCCGGATGAATAGCGGATCCCGGAGGGTGTCGCGCAGGCGGTTCAACGAATTGGACAGCGCCGGCTGGGTGATGCCCAGTCGCGCTGCTGCCCGTGTCACGCTCCGCTCTTCCATCAGGGCGAGGAAAACCGGGAGCAGGTTCAGATCGTATCTCATCGAGATATAATCTGACATGAATATATAAAATAAATGAAATAAATTTCTGAAATACATGGGCAGGTGCCATTATCCGTGCATCGACAGGCCGACGCGGCCGATCGATCTCCAAATCAACCAACTACGACGCCTCATTGGCGCGGCATCACCTGAGAAAAGGATCCGACAATGAAAGTCCTGATGGTACTCACCTCCCACGACACTCTCGGTAACACCGGCAAGAAGACCGGCTTCTGGCTCGAGGAACTGGCAGCCCCCTACTACGTCTTCAAGGACGCTGGCGCCGAGATCACCCTCGCCTCGCCGAAGGGCGGCCAGCCGCCTCTCGATCCGAAAAGCGACGAGCCTATGTTCCAGACCGACCTTACACGGCGCTTCAGTGCTGACGATGTTGCCAAGGCGCAGCTCGCAGAAACCGTGCGCCTGGACAGTGTCGACCAGAAGGACTTCGACACGGTCTTCTACCCCGGCGGCCACGGCCCGTTGTGGGATTTGGCCGAAGATCCGAATTCGATCAAGCTGATCGGATCCTTCATCGCGGCCGGCAAGCCGATCGCCCTCGTTTGCCACGCACCGGGCGTTCTGCATCGCGTGACCAGTCCCGACGGCACGCCGTTTGTGCAGGGACGCTACGTCACCGGCTTCACCAATAGCGAGGAGGAGACCGTAGGTCTCACGAATGTCGTGCCGTTCTTGGTCGAGGACGAGCTGATCAGCCTCGGCGCGGTTTTCTCCAAGGTCAAGGACTGGGGCGTCCACACAGTCGTCGATGGCCAGCTTATCACGGGTCAGAACCCAGCATCATCGAGCGAGGCAGCTGAGGCGCTGCTAGGCGCTTTGAGCCAGAGGAAGAGCAAGACCGCCTGAGCGGTCTGGAACAACCGTGATCTGCCGACGGCTCGCGTCGGCGGATCAACTTCAGAACCCGCTACAGTCTCAAGCCGATCCGAAACGTCTTGCAGTGAAAGGGTCATGTCTCGTGTCCGCGGTGGCGCCACTAATGCCGCATGCGCCAAGCCTGCCCCGACATTTTCGATCAATATTCACGTTGCCGATGCTCCGAGCAACCTCGCCGCGTGGCTGGGCATGCGCAAACCCGAACACTCATTTGGCCTCCGCCTTTACCCGGTCGGCCGCAGCGGCCAGAACGGCGCGATCCCCCTCTTCGTACAAGCGGCGGATGGAGATTGCCTTGACGCGCCAGCCTTCCGGCCCCCGCACCAGCCGGTGGAGATAGCGGCCGCCGACCGTCCAGAAACGCCCGCCGATCCAGTGGGTTGCGCGGACATGGCTGCGCGCAACCGCGTCATTGCCTGCGCCTTCGACAATGATGTTGGTGATGAGGTGCTGGGTGGCGTCGAAGCCTGGAAGCAGTCCTTGCCACTGCGCGATCAGCGCGTCTCGGCCGCTGGTCGCGGCTGCGCCGCCGAAGAGGCTGGTATAGTCGGTCGTGACGCGGGCCGCGAAATAGGATTTGACCCGGTTCCAATCACGCAGATCGGCATACAGCCCGATCCCCGCCACTGCCTCGGCGATGGCCATCCTGTCTTCAACCATCAGCGCAGCTCCCGAGGCGCTCGAAACGGACGCCGAGACGGCGGAAATCATCGCGGCGGAAACCGCCGCGGCCAGGATATGCCGGCGGGTGACGACGCTCATTGTCCCGCCTCCCCCGCACTGCCCAGTGTCGCGCGGAAGTGCGCGGCGACGGCGTCGCTCGCCGCCTTCACCGGCGCGGCGCGATCGTAGAAATCGAATTGGGTGACGTTGTCGAGCCACAGCTCCTGCCTGGAACTGGTCAGCCGCGCGTAGAACTTGTGCGCACCCTGCGGAATGGCAGCCGCCTCGCTATGCACCATCAGAAAGGGCTGGTGCAGGCGCGGGGCAGCCTGGATGGCGTCGAACCTCAGCCAGCCGCGCCAGAAGGCCGGATCGGCCTCGTTACGCCAGGCCGGGATCATGCCGCGATCGGGTTCGGTGTAATAAGGCACCTTGAACATGATCGCGCGATCGTCGCTCAAGCTGGCGGCCGGCAGCAACGCCTGTCTGCCGGTGCGGCGATACGCGGCCTCTGCCGCATCGCTCGCGGCCTCAAGCCTGGCGACGCCTTCCTTGCCGCCATAGGTCTGCTCGACCACTTCGGCATCCTGCAACCAGGGCGCGACGAGAGCGACCGACTTGATCGCGGTATCTTCGGCGGCGGCAGTGACCATGTAGCCGGAGCTGGCGCAAATGCCGAGGCCGCCGATGCGGTCCTGATCGGTCTCGGGCCGGGTCGCGAGATAGGCGACCGCCGCTTCTATGTCGGCGATCTTGGCCTTAGGATCCTCGTACTGGCGGCGTATGCCGCCGCTTTCGCCCCAACCGCGAAAATCGAAGGTCAGGGCGACGAACCCGCGATCCGCCATCTCGCGAGCGTAGCGGGCCGGCATCTGTTCCTTCACCGTCATCCAGGCGCCGGTCACGACCAGCGCGGGCCGAGGTTTTGCCGCGTCCAGATCCTCCGGCAGATAGAGCTCGCCGACGATCTGCTCACCGTGCGAGGAGAATGTGACGCGCTCGACGCGCGGTGCGGCGGCGGCATTGGACGCGGCGAGCGTCACGGCGGTTGCTGCAGCAAGTGTCAGGGTTTTAAGCATTGCAAGTCTCCTTTGGCTTGGAGTGAGAACCGCGGCGTTGCGAAAAAGACCGCCGTCTCAGCGCTCGCCAGCAAGTCGGCCGGGCAGTGGCTTCAGCAGGTAATGCGCCCAGAAGAAGGCGTCCGACTGGTACATGTCGGTCAAAAAATTCTGTGCCTCGGCGATCTTGCCGTCCTTGATGCGGAACATCAGGGCGTAGAGCTGGTCGATCTCGGGACCCGAGCCGACATTCGACCAGCCACGATGGACATCGACGACAAGGTCGCCTTGCGCCTGGAAGAAAATCGGCTCGGCCTTGAATTTGCCGTCGGCCAGGCCGCGGAAGAAGGCGACCACCTCGTCCGGCCCGTGCTTGTCGCCGGCAAGCGGATGATGGCCGGGAATGCGCCACACGATGTCGGGCGCGAGGAAGGGCCGGACGGCCTCGGGATTCCCGGTCGCATAAGCTGCGTAGTAGTCCTTGACGAGTTGGATGTTGCTGTCTTCCAGCGGGCCGCCATTCGCCGGGGCGGCAGACACCGCCAGAAGAGCGGTGGCGGCGAGCGAAGCAAGCCTGGTCATCGGTCCTGTTTCCTTCCCTGTTCGAGCCGTTCCCAACACAGAGGCCCGTTCGTCGGACTCAACATGACGCCTTTTGTTCACCGGAAAAACCAGTAGAATTCGACAGGGCTATTTGGAAAATCCTTACAATGCGCCTCGACCAGCTCAGCGGCATCGTCGCCTTCGTAAAAGTTGCGGAGGCCAAAAGCTTCACCCGCGCCGCCGCCGAGCTCGGCGTCGCTCCGGCCTCGTTGAGCGAGGCGGTCAAGGGGCTCGAGGAGCGTCTGGGGGTGCGGCTGCTCAATCGGACGACTCGCAGCGTTGGCTTGACCGAAGCTGGCGCCCAATACCTCGACCACGTGCGCCCGGCAGCCGAAGATATCCGGGCGGCTGGTGCGGCACTGCGCGAAGCTCGCGACCGTCCCGCCGGCACGCTGCGCCTCAGCCTGCCCTGGATCGCCGCCCCGCTGCTGATCGAGCCACTGATGCGGCCGTTCATGGATGCTTATCCCGAAGTGCGGCTTAGTCTGATTTTCGACGACAGCTTCGTAGACATCGCCGCCGAGGGCTTCGACGCCGGTCTGCGCATCGGCGAGCTTCTCGACAAAGACATGATCGGCGCGCGTCTGGGCGGGCCTCTGCAGATGGTCGTGGTGGGCAGCCCGGACTATCTGGCGCGCAACGATACGCCGAAGCGGCCGGCCGACCTCGCCGCCCATCGCTGCATCGCATTCGCCCTCACCCGCGCGATTTCGCCATGGGAATTCATCGTGGAGGGACGCGAAGTCGCATTCACGCCGGACGCATGTCTGGTCGCGAACACGCTTCCGCTGTGCATTACCGCCGCCGCGCAAGGGCTTGGCCTCGCCTTCGCGGTCGAGGGCGTCGCCGCGCCGCTTCTTGCCTCAGGCGCGCTGGTCAAGGTGCTGGAGCCTTTCTGTCCCGCTTACGAGCCGCTCCACCTCTATTATCCCAGCCGCCGCCTCGTACCGCCGAAGCTGCGGGCCTTCATCGACTTCGTGCGCGCGAACGCTCACAAGCTGCGTATCTGATGTGACCTTTCGAGAACCCGGCCCCGTTTAGCCCCAGGCGCCGACCATCTGCCTGGTAGTTGCGTTGAGCCGGTTGAATGCGTTGATCAGGGCAATCTGGATGACCAGGGCGGCAAGGGCCTTTTCGGCACCGGATCCGGCCGGTCAGCCAACCGGGTTGCCGCCTCGGTCAGCGCCAGCGCGCCGCGCTCGGCGTCGGTGAAGTAAGGTGTTTCCCGCCAGGCGGACACGGTGAAGACGCGCTCGTCCTTTTCACCGGCCTTCTTCAATTCGCGCGCATGCATATCGATACAGACGCTGCATCCGTTGATCTGGCTGGCGCGCAAATGGACGAGCTTGCGCGTCACATAGGACAGATCGGCCGTTTCCGTCGACTTGTCCAGCGCGAACAGCGCCTGCAGGGCCCGGGGAATGAGCATCACATCCGGGGTCTCGACATCCTTGGCTCTGTCAGTTCGCCGGCCGCCGCGTTGCGGCGAGCGCAGGGATCTTCAGCTTTGCGAGGCAGTCACCTGCTCAAGCCGCTCGAGAATGCGCGGCCAGCCGCTTCCCATTCCGATGTACCCGCGCTCGTCCTCGGCCCGGAACCCGGAATGCTCCATGCGCACCCGGGTCGCCGTACCTTCGGGCGTCAACGACCAT
The DNA here is from genome assembly GCF_040322275.1 of Mesorhizobium sp. M0174. NCBI lineage: Bacteria > Pseudomonadati > Pseudomonadota > Alphaproteobacteria > Hyphomicrobiales > Phyllobacteriaceae > Mesorhizobium > Mesorhizobium sp. M0174. The sequence continues at coordinate 120,295 of NZ_JAMYTB010000003.1, forward strand.
GTCACGACGGTCTTCAGACCGCTGTCGGATTCGGTGCCGTCGCCCCAGCTGTAGGCGAGTAGGCGCGGCGGCTCGATCTTCAGCACCTCGCAGTTCGTCACGCCCGACCAGCCCGGTACCGGCGTCGCGCGAAAGGTGAAGCGATGGCCTTGCACAGGCGCAAAGTCGTTCTTCATCAGCCATTCGGCAACCAGATGCGGCACGGTCAGTGCGCGCCATATCTTTTCAGCCGCGTGCGGTATGAGACGCTCGACGACAATGGATTTGGTTTCGACTGTAGTTGCTCCAGTCATAACTTCGGACCCGTTGTTTGCGGTTTGGCTGGTCTGTTCACCAACGCGCTCTCCACGAGAACCAATAACCCACCAGCTATCGTTTACGTATAACTCTGAGGTTATGAATGTGTCAAGCGGCGGAATGGCCGGCGCCATCGCAAGCACTTAGCCAACAGTTGCGGCTTTCATCGCACCATGCCCGATGCTACCGCTGGCCAGCTGAAATCATGAACGGATCCCCCATGCCCGAGACCGAACGCCCTCGCCTGCCGCTGATCGAGATCTGCGTCGAAGGCATAGACGGCCTGCTGGCCGCGCAAGCCGCCGGCGCCGACCGTGTCGAGCTCTGTGCCAGCCTGATCGAAGGCGGCGTCACGCCTAGCTTCGGCACGGTGCGCACGGCGCTCGAGCTGGCGACGATCCCGTTCCACGTCATCGTGCGGCCGCGCGGCGGTGATTTTCTCTATAGCGAAGCCGAATACCGTTCGATGCTCGCCGATGTCGGCGCGCTTGCCGACACCGGCGTCGCCGGTGTCGTTATCGGCTGCCTTAATGCCGACGGCACGATCGATGAACAGCGCATGAGCGAACTGGTGCAGGCGGCGGGGCGATTGAACGTCACCTGCCACCGCGCCTTCGACATGACGCGCGACCCGACAGAGGCGCTGGAGACACTGATCCGCTGCAAGGTCGGCCGCGTGCTGACCAGCGGCCAGCGCGACACGGCGCTCGAGGGCGCTGACCTGCTCGCCGATCTTGTCAGGCAGGCCGGCGACCGCATCATCATCCTCGGCTGCGGCGGGCTTGACCCAGAGAACATCGGCAAGGTGCGGAGGAAAACCGGGTTGAGCGAAATGCATTTCGCCGCGCTCAAGGACGTGCCGAGTGCCATGCGTTACCGCAACCCAAGGGTCGGCATGGGCGGCACCGATCTCGACCGCGAATACCGCAACACCGTGACCGACGGGGCGATGGTGGCGGCGACCATCGCCGCCGCCCGGCTATGATGCCGGATGACAGAAGAAAACATGATTGAAACGCATTTGCCGATCGAGCAGGTCTCGCCGCAGGATGAGCCCGCCGTCCTCGCGCTCAACAACGAGCATGCCGCGGAATTGTCGTGGCTCGAACCCGAGCACCTTTCCTTCCTGCTCGGCGAAGCGTTTTACGCGCGCCGTATCGGTTCGCTCGAAGCCTTCATCATGACCTTCGACCAGGACGCCAGCTACGATAGCCCGAACTTCCTGTGGTTTCGCGATCGTTACCCGCGGTTCGTCTATGTCGATCGCGTCGTGGTCGCCGCCGCAGCGCGCGGGCGCGGCCATGCCCGCCGGCTGTATGAGGATCTGTTCGAGCAGGCGTCACGCGCCAGCCAGGCGATCGTCACCTGCGAAGTCAATGCCGAGCCGCCCAATCCGGCTTCGGACGCCTTCCATGCCGCACTCGGCTTTGCGGAAGTGGGCGACGCGGTAATCCACGGTGGCAGGAAAGCCGTGCGGTATTATGCAAGGCGGATCGCCGGCTAAAATGGCGGGCGCCGTTCGCCCTACCAATTGCGGTTCAGCCAGGAGCGGGCCGGCTTTTCGATGATGTAGTAGCTGCACAGCGCGCAAGCGAACGCCGCCGCCAGCATCAACCACGGCGAACTGCCTTTTATGTCGACGAATTGATAAAAGGGCTGCTGCCAAAGATAGAGCGAATACGACCATAGGCCCAGCATCGTCATTGGCAGGGACGACAGAAACCCGGTCAGGTAGCGGCTGCTGAAGTCGAGCAAATTGACAGCGAGCGCCAGCAGCGGCACCGCGACCAGATAGTGAATGGGGGTTGGCACGGCAGCCATGAAAAGGAGCACAGCCACGACTGTGGCCGCCAGGGCAACATGCGGCCCCTTGAGCAGCGCCGGCAGCCTGTCGTCGGCCTTGAGCAGGCATAACACCGCCGACAGCAGGATCGAGGCGATGTGCACATCAGTGCGCCAATAGGTGCCCTCGTAGCCTATTGCGAGCACCCAGTAGGAGATGGCGCCGTTCGCCATGGCCAGCAGCGACAAAGCGCCGAGCAGCATGATGACGCGGGACCGTCCCCGGACGACGACGCTGATCAGAGCCAGAATGATATACGCATGCTCTTCGACGCAGAGCGACCAGATATGGTCGAGCGCGCCGGCGCGGGTAACGAGAACTCCGGCGTAATTGTAGGTGAACGTCAGCGCCGTCAGCGCCGCCTTCCACTTGAAGGCGATGAACGTGCCGGACAAGGCGATCATCGCGACGACGACGAAAACCAGCAGTGCCGGATAGATGCGGGAGAACCGGCGCTTGAAGAATTTCTTCAGCGGATAGTATTCGACGAACAGGATCTCGGCCATCAGCCGGCCGCTGAGCACGAAGAAGAATTCGACGCCCAGGACGCCGAGATTGATGCCGGGGACGGGGAAGAAATGGCCGATCAGCACCAGCGCGATCGACAGGCCGCGCCAGCCGTCGAGATAGGCAAGCCTCGCCCTTGACGATGTGTCGGCGACAGGCCTGGCCACGACAAGACGCGTCGCGGAGATGTCCGTCATGCCGGTCCCCTCTGCGAAAGGCGGGCTCAAGGCCGCATTCTCAGCTATATTGCAGTGCACTACAACTTTGTGCAAGTGCGAGATAACGACACGCCCGACGGGACGCACACCTTCCGTCCGTGAGCGGCTGCGCTGACGCCGTCAAACGGTAGAAACTTCAAATCCATCATGTTGGCTCATTGCCAAAGCGCCGCTTCAAGACAACAATGACCTCGACGCCGGCGCGCCAGACGCGCACAAAAAAAGCGTCGGAGGAAATGGAGGAGGAAGCCGCTGGCCAAGTCACGGACGCGCTATGCATGCGGCCTTTCGGTGCTCACCACCGACGAATCTGACGCGGATGCGTTCGCCCGGGCGGTGGCAGCGGAAGCAGCGGCCATTGACGCCGGGTTTGCCCTCCTGTTTTTCTCGCAGAGCCTCATAGAGGCCGTCGCCCTGTCGGAAGCGCTGAAGACCCACGCGCCGGCGCTCCACTATGCCGGCTGCTCGACGGCCGGTGAGATAACGCCCAAAGGGCTGGAGGAAGGCCAGATCCTGGCTATGCTGCTTCCCTCCGCATCGTTTTCGGCAGCCAGCACCATGGTCGAAAATCTGTCCTCATCGGGCATGGACGGGATTACCGGCGAAGTAGAGGCGCTGAGGCGTTCATTACGCGAGCGCCTCGGGCACGAGCGAGCCGACACCACGTTCGCGCTCTGCTTGATCGACGGCCTGTCTTATGCCGAAGAAGCGGTGACCTCCGCCATCCATTGGGGGCTCGACGATATTCCATTGATCGGCGGGTCGGCTGGCGATGATTTGAAATTCGAGACAACGCGGCTGATCTCGAACGGCAAAGTGACCTCCGACAGCGCCATCATCGTGCTGATCACCACGGAAATTCCTTTCCACGTGTTCAAGACCGACAATTTCGTTCCCACCGACGAGAAGCTGGTGGTGACGGCATCCGATCCCGACCACCGCATCGTGCGCGAATTCAACGCCACCATTGCCGCCGAGGAATATGCCGCTTCGGTCGGCGTCGTCGCGCAGATGCTGACGCCACTGAGTTTTGCCTCGCACCCGGTGGTGGTGAAAGTCGGCGGCGAATTTTACTGCCGTTCAATCCAGAAGATGCACGCGGACGGCTCGCTGTCGTTCTTCTGCGCCATCGACGATGGTGTCGTGCTTGCCGTCGCCCAGCCTAAGGACATGGTCGAGGCGACCCGCGCCGCTCTCAGCGACGTCAGTGAAAGGCTTGGCGGCATCGACCTGATCCTCGGTTTCGACTGCGTGCTGCGCCGGCTCGACGCGCGCAATCGGCAGGTCTATCGCGAGATTTCGGAACTCTACAAGGTCAACAACGTCCTCGGCTTCGGCACCTATGGCGAACAGTACCGTTCGATGCATCTGAACCAGACCTTCACCGGCATCGCCTTCGGTGAACGCAATGCGGCCGAAGCGGCGGAGTAGGAAATCCGGCATGCCGCTCAGGAACATCGACGACCTGGAAAGGCTGAAGAAGATCAACGCCGCGCTGATCAGCCGCGTCGAGCGCTCCATGGACCAGCAAGGCAATGCTTTTTCGCTGTTCCAGACCGCCATTTCGCTCGAGAGCCGGGTGCGCAGCCGCACCGAAGAGCTGCATTCGACCTTGCGCCGGCTGGAGCAGTCGAACATCGACTTGAATGCAGCCAAGGAAAACGCCGAGCTGGCGAACCTGTCCAAGACCAGGTTCCTTGCGGCCGCCAGCCATGACGTGCTGCAGCCGCTGAACGCCGCGCATCTGTCGGTCTCGGCACTTGCCGAAGTACAGACCAGCGAGGAAGGCAGAAACCTGGTCCGCCAGGTCGAGCGATCGCTGGAGACGATGGAGGACCTGCTCCGCACCTTGCTCGACATTTCCAAGCTCGATGCCGGCGTCGTGCAGCCCGACATCACCGATGTCAGCCTGGAGACGCTGTTTTCCTCTCTGCGCTCGGATTTTCAGCCGGTCGCGGAGATGAAGGGGCTGACGCTGAAGTTCCGGCCGGTCGATGCGCTCGTTCGTTCGGACCGAACCTTGCTGCGCCGCATCCTGCAGAACATCCTTTCCAATGCACTGCGCTATACCCGCTCGGGCGGCGTGTTGGTCGGCACCAGGCATCGCGGCGACACGATCCGCATCGACGTCGCCGATACCGGCTGCGGCATCCCCGACGACCAGCGCGAGGCGGTGTTCGAGGAATTCCATCGGGGCGTGATCCCGACGGATGCCGGGCTTGCCGCCGGCGGGCTGGGGTTGGGGCTGGCCATCGTGCGCCGCATCGCCGCGGCACTCGGCCATCCCGTCACGTTTTCGTCGAAGGTCGGACATGGCACGATTTTCCATATCGACGTTCCGGTCGGGATCGGCGACACGGCCGATCCAATCGCCGGCACCGTCGACATGGAGCGGCCGCGCGGCTACGGTCTGTTCGGCACAAGGGTGCTGCTGGTCGAGAACGACATCGAGGTGCTGCAGGCGATGACCTCCCTGCTCGAGCGCTGGCAATGCCTGGTGCGCCCCGCCACCTCGACCGGTGACGCGCTCGACATGCTTGGCGATACCGACTGGTTGCCAGACATTGTCATAGCCGACCAGCATCTCGACGGCGGCGACCTCGGCACCACCACAATCGCCGAGGTCCGTGATTATCTCGGCCGCGCCGTGCCGGCGCTGATCGTCACCGCCGACGGTTCGGAGACCGTCGCCAACGCCGCCCGCGCCGCCGGCATCGAGCTGATGCGCAAGCCGCTGAAGCCCGCGCAGCTACGGGCGCTGCTGGCGCATCTGCTGGCTTGAACTGGTCGTATCTTCCCAGCACACGGGTCACCGTATTCCAGCCATTACTTGTGCCTAGGCGGTAATTCATATGAAGCAGGTTCACTTCTTCGCGCTAAAGGATGATCTTCTCCCTGTGTTGGAAGCTGTAGAGCATGTAATTCCGATAAAATACATTCTCATGGGTCAGTTTCCCACGATGGAATTTGAAACTTTTAGCAATGGAAGGCAAATTCCCAGTCTTGCGCAATCAGCCACTGGATCGGCTTCCAGCGCTCAATCATTTCTTGTCACTCGCCGCGACATTCCGATTGAGGTGAGGCCGATAAAAACAGTCTCGGGTATCCGATATTTGTTAGATCAGCTTAGCAATCCGGACACAGTGACGCTGTCCCCCGGTGGGCGATGGGGTGAAGATGTTGTCATAAATGGCCGCGTGGCAACAGCCTCCGACGCGCCGCTTGCTCAGGAGCTGATGAAAATTTTTAACAGGGTATTCAAAAAGCAATTTAGTAAAATTAAAGCATTCTACGTGGGACCCGGGGCCGCCATTTTACTAGACGCGGGAAAGCGGCTAACTGCTGCAGAGCAATCGCCGCGTGAATTTGATCTGACTAGAGAGGCGCGGGTTGCTTAGCTGGTGTCAGGAACGTGAGAGCCGCCGTTAGTCTAGTCCGATTGCGGTGACACGAGTGCGGTGGACTACAGTGACAGTGCGCTTTTTAGCGAGCCCTCTCAAAACCCCGCCGGATCGCGAAACAGCTCGGCATTGTCCAGCTTCGAGACCTCGATCACCGCCTGGGTGCGGCTGTAGACGTTGAGCTTGCGCAGAATTTCCGAGACATGCGCCTTGACCGTGGTCTCGCCGACCTGCAGCTCGTAGGCGATCTGTTTGTTGAGCAGGCCCTGGCGCAGCATCTGCAGCACCTTGAGCTGCTGCGGCGTCAGCGTGGCCAGGCGCTGTACCATCTCGGCGCGGTCGGTGCTGTCGGCGTCGGGCGGTCGGCCCTCATAGGTCTGGGGAACATAGATCGCACCTTCCATCACCGAGCGGATAGCCGCGGCAAGATCGCTCTTGCGTGCCGATTTCGGGATGAAGCCGGCCGCGCCGTAGGACAGCGCCTCGGAAATGATCTTCGGCTCCTCATAGCCGGAGACGATGACGACCGGCAGGCGCGGATAACGCGTCCTGAGCTGCAGCAGCCCGTCAAAGCCATGCACGTCGGGCATACTGAGATCGAGCAGTGCGAGGTCGAACGGCTTGGCATCCGTCAGAAGCTCGAGCGCCTCGGCAATCGAGCGCGCTTCCACCGTGTCGACCTCCGGATAGGCCATCTGCACTGCGCTGTGCAGGGCCTCGCGAAACAGCGGATGGTCGTCGATGATGAGGAACCGGGCGCGATCGTTGACTGCGGTCATTAGCTTCACTTCGGTTCGGTCTGGTCTGGTCTGGTCTGGTCTAGAATAGTCCGGCAACCATGGCCAGCTTATTGCCAAATAGTACATTGCCATCTTGGCTGGCTAAAGCAGAATGGACCGACGATTTCCGCGGCACCGTGCGGCAGGCCTGCTCCTCCGCCATCCAATGCCTTGCCCGTTTGCCCAAATCGGCCGAATGTGCCGGCGACAGATCCACTGAACAGAGACAGTGCATGACCGGCTTCGTCCTTCCCCTGCCCGCAACCCCGTCGGTGGCCGTGGCCAGCTCGCCGGAGCGTTTTGCGGTGCGCCGGATCTTCTGCGTCGGCCGCAACTACGCCGCCCATGCCCGCGAGCTCGGCAATGACGAGCGCGACCCGCCCTTCTTCTTCACCAAACCGGGCGACGCAGTGGTCGACGCGGCAGTCGGTTCGGGCGCCACGATCCCCTACCCGCCGCTGACCCGAAACCTGCACCACGAAATCGAGCTGGTCGTCGCGATCGGCAAGGCCGGCTCTCGCATCCCGCGCCAGCGGGCGCTGAACCATGTCTGGGGTTACGGCGTCGGCGTCGACCTGACCCGCCGCGACCTTCAGGACGAGGCGAAAAAGGCGGCAAGGCCGTGGGACTGGTCGAAAGCCTTCGACCGTTCAGCGCCCTGCGGCCCGCTGGTCCCGGCGCAAAAATCCGGTCATCCCGAAAAAGGCCGCATCTGGCTCGCCGTCGACGGCGAGATCAGGCAGGACGGCGACCTTGCCGAACTGATCTGGCCGGTTCCCGACATCGTCTCGATTTGCAGCGAGGCGGTAGAACTCCGGCCCGGCGACCTGATCTTCACCGGCACGCCGGCCGGCGTCGGCGCCGTTGGGCCGGGCGAAAAGATCACCGGTGGCGTCGACGGCATCGGCGAAATCGAACTGACCATCGGCCAACCGGGCCCATGATCCATGAGCGACATCGTCCTCCATAACTACTACCGTTCCTCGACCTCTTACCGGGTGCGGATCGCGCTGGAGATGAAGGGCCTTGCCTACGAGTACGTGCCGCATCATTTGCGCCACGGCGAACATCGGGAGCCCGCCTACCTCGCGGTCAATCCGCAAGGGCTGGTGCCGGCGGTGGTCCTCAGCGATGGCACGCTGCTGACGCAATCGCTGGCGATAATCGAATATCTCGACGAGACCACGCCCGAGCCGCCGCTGCTGCCCAAGGATGCGCCTGGCCGCGCCCGCGTCAGAATGCTGGCGCAGATGATCGCCTGCGACATCCATCCGGTGAACAATCTGCGCGTGCTGACCTCGTTGCGCACGCTGTTCGGTGCCGGCGACCAGGATGTCGTCAACTGGTTCCGGCACTGGGTCAACGAAGGCTTCCAGCCGCTTGAAAAGATTCTGGCTTCCTCGGCCGAGACCAAGACATTCTGCCATGGCGACACGCCGGGGCTGGCCGACATCTGCCTGGTCGCACAGGTCACCAGCAATTCCCGCTTCGGCGTCGACATGACGCCCTACCCGACGATCGCGCGCATCAATGCCGCCTGCATGGCGCTGCCGGCATTCCGGAAGGCCGCGCCGGAGAACCAGATCGATGCCGAATAGAGAAGCCAAAGATCCAGATGAAGCGAAAACGCTCGCCGACATCGAAGAATATGGCTGCCACATTCTGTATGTGCTGGAAGAAGGCGAGCATCCGCCTTTCAGCTACTCGGTGGGGATAGAGCACAATTTCAATGCTCCTGAACTGGTCGTTGTCGGGCTGAAGCCAGAGCTTTCCCAGTCTGTCATCAACCAATACTGCAGACGGGTGTGCAACGGCGAGATTTTCCGCATCGGGCAGCGATCGTCTGGTTTCATAGGCGGCTTCGACTGTCAGTTCGGCTCGGTCCATGTTGAGCACTACACTGAACATTTCGGTTGGGACATCTGGTTCTACGACGGCCTGGGCTTCCGGGTTGCAGCTTATCTATCCTACGACCGAAGGCATCTGGCCGTGGGATACTGAAGCGAGCGAGTGGTTTCGAAAGCGGCAACCGCTTCTCGACACGCCGCCGGCATCAAGCTAACTCCGAACAACCGCCTGACGAATGCGCCCTTAGTGAATTGAAACTTATGAAAGCCTTGTCATGAAAGCCGTCGTTTTCGAAAAGTTCGGCGAAACGCCAACGATCCAGACGGTGCCGGATCCGACGCCTTCGCCGGAAGGCGTCGTCATCAAGGTGGAGGCGACTGGCCTCTGCCGCAGCGACTGGCATGGCTGGATGGGCCACGACGACGGCATCCGGCTGCCGCATGTGCCGGGCCACGAACTGGCCGGCGTCGTGGTCTCCGCAGGCAACCAGGTGACCCGCTGGAAGGGCGGCGAGCGCGTCACCGTGCCGTTTGCCGTCGGCTGCGGCCGCTGCTTCGAATGCACGTCGGGCAACCATCAGGTCTGCGAGCACCAGTTCCAGCCCGGCTTCACCGCCTGGGGGTCGTTCGCCGAATATGTCGCCATCGACCATGCCGATACCAATCTCGTGCGCTTGCCCGACGAGATGGAATTCGCCACCGCCGCCAGCCTCGGCTGCCGCTTCGTCACCTCGTTCCGCGCCATCGTCGATCAGGGCCGCGTGACGCCCGGCGAATGGGTGGCCGTACATGGCTGCGGCGGCGTCGGCCTGTCGGCGATCATGATCGCCAGCGCCATGGGCGCCAATGTCGTCGCCATCGACCTCACCGACGAGAAGCTGGACTTTGCCAAAAAGATCGGCGCGGTGGCGACGATCAACGCGGCGAACACGCCGAACGTGGTCAAGGCGGTCAAGCAGATCACCAATGGCGGCGCGCATATGTCGATGGACGCGCTCGGCCACCCGACAACCTCGTTCAATTCGATCGCGAACCTGCGCCGCCGCGGGCGCCACGTGCAGGTCGGCCTGATGCTCGGCGACCATGCCAGGCCGCAGATTCCGATGGACAAGGTGATCGCATTCGAGCTCGAAATCCGCGGCAGCCACGGCATGCAGGCGTTTCGCTACCAGGCGATGATGGAGATGATCCGCACTGGCAAGCTCAAACCCGAACTGCTGGTCGGCAAGAAGATCAGCCTCGAGGAAGCGCCGGCCGCTTTGATGGCGATGGGCGGCTTCGAAGGCATCGGCATCGGCGTGGTGACCAGATTCTAGATCACGCCCCGAGTCTGGATCAACGAAACGACGCGCAGACCTCCCGCACGCAGGCTCGCAGCCAGCGCTGCGCCGGATCGACATCGAGCCGCGGATGCCAGAGCATCGAAATGGTGACCTCCTCGATATCGACCGGCAATGGGAAGCTGTGCATGCCGGCGCGTGCGCCTTGCGTGTGCCGTTCGGGGACGCTGGCGATCAGATCAGAGGCGCGCGCCATGGCGAGCGTGGCCGAGAAGCTGGAAACCATGCACGCAACCGTCCGCTGGAGACCCAGCAGTTTCAAGGCCTCGTCGATCGGGCCCTTTTCGCGGCCACGCCGCGACACGCTGATGTGGCGACCGGCCGCATAACGTTCCGGGCTCACCGGGCCCTCGCTCAGTTTATGTCCCGTTCGCACCACACCGATGAAGCGGTCGCGAAACAGCGCCTGAATGCGCATTTCAGGGCTCGTTTCACTGGCAACCCCGATTTCGAGATCAATCGCCGCGTGGCGCAACGACATGTCGCTCTTGTCGGATTTCGGCGCAAAACGCAGCCGCACACCAGGCGCATCCGCTTCGACACGGGTCACAAGAGGCGGTGCAAACTCTTCGACGAAGCTTTCGTTGGCGCGCAGCGTGAACACCTTGTCGAGAGCGGAGAGGTCGAGGGGCCTGGCCGGGCGCAGCAGCGCTTCCGCATCCTGCACGACGCGGCCCACTTGTTGCTGCAATTCGAGCGCGCGCGGTGTCGCAACCAGGCCGCGGCCAGCCCGAACCAGCAATGGGTCGCCTGTCGCCTGGCGCAACCGCGCCAACGTCCGGCTCATCGCCGAGGGACTGAGGCGCAGCCGCCCGGCGGCGCGCGCGACGCTGCCTTCGCTCAGCAGCACATCAAGGGCGACAAGCAGATTGAGATCGGGCGATGACATGGAAGGACCGTAGCACAGCTCAGCCGTAATGTGGCGTTTCATGCACGAATAAGATGCAAATACTGCGCCTTCCGCCACATCATGTGAGGGAATAGCCTCCGACAGCTCCGATTTGGGGCTGACGGCAAAGGAGTTCACCTTGGCATCGACCGCTGAAAAGACCTGGGACGAAGTTGCCCCGGTGAGCGCCCGCTCGACCCGATGGGCATTGGCAAGCCTGTCGCTTTCAACGCTGCTGTCGTCGCTCGCCACCAGCATCGCCAGCGTCGGGCTGCCATCGCTGATGCAGGCGTTCGGCGCATCGTTCCAGCTCGTGCAATGGGTCGTCCTTGCCTATCTGCTCGCCATCACCACCTTGGTCGTCAGCGCCGGGCGGCTCGCCGATATATTCGGCCGCCGTCCGCTATTGCTCGGCGGCATTGCCCTGTTCACCTTCGCATCCGTGCTTTGCGGGCTTGCCCCGACGCTCTGGCTGCTGATCGCCGCACGGGCGGCACAGGGGCTCGGCGCGGCTGTCATGATGGCTCTTACGCTGGCCTTTGTCGCGGACACGGTTCCCCGGGGAAAAACCGGCAGCGCCATGGGCCTGCTCGGCGCCATGTCGGCGATCGGCACCACGCTTGGCCCTTCGCTTGGCGGATTGCTGATCGCCGGTCTCGGCTGGCGCGCGATCTTCCTCATCAATCTGCCGTTGGGGGCGCTGGCTTTCGCGCTTGCCTGGCGCGTCCTGCCGGCCGGAAAAAAGATGCCAGATCGGCGCGCTTTCGACGGCATAGGCACGGCTTTGCTCGCGCTGACGCTGGCCGCCTATGCGCTCGCCATGACTCTTGGGCGCGGCAGTTTTGGTTCTCTCAATATCGGCTTGCTGATTGCCGCCGCCGTGGCTGGCCTGCTGTTCGTGATTGCGCAGACAAGGGCCGAGAACCCTTTGATCCAACCTGCGAGGCTCCGCGATCAGGCGTTGAACGCAAGCCTCGCCATGAGCCTGATCGTCGCCACCGTGATGATGGCGACGCTGGTGGTCGCGCCGTTCTATCTGTCGCGCACGCTTGGGCTGGACGCAGCCATGGTCGGGCTGGTTCTGTCGACCGGCCCTCTGGTTACCGCATTGGCGGCGCTGCCGGCCGGACGCCTGGTCGATCGTTTCGGGGCGCACCGGATCACGATCGTCGGCCTGTTCGATCTCGCTATTGGTACTTTTGCTCTGTCGCGGGCGGAATTCGGTATTGCCGGCTATATCGTGCCGATCATCATCGTCTGCACCGGCTACAGCCTGTTTCAGACCTCCAACAATTCAGCCGTGATGACCGGCGTGGCATCCGACCAGCGCGGCGTCGTCTCCGGCCTGCTCAATCTCTCGCGCAATCTAGGCCTGATCACCGGTGCGTCGGTGATGGGCGCGGTGTTTGCCTTCGCATCGGCTGGCGGAAGCGAAGGTAGCGGTCAGCAGATATTAGCACCTGCGGCAGCCGCACGAGGGATGCAGGTCACTTTCCAGGTGGCGACGGCCCTGGTAGTGGCGGCGCTGATCCTTGCGACTATTTCTGGTCGCCGCGGCCAGCGCGCTTAGCTGAGCCGCCGGCGACGAACTCCAGCATCAGTTCAGCAGCCTTGAGCGCATGCGTCTCCAGGAGGAAATGTCCTGTGTCGAAGACGTGAGCCTCCATCCGGGGAAGATCCACAAGCCACGATTGAACCTCTGCAATGTCGAAGAAGGCATCGTGGCGACCCCAAAGAAGCATCGCTCGGGGCTGATGCTTCGCCAGATAATCAGCCACCTCCCCGAACCGGTCGACATATCGGCCGTAGTCGGCAATGAGCGCCTTCTGCAGATCAAGTCGTCCCGGCAGGCACATGACCCGCCAGTCTTCAATCCAACCACCTGGATCGATCTGCGCCGCCATCTCGCCGGGCAGGCCGGCGACATACTGGTCGCGGGTTCCCTCGAGGGTCAGATGGGCGGTGGCGGCCTGCTCATTCGCCGCATTCGGCGCAGCCCAGAAGTCCAATGTGTCTGCCCATTGCGGACCAAAACCGGAGCGGTGGGCATTGGCATTCTGGATAACGAGGCCTTCGACGAGTTCCGGCGCGCGCATGGCGAGATGAAGCGCTACCGGGGTTCCGAAATCATGCAGATAAAGAAACCTGCGGCCAACGTTGAGACGCGAGAGCAGCTCTTCAATCGCGCTGGCCAGCATGTCGAACGATGGCTCGGGCGGCAGATCGGACGCGCCGAAGCCCGGCAGGTCAGGCGCCACGACATAGGCGCTGCCGGAGAGCGGCGCGATCACGTCGCGAAACGTCCGCGAAGAGCTAGGAAAGCCGTGCAGCAGCACGAGCGCGGGCTTGGAAGCGTCACCAGCCGTCCGGACGGCCACCTCGCCGCCGGAGGACAAGACTATCTTCTGGACCCCAGGCACCAAAATCGTCCCTTTTTCCTCCACGCCGAGGTGAGGCCACCTCGCGCCTTTGTGCCACTCTGGCCGACTCGGCACCTCGAGACGTCGTTCCGCCAGGTCGGCAGCTCTTGGTATCAATCGGACGCGATTGTATCGAGTCAAGAGTGCGCTGGCGCACCTATTTCGCATATCTCTTGGCACCGACGACGCAAAGCACGATGGCGGCGGTGACGGCGATCATGGCGGGACTGACCTGCTCACGCAGCAGCGCTGCCGCCAGCCCGAGGCCGAAGAAGGGCTGCAGCAGCTGCAACTGCCCGACCGCGGCGATGCCGCCTTGCGCCAGGCCGCGATACCAGAACACGAAACCGATCAGCATGCTGAACAGCGAAACATAGGCCAAGCCAATCCAGGCGCCCCTGCCGGCACTCTCGAGCGACGGCGGCATAGTGATGAACGTCAGCGCCAGCATGAGGGGCAGCGACAGCACCAGTGCCCACGAAATCACCTGCCAACCGCCGAGTTTGCGCGACAGCGCCGCTCCCTCCGCATAGCCCAATCCGCACACGATGATGGCGGCCAGCATCAGGATGTCGCCGAGCGGCGAGACCGACAGGCCTTGCGTGACTGCAAAACCGGCAACGAGGGCGCTGCCGAGGCAGGAGAACAGCCAGAACGCCGGCTTCGGGCGATCGCCGCCTCGAACCACGCCGAAGATCGCGGTCGCCAACGGCAACAGGCCGACGAAAATGATGGAGTGAGCCGACGTGATGTGCTTGAGCGCCAGCGCCGTCAGCAGGGGAAAGCCGACCACGACGCCAAGCGCCACGATCGCCAGCGGGAACAGATCTCGCCGCTCCGGGCGCTTCTGGCGAAAGAGAAGCAGCAGCGCCAGGCCGAGGATGCCCGCCGAAGCCGCACGGGCGACCGTTACGAACACCGGATCGAAATCCATCACCGCCACGCGCGTCGCCGGGAGCGAACCGCTGAAGATCAGCACGCCGATGAACCCGTTGACCCAGCCACTTGCCGCCCAGCTACTCGCCGCCCAACTGCTCGCCGCCCAGCTACTCGCCGCCCAGCTACTCGCCGCCTTGTCCATAGATGCCCCGCTGATTTCGCCCTCTATCGGGCCGAGCGTATGGCTCCGCCAGAGACAATCAGGTACAGTTTGACAAAACTGTCATGGTGGGGCGAGCAGTACGGATGGACGAGCAGACGACAACAGATGAAGGCAGCCGAACGCTTGTCGAAAGCGTCATGGCGACGATCAGGCACAGGATCGCCTCGCGCAGCCTGACACCGGGAATGCGGCTGCCTTCGATCCGGGCTTTCGCCAAGGCCATGCAGGTTTCCAAATCCACCGTGGTCGAAGCCTATGAACGTCTTGCGGCGGAAGGCATGATCCGCTCGCGGCCAGGCTCGGGCTTCTATGCCGCCGGACCGCTGGCTCCGCTGTCGCTGGCCGAGATCGGCCCCAGGCTCGACCGTGCTGTCGACCCGCTCTGGGTCTCGCGCCAATCGCTGGAAGCCGGCGACGGCGTCCTGAAACCGGGTTGCGGCTGGTTGCCGGCGTCATGGATGCCCGAGACCGGATTGCGTCGCGCGCTGCGGACGATGGCCCGCGCCGACGACGCAGCGCTGACCGATTACGGCACGCCGCTCGGGTTGCCGGCGTTGCGACATCTGCTGGCGCGGCGCATGGCCGAGCACGGCATCGAAGCGTCCCCGGAACAGATCATGCTGACGGAATCGGGCACTCAGGCGATCGACCTGCTGTGCCGGTTCCTGCTCGAACCGGGTGACACGGTGTTGGTCGACGATCCGTGCTATTTCAACTTCCATGCCCTGTTGCGCGCCCATCGGGCCAAGGTGATCAGCGTCCCCTACACGCGCTCGGGGCCGGACACCGAACTGTTCGCGCAGGCGCTGAACGAGCACCGGCCGCGCCTCTACATCACCAATTCGGCGCTCCATAATCCGACCGGCGCGATATTGTCCCCGGTCGTTGCCCATCGGGTGCTGAAGCTCGCCGATCAGTCGGGGCTGACGATCGTCGAGGACGATATCTTCGCCGATTTCGAACACACGCCCGCCCCCAGGCTGGCGGCCTTCGACGGCCTCAGCCGGGTCATCCATATCGGAAGCTTTTCCAAGACGCTGTCGGCATCGGTGCGCTGCGGCTTCATCGCCGCTCCTCGCGACTGGATGGAAGGTTTGACCGATCTCAAGATTGCCACATCCTTTGGCAGCGGGCGACTTGCATCCGAACTGGTGCTGATGCTGCTGAAGGAAGGCCTCTATCGCAAGCACGTCGATCTGCTGCGCGCGCGGCTCTCGCGCGCCATGGAAGAAACCGGCACTCGGCTCAGGGCAATCGGCATCGTGCCGTGGATAGATCAGCCGGCCGGCATGTTTTTATGGTGCAGGCTGCCGGAGGGAATAGATGCCGCGGACGTCGCCCGTCACGCTTTGTCGGCCAACGTCGTGCTTGCGCCCGGCAATGCGTTCAGCCTGTCCCGTTCGGCCAGCCGTTACATGCGCTTCAACGTCGCCCAATCGGGAGACGACCGGATTTTCAGGGCGCTTGAAGAGGCGATGTCGCGTTGATTGCGCTGCCGGAAGCCTGCTGGCCTGAGGCTGTGCCCTCAGGCCCCTGCCCGCTTGCGGCGTGCATAAAGCATGACGAGCGTCTCGGCGGTCAGCGCCGGCTTTTGCTCGCCTTCGATCTCGACTGTATTGGCGGCCTTCATCAAATACTGCCCCGGACCTTTGTCTTCCATCGACAACAGCGTGGTGCGCAGCCTGATTCGCGAGCCGACCCTGACTGGCGCTACGAAACGCACTTTGTCGAAACCGTAGTTGAACGCGGCCTGCGTGTTTTCGGGCACGATCCCCATCTCGAGCGCCAGCGCGCCGATGATCGACAGGGTCAGATAGCCATGCGCGATCGTGGTGCGGAACGGGCTTTGCCGCTTCGCCCGTTCGGGATCGACATGGATCCATTGATGATCGCCAGTGCATTCGGCAAACTGGTCGATGCGGTGCTGATCGACCAACGTCCAGTCCGAAACGCCCAACTCCTGCCCGGCCATCGCCCTGAGTTGCTCGAAGGTCGGCGGCGTCCTCGGCCGTATCTGCGTCATTCCTGCTTTCCCGATCGCTTGCCTGTTCCGGACCACGACCGGCCGCCCCTGTCAATTCGCCAGTGCGATTCCAGCCCATAATCTTCGGCCGCGAACCGCCGGTCTTAGCTGCCGGCAAGCGTGCTGCCGGGGAACAGCTTACCCCTTATGATGGCCGGCGCGGATCTCCTCCATCGCCTCGTTGATGCGGCTGCGCAGGATTTCGATCGATTCGGTACCGGACGCCCTCGCCAGTTCGGCCATCTCGCCGGCATTCTTCAGCGCGGTCTCGAAGGATTTCCTGGCGAACGCCGCCTGCTTCTGCATCATTTCCTGCGGATTGCCGGGCGCTCGGTAGTTTTGTGCCATGTCGGTGATTTCGCGCAGCGTGTCCTGCAGCATCTCGCGTTGCCTTGACAACAGCGCCGACGCTCCGGCGGCACTCGCCCGGGCCGACTTCTCCAGCGCTTCCAGGTTCCTGGCGTGGTGGGCAAGGATCGCCTCGACGTCGACATTCGGCAGCTTCAGGTCGCGGCCGAACTTGCCGAACATGTCGATGAAGGACTCAGGCTCCGGTCGTTTTGCCATGCTGGTTCTCTCCCCCTGTTGCCGTGAACGCCGCCACTGCGCCGATGATAGTGCAGCGAAGCTCAGCGGTCCATTCGGACGAGTCAGCCGACGAGAAACAGCCGTTCGGCGATGTAGAGCACGAGCCCGGCGAGGCCACCGATGATCATGCCGTTGAAGCGGATATATTGCAGGTCCTTGCCGATGTTCATTTCTATAAGCCTTGTCAGTTGCGCGAGGTCCCAGCGCTTGACCTGGTCGGCGATGAACTTCGACACGCCGCTTTTCTGGCTTTCGACGAAGGAGGCCAGCGCCACGATGAAGCCCTGGTTCATGTCGGCCCTGATCTGCGCGTCGTCGGCAAGATGGCGGCCGACCTCGACGAACATGGTGGCGAGATGGTCGCGGATCATCGAATTCGGCGCCTTGGCGTCCTGTTCGATGAACAGCCGCAGGCTGTCCCACATATCGCCGGCCAACGCGCTGAGCTCCGGCCGGGCAAGGAAATCGCGCTTCAGCTTTTCGGCGCGCCTGGCATATTGTTTGGATGTCCTCAACCGCTCGACGAAGGTTTCGACGAAAAGGTCGAATTCGGCTCGCATCGGGTGGTGCGGATCGGCCCGCACCTCATCGAGCAGCGAGCCGGCCGACGCAACGATCTTCTTCAACAGATAGGCGTCGGCGCGAAACAGGTTGAACAGCGACGGCAGTTCCTCGCGGATCTTCTCGCGCATCGTCGCCAGCGCCTGCTCGTCGCTCAGGAAGCGGCCGACCACCTTGGTGAACTCGTCGAATAATTTCTGGTGGCGGCGATCGTCGGTCAGCGCCGACAGCAGCTCGGCGGCAAGCGGCGCCAGCGGTACCTTCTCGATCTGCTCCAGCATGCGGCTGGTGACGAATCCGCGCAGCCCGGATTGCTCGACCGCTGCCAGCGTCTGCGGCACCAGCCGGCCAACGAAACGCGACAAATCGGCGGCGCGGTTCGGGTCGGCCAGCCAGTCCGCGACCAGCGCCGAAAAGTCCACCTCGGCGAGCTTTTCGCGCACCGGTTCCGGCGCCAGGAAATTGACCTCGATGAAGCGGCCGAGATTGTCGGCGATGCGGTTCTGGTTTTCCGGGATGATGGCCGTATGCGGGATTGGCAGGCCAAGCGGCCGCCGAAACAGCGCCACCACCGCATACCAGTCGGCCAGCCCGCCGATCGTCGCCGCCTCGGCGAAAGCGGCGACGAAGCCCAGCCACGCATGCCGGCTCTCGAGCGATTTCGCCACCGCAAAGACCAGCACGCAAAACGCAAGTGCTGCGGCGGCAACGAACTTGGTGCGCCTGAGCGCCGAAAGCTTGGCATCGGCATCGAACCGGGCGGACGCGACAGATGCAAATGCCGGGGCTGGTCGAGACATGATGGGCCGCTCCTGATCGTGTATGCGAACTTATCTAGTGCCGCCTGCCCCGGAAAGCGCGCCGCTGGTTTCAGCGCGCGCAATCGTGCACGCAAACTTGAGGCCGAAATTCATCTATTATGCAGCGCCAGTCTGGAATTGTTCCAAACTATAGGCCATATTGACGCCAACCACTGCTATGTGAGGACACGATGCGGCTTACCCGTCAGACAAACTACGCCATGCGCATTCTGATGTATTGCGCCGCCAACACCGAACGGTTGAGCCGCATCCCCGAGATCGCCGCCGCCTATTCGGTATCGGAACTTTTCCTGTTCAAGATCCTGCAGCCGCTGGTCGAGCACGGGCTGATCGAAACGGTGCGCGGCAGGAATGGCGGCGTCAGGCTCGGCCGTGCGGCCGAATCAATCAGCCTGTTCGATGTCGTGCGGGTGACTGAGGAAAGCTTTGCCATGGCCGAGTGCTTCGAGAACGATGCCGCCGAATGCCCGCTGGTCGACAGCTGCGCCTTGAATTCGGCATTGCGCGAAGCGCTCAACGCCTTCTTCGCGGTACTGTCGCGCTACACGATCGCCGATCTGGTGGCGGCGCGCCCGAATGTGCGGCACCTGCTCGGCATCGACATGCTGGTGCAAAGGGCGCCGGCCGCTTGAGTTCTCTGATTGCCTAAGCCGCCGATTGCGGCAGT
Source organism: Mesorhizobium sp. M0174 (assembly GCF_040322275.1). Classification (NCBI taxonomy): domain Bacteria; kingdom Pseudomonadati; phylum Pseudomonadota; class Alphaproteobacteria; order Hyphomicrobiales; family Phyllobacteriaceae; genus Mesorhizobium; species Mesorhizobium sp. M0174. The sequence continues at coordinate 139,598 of NZ_JAMYTB010000003.1, forward strand.
ACGAACGGCATGTTTGCCGCCGGCAACACGCCGACCTTCAGCCGGCAATCGAAGACCTTTTCGATCAGCTCGTCGCTGAGCACCTGTTGCGGCGAACCTTTAGCGGCAAGCCTGCCGTGATGCATGACCAAAATCCGGTCGGCATACATCGCCGTCAAATTGAGGTCGTGCAGGATGGCGACCACGCCGCCGCCGCGTCTGGCGAAATCGCGAGCGATGTCCATGATGATTAGCTGGTGCTTGATGTCGAGGCTGGACACCGGCTCGTCGAGGAACAGATAGCGCGGCTTGCCGTCGAGCACCGGCGCCCAGACCTGGCACAGAACGCGGGCAAGCTGCACGCGCTGCTGTTCGCCGCCGGATAGCTCCTGGTAGAAGCGGCCGGCAAAACCCTCGAGGTCGACGCGAGCCAGCGCCCGTTCGGGCAGGCGCTGGTCCTCGCCGGGCAAGGCGCCGGAGCGCCCGCCGACCAGGCCTAGCCTGACGATCTCGCGCACGGTGAACGGGAAGGACAGCGTCGTCGCCTGCGGCAGCACTGCACGGACCGTCGCCGCCTCGACCGGCTTCATCGCCGATAGATTGCGGCCGTTGACGGTGACCTCTCCCGAATAGCCAAGATCGCCGGACATTGCTCTGAGGAAGGTCGTCTTGCCCGAACCGTTGGGGCCGACAATGGCCGCGATTTCGCCCGGCCGCGCCTCGAAATCGACATTGGCGACAATGCGCTTGCCGCCGATCGCCACCGAGACATCGCGCGCTTCGATCATAAAAACCCTCTTAGAGACTGTTTCGAAATTCGCTCTGGCGAGTCATATGGTGGTGGTTTCGAGAACCGGAGCGGAGCGGACATTTGGGTCCGTGAGCACCGGAAGCGCAGAAAAACGCCATCAGATGGCCGCCAGAGTAGAGTTTCCAAACAGTCTCTCACAGGTCGATGACGCCGCGCTTACGCAGCAGTATCCACAGGAAGAACGGTGCGCCGGCGACCGCGGTGACGATGCCGATCGGCAATTCGGCCGGGGCGACGATGGTGCGGGCGACGGCGTCGGCCAAAAGCAGCAGCGCCGCACCAAGCAGTGCCGATGCAGGCAGCAGATAGCGGTTGTCCGGGCCAATCAGCAAACGCAGCAAATGCGGTACGACGATACCGACGAAGCCGATGCCGCCGCTGACCGCGACGGAGGCGCCGACCGCTGCCGAGACGCCGATGATGGCGGTGTATTTCAGCCGCTGCACCGGGATGCCGAGATGGCCGGCGGTGGCCTCGCCAAGCGCCAGCGCGTTGAGGCCGCGCGCCAGGAACGGCATTGCCGCCAGCGCCAGCACGATGACCGGCCCGACCGAGCCGATCTTCTGCCAGGTTGCGCCGCCCAGCGAACCGAGCTGCCAGAAGGTCAGGTCGCGCAATTGCCGGTCGTCGGCCATGAAGATCAGGATGCCGGTCAGCGCCATGGCAAGCGCCGCCAGCGCGATGCCGGCGAGCAGCATGGTGGCGACCGAGGTCCGGCCTTGTCGTGTCGCGACCCGATAGAGCAGCAATGTCGTCGCCAGCCCGCCGCAGAACGCAGCCAGCGGCAGAGCCAGCGTGCCGAGCGCCGAAGTTAGCGGCGCCAGCATGGTCGAACCAAGCACGATGACGGCGACCGCACCGAGGCTCGATCCAGCCGAAACGCCGATCAGGCCGGGGTCGGCCAGCGGATTGCGGAACAACCCCTGCATGACGGCACCGGAGACGGCAAGCGATGCACCGATCAGCACGCCCAGAATGATGCGCGGCAGACGGATGTCATGGATGATCAGGCGGTCGCGGGCGCTCAACGCCGCGTCGCCGGGCAACGCGCCGAACAGCCAGTTGTGCATGACACCGATGGCCGAGGCATCGGACGCGCCGGAGGTCAGCGACAACAGCACGGCGATAACCAGCCCGACGCAGAGTAGCACGATGACGAGGCAGGCACGCCGCGAACGGTCACCTGCCGTCGCCATGATGCCCGTCGCACCGGCGATCGAATGATCGGCCATCGCGCTCAATCCGCGACCTGGCTGCCATAGAGCGAGACGGCGAGATCATGGATGGCGTCGGCCGTGCGCGGGCCGAAGCCGAGCAGATAGCCGCCGTCCATGCGGATCAGCTTGCGGGCGGCACCCGCCGGCGTCGAAGCCACGGCAGGGTTCGAAAACAATTCGTCATCCGCGGTGGCCGGCCCGGCATTGTTCATCATCAGGATCACGTCGGGCCTGGCGGTGATGACTGCCTCGTCCGACAATTGCTTGTAGCCGGCAAAGCCATCGATGGCGTTGATGCCGCCCGACAGCTTGATGATGCCGTCGGCGGCGGTGTCGCTGCCGGCGGCAAGCAGCCTGCCGCCCTGGATCGACAGCACGAACAGGATGCGCTTGCGCTCCTTGATCGAGGCGGTCTGCTTTTCAGCTGCCTTCAGCTTGGCGTCTGTCTGGGCCGCCAGCGCATCGGCCTTGGCCTCGGTGCCGAGCGCCTTGCCGACGATGTGGATCTTTTCGAGAATGCCTTGATTATCATAGCGCTCGGGCACCTCGATGAACGGTATGCTTGATTTCTTCAAGACGTCGACGGCTTCCTTCGGTCCGCTGCCGTGCAGGGCCAATATGCCCGACGGATTGACCGACAGCACACCCTCCGGCGAAAGCTGGCGCATGTAGCCGACATCAGGCAGCTTGAGCGCCGCCTCGGGGTAACGGCTGGTCGAATCGCGGGCAACCAGCCGATCCTGCTCGCCGAGCGCGTAGACGATCTCGGTGATCGAGCCACCAATAGCCACGATCCTCGAGCGACCGGCGAAAGTCGCGATGCCCTCGGCGGCTTGAGCCGTCATCAGCGTGGCGAATGCCAAGAAAACGGCGGCCGCAGGACCAAGCGCCGGCCTGGAGACCGATGCCAGCCTGGAGACAAGAACCATCGTCGTTTTTCCTCAGGCTGCGGTCGGGCTTGGGATACGCGGCAGGTTTTCGGCCAGAAAGCGCCAGTCTTCGCGCTCGCTTTCGCCTTCGTGCCGCTTCCCGAAGAACTGGATGATCATCTTGCCGTCGGCGCCATAGACTTCCAGCGACGTGACATGGCCGTCCTTGGTCGGCTTGCGCACGGCCCAGACCTCATCGATGTGGTCGGTCCGCAGGTGCAGATGGAAGGTCTCGTCGAGCACGTTGAGCCATGGTCCCATCGGCTTGATCGAGGCGACGGGGCCGGAATGGATCTGGATGCAGCCGCGATTGCCGACAAAGCACATGATCGGAATGGCGCCGGCAGCGGCGTGGTTGAACATGGCGTTCACTACATCCTTGTCCACCAGCCAGGCGTAGTCCTGGCCGACCATGCGCACCGCCTGTCGGCGGTTGATCTTCAGTGTCTTCAGCATGCCGAAGAACTGGTGCACGTCGGTCAACTGGCTCCAGCGGTTGCGCAGATCGTCGACGCTCGCCGAATTGTCCGCAGTCTCGGTCTCGTCAGCCGTGCCCGCTGAAATCGCCACCGTCGGCTCCTGGTTCGGCGATTCCAGCCCGGCCACCAGTTTCTGATAGGCGTAGAGGTTGGAGGCTGGCCTGAGATGCACCTTGTGTACCGCCTCGCCTGCGGTGTCGAAGAACTGCAGGCTGCGGCGGATGTCGGCGCCATCGCGCTTTTCCACGGCAAAGCCGTGCGCCCAGACTTTCGGGAAGATGCGCAGGTCGATGTTTTCGCCGAGCACCATGGCATTGTGATTGCCGGTGACGACCTTGTCGTAGACGCCAATCTTCTCGTGCACCGCGCTTTCGTTGCGGGTCAGCGCCATCACCTCACCGACAGCTTCGAGGCCAGTCAAGAGGTCGTTGACACGCGGCTCGACGCGCACGACCCCGTCGCCGCAATGCGCGGCGACCAGTTCGGCCTCCGAAATCCTCAGCTGGGCGGCGAGCTCACGCTCGCGCATCTTCGGATTGTCTGCCCGTGCCCGCCGGATCTCGTGCGGGGCGGGTTTTACGCGCTGGTCCATTTCTACCACCTACTTGTTGAGGATGAGCTTGCCCTGCCGGGTGATCTTCAGCCGATACAGCGCACCATGATGCTCGATGCCGATCTCGTGCTCACCCTGGAACAGCGTGTTGCTGGACAGCGTTCTCACGGCCGATTGGACCCGGTCGAAACGGATGGAATTTTCGTCGGAACGGCGGACGCGATAGCGAAAGTCGCTGGGATTGTGCGTGTTCATTGGTTCGATCCCTTTCCTGTGCCGGGCATCTGGCTCGGCGCCTGCGTGAATGCCGATTCAATTCTTGACTTGAATGGTCATGTTATCTAGCAGTGCAATACCGGAGTAAATTAGTCAACATAAGGCGCCGGACGCGATGAAAAATGCCAGCGAGCCCCAAGCCAGCCAGCATCGAACATGGATTCTTGGAGTTGCAGCATGGGGTTGGCGAATTGGGGACGGCCGGCGGGCAGCGGCCTGGCACACTGGTCGACGGCAAGAAAAATGGGTTCTATGGCAAGCAAAATGGCCGCGTTGCTGGCCGGCGCGGCGGCGATCCCGCTGCTCGCCACACCGGCCGGCGCCCAGCAGGCCGCCCAACCGGCAACCGGCCAGCAACGGACTGACCCGTCACAACAGCCCGAACAGGCAAAGCCGGCTCCGACGGGTACCACGCTGCTCGACAAGATCCTGATCCTCAGCCGCACCGGCGAGACGGCGATCGAATCGCTTGCGTCAGCCAGCCATGTCGACGAGGAACAGCTCGAGCGCCGCATGGCGACGACGCCCAACGAAATGCTGTTCGGTGTGCCGGGTGTCGCCGTCCAGGCCGACGCAAGGCGTGTCAGCTCCAGCATCAACATCCGCGGCCTGCAGGATTTCGGCCGCGTCTCCGTCATCGTCGACGGCGCCCGTCAGAATTTCCAGCGCTCGGATCATGGCACGCAATCGACCTTCTACATCGATCCCGAATTAATCAAATCCGTTGACGTGATCCGCGGCCCGGTCGCCAACACCTATGGCTCCGGGGCGATCGGCGGCGTCGTTTTTTTTGACACCAAGGATGCGCAGGATTTCCTCAGGTCGGACGAGACCTGGGCAGCAGCAGCGACCGGGCGCTACGAAACCAACGGCGAAGGCTGGACCACCAGCGCCAGCGGTGCCTATCGGATCAACGAGAATTGGGACGTGCTCGGCAACATCGTCTACCGCGATTATGACGACTACAGGCATGGCGGCGGCGACACTGTAGCGGGCACCGGCTTCGATGTCTTGAGCGGGCTGCTCAAGACGACCATCCGCCCCAGCGACAACAGCGAGCTGAAGCTCGGCTGGATCGGCTCGAACGACGGATGGACCGAAACCAGCGGCAGTGCGCCGGTGAACGACGCCGACCTGAAGGCGAATACCTTCACGGCCCGCTACAACATCACCGACGAAGACAAGAGCTGGCTCGATCTCCACATCAACGCGTCTTACAACAAGACCAAGCTCGATCTGACGACCCTTGTCGCGCAAAACCGGTTTGATCCGGTCACCGGTCTTCCGATCATCCTGCCAGCGGGTTCGATGTCGACATTCGATATCGGAACTTCCGGCATCGACATCTGGAACACGTCGAGATTCGAGACCGTTGGAATCGCGCATGAGCTGTCCTATGGCGGCGACTGGGTCGGCGACGATGTCGAGACAGGCGGCGCGGCGGGCGGCGACAGTTTCTACACGCCTTCGGGCGATAGAAACGTCTCCGGCGCTTACGTTCAGGACAAGCTCACCTGGCACTGGCTCGAGGTCATCGCCGGGCTGCGTTACGACAGCTACAAGCTCGACAGCGATGTCGGCGAAACCTCTGGCAACCGGCTGTCGCCACGCATCACAGTGGGCGTTTCGCCCTTCGAAACCGCCGGCCTTTCCGGGCTGCAATTCTACGGCACCTATGCGGAAGGCTACCGTTCTCCGTCGCTGTCGGAGACGCTGATCAGCGGCAATCATCCGTCAGGCGTCAGCTTCCCGTTTCTCCCCAATCCGAATTTGAAGCCTGAAATCGGCAAGACGGTGGAGTTTGGCGTCAATTACAGCACCAATGGCGTCATCGAGGCTGATGACGCGCTGCGGCTGAAGGCGGCCTATTTCAACAACAACGTCGATGACTACATCGACGGCGTGACGTTGTCGCCGTTCGACCCGACCAGCGGCTGCCCATTCGGTCCGGACATCCCGATCTGCTTCCAGTACCAGAATTTCGCCAAGGCCAGGATTCACGGCTTCGAGATGGAGGGCGTCTATGACGCAGCCTGGGGTTTTGCCGGGCTGTCGGCGTCGGTCACCGACGGCCACACCATCTCCTATGAAGGCGAACGGGCGGACCTTGTCACGGTCCCCTCCTCCCAGGTCACCGGGCAACTCGGGTTTCGCTTCCTCGAGGACAGGCTGACCATCGGCGGCGAGGTGCAATACAACGGCAAGCCGCAGGGCAACGCGGTGGCCAAGGACTATACGCTGGTCAATGCCTTCGCCAGCTACCAGGCGACCGACAATTTCAAGGTCGATTTTCGCGCCGACAATCTGTTCGACGTCAAATACGTCAACCCGCTGAACGCATCGACGACGAGCGTCGTCTACGAGCCCGGCGTCACCCTGAAGCTGGCGGCGACCATGAGGTTTGGAGGCTGACGACAATGACAGGCATGACGGCATCCCTTCGTCTGTTCGCCGCGGTGCTGGCAATATCGCTTGCGGCGGCTCCGGCATGGACACAGCAGCCAGCGCCGGCGCTGAACCTAGAACTGAACGGCGCGCAACCATCCGACAAGGGCTGCCGCCTGACCTTCGTGGTCACCAACAATCTCGGTGCCGATCTGTCCAAGGCGGCATTCGAGATCGCGCTGTTTAACGAAGTCGGTGTCGTCGATCGGCTGACCGTGCTCGATTTCAAGGAGCTGCCGGCAGGCAAGACCAAGGTGACGCGTTTCGACCTTGCCGGCACCGATTGCGGCAAGCTCAGCCGCGTGTTGATCAACAGCGCCACGGAATGCGCCGGCGCCGAGCCGAATGCCTGCATGCGCGGGCTGAACACGCAGACCAGGACCGGCATCGCCTTCGGGGTCTGAATTTTGGGACTGGAACCCGCCTTCGCACGAAACGCCGTGGCGTGGCCGCTAGCCGGTTTCCTGGCGCCGGAGCCGGACGATCCGGATTTCGCCATCCCGCGCGAGGCGCTGCGTGTTTCGCTGCGCGACAGACCGGAAGACAGTTATATCGTCGATGCCGACGGCAACTTGCCTACGGTGCCTGTGGAGCCAATGCGGCAGGCACGACAGAAGCAGCGGCGCCGCAACTGGACAGTGGCGATCGCCTGCTCTTGCGCACTCCACGCAGCCGTGGCGCTGGCTTTTCTCACGCTGCCGGACGACCGGCCAAGGATCGAAGGTGCCGACCAGCAAGGCGAAATGCTGCTCGGCGCCGACCCGCAGCAGGCAGCCGGCGATGCCGCAGACGACCCGGAAGTGGCCAACGTAACGATGGTGACCATGCTCGACGCCAAGCCCGTCGAAACGGTCGAGGCACAGGCGACCGCGGCGGAGGAGACGCTCCAGCCGGTCACTGACGCGGCCGAAGCTTCCGGAACAGAAGTGGTCGAGCCGGTCAGCGAGGCCGCCACGGAAGCTGCTGCGCCTGCCGATCGCACCGATCCCGCACCTGCCCAACCCGTCCACCCTGCCCGCCAGGACCCATCGCCCGACATTCTTACGACCCACAGGCTGGTGCCTGCCGACGACAATGCCGTGCCGCCGCCAGTCAGCGCAGCCGAAACGGCCGAGCCGGCCGAGACAAACGCGCCGGCACCAGCCGACCCGGCGCCAGCCGAAACAGTTCAGACGACCGAGACTGTCGGCGCGGCGGAAGAACCGAAGCCGGACAGGCCGAAGCCCAGGCAGGCCGAGCCGAAGAAGAAGGCAACCGCGCAGAAAAAGCCGGCCGGGAAAGCCGAACCAGATGAGCCTGAAAAGCCGATCGCGCGCGACAAGGCGAGCAAGGCACTTGCCAAGGCCGACACCAAGAAGGGAAAGACCGGTTCCGGCGGCCGCGACGAAACGGATGTCGCGCGCGGCGCGGCCGACGGCAAGAAGGACGGCAAGATCCTGACCGCCAGCAGGGGCGGCAAATCAGGCGTCGGCAATGCGACCGTCACCAACTATCCCGGCAAGATCAGGTCTAAGCTGGTGCGGGCGTTCAATTCGACACGCACGCGCGCCACCGGCACGGCTACCGTCGCCTTTACCGTCGCATCGAATGGCAGCGTCCGGTCGGCCAGGCTGACGGGCAGTTCGGGTGTTGCCGCGCTGGACAAAGCCGCACTCGACGCAGTCCGCCGGGCTTCTCCGTTTCCTCCCATTCCGGAAGGAGCCGGTCGCTCGGCTTGGCAGTTCGAGGTGCCGCTCGGTATCAGGTAACTATCGCTCTCAGCCACCAAAGCCGGCGCCGCCCCTCAACCCGCTGCCGGGACCTTCTCCCGTAAAGAACGGGAAGAAGGGGCGTGGACGCAACGCTGGGCGACCCCTCTCCCCGTTCTTCAGGGGAGAGAGTAAGGGTGAGGGGAAACCTGAAGCGATTTACACGGCCCGCGATACGCGAACCCTGGCGAAACCCTACGCAGCGGCCAGCAGGCTGGCATTGCCGCCCGCTGCCGTGGTGTCGACGCAGACGGCGCGCTCGTGCGCATAGGCGGCCGGATAATAGACTTCGCTGACCAGCGGCACGATCGGGCCGGCGCGCTCGGCGATGACCTTGCGCACGATGCGCGCGGCCTCGGGCGTGCCGGAAAAGGCCACGACATCGACCCGCAGCGAGCGCGCTTCGACCGGGTCCGGCCGGCCGTCGATCGCCGCCAGCGGCAGGCCCTTGCCGGTCAGCGCTGATAGCGCCGCCGGCGCGCCGGGCGCGACGGCGAGCACCGCGTTGCCGGCGGCCAGCGCCTGGATCGTCTGAGCAAGCAGCGTATCCGCGTCGGGACCGAGGCACAGCACGCGCCCGCGCGGCGACAGCGACAGCGTGTTGGCCTCGCCGGTCGGCCCGGGCAGGTCGACCTGGCCGAAATCGATGGCGGCGGCAGCGCCGATGGCCGCGGCACCCTTACCGCGTAGATGTTTCCTCAGGATGGCAACGCGATCCGGACGCGTCGACCAGCCGCCAAACGCCGGGTCCGGCAGATTGTCGGCGAGCTCGGTCGCCGTCACCTTGCGGCCTTCGGCAAGATGGGTGCCGGCCTCCGGCCCCTTGCGGAAGCGCCGGAGATAATGCGGGCCGCCAGCCTTCGGCCCGGTGCCGGAAAGCCCCTCGCCGCCAAACGGCTGCGCGCCGACGACGGCGCCGATCTGGTTGCGGTTGACGTAGATGTTGCCGGCATTGATGCCGTCGACGAAATGCTGGGCGCGGCCTTCGATGCGGGTGTGCAGGCCGAAGGTCAGGCCATAGCCCTTGCGGTTGATCGCCGCGATCACCGCATCGATCTCGTCGGCATCGAAGGTGGCGACATGCAGCACCGGCCCGAACACCTCGCGCTCCAGCTCCTCGATGCCCTTGACCCGAAAGACGTGCGGCGCAACGAAGCGGCCATCCTTCGGTGCTTCGAGTTTGGCGATCAGCCGGCCCTGCAGGCCCATTTTGGTGCAGTAGTCGCGGATCGACGCTTGCGCCTCGTCGTCGATGACCGGGCCGACATCGGTCGATACCCGCCAGGGGTCGCCGAGGCTGAGCGCTTCCATCGCGCCTTTCAGCATCTCCAGCATCTTCTTCTCGACGTCCTTCTGCACGTAGAGAATGCGCAATGCCGAGCAGCGCTGGCCGGCACTCTGGAAGGCGGAGGCCAGGATGTCGCGCACCGCCTGTTCGGGCAGCGCAGTGGAATCGACGATCATGGCGTTCAGGCCGCCGGTCTCGGCGATCAGCATGGCATCGGGCGCAGCGGTCTCGGCGAGTTGCTTTTCGATCAGCTTGGCGACCTCCGTCGAGCCGGTGAAGCAGACGCCGGCAATGCGCGGGTCAGCGGTCAGCGGGCCGCCGACCGAGGGGCCGTCGCCGGGCAGAAGCTGGATGACGCCTTCCGGCACGCCGGCCTCGCGCAGCAGCTGGACGGCGCGAAAAGCGATCAGCGGCGTCTGTTCGGCAGGCTTGGCGATAACGGAATTACCGGTGACGAGTGCTGCCGCAATCTGTCCGGTGAAGATGGCGAGCGGAAAATTCCACGGCGAGATGCAGGCGATGGCGCCGCGCGCCTCGGTTCCCGCCTCGGCATTTCCGGCCTCGGCCGCATAATAGCGCAGGAAATCGACCGCCTCGCGCACCTCGGCAACGCCGTCGGCGAGCGACTTGCCGGCCTCGCGGGCGGCGAGTGCAAAGAACTCGACGGCGTTCGCTTCGTAGAGATCGGCCGCCCGGTTGAGGATGGCGGCGCGCTCGGCAACCGGGCGTCTTGCCCACGCCGGTTGTGCCTCGACGGCGATGCGCACGGCGGTCTCGACCTGCTTGGCGCCGGCCTCGCTGACCGTGCCGACCACTTCCGAAGGTTTTGCCGGATTGACGACCGGACGCTGCTTGCCGTAGCCGGCAGCGCGGCTGACCGGCTTGGCGTGCCAGCGCTCCGGCCCGGCGAACTCGGCCCTCGCCTTGTCGATCGCAGCCAGCGTCAGCGTGTCGGTGATATCGAAACCCTTGGAGTTGCGCCGGCCGGGACCGAAGATCGCCGACGGCGGCACGATCGCCGGATTGGCGGCGGGGCCTTGTTTCTCCACCGTCTCGAGTGGGTCGCGGGCAATGTCCTCGGGCTCGACCTCCTCGTCGGTGAGCTGGTGGACAAAGGAGGAATTGGCGCCGTTCTCCAGCAGCCGGCGGACCAGATAGGCAAGCAGGTCGGAATGGGCGCCGACCGGCGCATAGATGCGGCAGCGCGTGCCTTCGGCTTTGCGCACCGTCTCGTGCAGAGCTTCGCCCATGCCGTGCAGCCGCTGGAATTCGAATGTATCGCGGTCCGTCGTCATCGACAGGATGGCGGCGACGGTGTGGGCGTTGTGGGTGGCGAATTGCGGATAGATGCGATCGGTCATCGCCAACAGCTTCTTCGCGCAAGCCAGGTAGGAGACGTCGGTGTTAGCCTTGCGGGTAAAGACCGGATAGCCGTCGAGCCCGAGCGTCTGCGCCCGCTTTATTTCGGTGTCCCAATAGGCGCCCTTGACCAGCCGCACCATGATGCTGCGGTCATATTTCCTCGCCAGTTCGTAGAGCCAGTCGATAACGAACGCGGCGCGTGGGCCATAGGCCTGCACGACGACGCCAAAACCGTTCCAGCCGGCAAGCTCCGGCTCGGCCAGCACCCGCTCGATGACGTCCAGCGACAAATCGAGGCGGTCGGCTTCCTCGGCGTCGATGTTGAGGCCCATGCGCGAGTGGCGCGCCGCCAGCGCCAGCGAGAACAGCCGCTCGGCCATGACGGGCAGCATCTTTTCCTTCTGCGTGACTTCATAGCGCGGATGCAGCGCCGACAGTTTGACCGAGATGCCGTGGTTCTGGCGGATGTCGGGGCCGTTGGCGCCGGCATCGAGCGACGAGATGGCGTCGGCATAGGCCTTGAGATAGCGCAAGGCATCGGCCTCGGTGCGGGCCGCCTCGCCCAGCATGTCGAACGAATAGAGATAGCCCTTCTGCGTCATCGGCCGGCCGCGCCTGACCGCCTCGGCAATGGTGCGGCCGAGCACGAACTGCTCGCCCATCTCGCGCATCGCCGCCGCCACCGCCTTGCGGATGACCGGCTCGCCCAACCGGCGCACCATGGCGCGCAGCGTGCCTTCGATGCCGCCCTCGCCTTCGTCGAGCACGCGGCCGGTCAGCATCAGCGCCCAGGTAGACGCGTTGATGAAGATCGAGCTCGAGCCGCCCGCATGCGCCGACCAGTCGTGCGGCGCGATCTTGTCGGCGATGAGATCGTCCATCGTCTCGGTGTCGGGCACCCGCAGCAGCGCCTCGGCCAGGCACATCAGCGCCACGCCCTCCTTGGTCGAGAGGCCGTAGGCGGACAGGAAGACTTCCATCAGCCGCGGATCGGACGAGCCGCGCACTGCCCGCACCAGATCGGCGGCGCGGGCCGAGATCGCCTTTCGGTCTTTCCCCGAAAGCCCCGTCGCCTCGGCCAGCCGCTTCACAGCCTCGTCTTCGTCAGGCAGGTAATTGGCACGGATCTGCTGGCGGATGGCATCGAGCGCTGGCATGACGGTCCTGTAGAGCAAGCATCAGGGAGCGGGCCGGCGGTCGCCGGACCGAATGGCGCAAAGCTAGCACAAAGCCCGATCGCAGTCGGTCCAAAGAAATCGACAGCGCAGGTCGATTGATCTATCATGGCGGCTGATGCCCGCCATTTTGACCAGAATTTCAATGACAGAAGACCAATTGGACCGCATTGACAGGAACATCCTGTCGGCGCTGGGCAGCAACGGCCGGCTTTCCATGTCGGAACTCGCGGCAAAAGTCGGCCTGTCGAAGACGCCGGTGCAGGCGCGGGTCAAGCGGCTGGAAAAGGATGGCTTTATCAGGGGCTACCAGGCGATCATCGATCGCGAGCGCATGGGCGAAGGTCATGTCGCCTTCGTGCAGGTGAAACTTTCCGACACCCGCTCGGCCGCGCTCGACGCCTTCAACCGCGCCGTGCAGGCGGTGCCGGAAATCGAGCAGTGCCACATGATGGCGTCGAGCTTCGACTATCTGCTGAAGGTCCGCACCACCGACATCGCCGCCTACCGCCGCGTGCTCGGCGAGCGCATCTCCGCCCTGCCGCACGTTGCCCAGACCTCGACGTTTGTCGCGATGGAGACAGTGAAGGATCGGTAGGAGAGCGCTGTTGCGGTAATGTTGGCGGAGTGAAGGACTTAGAAAGCCGATCGCTACAGAGCGGGCTGAGCCACCCTCACTCCGCCAGTGTCTTCAAAAACGCCACCAGCGCCGCGCGCTCGCGGTCCGAAAGCTGCAGCGGGTGGACCTCTGACACACCCTCGACACTTGCCGGCGCCTTCGAATAATGCGCCACCACCTCGTCCAGCGAGGAAAACTGCCCGGCATGCATGTAGGGCGGACGGGTGGCGGCACCGCGCAGCGACGGCGTCTTGTAGGCGCGGACGAGTTCCGGCCCGGTCTTGACCATGAAGCGCAGTTCGCGGCAGGCGCTGGCATCGCCGTCGCGAAAGGCGCCGAAACAGTTGAACGGATCGGCCTCGACCTGCGCCACCGCGTCGACGCGCCCGCGATCCGGCGGCAGGCCCGCGACCGGCGGCACGCCGGTGTTGTGGAAGCTGCCGTCGGTAAAACGCGGGCCATTGTGGCAGGTCACGCAATTGGCCTTGCCGATGAACAGCTTTAGGCCGAGGATTTCCTCCGGCGAAAAGGCGGCGTCGCCTTTCGGCTCGGCGCCCGCAGCCAGGTCGATGGCAAAGCGGTCGAAGCGTGTCTGCGGCGGCGCGATCGAGCTCTCGAAGGCGGCGATCGCCTTGCCGATGTTGGCAAAGACGCGGTTGACCTCCTCGGCTTGGCTGGCGGGCATGGCGTTCCAGGCCGCCTTCTCGGCATCGGTGCCGAGCGGGCCGGCATTGGCCGGCACGCCCGAAAGGTCCGGCAGCGGCCCGAAGATGCGCTCGTAGCGCTCGCCGAAGCGGGCCTTGATGTAATGCGCGAAGGCGGCGCGGCTGCCGGCCTGCTCCAGCGGATTTTCGAGCGGTGTCAGCGCTTGCGCCCACAGGCTGTCGCGCCGCCCGTCCCAGAAGAACCAGGGATCATGCACGACGCCGGCCAGCGGCATGGTACGACGGTTGGTGCGGCCGACGCCGACCGCTTGCGGCAGGTCGTCCTGGAACTGCCGGTCGATCTTGTGGCAGGTCGAGCACGATACCGTGCCGTCGCCGCTCATCCCGGTGTCGAAAAACAGCGTCGAGCCGAGTGCCGCGGCGGCCGGCACATCGGCGAAGCGATTGGTGGTATCGGGCTTCAGCGGCGGCAGCTTGGATAGCGCCAGCGAGGCGATGGTCTGCTTTTCGGCATCGGAAAACTCCGGTCTGCCGCAGCCGGCAAGTACGGCCACCACCGCCAACGCGAGAAGACTGGGAAACCGGCTCATCAGTGGCTCACAGCACCACATTGAAGACGACAGTGTCCGAACCGGCCGCAGCGGAAATGGCAAAATGCAATTGCCACCACCCGCTCATCGTGAATTTCACGCCGTCGATGCGATAGCGCCCCGCGCCGAGGTAATCGGTCGCCTGCGGGCTGGTCGGCAGACCGTGCTTGTGCTGCGGCATGCCGCCGGAAATCGTTATCGCAGCACCTTCCACCGGCGCACCCTCGACGGTTTTGAGCGTCAGCAGCCAGGATTCCAGTTCGCCCTGCCGGATGACGCCTTTCTCGGGCTCGAAAGTCGCCGCGAACAGCTTGTTCGCCGTCGTCTTGGAACGGCCGACATCCGAGCTTGGTTGCGGCGCATGCGGCGCCGTCAGATAGACGATTGCCAGCACGCCGGCGAGCAAGGCAGCCAGGCCGAGGCCCCCAAGAAGATAACGCCATAACGATGCCAAACCCATTCCTGTTCTGCGGATAACGTTTCGCTGGGCAGATCGCGTCCCACGCCCCTGTGGGAAATCGCGCCCAGTGTAAGAATCCGCCGTCGCCAAGCATGGCGCTGCCGGCCGCAAAAAGCTACAGCACCGCAATTGCAGGATGGAGGAGTGCTTCATGGCAGGAAACGGCATCGCCTCGATTGGCGAGTGCATGCTCGAGCTTTCGGGCCAGGCCGGGCCGAACTGGCGCATGGGCTTTGCCGGCGACACGTTCAACACTTTATGGGCGCTGCATGCCTTGAGCGGCGAGCGGCCGGCGACCTACGTGTCGGCCTTCGGCGACGACCCGTTCTCGCGCGACCAGATCAAGTTCCTGGCCGAAAACGGCATCGGCATCGGCGCCAGCCCGGTGATAGCGGGCGCCCGCCCCGGCCTCTATGCGATCACCCTGACCGGCGCCGAACGTTCTTTCACCTATTGGCGGGCCGATGCGGCCGCAAGGCAGTTGGCTTCGAACCCAGCCGCATTGCAGAAAAGCCTTGAAAACCAGGCGCTTGTCTATTTTTCCGGAATCACTTTGGCAATTCTCGACGAGGCTCCACGCAAGGTACTGCTGACGGCCGTGGCCACAGCGCGCGCGGCCGGCTCGCTGATCGCCTTTGATCCCAATTACCGGCCGAGGCTGTGGCGCCAAAGCGAGGAAGCGCAGGCCGCCATCCTCGAGGCGCTCGCCGTCGCCGACATCGCGCTACCGACCTTTCCCGACGAGCAGATGCTGTTTGGTGATACAACACCGCAGAAAACAGCTGAACGGCTGCGAAAGCTGGTCGGCGAAGTCGTCGTCAAGAACGGCGAGGAACCGGCGCTGATCGCGCAAAACGGAACCTCGCAATCGGTGCCGGCGGTACACGTCGCCACCCCGGTCGACACCACCGGCGCCGGCGACTCCTTCAACGGCGCCTACCTCGCCGCTCGCCTTGCCAGCCATGCCCCGGCAGAGGCGGTGCTGCGCGCCCATCGCGTCGCCGCCGCCGTCGTGCAGGTGCGCGGCGCCCTGGCGCCGTTCGAGACGCTCAAGGCTGCGTTCGAGGCAACTGCTATCTGACCTTGATGACGACCTTGCCCTTGGCGCGTCCTGTTTCGACATAGGCCAGGGCGTCATTGGTCGCTTCGAATGGAAAGACCCGATCCACAACCGGGCGGATCGCGCCGGCTTCGATGAGAGCGGTGATTTTGCTCAGCTGATCGCCCTGCGCCCACATGAACAGGAACGAAAACTGCACGCCGCGGCGCTTGGCTTTGGCCCGAATTCCGCGACTCAGGAAGCGCAGCACCAGCCTCAGCATCAAGTTCAGTCCCTTTTCCCTGGCAAATTCGGCATCCGGTGGACCGGAGATGGAGATGAGCTTGCCACCCGGTTTCAGCACCCTCAGGGATTTTTCCAGTGTCTTGGCGTCCTGGCTGTTCAAGACGACATCGTAGCCCGACAGAACTTTCTCGAAGTCGCCTTTCCTGTAGTCGACAACGACATCGGCGCCGAGACTTTTGACCAGATCGGCACTTGCCGCGCTCGCGGTTGTCGCAACGGTCGCGCCGAGGTGCTTGGCCAACTGAATAGCAAATGTCCCGACGCCGCCGGAACCAGCCTGAATGAAGACCTTCTGTCCCTTCTTCAGGTTTGCCCGTTCGATGAGCGTCTGCCAGGCGGTGAGACCGACCAGGGGAATCGACGCCGCCTCTTCCATACTGAGATTCTCGGGCTTCAACGCTACGTCGGCCTCATTCACGGCAATGAATTCGGCGAATGTCCCAATCCGGCCGTCGCGCGGCCGCGCATAGACCTCGTCGCCGGCCTGGAACTTGCTGACTTGCGATCCTACGCGGATAACCTTCCCAGCCACGTCGTGGCCCAGGATGAAGGGCCGGCGGTAGGGCAGGATGAGCTTGAATTCTCCGGTTTTGACCTTGGAATCGAGCAGGTTCACCCCTGCGGCATGGACCTCGACCAAGACATCGCTGTCCTGGAGCTCCGGCTCCGGCATTTCGGCCAGCCGCAGGGCGCCCTTTTCATTATACTTATCGACAACGAATGCCTTCATGGCAGTTACTTTCCAAGAATGTCTGTTGCTGTTCGGGACGAAACAAGCCGAACGTTTTCAGCTGCATGGCCGCCCTGCGGCAAGGCCTCAGCCTCGAGGAAGGACAGCGCCTTCGGGACAAAAGCGGCGTGGTTCTGAAATACCCCGCCATGCCCGGCATCCGGATAGATGACCAGATGCGCCCCCGGGATACGCCCGGCGAGATCGTAGGTATTGCTGCTCGGCACCATGCTGTCCTGGTCGCCATTCGCAACCAAAGTGGGAATGCGGATGGTGCTCAGGTCTTGTGGCGCCTGGAGTCCGTAGGCCTTGATCGCCTTGAGTTGCGCGCCGAACGCGCTCAGCGATATCGCCTTGTCCCGGTTGTTCCGGCGCTCCTTCAGCCGTTCCAGAAATGCGTTTGCGGCGCGGCGCCCATTCGGCGTTCTTGTGAAGAAGAGATAGTACTTCGGATCCCGAAAAGTCAGCGCGCCCTTGATCATGTCCACGATCGTCAGCGGCGTCACCTTGTCGACGCCTTGCCCACCGGCCGGCCCCGTGCCAGCCAGGATGAGTTTGCGCACAAGCTTGGGCTCGGTCAGCACAATCTCTTGCGCCACGAAGCCGCCGAGTGAAAAGCCGAAGAGATCGACTTCTTCGAACCCCAGCGCCCGGACAAAGGCGATTGCATCCCGCGCCATGCCGGAAATGGTCGACGGAGTTTTGCCACCCGAAGCACCGATGCCGCGATTGTCGAAGGCAATTACCCGCCGGGTCGCAGCGAGGCCATCGACGATGCGCGGATCAAAATTGTCCAGCTGAGCAGCCAGATGGTTGAGCAGGATCACTGGCACGCCCGTCCTGGGCCCGAGTTCCCTGTACGCAAAAGCTATGCCCCCGACATCGATCGAGAGCGTTGGCGCGTCCTGGAACAATGCCGGTGAACGCGGCGACCGATTGGATCTATGTGTCATGCTTGGCGTCTCCGTTTCGTAGGGCCTGGCCAAATGTGTTGTGGTTGCTAGTCGCATGTGCGTGAAATCCTCTGCCTCGCCGTTGTTCAGACCGGCAAGCGGAACTGCTTGCGCAGGCTCTTGTCGAAAATCCCCGCGGGGGCAAAGCGGCGCAGCAGGCTGACCTGGCGCGCTGCGTTGCCAGCGGTATAGCGCCGTCGCGGGCGGGCATCGGTCGCTGCCTTGACAACCACATCCGCCACCACTTCCGGCCGATCGGCTTTGGGCATCACATCGCCCAGCAGCGCCTTGAGCCCGGCTCGAGCCCGATCGTATTCCTTCAACAGCGAATCCGGCTCGATGCCGTTCTGGTCGAAGACGGTGCGAACGAATGCCGGCTCGATGACGGAAACGCGGACGTTGAAGGCGCGCACCTCGTGGTCGAGCGATTCCGAATAGCCTTCGAGCGCGTGCTTGACCGCCGAGTAATGAGCTGAGTATGGCGCGGGTACCAGTCCCAGAATCGAGCCGATATTGATGATGCGCCCTTCGCCGCGCCGCCGCATCGACGGCAACACCGCATTGGTCATCCGCATGACGCCGAACAGATTGACGTCGAACAGGGCTTGTACCTGTGCGACCGAGGATTCCTCGGCGCCTCCTAGCAGACCGACACCGGCATTGTTGACCAGGAGGTCGATCCGGCCGGTCTGCGCGAGCACGTTGGCAACGAGCGCATTGACGGCCGCATCATCGGTCACGTCGCATGCCAGCATGGTCACTCCGCCCGGACCATTACTGGTCTTGCGGCGACTTGTCCCGAAGACAGTGAAACCCGCCCGCGCCAAGGCCTCGGCGCTGGCGCGGCCGATGCCCGAGGAGGCCCCGGTCACGATTGCGGTCTTTTCAGAATTCCCATTCATTTTGATGTTCCAGGTTCGAGAGGTCTAGCTTATTTCCACGAATTGAATTATGGTCGTAATATCAGATTATGAGCATAATGCAATAGCAGGACAGGAAAGAAAGACCATGCGCTACGAAAAGGGCCGAAAAGACGCGTCACGCAGCCGGATCATGGAGGTCGCCGCCGAACGTTTTCGATCTGACGGCATCGCGGCGTCCGGGCTGGCGACCATCATGAGCGACGCCGGGCTGACGAACGGCGCCTTCTATCCGCACTTCCAGTCCAAGGCGGAGCTCGTCCGTGAAAGCGTGGCGGCGGCCTTGGACGCGCAGTCGCATGAAGTGCAGGAAGCATTGGCCGCCGGCGGCCCGGAAATGGCCATAGAGGCATATCTGTCGGCCGAGCACCGGGACAATCCCGGAAAGGGCTGCGCTTCGGCGGCGCTGTTGCCGGAAATAGCGCGGCAGCCGCCTGAAACGCGAGCCCTCTACGCCGAGCGCGTTCAATCCCTGGTGCGCCAGATAGCCGAAGCTCTGCCGCCGACCGAGGATCGCGAGGGCACCGCGTTGGGCATGTTTGCAACGCTCATCGGCGCGCTTCAACTGGCTCGCGCCGTGGAAGGGACGGAATTGTCGGATCGGGTCCTTGCAGCGGGAGCAGATGCCGCAAAGGCGCTGATCCGGCCGGTTCAAAACGAGGTGGCCTCCTGAGGGCCGCCCGGACTATTCGGCCGGCTCGAATCTGCCTTGCACCAAGACTGTCTCCACCGGCCCAAGCGGATTGATGATCCGGCTCTCCAGGACTTCGATAAGTTTGCGTCCAACACCCGCCATATCGACGGAATGAACTCCGATCTTTGCGGGCAGGAAGCGTGCCAGCCGCGTGCTGTCACGGGTGACGATGTGGACGTCGCGGCCTGCTGTAAGACCCCGCTTGCCGAGAGCGTGCAACGCTCCCAGAAGGCCCAGTTCGTTGGCGCACGCCAAGCCCGTTGGCGGATCCGACGACGCCAGCAAGCGATCGAACCAGCCGGCGCTCGATTCCATGGTGAACATGCCATGACCGATCAGCGATTGGTCGATCGGAATACCAGCCTCGGCCATTGCCCTTCCATACCCGGAAAGACGCATGGCACTCGCCTGGTCCTCCGGAACGAGAAGTTGCAGCGCAATGCGTCGACAGCCCTTATCCATGAGCCGCCGGGTCGCCTCGTAGGCAATCTGTTCATTGTCGACGTCGACATAGGGATAGGCGATATCCAGGTCGGTTCTTCCAAACGCGACGAATGGCATGCGTTGATCCAGCAGCAGCCTGACGCGCGGATCAGCCGACACCAGGCGTGTGATGATCAGGCCGTCTGCACTGCGCGCCTGAAGCTGCCGCTGCACACTCTCAACGGGATCGTCGTCGGGAGTGGTGGAATAGATGGACAGACTATAACCGGCTTGCCGCGCCGCCAGCGTCATGCCTTCGATCAAAGGAAGCTTCAACAGATCGGACAGATGGTCTCGTGTCTCCATCGGGAGCACCGCCGTCAGCGTCTGCGTTCGACCGGTTTTGAGCGCGCGACCATAGTGATTTGGTAAATAGCCGACCCGCTTAGCCGCCTCCTTGACGCGGGCTATGGTCGAGGGCTGCACTTCCGGCCCATCCTTCAGAGCGCGGGACACCGTGGTCACCGAGAGGGAAAGTTCCGCGGCGATCTGCTTTAGATTGGCCATTGTTCGCCCGACTTCATTTGCGAAAGCGCCGGCTGATTTGCTGACCGCCACAGCGTTACCGAATTCGACATCCCGGTCAATCCGAACTCCCATAGGAAGCAGCTTGACTCTAGCGTATCCAGATGCAATCGTAACGTTACGATTACAAAATAATGGCTCTTTCAAGCGATATTCCATAAAAGTTGGGGAGGAGAACCTATGTCCTGGCTACGCATTTCCTTAACAGCATTCGCAATCTCGGCTGCCCTGCCCGTGCATGCGCAGACGGTCACCATCACGACCGCGGGCGGCGACTATGGCAACGCCATCAAGGAGGCCATGTGGGGCCCGGCTGCAAAAGAGCTTGGCTATGATGTCCGCGAGGAGACGCAGAGCGACGGCCTGGCCGCCCTGAAGATGCAGGTTACCTCGGGTGCAGTCACGACCGATATCGTCCACCTGGGTTCGCCGGAAGGGGCGCAGGCGGCCGCGCAATCGCTGCTGGAGCCGCTCGACTACAAGATCATCGATCCGAAATCCGTGCCGGAGGGTGCAAAGTCCGACTACTGCTATCCGTTCGATTCCTATGGCACCGTCATGTCGTGGAACACCAAGACCTATGGCGAGAACCCGCCGAAGACGTGGGCGGAGTTCTGGGATGTTGCCAAATTTTCTGGCCGTCGCGCGTTGCGCGCCAATGCGCAAGACTCGATCGAGATCGCGCTTCTCTCCGATGGCGTGCCACCGGCGGACGTCTATTCCGTGCTCAGCACGCCGGAAGGGCTAGAGCGCGCCATCAAGCGGCTTGAAGCGATTAAACCAAATGTCGCCGTGTGGTGGACCTCGGGCGCCCAGTCCGCGCAGTTGCTGAAAGACGGTGAGGCGGATTTGGTCATTACCTGGAACGGACGCGCCCAAACCGTGAAAGCAGATGGCGGCGCGGCTGACTACACGTTCAAGGGTTCGGTCATCGGCACGGACTGTCTTGGGGTGCCGAAGGGAGCGCCGAACAAGGAAGCCGCGATGAAGCTCATTGCAGCGATGACGCAGCCCGCGCGGGTTGCCAAGCTGACCGATTTCATTGCCTATGGCCCAGTCAATCCTGCGGCATATGAGGGTGGACTTATTCCCGCGGACCGTCTGAAGACACTTGCGACCGCGCCTGAAAATGCTGGCACTTCGGTGTTTTCCAATTCAGAATGGTGGGTCAAGAATGGCGAGGCTGCCCAAAGAGCCTTCGATGAAATGATGGCTCGCTGACTCTCAGCTCTGACGCATGTTGCGCAAAAATGTGCAGCGCGCGACAACGACATGCATGAAAACAAGAACCTGAAGCGCGTCGCGTGAAGCCGGTCGAACGCGACGCGCTTCAAGGCTGGAGCACATGATGAAGTCGCTCGCGATCACCATCGAAAGCGTGCACAAGGCTTACGGGGCCTACGTCGCACTGGATGATGTTTCGCTCGACATTCAGGCTGGCGAATTCCTCACCCTGCTAGGGCCATCCGGATCGGGCAAGACGACTTTACTCATGGCTCTGGCCGGTTTTGTCCGGCCGGATTCCGGTAAACTTTTCCTGGGCGATCGAGACATCACCCGCCTGCCGCCCAACAAACGAGACATCGGCATAGTATTCCAGAATTACGCCTTGTTTCCCCACATGAACGTCCTGGCGAACGTCGCGTATCCGCTGGTGCTGCGCAAGGTACCGAGAGCGGAGGCGCGTCAGCGGGCGCTTGATACCTTGGCCCGCGTGAAGCTGGATGGCCTGGCGGAACGCAATGTTGCCGCACTATCCGGCGGCCAACGTCAACGGGTGGCATTGGCGCGGGCTATCGTCTTCGAACCGCGCGTGATGTTGATGGACGAGCCGCTGTCGGCGCTCGACAAGAATCTGCGCGAGACCATGCAGTATGAGATCCGGCGTCTGCATGATCATCTACGGATCACCACAATCTATGTGACCCACGACCAGCGCGAAGCGCTGATTATGTCTGACCGGATTGCGGTGATGAATTCTGGCCGCATCCAGCAGATAGATACGCCGCAGCGGATTTATGATCGTCCATCGACCCGCTTCGTCGCGGAGTTCATGGGCGAGGCCAACATTGTGGCCCCGGGCTCGGCGCGCAGAATCGACGGCGCCGAAGCACCACACGAAACGCTGATGATCCGCGCCGAAAGCTTCCATCTTGATGCGAAGCTCGTCGGAGGAGACGGAGTGGCCCTCGAAGGAATACTGCGCACCAAAGCGTTCCGCGGCGAGAACTGGCTTTTGACGCTGGCGCTTGACGGTGGGCAAGAGGTTCTTGTCTGCATTCCGGCAGCGCTGGCCGGCGGCTGCGCCGAACTTGCCGCCGGTCAGCGGATGACCGCATATGCACCAGCCGCGAAGGTTCACGCGATACCGGGGGCGATGGCGTGACCGTCGTCCGGGATCCGGCGCTCGCAGCGGATGCACGGCGCGAGCGGCGGTTTTTTCTTTCGCTTTCGCTCCCGGCGCTGTTCATCGTTGGACTGGCGGCGATACTGCCCATCCTTTGGATCATCCGGCAATCCTTCCTGACCACCGGAGGTGAGTACACCGTCGGCAATTACCAGAAGGTCCTTTCGAGCGGACTGACATGGTCGGCGCTCGTCACGACCCTCGAACTGTCTTTGGGTACGCTAGCGGCCTGCATTCTCCTCGGCACCCCTCTGGCGCTCGCTCTGGCCAGTGTCAGACCAAGGTTGGCCAACGTGCTCATGGCGTTCGTCATGCTGCCGCTGTGGACCTCCATTCTGGTGCGTACCTATGGTTGGCTCGTGCTCTTGCGGCGCGACGGCCTGATCAACGCGGCGTTGACCGGTTCAGGCCTGACGGCGGAGCCATTGCCGCTGGTCTACAACTTCACGGGAACGCTCATCGGCATGGTGCACTACATGCTGCCACTCTTTCTGCTGCCTGTTTATGCTGCGATGCGCGATATCGACCCAAATCTCATTCGCGCGGCAGCGAGCATGGGAGCCACTCTCAGGCAGGTCATCCGCACCGTCATTATGCCGCTTTCGGCGGGCGGCATCTTCTCGGGTTCGATCATCGTCCTCATCTACGCCATAGGTTTTTTCATCACGCCGGCGGTGCTTGGCGGCGGCAAGGTAAATCCGCTCTCTACCCGGATCGAGCGTACATTATCGACCTTTCAGGACTGGGGATCGGCGAGCGTCCTGGGCATTCTGCTCCTCGTTCTCATGGCGCTGATCGGTGTGATGTTGCTGGCGGCACGCCGGCTGGTGGCCCAGAACACCGTGGAAGCCTCCCATGCTTGAAGCCTATCCGCAAAACAGGCTCGCCCGCATTTTGCTCTGGAGCTTTGCCGCTCTTGTCATGGCATTTCTGATGCTGCCGACGCTCGTGGTGGTGCCGCTTTCCTTTTCGGCATCTAATCTCCTCGAGTTTCCGCCGCACGCCTACTCGTTGCGCTGGTACGAGAACTTCTTCGGCTCGGCAACGTGGATGGCCGCGCTGAGGACGAGTTTGATCCTTGGGACGTTGACGGCGTTGATCGCGGTGCCTTTCGCGCTGCTCGCCTGCATTTCAATGAACCGGCTGGGCGGAAAGACCGCTGCGGCCATCCAGAGCGTCCTGCTGACCCCCTCGATCACCCCAGGTATCCTGCTTGCGATCGGTCTCTTCTTTGTGTTGGCCGCACAACATCTGATCGGAACGCTATTGGGTGTGCTGGTCGGACATGTGGTGCTGGCCGTTCCGGTCGCCTGCATTGTGTTGCTACCCGCTCTCGCCCGCTTTGACTGGAACCAGGTTCAGGCGGCGCGCAGCCTCGGCGCAAACTGGGCCAGAGCCATTGGCGGAATAATCGTTCCGCAACTTCGGATCAGCTTGCTGTCGGGGACATTGATGGCGTTCCTGACTTCGCTCGACGAGTCTGTGATTTCGATCTTCATCGCAAGCGGTCGCAACAGCACGATGCCGAAGCTTATGTTCCTGTCGCTGCGCGATCAGATCGATCCGACCATTGCGGCGATCTCGACATTGTGGACCGTCATCGTCGTGGCCGTGGTCCTGATTGTGACCCTTCGCCAAAAATCCTGACCGAGACTGGAAACATGCCCGCCAATCACCATGCAGCCGACGATCTGACGGATCATTCGACGGACATCCCTCAGGTAGGGTTGGCCATCATCACCGGGTCGGCAAACTGGGGGCTTGCCTTCCCGGAAGATGTCGAATTCGATGGTGTGCGCACCTTGCGGCGCGACATGAGTTTTGAAACACCTTTCGGTCGCACCGACAACTGGAAGCTGCTCGAGTTCGATGCGTCGATCACAGCGGAAGGGAGAGCAAAACGCGCGCTGTGCATGTATTCGCACGGCAATCCCCGCGACCATATCGACCATTCCTGCCACCGCCGCGCGTTCTGGGTATTGATGCGGGCGGGTGTACGGCAAGTTCTCGCCTGCTCGACGGTTGGCGCCGTCAACAAGGCGATCCAGCCTGGCGATATGGTGGTGACTGCCGATATCATCGAACTGACGCAGACCCCCTTTTCACTGCTTCCTGACCGCCAGAGCTTTGACTGTTCGGGCAAGCAAATCGTGTGCCCAAGATGCGCGGCGGTTCTGGTTGAAACGGCCCGCCGTCATTGGCCAGCCGAATGCCGCGTTTATGGCATCGAACAGCAGTTGGTGGCTGCCCACTGTTATGGGCCCCGGCTGACAACGCCAGCCGAAGCCTTGGCGTATCGGGGCATGGGGGCGGATGTACTCAACCATTCCATCGCCCCTGAGGCGACCCTGTCGCGCGAAATCGGCGCGTGTTTCGTGCCTTGCGCGTTCGTGACGGCGGGCTTCAACGACTATATGGATCGCAATCGCCAGAAATTGCTGCAGGAGGACGTGCTGCCCAATCTTTCCATGACAGCCTCGCGGGTCGCGCTGGAGACCGCCGCGCGACTTCCCGCTGATCCGGAATGCTCCTGTCAGGGTTTGAAGTCGCCGCAGCCGAAAGAACGCTCCAGCCGGTTCTGAGATACCCGCCAGATGGCTGAAGCTCTGCCGCAGACTAGGGATCTCGAGGCGCCGCGCTGGGCATGTTCGCGACGATCGAGTCGTACGCTTCGGCAGCGGCAGTCCAACCCTAAGGCAGCCTGAACCGGTATTCCGTCACGTGATGGTAGATCTGCCCGGGCCACAGCGTGGCTTGCGGGAAATACGGCCGGTTCGGCGCATCCGGCCAGATTTGCGGCTCCAGGCAGAAGCCCGAAAAGGCCTTGTATTGACGCCCCCCCAATCCAGGCGAAGACGGCGCCAAGTACTGGCCGGTATAGAGCTGGACGCCCGGCTCCGTGGTCCAGAGCTCCATCTCGACGCCGGAATTCGCGCCTTGCGCCCATGATGCCTGCTTCAGCGGCCCGCGGGTCGAGGCGAAGCAGAAATTCTGGTCGTAGGGGAGCTGTTCGCCCTCGGTCTCCATGCGCAGCGGCCGCGCCTGGCGAAAGTCGAAAGGTGTGCCGTCGACCGGCTTGACCGTGCCTGTCGGGATCAGATCGGCGTCGACAGGAAGATAAGCGCCGGCATTCAGCATCAGCCGGTGGTCGAGAATGTCGCCGGCGCCGCCGTCATCCAGGTTGAAATAGGAATGCTGGGTGAGGTTGCAGAGCGTCGGCTCCTCGCAGGTGGCGGTCAGTTCGACGCTGAGCGTGCCGGGGATCTTCAGCCGGTAGGTGCAGGTCACGTCGAGCGCGCCGGGAAAGCCCATCGTGCCGTCGGGGTCGTGCAGGGTCAGCGTGACAAAATCCCTGCCATGCAGCGAAACCGCCCAGGCCCGGCGCGAAAAACCTTGCGAACCGCCATGCAGCGTGTGCTTTTCGAGGAAATTGCGCTCGGTCTGATAGCGTTTGCCGGCAAGCGTGAAGCGGCCGTCGCGGATACGGTTGGCGTAGCGCCCGACGACGGTGCCGAAGAAGGCGGTATCGGTCTCATAATGCTCGAATCGGTCATAGCCGAGCACCAGCGGCGCGTCGTGCCCGGCCAGACGCAGATCCTGGATGATCGCACCCAGCCCGATGATGTTGGCGGTAAGGCCGCCGCCACGGATGGTGAAGCGGCGGACGGCCTCGCCCGCCTGCGTCGTGCCGAAAACCTCGCCGTCCTTCATTGCCATGCTCGCAAGTTTGCTGCTCGATGCCAGCCTGGCCTTTCGAAGCGGCCCAGGGTCGTTTCGGTATTACCGCATCAGGCTTCTAGAGACCAAGTCCGCCGATGCAGACATATTTGGTGTCCAGATAATCCTCGATGCCCTGATGGCCGCCTTCCTTGCCGAGGCCCGATTCCTTGACGCCGCCGAACGGCGCTTCAGGGGTGGTGATGAGCCCCTCATTGACGCCGACCATGCCGTATTTCAGGCCTTCCATGACCCGGAAGGCGCGGCCGAGATCGCCGGTGTAGAAATAGCAGGCCAGGCCGAACTCGGTGTCGTTCGCGAGTGCCACCGCCTCTTCCTCGGTCTCGAACTTGAATACCGGCGCTACCGGGCCGAAGATTTCTTCCTTCATGAAGCGCATTTTCGGCGTGGCATTGGCGATCACCGTCGGCTGGAAGAACGAGCCGCCGAGCGCGTGGCGCTTGCCGCCGGCGACGACCTTGCCGCCTTTGGCGGTAGCGTCGGCAATCAGTTCCTCGACCTTCTCCACCGCCTTCTCGTCGATCAGCGGCCCCTGCTGGACGCCGTCTTCGAGGCCGGAACCGACCTTCAGGCCGTTGCTCGCAGCAGCCAGCTTTTCGACGAACTGGTCGTAGATGCCGGCCTGCACCAGGAAGCGGTTGGTGCAGACGCAGGTCTGGCCGGAATTGCGGTACTTGGCGGTGATGGCGCCGGCGACGGCCCGCTCGATGTCGGCGTCGTCGAAGACGATGAACGGCGCATTGCCGCCGAGCTCCATCGACACTTTCTTGACGGTCACCGACGACTTCTGGATCAGGATCTTGCCGACCTCCGTCGAGCCGGTGAAGGTGATCTTCTTGACCAGCGGGTTGGCACAGATCTCGTCGCCGATCTCACCGGCGGCCCCGGTCAGGATATTGATTACGCCTTTGGGGAAGCCGACCTCCTCGGCAAGCGCGCCCCAGGCAAGGCCGGAATAAGGCGTCTGCGACGCGGGCTTGACCACGGCGGTACAGCCGGCGGCAAGCGCCGGGCCAAGCTTGCGGGCCAGCATCGAGGATGGGAAATTCCACGGCGTAATGGCGGCGATGACGCCGACCGGTTCCTTGGTCACCAGGATACGGCGGTCCGCCCAGGGCGACGGCACGACGTCGCCATAGGTGCGGCGGCCTTCTTCGGCGAACCACAATATGTAGGACGCGGCCGAGCCGATCTCGCCCTTCGATTCGAACAGCGACTTGCCCTGCTCGATGGTCAGCAGTTCGGCCAGCACGTCCTGATTGTCCATCATCGCGTCGTGCAGCTTGCGCAACAGCTTCGAGCGTTCGAGCGCGGTGGTCTTGCGCCATGTCTGGAAAGCAGCGTCGGCGGCTTCGATGGCGCGGCGGGTCTCGGCCTTGCCCGACTTCGGCACAGTGCCGATCTTGAGGCCGGTGGCAGGATTGTTGACGTCGATCGTCTGGCCTGAATCGGCCTGCACCCATTCGCCATTGATGAGATTGGCCTGCCGCATGAAATGGCTGGTTTTCTGAAGCATGATCTCGCCTCCGTTCGGCACCTGGCGGGCCGGTCGCTGATTTCGTGAATGGACGTGCGCGATAGCATCGCTAGAGCCACTGCTCTTAGCCCAGGGCAAGCCCCGCAAGCAATCACAAGATGGCATATAGGGTTTGGGCCAGCCAAAGCGAGAGCGATGCAGCCAAGGCTCCAGGGTATGTTGAGATTCAGGTCAGGCCGAGTCGAGAAGGGTGGGTTCCGAGAACCGGAACGGAGCGGACATTCGGGTCCGTGAGTACCGGAAGCGCAGGAAACCGCCATTCGCAGGCCGGCATCACCCGACTATCGACATACCCTACCCAAAAACATGGACGACCACGGCCAGCCAAAACGCAGTGGTCACGACAGCACAGGCGGTGGCGATGGTCATCTGGTTCGATGCCAGTGCCTGGCCGGTGTTGAACTGCACCGCGATGAGATAGGAATTGATGCCGGACGGCAGCGCCGCAACCATCACCGCCACCTTGGCCGTCAATGGCGGCAAGCCGATCAGCCACACCAGGCCGAGAACCAGCGCCGGCATCAGGAACAGTTTCAGCGCCGACAGCGCCAGCGCCGGCCTTACATTGCCGGAGATGCCAAAGCGGCGCAGGCTGAGCCCCATGGCAAACAGCGCAACCGGGGCGGCCGTGCCGGCCAGCGCGTCGCTCAGCCGCGTCGCAAGCACCGGCAGTGGCGCACCGGTGAAGCGCCACGCCAACCCGGCCAGTATGCCGATGATCAGCGGATTGATGAATACCCTCCTGAGAAAGCTCCTGACGACGCGGAGCGGATGCACAGGCTCGCTGCCGCCGCGGCCGAACATCTCGAACAGGATGATCGAGGCCATCATCATCACCGGCAAGTGAATGGAGACGAGCAGTGACAGCACTTCGAACCCGGCCGGCCCGAACACGCCGATGATGAAGGGCGCGCCGAGCAGGACAACGTTGGAGAAGGACGACGATACGCCGCCGACGACGCCGGCGCGGGCGTCCCGCCCGAAGATGCGCGTAATAACCAGATGGCCGGTGGCCCAGGTGAGCGCGACCGCCGCGAAATAAGCGCCCCATAGCGGCCACGGCGCCACGCCGTGGAAATCGGCCTTTACCATGGTCTGGAACAGCAAAAGCGGCATTGCCACGTTGATGGCGAATTCGGATACGCCCTCGCCGCTCGCCGGCTTCAAATAGCCGGTCAACCCGGCAAGATAGCCGAGCCCGACGAGACTGAAGACGAAGAGGACGGTTTCGGTAAGCGGAGACATTTTTCCCGTGATAGGCGAGGCCGGGCGGCGGCGCAATCGCCCTTCCCTCGCGAATGTACCGGCCAACAATCCGGCTGCTCGGATCTTGCCCGAATTTGCTCATGGTTGGATGCCAGCGCTATACAGGGTTGTCGGGGGACACGCGGCGAATGGGCCTTGTCGGAAATCAGTACTTCTTCAAGCAGGCGTGGCTGACGGCTTTCGTCGGCGCCATGCTTTGCCTCGTGGTGACCTCGGCTCATGCCGCGGAGCCGGAGAGCCTCAAGGGCGTGGCGCTGATTGTCGGCCAGTCGAAATACCGACACATAGCGGCTCTTCCCAACCCCGCCAACGACGCCCGCGACATCGCCAAGATGCTGACCGATCTGGGCTTCGACGCGCGCAGCGTCACCGACCGCGACGCGGCAAAGCTGAAGCGCGACCTCGAGCGTTTCGCTGAGGATGCCGAGGACGCCGACGTCGCCTTGATCTACTATTCCGGCCACGGCATCGAGGCCGGCGGCGAAAACTATCTGGTGCCGGTCGACGCCGACGTTTCTTCATTGAAGGACGCCGATCAGGCCCTGGTGCCGATCTCCGCCGTCATGGACGAACTGAAGAAGACCGTGCCGGTAACGATCATGCTGCTCGATGCCTGCCGCACCAACCCGTTTCCGGCCGACGCGGTGCTGCGCCGGGCGCCCACCGCCTCGGCCTCGCCGATCGGCGCCGGCGGGCTGGAGCCGATGCGCGGCGCCAGGGCACTGGCGAACGTTACCGCGACGGAAAATCTGGGGACGGTGATCGGCATGAGCCTGATCAATCTCGGCAATCTCGAACGGACCGGCAAATATCTGGACGAAGCCGAAGCCGCCTTCGAGGCGACGCTCAAGGTCTTCACCCGCGAAGGCCAGCCGATGCAATGGGCCTTCGAGCAGAACAATCTCGGCGACGTCCACTGGAACCGCGGCAGCTATGGCGGCGGCAATGCCGAATACCAAAAGGCGATCGAATTCTTCGAGAACGCCAAGCAAGGCTTTACCGAAGCCGGCTACACACTCCCCATCCTGCTGACCGACCGCAAGATCGATCTGGTGAAGAAGCAGATAGCGAAGAAATAGGCGTCTCGGCCACAGGTTGCACTCGGCTTGTCTTTCAGCCGGCTTTGCCGTCCCTATATGCCGGTCACCGGGGACCTGCCTGCCGGTCACCCGAAAAGGATGTCTGATGCTTCGATTTGTGCTGGCGCTGCTGCTGCTTGCCGTTTCCGCCACAGCCCATGCGACGGAAGCCGGCTGGGCGCTGCTCCGCGACGGCGGGCATGTGGTCCTGCTTCGCCATGCCATGGTCACCGGCACCACCGATGCGGCCAATTTCGACCTCGGCAAATGCGCGACCCAGGTCAATCTCTCTGAGCGCGGCAAGCAACAGGCGCGCAAGATCGGCGCGCTGTTTGGCGCCCGCGCCGCACCGGTCGAGCGCGTGCTGTCCAGCCGCTATTGCCGCTGCCTCGAGACCGCCCGCATCGCTTTCGAAAGCGAGCCGGAGCCGTTCGCACCGCTTGACCTGCTGAAGACCGACGAAAAGGAAAAGGCCGACCAGATTGCCGCGATCCTTGCCGAGATCCGCGGCTATTCCGGCTCCGACAATCTGGTCATGGTCACGCATCTCGAAAACATCAAGGAATTGACCGGGATCTCGCCGCGTGAAGGCGAGGCCGTGGTCGTCGAGCCGCAGGGCGACGGCCTGCGAGTACTCGGCCGCGTCACTTTCTGACTGCGCCGGAGCCGGTTGAAGCGTTCGCTAGTAGTGAAATCTAGCGTTTGGTACCTTAAGCGGAATACTGGTTCCGACCCGCGATGAGGTCTTGATCGAGTCCAAGGTCGACATTGACCCTTGGTCAGAACCAACGAGTGCTTTCAACGAAAGCGAATGCGATGGTACGTCTCATCAGGACTTCCGAGCCGTGACAACGGGGGAGGTTTTCGTCCTCTACTTTGCCGGCCGGAGCCTCAGCGGCTGAAAAAAGGCCCGGATGTCCTCGACCAGGAGTTCGGGTTGCTCAATCGCCGCGAAATGTCCTCCTTTCGGCATGTCGGTCCAGCGCTCGACACGGAAGACTCGCTCGACCCAGGAGCGAGGTGGCATAGGAAGCTCTCGGGGGAAGACTGCAACGCCGAGGGGCGGTGTTATTCGCTCCCTTGGCCCGAAGATCAGGGGGCAGAGCCGGTTCTCTTTGTAAATCCGGAGCGAGGCCTCGATCGTGTTACCGAACCAGTAGAGCGAGATGTCGGTAAGCAGCGTGTCTAGAGGGATGGCGCGTTCGAGTTCGCCTTCGCAGTCGCTCCAACTGCGGAACTTCTCGGCAATCCATGCGGCCAGCCCGATTGGGGAATCTGTCAGTGCAAAGGCTAGCGTCTGGGGCTTGGTCCCCTGCAGAAAAGCGTAGGCCCCCTCCGTCGCGGCGAAATTCGCCGCACTGTCGAGGAATGCCTTCTCCTCCGGCGTGACAGGTGGGTCGCCGCGACCGAGGGTCGGGCGGAAACTGCCTGGAATGTAATTCAGGTGCAATCCGATAAGGTCCTCTGGGTAAAGCCGTGCGAGCCAGGTCGAGACTCCGGCGCCGATGTCGCCACCTTGTGCGGCGAAGCGATCATGTCCCAGTTCGCGCATCAGCCCCCGCCACAGCTTCGCGACATGCTTTGAGCTAACGCCGGCCTGACGCGGCGGGGACGAGAAGCCGAAACCCGGAAGCGACGGTGCGACGACATCGAAGGCGTCATCGGCATCCCCGCCGTATTTGGCAGGATCCGTGAGCAGCGGAATGACATGCTCGAACTCGGCGAAGGAGCCGGGCCAGCCATGAGTGAGGATCAACGGCAAGGGCGCTGACCCCTTTCCTTTCTGGTGAACGAAATGGATGTCGCACCCGTCTATCGTGACCCTAAACTGAGGCAAGAGGTTCAGACGTTTTTCGTGATCGCGCCACCTGAAATCGTATCCCCAGTAACGTGAAAGCTTTCTGAGGAAATCAACGTCAGTACCGTCCTCCCATCCGTATGCGAAGATCGACGACGGCCATCTTGTCGCTTGGATACGACGCTGTAGGTACTCGATCTGTTCATCCGGGATGTGGATGTGGAAGGAATGCATGGCCACGGGTGTTGCTCCGATCAGCGGCGAAGAATTGTCCCATCAAGGCACAGAACGAAGGAAAACTCACTGAGCGACCGCTTTGTCCGCTACTTGCTCGTTCCCATCTACGAGACGAAGGTAACATTCCACCTGGTGGCAATTCGTTTAAGTTACCTGGCGTCAGATTTTCACCGCTACCAGCCAAGCGTCGACACGGAGCTTCCATCCCTCGATCATGTCCGCGAACGCGTCCTCCGTCAGTTCGGACAGATACGATGCTCCTGCCGGGCTCAAGGCCGTGAACGCATAGGTAATCGACGCCTCCGTGCCTCCGTTAGTGTCGGTCGGCAGGCCACCTCGACAAATCCGAAACGCGAATCCGGCGTAACGCGAACATAGCGGATGCGATGCGCCAGCCGTCCACCCAGGCTCATGTCGCGATGCTCAGCCAAGGCCTTGAGCACCTTCGCCAATCGTTTTTCCAGGCGCACCCGGTCTGCGAGCGTTTCTGTAGTCATAGATCTTCGTGGTACATTGGTACACGCAATGACCAGAGATGGGACGGTTTGGGCATATCGCCGGGAGGGGTTGCCAGCGACCCCTATTGCTCTGCCAGAACATCAATCCCAGCTGCGGTCGGCGCATCAGGCCTTTTCCTGCCCGGAAAAACCGATTAGACAGCGCCAAACACATGCGGACAGATTCCGCCCGCAATCGAAGGAAAAGCCCTTGTCCACCACGTTCGACAACGTCGCCAAGATCATCGCCGACACCAGCGAGATCGATATCGAGACGATCACGCCCGAAAGCCACACCATCGACGATCTCGGCATCGACAGCCTCGACTTCCTCGACATCGTCTTTGCCATCGACAAGGAATTCGGCATCAAGGTGCCGCTGGAAAAGTGGACGCAGGAGGTCAACGACGGCAAGGCTTCGACCGACGACTATTTCGTCATGAAGAACCTGTGCGCCAAGATCGACGCGCTCGTCGCCGCCAAGAACGCCGCGTGAACACAGCGCCTGACGCGCCCGACCCACAACAGCCCCCAATGAACCCCCACGACGTCGTCATATCAGGCATCGGCCTTGTCTCGTCGCTGGGCGAGGGTCCGGATGCGCATTGGCAAAAGCTTGTCCAGCCGCGCCTTGAGCCGGTTCTGGAGGCCTCGCGCTTCTCGCCCTATACGGTCCATCCGCTACCGGAGATCGACTGGAACCTGCAGATCGCCAAGCGCGGCGACCAGCGGCAGATGGAGACCTGGCAGAGGCTCGGCACCTATGCGGCCGGCCTTGCGCTCGACGATGCCGGCATCAAGGGCAATGACGAACTCTGCGCGACCATGGACATGGTGGTGGCCGCCGGCGGCGGCGAGCGCGACGAGGCGGTCGATGCGGCCATTCTCGCGGCATCGGAAAGCCGCAATGACCGCGACGTGCTGCTTAACGAGAAGCTGACCACGGAATTGCGCCCGACGCTGTTTCTGGCACAGCTTTCCAACCTGCTCGCCGGCAACATCTCGATCGTCCACAAGGTGACAGGCTCCTCTCGCACCTTCATGGGCGAGGAAGGTGCGGGCGTTGCCGCGGTCGAGACGGCGGCCGCGCGCATCCGCTCCGGCCAGTCGACGCATATACTGGTCGGCGGCGCTTTCCAGACCGAACATTCCGACATGCTGCTCGGCTATGAATTGGCCGGCTACCTGCATCGCGGCGCGTGGCGGCCGGTCTGGCAGAGGCAAGGCGCCGAAGGCGGCGGTGTGGTGACCGGATCCGGCGGCGCGTTTCTCGTCCTGGAGCAGCGCGAGCACGCGGAAAGCCGTGGCCGGAAGATCTACGCGGAACTCGGCCCGGTCCTGTCCGGTCGCGCCAGGCGACGGCGGGGCGAACTCGCCGGTGAGATCGCCGCGCTGTTGAAGCAAGCCGCATTGCCGGACGGCGAACTGCTGGCGATCTCCGGCGCTTCGGGCGCCCATGCCGCGACCGCCGCCGAGAAATCGGCACTCGAGGCCAATCCGGCGATCGCCGCACGCGGCTTTTCGACGCTGACCGGCCACATGAAGGAAGCGCAGTTCCCCTTTGCCGTTGCGCTGGCGGCCCTGGCTGTCGACCGCAAGGCGGCCTACCCTGTCTTCGACGCCACAGTCGAAAAACCGTTTTCCGGCGTCCCGAAGACCGTCCTTGCAACGGCGATCGGCTATCACCAATTCGAGGGCATGGCGCTGATCAAAGCCGCCTAGAGCATCGGACCGAAAAGTGTGATGCGGTTTCGGGCGATCCGATTGCTGCAAGAGAAACAGGTTTTTGGACAACAAATGGCCAATCTGAACGACCATATGGGCAGGCCTATCGTCGCGGTCACCGGCATCGGCGTGGTGACGTCGCTCGGTGTCGGCAAAGCCGACAATTGGGCGGCACTTACGTCAGGCAAATCCGGCATCCATCCGATCACCCGCTTCCCGGTCGATCATCTCAACACCCGCATCTCCGGCATGGTCGATTTCCTGCCGTCGAGTTCCAAGGGCGCCAGTCTTCTCACCTATGAGCTTGCCGAAACCGCCGCCCAGGAAGCGATGTCGGAGGCCGGCCTCGATGCCGGCGATTTCGGCGGACCGCTCTTCCTCGCTTCGCCGCCGGTCGAGCTCGACTGGAGCGAGCGCTTTTCGCTCTACAATTCCGACACGCACGACACCGGTGCAGAGAGGCTGCTGCGGGTAGCGCGCGGCCTCAGGGAACTCGACATCTTCGAGACCACCCAGTTCGGCTCGATCGCCGACCGGCTTGCCGACCGTTTCGGCACGCGTGGCCTGCCGATCACGCTGTCGACCGCCTGCGCTTCGGGCGCCACGGCGATCCAGCTCGGTGTCGAGGCGATCCGCCGCGGCGAATGCGACAGGGCGCTGTCGATCGGCGCCGACGGCTCGGCGACCGCCGAGGCGCTGATCCGCTTCTCGCTTCTGTCCGCGCTCTCCACCCATAACGACATCCCCGAAAAGGCCTCAAAACCCTTCTCCAAGGACCGCGACGGCTTCGTGCTGGCCGAAGGCTCGGGCGCCCTTGTGCTGGAATCGCTGGAGGCAGCACTGGCCCGCGGCGCCACCGTTCTCGGCATATTGCGCGGCTGCGGCGAAAAGGCCGACGACTTCCATCGCACCCGCTCCAAGCCGGACGGTTCGCCGGCGATCGCGGCGGTGCGCGCCGCTCTTGCCGATGCCGGCTTGAGCGAGGACGGGATCGATTATGTCAATGCCCATGGCACCTCGACGCCGGAAAACGACAAGATGGAGCACTTGTCGCTGTCGACGGTATTCGGCGAGCGGATCTCATCAATGCCGGTCTCGTCGAACAAGTCGATGATCGGCCATACCCTATCGGCTGCCGGTGCCGTCGAGGCCGCATTTTCGCTGATGACGATGCGCGAAAGCGTCATTCCGCCGACCATCAACTATGACAATCCCGACCCGGCGATCGTGCTCGACGTGGTGCCGAACACCAAGCGCAACGCCGAGGTCGGCACCGTCCTGTCGAACTCCTTCGGCTTCGGCGGCCAGAACACCTGCCTTGTCATGGCGCGGGAACCGGTCTAAGCGACCGTTCCGCTCTAGCACTTTTGTCGTGCGCATGGTCCTTTCCGAAACGGTTCTCGGTCCTGCGCAACCTGGGATCTGGCATGCGCGCATTGCAACTTATCGAGGATCGCCGGCTTGAAACGGTGGACCTGCCGCCACCGCCGCCGCCGTCGCTCGGCGAGGTGACGCTGCGCATCAAGGCCGTGGCGCTGAACCATATCGACGTCTGGGGCTGGCGCGGCATGGCTTTCGCCAAGCGCAAGCTGCCGCTGGTCGTCGGCGCCGAAGCCTCAGGCGAGGTCGAGGCGGTCGGCCCCGGCGTTTCCAGCCTCCTGCCCGGACAGTTGGTGTCGATCTATGGCGCCCGCACCTGCGGGCTTTGCCGCGCCTGCCGCGAAGGCCGTGACAATCTCTGCGAGCATGTTTCGGGCGTCCACGGCTTCCATCTCGACGGCTTTGCGCAGGAAAAGATCAACTTGCCGGCGCGCCTTCTGGTCCCCGCCCCGCCAGGCGTGAGCGAAATCGGCGCGGCGGTGGCGCCTGTCACCTTCGGCACGGTCGAGCACATGCTGTTCGACAATGCCCGGCTGCAGCCCGGCGAGACGATACTGGTCCATGCCGGCGGCTCCGGCATCGGCTCCGCCGCTATTCAGCTGGCCAAGAAGATGGGCTGCACGGTCATCACCACCGTCGGCTCGAACGACAAGATCGACAAGGCCAAGGCGCTCGGCGCCGACCACGTCATCAATTACCGCGACGACCGCTTCGAGGGCGTCGTGCGCAAGCTGACCAAGAAGAAGGGCGTCGACGTGGTGTTCGAGCATGTCGGCGCCGACACCTTTGCCGCGTCCATGCTGTGCCTCAAACGCGGCGGCCGGCTGGTCACCTGCGGCTCGACCTCCGGCGTGTCGACGCAGATCAATTTGATGCAGTTGTTCCAGCAGCAGCTGAAGCTGCTCGGCTCGTTCGGCTGCCGCATGGAAAACATGGCCGACGCCATGCAGAAGATGGCGGCGGGCCTGGTCGCGCCGGTGATCGACACCGAGGTCGGCTTCGACGGCATCGATGCGGCGCTGAAACGCATGGAAGGCCGCGACGTCTTCGGCAAGATCATCCTGCGCGTCGGCTGAGAATGATCGGCAACGCCTTCAAGAAGATCCGCAGGGACCTGGG
Organism: Mesorhizobium sp. M0174; assembly: GCF_040322275.1. Taxonomy (NCBI): domain Bacteria; kingdom Pseudomonadati; phylum Pseudomonadota; class Alphaproteobacteria; order Hyphomicrobiales; family Phyllobacteriaceae; genus Mesorhizobium; species Mesorhizobium sp. M0174. Next base: position 176,627 of record NZ_JAMYTB010000003.1, read on the forward strand.
ATTCCGCTATGGCAGGCGGCTTCGCCAGTTCAATTACTGGCTGGTCGCGCGGGTCGCGATGATCATCATCTCCGCGCTGCGCCTGCTGCCGCCCGACAGCGCGCTCAATTTTGCCGACCGCGCCGCCCGCCGCATCGGCCCTTGGGTGGCGCGCCATCAGGTTGCGGTCGACAATCTGCGCCAGGCCTATCCGGAAAAAAGCGATGCCGAGATCGAAGCGATCGCTTCCGACATGTGGGGCAACATGGCCCGCCTGGCCGCCGAATACATTTTTCTCGATGCTTTGTTCGACTACGATCCCACTGCGACGAAGCCAGGCCGCGTCGAGGTCAAGGGCGTGGAGCATTTCGTGCGCATCGCGGGCGAGGACAAGCCGCATATCGTCTTCACCGGGCATCTCGGCAATTTCGAACTGCTGCCGGTGGCGGCGGCGACTTTCGGCATGAATATCACGGCGCTGTTTCGCCCGCCCAACAACCCTTACCTCGCCGACTACATCCTCTCGACCCGCCGCTCGAGCATGGGATCGCTGCTGCCGTCTTCGACCGGTGCCTCGTTCGCGCTTGCGGCCGTCCTGGAGAAGGGCGGCAATATCGGCGTGCTAGTCGACCAGAAATTCACCGGCGGGCTCGAGACGACATTCTTCGGCCGCCCCTGCGAGAGCAACCGGGTCCTCGGCACCCTGGCGCGGCACTACGATTGCGATGTCTACCCGGCGCGCTGCGTGCGCTTGCCGAACAATCGTTTCCGGCTAGAGATCGAGGACAAGCTCACCTTGCCGCGCACCGCCGGCGGCAGTGTCGACGTCCCCGCCACCACCCAGCTTCTCAACGACGTGGTCGAGCGCTGGGTGCGCGAAGACCCCGGCCAGTGGATGTGGTTCCACAAGCGCTGGGAGATCAGCGGCCGCAAAAAGCGTCGGCCGGCGACAATGCGCTACAAAGCCGCCTGAGCGCACCATCTTTTTCGGGCACAAGCCTTATTTTGTTCTTGCTTTGTGCCGGCAGCTATGCTACTAATTTCGCTATGGTGCTATTTGGCTCCGACGAACCCGCCGCTCCGGCGGGTTTTTTGTTGCGGGCCGAGGAGCAGACCCTAATTCGTCACGAGGATCCGCGTATTGCCGAAGCCGGCTTTGCGCACCATCGAATAGAATGCGGCCGCGTTGCTGGGGTGAAGACGCACACAGCCATGCGATGCCGGGCGCCCCAATTGCCGGATCGCGCCGGTGCCGTGGATGGCATAGCCGCCGCGGAAGAACACCGAATAGGGCATCGGCGACATGTCGTATTTGCGCGAATACCACATCCGGGCCGTCCGCTGTGGACGATAGCTGCCGCGTGGCGTGATGTAGCCTTTGCGGGCGGTGGAAACGCTCCACCGGTAATACGACAGCCCGTATCTTACCGTCATCGTCTGCGAGGAAATATCGATGTTCGCGACCAGGCTGGCCGCACGGCTCTCGAACGACGAACCGAACAGCATCGCTACTAATGCAGCTGCCATGAGAACAGTGTTTTTCATGCAATCAAACCCCTTTGATGCCCCTTGCCTGCCTGCCCTCACGCTGTTCCCCAGCGTTTTGATGGCAAGCCAGCGAGCTAACACTTACTCCCTGACGATTTCACCAATCCCAAGCAGCGAATTTGAACGATTTCCCGCAATAGTTGCCGTAACGACACGCAATCGCCTGGCAATTCGCCATCGGGCTTGCAAAACCCCCTCATCCGCTGCTCAATTCGCCGAATGAACGAACCGAACGAACGGCTCCTCAAGGCTATCGATGACCGAGCCGATGATCTGGTTGCACTGACTGCGGATCTGATCCGCTTTCCGACCATCAATCCGCCCGGCGAAGCCTATCGGCCATGTGCCGAATATATCGGCGCGCGGCTGAAGAAGCGTGGTTTTGAGACGGAATTCATCCGTGCCGAGGGCACGCCTGGCGACACTGACCATTACCCGCGCGTCAATGTCGTCGCCCGCTTCGATGGCCGGGCGCCGGGTGCTTGCGTGCACTTCAATTCGCATATCGACGTCGTCGAGCCCGGCGACGGCTGGAGTCTCGATCCATTCGCCGGCATCGTCAGGGATGGCAAGGTCTATGGCCGCGGCGCTTGCGACATGAAAGGCGGGCTTGCCGCCTCGATCATCGCCGCTGAAGCCTTCATGGAGGTCTTTCCCGATTTTCCCGGCGCCATCGAGATTTCAGGCACGGTCGACGAGGAGTCCGGCGGCTTTGGCGGCGTCGCGCATCTGGCCAAGCTCGGCTATTTCTCCAGGCCGAAGGTCGACCACGTCATCATTCCCGAACCGCTCAACAAGGATCGCATCTGCCTTGGCCATCGCGGCGTCTGGTGGGCGGAGATCGAGACCAGGGGCGAGATCGCGCACGGCTCGATGCCGTTCCTCGGCGACAATGCGGTGCGCCATATGGGCGCCGTGCTGCGCGCCTTCGAGGACGAATTGTTTCCGGCGCTCGACCGCAAGATGACGTGCATGCCGGTCGTGCCCGAAGGCGCAAAACGCTCAACCATGAACATCAACTCGGTCCATGGCGGCCAGACGGAGGATTTCCGGCCCGGCCTGCCCTCGCCCAACGTGCCCGATTCCTGCCGGCTGACCATCGACCGCCGCTTCCTGCTCGAAGAGGATCTCGCTACGGTCAAGAGCGAGGTGACCGATATCCTCGAACGGCTGAAGCGCGAGCGCAAAAAGTTCGACTACGAAATCCGCGATCTGATGGAGGTGCTGCCGCTGATGACCGAGCGCGACGCGCCGGTGGTTAAGGCGGTCGCGCAAGGCATCATGGAGATATTCGACCGCGAACCGGATTACGTGATTTCGCCCGGCACTTACGACCAGAAGCACATCGCCCGTATCGGCCACATCTATGACTGCATCGCCTATGGCCCGGGCATCCTCGATCTCGCCCACCGGCCCGATGAATGGGTCGGCATTGCCGATATGCTGGACTCGGCAAAGGTGATGGCGATCGGCCTCGACGTTCTGCTGAGGGACGCCGGCCCGCGATGATCCGGCCTTGGGCGAAAAAACATTCCTCCCGGCGACCGCCGACGGGACGAAACGCAATTTACTCGGCGGCGAATTCACGCTTCTATCCGGCCGGGTTTGAGCACGTGTTTTAGACATGGGGAGTTGCACGATGAAATTGTGGAAAACCATTCTGGCCGCCGCGGCGCTGGCGTTGGCCGCCGGAACCTCGGCGATGGCCGCGCGCACCGACCTGGTCATCGGCATTACGCTCGAACCCCCGCATCTCGACCCGACCGCGGGTGCCGCCGCGGCAATCGACGAGGTACTCTATGCCAATGTCTTCGAGGGCCTGACCCGCATCGGCCCGAACGGCGAGGTGCTGCCCGATCTCGCGGAAAGCTGGAGCATTTCCGACGACGGCAAGGTCTACATTTTCAAGCTGCATACCGGCGTGAAATTCCATGACGGCACCGACTTCAACGCCGACGACGTGAAATTCTCGCTCGACCGTGCCCGCGCCGAAAATTCTGTCAACGCGCAAAAGGGCCTGTTTGCCGCCATCGACAAGGTCGAGGTTGTCGATCCCGCGACGGTAAAGGTCACGCTGAAGAACCCGCAAGGCTCGTTCCTCTACAATATGGGCTGGGGCGACGCGGTTATCGTGGCGCCTGAGACAGCCGACACCAACAAGGAAAAGCCTGTTGGCACCGGCCCATTCAAGTTCCAGAACTGGGCCAAGGGCTCATCGATCACGCTGGTCAAGTCGGACAGTTACTGGGGCGCCCCGGTATTCCTCGACAAGGCCGAGTTCCGCATCATTCCGGATGCCGCCGCCGCCGTTCCGGCGCTGCTTTCCGGCGACGTTCAGGCCTTTCCGTTCTTCGACCCCGACAGCGTCGCCCAGGTGAAGGACGACCCACGCTTCAAGGTGGTGATCGGCTCGACCGAGGGTGAAACCATCCTGTCGATCAACAACAAGAAGCCGCCCTTCGACAAGCTGCAGGTCAGGCAGGCGATTTCCTTTGCGCTCGATCGCAAGGCGATCATCGACGGCGCCTCGGCCGGCCTCGGCGTGCCGATCGGCTCGCACATGTCGCCCGCCAGCAAAGCCTATGTCGACCTCACCGGCCTCTATCCTCACAATGTGGAGAAGGCCAAGGAATTGCTGAAGGAAGCCGGCCTGGAGAATGGCTTCAAGGCGACGCTCAAGCTGCCGCCGCCCTCCTACGCGCGGCTCGGTGGCGAGATCATCGCCTCCGAGCTTCGCGAAATCGGCATCGATCTCGAGATCATACCGGTTGAATGGGCGCAATGGCTGGACCAGGTCTTCACCAAGAAGGATTACGACCTGACCATCGTTTCCCATACCGAGCCTAACGACATCGATATCTATTCGCGTAAGGACTATTACTTCAATTACGACAATCCGGCCTTCGACAAGATCATCGAGGAGCTGAACCTTACCTCCGATGAGGCCAAGCGCACGACGCTGCTCGGCGAGGCGCAGAAGGTCCTGGCAGATGACGCCGTGGTCGGCTTCCTGTACGAATTGCCGAAGGTCGGCGTCTGGGACGCCAAACTGCAGGGCCTGTGGGAAAACGCCCCGATCCAGGCCAACGACCTGACCAAGGTGAAGTGGACGGATTGAGGCGCTGACAGAAGGGGCGAAAGTTGCACTCCGTCACACCCCCCTCTGTGCCGGACATCTCCCCCTCAAGCGGGGAGACTGGCCGTTTCCGCGCTGGCACTGCCCTGGCAACGCCAGTGGTTAGCGAAAGCGGCGATGAGGGCTCAATCTCCCCGCTTGAGGGGGAGATGTCCGGCACAAAGGGTGGGCGGGAACGCAAGCTTCGCCCGGTTTTTGCGTTCGCCAACACAGCGGTTCCTCAACGTCCATGACCGCCTACCTCCTCAAGCGGCTCGCCATCGCCGTCGTCACGCTGGTTCTGGCCTCGATGGTGGTCTTTGCCGTGCTGGAGATCATTCCCGGCGACCCGGCGCGGCTGATGCTTGGCCTGAACGCCAGCGCCGACCAGATCGAATTGCTGCGCAACCAGATGGGTCTCAACGCTCCCGTCGTGCTGCGCTATCTGCATTGGGCCGGCGGCTTGCTGAGCCTCGATTTCGGCCGTTCCTACACCTATTCGGTACCGGTCATCGATCTGGTCCGTGAGCGCCTCGTCGTCTCGCTGCCGCTGGCACTGATGGCGCTGGCGCTGTCCACCGTCATTGCCATTCCGGTCGGACTGTTTTCCGCCAGCAGGCACGGCCGGGCCGGCGACACGATCGCGATGGGTGCCGCCCAGCTTGGCGTCGCCGTGCCCAATTTCTGGTTTGCGCTGATGCTGATTTATCTGTTCGCTGTCTGGCTGCGGCTGGTGCCGGGCGGCGGCTTTCCCGGCTGGAGCGCCGGCGTCTGGCCGGCACTGAAATCGCTGCTTCTGCCGGCGGTCGCCCTCGCTCTGCCACAGGCGGCGATCCTCGCCCGGGTCACCCGCTCGGCGCTGATCGAAGTGCTGAACGAGGACTACATCCGAACCGCCCGCGCCAAGGGCCTGCCCTATCGCCTTGTCTTGTGGCGGCATGCGCTGCGCAACGCCATGATCCCGGTGGTCACCATTCTAGGCCTGCAATTCGCTTTCCTGCTTGCCGGCACCATCATCATCGAGAACGTCTTCTACTTGCCCGGCCTCGGCCGGCTGGTGTTCCAGGCGATCACTCAGCGTGACCTGATCGTGGTCGAGAGCGTCGTCATGTTGCTGGTCGCCGCGGTCATAATCGTCAATTTCGTTGTCGATCTCTCCTATGCGGTGGTCGATCCGCGCCTGAGAGGCCGGCAATGACGCTGCACATCGACATCCCCGACGAGAACCTTGCCGGCATCCTGGCCAAGGCGTTTCGAAACCGTTCGTTCCTCGCCGGCTTCTTCATCACCGCACTGGTGGCGGCGGTCGCGATCATGTCCTTCTTCTGGACGCCTTACGATGTCACCAGGCTGGTCATTTCCGACAAGACCCAGGCGCCGTCGCTGGCGCACTGGTTCGGCACCGACCATTTCGGTCGCGACATCCTGTCGATGATCATGGTTGGCGCCCGCAACTCGATTGCCGTGGCGCTGGTGGCGGTCGGCATCGGCATGGGCGTCGGCGTACCGCTCGGCGCCTTTGCCGCGGCGCGCGGCGGCTTCGCCGACGACGTGCTGATGCGGTTGAACGATTTGGTCTTCGCCTTTCCGGCGCTGCTTTCGGCAATTATGATCACCGCCATCTTCGGGCCGGGCGCGTTCAACGCCATCATTGCCATTGGCATCTTCAACATCCCGGTGTTCGCGCGCGTCGCCCGGGCGGGCGCCCTGGCGATCTGGCCGCGCGAATTCATCCTCGCCGCCCGCGCCGCCGGCAAGAGCAGGACGCTGATCAGCATCGAACATGTGCTGCCCAACATCGCCACGCTGCTGCTGGTGCAAGGCACCATCCAGTTCGCGCTGGGCATACTGGCCGAAGCCGGGCTTTCCTATGTCGGGCTGGGCACCCAGCCGCCAATGCCGAGTTGGGGCCGCATGCTGTTTGACGCCCAGACCCGCATGGTGGTGTCGCCTTGGATGGCGATCTTTCCAGGCATGGCGATCGTCGTCACCGTGCTTGGCCTGAACCTGCTTGGCGACGGCATTGCCGACATTCTCGATCCGAAATCGCGGCGGCAGCGATGAGCCTGCTCGAAATCGAGAAGCTGTCGCTGACCATCGGCAGCACCCGTATCCTCAGAGACATCGAACTTTCCGTCGCGCCGGGCGAAGTGATGGGGCTGGTTGGCGAATCCGGCTCCGGCAAGTCGATGACAGCGCTCACGGTGATGCAGCTTCTGCCCTGGGCGGCGCATACCAGCGGACGCATCACCTTCGACGGCATCGACATCCTTGCCGCCAGCGAGGACCAGATGTGCGCGCTGCGCGGCGACGACATCGGCATGGTGTTCCAGGAGCCAATGACAGCGCTCAATCCGGTCAAAACCATCGGCGAGCAGGTCGCCGAGGGTATTCGCTGGCACACCAGGGCGAGCCGCGCCGACGCCGAGGAACGGGCGCGAAAAATGCTGGACCGGGTCGGCCTGCCGGCAGCACAATTCCCGCTCTCGCGTTATCCGCACGAACTCTCCGGCGGCCAGCGCCAGCGCGTCGTCATCGCCATCGCCTGTGCGCTGAAGCCCAAGCTGCTGATTGCCGACGAGCCGACGACCGCGCTCGACGTGGTGCTGCAGGCGCAGATTCTCGACCTGCTGCGCGACCTCGTAGCGGAAAACCGCATGGGTCTTCTGCTGATCTCGCACGACCTCGCAGTGGTGACCGAGATGGCGGACCGCATCATCATCCTGCGCCATGGCGAGGTGATGGAGGCCGGCGATACCGCGCGCACGCTGTCCGAACAGCTTCATCCCTACACGCGACAGCTGGCGCAGGCCTCCATGCATGTGCCGGCGCGGGCCCGCGCACATGACAGCGGATCGGCCAAACCGCTGCTTCAGGTAGAGAACGTAACGCGGGATTATCCGGGACGGCGCACATCCCTGTTGAAACGCGCGGCTCCAATCCGCGCCGTCGACGATGTCTCGTTCTCGATGGCGCCCGGCCAGTCGGTGGCGCTCGTCGGCCGTTCCGGCTGCGGCAAGTCGACGCTCGCCCGCATGGTCCTGGCGCTGGACGGGCCGACATCGGGAGCGATCCGCTTCCGCGGCGATACCCTCACCGGCAAGAGCGAGGCGGAGCTGAAGCCGGCACGGCGCGACATGCAGGTCGTGTTCCAGGACCCGTACGGTTCGTTCGACCCACGCCAGAAGGTCGAGGGATTGGTGGCCGAGCCGCTGCATGTGCTGGAGAAGAAGCCGGTGCCCGCCGCGCGACGCGAGATGGTGGCGCATGCGCTACACGAGGTCGGCCTCTCACCAGGCGACATGGACAAGTATCCGCATGAGTTTTCGGGTGGCCAGCGTCAGCGCCTTTCGATCGCCCGCGCCATCATCATGCGGCCGAAGCTGGTCGTCGCCGACGAGCCGGTCTCGGCGCTCGATGTCTCGATCCGCGCCCAGATCCTCGACCTGTTCGCCGACCTCAACCAGAAGCTCGGCATCGCCTATCTGTTCATCACCCATGATCTGACCGTCGCCCGCGCCATCACCGACGAAGTGATGGTCATGCATGACGGCAAGATCGTCGAGCGCGGCAGGACGAGCGACGTGCTCGACCACCCGCAATCCGCAGCGGCCAAGGCGTTGGTCGCCGCCGCTCCAGATTTGCACCGGGCGATCGCGAAACGACTGCAGGAACAAGGGTGAGCGGCGACCGTTAGCCTTGCGGCTTGACCACATCGGCAGGGCTGATTTCAAGCAGGTCGAGGGTGCGGCGTAGCAGCTGCATCTCACTCCCGGCAAGTTGCGAATCGGCCTTGGCGATTTCCGCCATGTGGCGGGCGAGCAGCTTGCGCCGCTCGACATCGAGGTCGCGGAATTGCGCGATGGCCTGGGAGCCGTTGGTCTCGTAGCCGAATTCGTTGAGGTATTCGATGACGCTGTCGACGCTGGTTTCGGGAATGCCGAAGGCGTCCCGGCAGATACGCCTGAAGGCGGTCATTTCGCTTTCGCTGATCGAACCATCGGCCAGGATCATGCGGAACAGCATCAGTAGCTCCGCCGACAGCACCGGATCGTCCGCCACCTTGCGCACGCCGGGGTCGCCGTCGAAAATCGAGCGTATCTGGTCCAGCAATCCCATCGCCATCAGCCCCTTCCGATTCGTTCGGAAGGTAGCGCGGAATCGGCCTGGCGCAAACGGGGGTGCGCGTTCTGGAGCCGCCTGTTTTCTCGCCGGAAAGCTGCCGGCCAATCCGGCAAGCCGCTGCGCTCATTGGTGTGTGACCGTGCGACTGATACTATGCCGCTGTACGAATCATGTTGAGGAGGGACGGACATGAATCTCAGTGCACCTACCCAGCTTATTTTTATCATATCCCTTGTCATCGCCATCATCGGCGTTCTCGCCGCGCTTGGCGTTCTTGCGTTTATCCCTTTGCCTTCCGTGTGGATTGTCGTCATCGCCTACATCGTGCTGGCCGCCGGCTGTCTGATGCGCGGCGCTTAAACACGTCCAGACAATTCGGAATCTCAGGCAACTCGGAGCGCCCGGCCAAAAAGCCGGGCGCTTTTGATTCTGCAGAATGGTCTGTTAGAATCCCTGGACCAGGGAAAGCACATGCCCACCAGCGAAGACGGCGGCCGCCACGACAGCCCGGAGCTCGATCGGTTCGAGATGGTGCGGCGCGCGCCGAGCCATCGGCTTCAGGGGGCCGTCACTGACATGTGCGGCTTTCGCGAAACCATGCCAGGCCATTTCCGCGCGATCGAATATGCCTCGCTGACCGTGCCGCTGGTCATCAGCTTTGCCGAACCCTTTGCCATCGGGCTCGGCAGGAACCCCAGCGACAATGACCGCTTCGCCAGTTTTGCCGCCGGCCTTTATGCCGGGCCGGTGGTGATCGAATCCTTCGGCGGCGCCTGCTGTGTGCAGATCAATTTCACTCCGCTCGGCGCTCGTCGCTTCTTCGCCGCCCGATGAGCGAACTGACCGACCGCATGGTCGGCCTGGATGACGTGCTCGGCGTCGAAGGCATCGCGCTTCGCGAAAGGCTTGGCAATGCGCCGGATTGGAGCTCACGCTTTGCCATCGCCGAGGCCTTCGTCGGCGATCGGTTGGCAACCGCAGACCGCACTCAGGCCGAAATGGTCTGGGCCTATGAGAAGATCGTCTCGACGCGTGGGCGGACCCGCATCTCGACGCTGGCCGAAAAGCTTGGCTGGAGCCGCAAGCATCTTGCCGGAAAATTTTCGGACGCAGTCGGCACCGGCCCAAAAACGCTGTCGCGCATCGTCCGTTTCAACCATGCGCTTGGCCTGTCGAGACAGGCCAACAGTGATTGGGCCGACATCGCCGCCGACTGCGGCTATGCCGACCAGGCGCATCTGGTGCGCGAGTTCCGCGACCTCGCAGGCGTCACGCCGACCACTGTCGCCGCGAGGTAACATTTCTTCAAGACGCGCAACCAGCCTTCGCCCAGACTGGGTTGATCGACCAACCCGCTGAAGGAGATCAGTCATGCCGAACATCACCGAGCCACCGCGGTTTTATCCGGCGCTGCGCTACAGGAATGCCGGCAGGATGATCGATTGGCTGTGCGAGGCCTTCGGCTTCAGCGTTCGCGCCCGCTATGGCGAAGGCGACGTGGTGCACCATGCCGAACTCGCTTTCGGCTCCTCGATCATCATGCTCGGCACGGCCCGCGACGATGCCTATGGCAAGATGGTCGGCGCGCCCGGTTCGGGCGGTGGCAAGTCGATCTACGTTGCGGTCGCTGACGCAGATGCGGCATACGCGCGGGCAAAGACCGCTGGCGCCCAGATTCTGGAAGAACTCACCGACCGCGACTATGGCAGCCGCGAATTCATCTGCCGCGATCCGGAAGGCAATGTCTGGTCGTTCGGCACCTACTGGCCGAAGGCTGACGAAGCTGCCAGCTAACGCGCCAGCCCAAAAATCGCGTCGCAGTCGAGGTGGGTTTCCAGCTCGGCGGCGATCTCGTCCAGTGCCCGTTCGACCTCGGCGCGGTAGTCGATGCCGCCGCCCTTGACGCCGAGGCTTTCGAGGAATTTCGCCCGGAAGGCATCGGCGGAAAACAGCCCGTGCATATAGGTGCCCAGCACCTTGCCGTCGGCCGAGATAGCGCCGTCATCGATGCCGTTGATAACGGCGGACGGCCGCAGCGTGTCCGGACCGGTGGTGCGGCCGAGATGGATCTCGTAGCCCTCGAGCGGCAGATCGAACGGCACCGAGCGCGCGCTGACATTGCGCACCGTCTTTTCCGGCTCCATCACCGTTTGGACGTCGAGCAGCCCGAGACCTTGCGTCTCAGTAACGCTGCCCTCGATACCATCGGGATCGCGCACGACATGGCCGAGCATCTGGAAGCCGCCGCAGATGCCGACGATATGGCCACCGCTTTTCCTATGCGCGGCAAGGTCGCGGTCCCAGCCGTTCTCGCGAAATTTCAGGAGATCGCCGATCGTCGACTTCGAGCCGGGAATGACCACCAGCCCTGCATCCTGCGGCAGGCGCTGGCCAGGCGGCACGAACACCACCTCGACCTGCGGTTCGGCCTTGAGCGGGTCGAGATCGTCGAAATTGGCGATGCGCGAAAGCACCGGCACGGCGATCTTCAGCGCGCGCTTCTCACCGGACGCCAACCGTTCGAGCACGACGGAGTCTTCCGACGGCAGCCGCGCCGCCGCCTTCAGCCACGGCACCACGCCAAAGCAGCGCCAGCCGGTGAATTTTTCGATCGCCTCGATGCCATCGTCGAACAGCGAGACATCGCCGCGGAACTTGTTGATGAGATAGCCGACGATCATGCGCCGGTCCTCGTCCGGCAGGATCAGGTGGGTGCCGGCGACCGAGGCGATGACGCCACCGCGATCGATATCGCCGACCAGGATCACCGGCACGCCGGCGCGCGTCGCAAAGCCCATATTGGCAATGTCGCGGCTCCTGAGGTTGATCTCGGCCGGCGATCCCGCGCCTTCGACAATGACCAGGTCCGCGCCCTCGCCGACCGTCGCCCAGGAGTCCAGCACCGCATCCATCAGCCGGCCCTTCAGCGCCTGATAGTCGCGCGCCCGCGCCTCGCCGAACACCTTGCCCTGTACGACGACTTGAGCGCCGACATCGGTTTGCGGCTTGAGGAGCACCGGGTTCATGTGGATGGTCGGCGCCACGCCGCAGGCGATCGCCTGCAGCCATTGGGCGCGGCCGATCTCACCGCCGCCTGAAACGCCTGGAATATCGGCGACAGCGGCGTTGTTCGACATGTTCTGCGGCTTGAACGGCCGCACTTTCAAGCCGCGCTTCTTCGCCGCGCGGCAGAGGCCGGCGACGAGCACCGTCTTGCCGACATCGGAACCCGTGCCCTGCAGCATGATCGCCTTGGCCATATCAGTCCCTGCCCTGCGCAACGGTTGCGGTGATCGTCGACTTGGCTGCCAGTGGCCCGCCGCGCCAGAGATAGAGCGCCAGCAGCGGCTCCTTGCCGGTGCGCATGGCGTGGCTGACGCCAGAGGCATGGTGGATCACCTCGCCCGGCGCTCGAAGGCGAAAACCGCCATCGCCCATGCGCCATTCGGTGCCGCCGGTCAGCGGGATGTAGATCTCCTCCGCGACATGGTGGTGATCGGGGTAGACGATGTCGGGTCCAAGGATCAGCAGGCCGGCCGCGACCTCTTCATTGACGAAATGGCCGCGCGTACCGAACACCTCCAGCCAGCCGTAATTGTCGATGAAAACCTTGCCGAAATCCGCTTCGCCATAGGTCTGGCCCCAGCGCAGATCGCCGCGACGCTCCGCAACCAGCCGCGCCAGCGGCCTGGCCGCAGCGGGAGCGAGTTCGACGATACGGTCGAGCTGGACGAGACAAGGCAGTGCATGCGGTTCGAGCGGCCGGCTTGGCATATCCCAGCCGATCCGGGCCACGGCGTCGCGCACCAGCGCAGCATCGAACGTCTGGAGATAGGCATGGAAGCATCCAAGCAGTTCGTCGAATTTTGTCGTCACACTTTGCTCCAAAGCGCATTCGCGCACAGCGGCTGCGCAGACGGGTCGGGTTGCGCGGCGGCATCATTGGTCTAGATTGGGCGGCGCGCAAAGCCAAAAACGACAGGCCAGCAGGCCGGAAACGTCAGGGAGCACGCCATGGACGCCGCTGTCGATGCTGGCACCGGCCAGTTCGAACTCAACGAGGACCAGCGCGCCATCCAGGAGATGGCCGAGGCCTTCGCCGCCGACCGTGTGGCGCCGAACGCACTCGACTGGGATCGCAACAAGTATTTCCCCGCCGACGTGATCCGCGAGACGGGCCCGCTCGGCCTTGGAGGCATATATGTCCGCGAGGATGTCGGCGGCTCGGGGCTCGGCCGGCTCGACGCCGTGCTGATCTTCGAGGCGCTTTCGCGGGCCGATCCGGCGTTTTCCGCCTTCATCTCTATCCACAATATGGCGGCATCGATGATCGACCGCTTCGGCAGCGACGAACAGCGCCGGCGCTTCCTGCCGAAGCTGACCTCAATGGAATGGCTGGCAAGCTATTGCCTGACCGAACCCGGCTCGGGCTCGGATGCGGCGGCGCTGAAGACGCGCGCGACAAAGAGCGGCGGCGACTATGTGCTGAACGGCGCCAAGCAGTTTATCTCCGGTGCTGGCGACAGCGACCTCTATGTCGTCATGGCGCGCACCGGCGCCGACGGGCCGAAAGGCGTTTCCACCTTCGTCGTGCCGAACGATGCGCCGGGCCTTTCTTTCGGCGCCAACGAGCACAAGATGGGCTGGCACATGCAGTCGACGCGCCAGGTCGTCTTCGAGGACTGCAAGGTGCCGGCGGAAAACCTTCTGTCGGCAGAAGGCGCCGGCTTCGGCATCGCCATGGCCGGGCTCGACGGCGGCCGGTTGAACATCGCCGCCTGCTCGCTCGGGGGCGCGCAATCGGCACTCGACAAGGCGCTCGCTTACACGGCCGAGCGCAAGGCTTTCGGCTCGAAGATCAACCAGTTCCAGGCGCTGCAGTTCAAGCTTGCGGACATGGAGACCGAATTGCAGGCAGCGCGCGTCTTCCTCTACACCGCCGCCTCGAAGCTCGACCGCAACACGCCGGATGCCTCAAAATGGTCGGCGATGGCGAAGCGCTTCGTCACCGACACCGGCTTCAATGTCGCCAACGACGCCCTGCAGCTGCACGGCGGCTATGGTTATCTGCACGATTACGGCATCGAGAAGCTGGTGCGCGACCTGCGTGTCCACCAGATCCTCGAAGGCACCAACGAGATCATGCGCGTCATTATCGCACGCGCGCTGATTGGACGGTAGAGAATTTAGTGAGTAGTGAGTAGTGAGTAGTGAGTAGTTAATAGTGAATGGGTGAATAACTCATATAGAACACGACTAACCCATGATCCCTGATGACTATTCACTATTCACTATTCAATATTCACCACCCCACCCACGGAGCGCCATCATGACCACCATCGCCTTCATCGGCCTCGGCAATATGGGCAATCCGATGGCCGCCAACCTGGTCAAGGCCGGTTATGCCGTGCACGGCTTCGACCTGGTGCCGGAGAACCTCGTCATCGCCAGGGAACACGGCGTCGTCATCATGGCCAACGCCGTTGCGGCGGTGAAAGACGCCGATGCGGTCATCACCATGCTGCCAGCCGGTAAGCATGTTCTGTCGGTTTACGCAGACATAGTGTCCAAGGCAAAAAAAGGCGCGCTGTTCATCGATTCCTCGACCATCGATGTCGAGTCGGCTCGAAAGGCCCATACCATCGCCGCCAAGCACGGGTTGCTGTCGATCGACGCGCCAGTCTCCGGCGGCACGGGCGGTGCGGCGGCCGGCACGCTGACCTTCATGGCCGGCGGTTCGAAGGATGCCTTCGCCAAGGCCGAACCAATCCTCAAGCCGATGGCCGGCCGCATAGTTCATTGCGGCGACGACGGCGCCGGACAGGCGGCGAAGATCTGCAACAACATGATTTTGGGCATTTCGATGATCGGTGTTGCCGAGGCCTTCGTGCTGGCGGAAAAGCTCGGCCTGTCGCACCAGGCGCTGTTCGACGTCGCCTCGACCTCGTCCGGCCAGTGCTGGTCGCTGACCACCTATTGCCCGGTGCCCGGCCCGGTGCCGACATCGCCCGCCAACAATGGCTATAAGCCTGGCTTCGCGGCGGCACTGATGCTGAAGGACTTGAAACTGTCGCAGGAGGCCGCACAGAGCGTCGGTGCAGCAACGCCGCTCGGCGCCGAGGCAGCTCAGCTCTATGCGCTGTTCAACGCACAAGGGAATGCCGGTGCGGATTTTTCCGGCATCATTAATTTCCTCCGTGGTAACCCGGCGTAAGCTCCAAGTTCACAGGTTTTCGATCTGCCCAAAGCGGAAAGTCGGCAAATTTAGGTTTGCTTAAGCTCTTGCTAACCCTGCAGTAACGATATGCGTTTAAAACGGATTGCGAGGCGGACATCCGCCCGGCGCTCCGGATCAGGTCTCGCGTACCGGAGCCCGTAAGTTTCGCCTTCAGTTTCGCAAGTGTATTGTTGGCGAAGCGCCGTGCGTATCTGGCAAAGCCGCGTTCCGATGGAGCGCGGTTTTTGCGTTTCGCTTCCTCGCCCGGCAAGCGCTCGGTCGATCGCCGGGCGCCCGACATGGAGCGCCCGGCGGTCGTTCACCGCTTGCGCAGATCTGCTTCGGCCAGATCGAGCGCCCCGGCGATACGATCGCAGGCCATGTCGATCGTCTCGCGCGTCCAGATCAGCGGCGGCGACAGGATCATCGTGTCGCCGGTGGCGCGTAGCATCATGCCCTGGGCAATTGCGTGGTCGCGAACGGTCACCGCCGCGTTGCCGGCCGGCAGGAAGCGCTCCTTGGTTGCCTTGTCCTTGACGATCTCGATCGCTCCCATCAGCCCGAACGAGCGCACCTCGCCGACCAGATCGTGCCCGCCGAGACGTTCCTGCAAAGCCCTGGCGAAGTAAGGCCCGGTGTCGTTCCTGACGCGCTCGACCAGCCCCTCGCGCTCGATGATCTCGAGGTTCTTCAGCGCCACCGCGCAGGCCACCGGGTGCCCGGCATAGGTGTAGCCGTGATAGAATTCGCCGCCCTTTTCGACCAGCGTCGCCGCGATGCGGTCGCCGACCAGCAGCGCCGACAGCGGCTGATAGCCAGAGGTGAGCGCCTTGGCCGTGGTGATGGTGTCGGGCTCGACATCGAAGGCTTGTGCCGCGAACCACTCGCCGGTGCGGCCGTAGCCGGTGATGACCTCGTCCAGCATAAGCAGGACGTCGTATTTGCGGCAGATGCACTGCACTTCCGGCCAATAGCTCATCGGCGGGATCTTCACCCCGCCTGCCCCCATCACCGGTTCGCCGATGAAGGCGGCCACCTTGTCGGCGCCAGCTTCGAGGATCGCGTCCTCGACCGCTTTTGCCGCGCGCAGGCCGAAATCATGGTCGCTTTCGCCGGGCAGTGCGAGCTCATAGGCATAGGGCATCATTACATGGACGATGTTGGGCACGGCGCCGCCGAGCTGCTTGTGCATCAAATCCATGCCGCCGAGCGAGGCGCCGGCGATGGTCGAGCCGTGATAGCCCATCTTGCGCGAGATGATGCGGTTCTTCTCCGGTTTGCCTTCCAGCACCCAATAGTGACGGACCAGGCGCAGCGCCGTGTCGTTGGCCTCCGAACCGGATGAGCCGTAGAACACCTGGTTGATGTGCCTTGGCGCGATCTCCGCCAGCTTTTTCGACAGCAGAACCGGCGTCGGCGTCGAGCATTTGAAGAAGGAGTTGTAGTAGGGCAATTCCTTCATCTGGGCGTAGGCGGCGTCGGCCAGCTCGTCGCGGCCATAGCCGACATTGACGCACCACAGCCCTGCCATGCCGTCGAGGATTTCCGTCCCTTCGGAATTGTAGATGAACGGCCCGTTGGCGCGAGTGATGATCCGCGAGCCGGTCTCGCGCATCTCTTTGTGGTCGGTGAACGGATGAAGGTGATGCGCGGCATCGATCTGCTGAAGCTGCTTCAGCGAATAATTCTGGTAGGTCATGTCTGATCTTTCCTCTTGAACCAATCCGGCAGCTTTTGCGCCGGGGCGGATTCGTCAGAGGACAGCGGGCGGCGAATAGCCGATGCGGGCGCACAGCCGCAACAGCTCGGCGCGAAGCGTGCGCGGCGACGGCGTCACCGCGACCCCAAATGCGCAACCCGATTTCGCCAGCCGAGCCATGCATGTACCTTAGGCTGCCTCGAGCCCTCAGTTCAAGCCGTGCCGGTCAAGCGACGCCGGTCAATTGGTGCCAGTCAATTGGTGCCAGTCAGGGCCCGCTGCAGGAAGACGTACTTCATTGCCGCCTGTGCGGCCTGCGGCCGCCGATCGCCGCGTCCGCCATGGCCGCCCTCGGTCTCCTCGAAGAACAGCGTCTTGCCGTGGCCGGCCGCCTGCAGCCGTGCCGCCATTTTGCGCGCATGCCCGGGATGGACGCGATCGTCGGCGGTCGAGGTCATCAGCAACACCGGCGGATAGGCTGCGTCCGTGTCTACATGCTGGTAGGGCGAATAGGCGGCGAGCCAGGCTGCCTCTTCCGGCTTCGCCGGATCGCCATACTCGGCCATCCATGACGCGCCGGGCGGCAGTTCGGTGTAGCGCAGCATATCGAGCAGCGGCACGTCGATGATCACTGCGCCGAACAATTCCGGTTGCTGGGTCAGCGAGACGCCGGTCAGCAAGCCACCATTCGATCCGCCCTGGATGCCCAGCGTGGCGGGCGTAGCGATGCCGCGTTTGACCAGATCTTGCGCCACCGCGGCGAAGTCGTCGAAGGCATTCTGGCGATTGGCCTTGAGCGCGGCCTGATGCCAGTTCGGGCCGAACTCGCCGCCGCCGCGGATGTTGGCCTGCACATAGGCATAGCCTTCTCCAGCCACAGCCTGCCGCGCACGCCGGCATAGCCGGGCAGCAGCGGCACTTCGAAGCCGCCATAGCCGTAAAGCAATGTCGGCACGGGTCCATGCAGGTCGCGCCTCCTGACGACGAAGTACGGGATCATCGTGCCATCCTTCGAGCGCGCTTCGAACTGGTCGGAGACCAGCGACGACGCATCGAAACGCGCCGGCTGCGACTTCACCGTTGCCAGGCCCGCGGCGTTGTCGTCCGACCAGATGATCGAGCTCGGCGTCAGGAAATCGGTGAAGGAGAAGGAGACGCTGGAACCGAAATGCTCGGCATGGCTGATGCCGACATTGCCGTTTTCGGGCAAAGCCACGGGCTTGAACTCCCAGCCGCTGTCGCTGCGCTTGCCGGCGACGACCTTGCCGCGCACATTGTCCATCAAATTGATGAACAGCCGGTCCTGCGTGCGGGCAATACCGGCGATCGAGACACGGTGCGCCGGCTCGAGCACGGTATCGAGGGATCCGAATAGCCCGGTTTCGATCCAGCGCTCGAAATCGAGTGAATACAGCCCGTCGGGCTTGCACAGCGTGCCGTCCGGCGCCATCCATGGGGTACGCACGCCGAAGACAAGCTGGCCCTTGAACAGCGCTGTATCGGTGACGTCGTCCGGCAGCGGGATGCGCCTGTTTTCGCCCGATGGCAGCCGCAGGAAACTGTGCGAGGCGAAGAAGTCGATGGTCCGGGCGAGGAAGACATGACGCTTGTCGCCGTCGAATTCGACGGACCCGCCGGCGGCAAGATCCTGCTTCAGCGCCTCGAAGATCGGCGTCGCCGCTTCCAGTGGCGTGCCGCGCCGCCAAAGCTTGACCACGCGCGGATAACCGGACTGGGTCGTGTCGTCCTCCTCGAAAGCGGCGGAAACGATAACCGTGTCCTCGTCCAGCCAGCTAAAGCTCGACTTCGAGGCAGGAGCGCGAAAGCCGCCATCGACGAACGATCTGCTTTCGATATCGAATTCGCGCATCTCGCTGGCATCGCCGCCATCCGGCGACAGGTTGAGCAGGCAGCGGCTGAAGTCGGGGTAGAGCCGACTGGCGCCGCTGAACACCCATTTCACCCCCTCTTGCGCCGCCAGATTATCGAAGTCGATGATTGTCTGCCATTCCGGCTTATCGGTCTTGTAGGAGGCGACCGTGGTGCGCCGCCAGAGGCCGAGTAGGTTCGTCCGGTCCTGCCAGAAATTATAGACATAGCCGTTGATAGCGGCTCCGACGGCGATGTTATCCTCGGCCGTCATCAGGTCGAGCGCCGTCTCGAACGACGTCTGATAGGACGGATCACCCTGCAGCTCCCCGACGGTGATCGCATTTTGGCGATGCACCCAGTCGAGCGCCTGCTTGCCCCTCCTGTCCTCCAGCCAGAGAAACGGGTCTTCGGCCGCCGAACCCGGCTGGCCCTTGGTATTCGATTTGGTCATGAGGTCTCCGGTTGAGTCGGGCGGCGGCATAGCCAAGATCGACATGGGGCCGCTTATATTCAAGTCGTTCGTCAGAAACGGCGGCTTTCTGGCATTCACGCCATCCGTCTTCGAATGACCGTTACAACTGCCAGCGCCAGGCAAATGGCACCGAACGTCATTGGCAGGCCGCCGGCGCCAACAACATCCATGGCGCTGCCCGCCAGCGGCGGTACGGCGATGCCGCCGATGCCCCACATCAAAGAGAAGGCGGCATTGCCGGCGACCAGTGCCGAGCCGGTGAACCGCTCGCCGAGCTCGATGATCGACATCGTGTAGATACCGTACGAAACCGCACCCCAGACGAAGACGCACGGCCAGATCAGCGGCGTCTCGATGAGAACCGGCAGCAGCGCGCATCCCAGCACCGTCATCGAAACACAGATGAACCGCACCAGCCGCGCTGTCAGTCGTTCCGCCAACAAGCCGAGCGGCACCTGCATAGCGATATTGCCGGCGATCATCACTGACAGCAGCGCCGACATGCGCGCTTCCGCAATGCCATAATGTGTTCCGTAGACCGGCAGCAAGGCGAGCACCGCCTGTTCGAAACCGGCGGCCACAATCACCGCCGATAACAGCAGCCACGCCTGCGGCACGAACCCCAGCACCGAAACCCGGTGCCCGCTCTCGTCGACCTTGGGCAGCCGTGCCAGCACCGAGGCGAGGCAGGCGCCGCAAAACAGGAATGCGCCGATGCCGACCAGAAACGGCGGCCATCCCACGGTGCCGACCGCAAGCAGGCACAGCGGCCCCGCCGCAAAGCCCGCCGAAATGATGGTCGAATAGATGCCCATGACGCGGCCGCGGCGTGCCGGCGGGGCCAGTGCGATCACCCAGACTTCGCTCAGCACGTAGAGCGGGTTGGTGACGGCGCCGATCAAAAAACGCAGCGGAAACCACAGATAGACATTTTGGGTCCAGCCGATCAGCGCCAGCACCAGCGCGGAAAGTGCCGCGCACGTAAGCGCGGTGCGCCCTGCCCCGAAACGCCGCGCCAGCGCCGGAACCAGCGGCGACGAGACGATGAAGCCGATCGGCGTCATTGCCGCCGACAGGCCGATTATGGCCGGCGAGACGGCCTGGCGCTGCAGGATGAAGCTCAACAGCGGATAGCTCAGCCCTTGCGCGATGGCGAACACCGAGACGGTGGCGATCACGCCGGTGATCGCCGCCCATTGCGCTATTTCGCCGCTGCTTTGTTCCGCCCGGTCCATGATGCAGGATTAGCGTTTCGGTTCCGTCGCGGTAAGCACCGGCAACGAAAACCGCTTGCGCCAGCCGGAACGCGATCAAGAGGCTGGCGATCCCGCCGGCTGCCCCCAGGGCATGTCGCTTCCCTCGCCCTAGTGGTCGCCGCCTCCGCAATGGCCGGACGGCCGGCGGTCCATTATGCCGCCGCATTGCCGCAGCGTACGAGGACTATCATGACCGCCGCCCTTCAGCCCGCCGAACCGGCACTGGCAAACGACCGCGCCCGTCGCGGCGGCCGCGCGGGGAAGCGTGCCGGCGGCTCGACGGTGTTTGAGCAGCCGCCGTTTCGGCAGTTGAAGAACCCGCTGACGCCGACCCGGCTGGTTTCCGACGACGAGCTGGAATCAATTCACCTCGCCTCTCTGCGCGTGCTGCGGGAAATCGGCGTCGACGTGCTGCATGACGAAGCCCGGCGCATCATGAAGGCGCATGGCGCCGATGTCCGCGAGGGCAGTGAGCGGGTGCGCTTCGACAGCGACATGATCCTGGAACTGGTTGCCCATTGCCCGCCGGAATTCACCATCCACGCCCGCAACCCGGCGCACAATGTGCGCTTTGGTGGCGATAATCTGATCATCTCGATGATGGCGTCGGCACCCAATTGCTCAGACGTCGACCGCGGCCGTCGGCCAGGCAACCAGCAGGACTACCGCAACTTCCTCAAGCTTGCGCAGATGCACAACATATTGAACTGCACGGGCGGGTACCCGGTCGAGCCGATCGACATCCATCCGTCCGTGCGCCACCTCGAATGCATCCGTGACCTCGCCACGCTGACCGACAAGATGTTCCACATCTATTCGCTCGGTAAGGAGCGCAACGTCGACGGCATCGAGATCACCAGGATCGCGCGCGGCATCAGCCATGAGCAGTTGCTCGCAGAGCCGTCGGTATTCACCATCATCAACACCAATTCGCCGCTCAAGCTCGACGTGCCGATGATGGAAGGTATCATCCAGATGTCGAGCAAGGGCCAGGTGGTCATCGTGACGCCCTTCACCCTGTCCGGCGCCATGGCGCCGGTGACGATTGCCGGCGCGCTGGTGCAACAGAATGCCGAGGCGCTGTCCGGCATCGCCTTTGCGCAGATGGTGCGCAAGGGCGCGCCTGTCGGCTACGGCGGCTTCACCTCGAATGTCGATATGAAGTCCGGCGCGCCGGCCTTCGGCACGCCGGAATATATGAAGGCGCAGCTGGTCGGCGGGCAGCTCGCCCGCCGCTACAACATCCCCTACCGCACCTCCAACACCTGCGCCGCTAACACGGTCGACGCGCAAGCCGCCTATGAAAGCGTGTTCTCGCTGTGGGGCGCCATTCAGGGTGGCGGCAATCTGATGATGCATGCGGCCGGCTGGCTCGAAGGCGGCCTGCGCTGTTCCTACGAAAAGACCATCCTCGATATAGACCTGTTGCAGATGGTCGCCGAGTTCCTGACGCCGCTCGATCTTTCCGAGGAAGCGCTCGGTTTCGACGCCATCCAGTCGGTCGGCCCCGGCGGCCATTTCTTCGGCACCCAGCACACGCAGGACCGCTACAAGACCGCGTTTTACGCGCCAATCATTTCCGACTGGCGCAATTTCGAGAGTTGGGTTGAGGCCGGATCGCCGACCGCACTCGAAAAGGCCAATCGCGTATGGAAGGAACGGCTGGCGTCCTATGAAGAGCCTTATATGGACCCGGCAATCCGCGAGGAGCTCAACGCTTTCGTCGACAAGCGCCGGGCCGAAGGCGGCGCGCCGACCGATTTCTGATCATCTGATGAGTAGTCGACCCCCACTCCGTCTTGATGGCAGGCTGGCCGAAAACATCGCTGTATTCGACCTCCGCTTTGTTTTCGCGCCCCGCTCACTCGATTCAATCTCTTCAAAAACGGAACTATCTTCATGAAATCTCATGCAAAAGCGGTTGTCATCGGCGGCGGGGTCGTTGGCTGCTCGGTGCTCTATCATCTGGCCAAGGCTGGCTGGACCGACATCCTGCTGATCGAGCGTTCGGAGCTCACCTCCGGCTCGTCCTGGCATGCGGCGGGCGGCTTCCATACGCTGAACGGCGATCCCAACGTCGCGAAGCTGCAGGCCTATACGGTGCAGCTTTACAAGGAGATCGAGGAGATTTCCGGCCAATCCTGCTCGCTGCACCTGACCGGCGGCGTGATGATGGCCGACACGCCCGAGCGCATGGACTTCTTGCGGCTCGCCCACGCCAAGGGCCGCTATCTCGGCATGGACACAGAACTGATCACGCCGTCCGAGGCGAAGGCGATGTTCCCGCTGATGGACGAGACGAATTTCGTCGGCGCCATGTGGGATCCGGTCGAGGGCCATCTCGATCCTTCAGGCACCACCCACGCCTATGCCAAGGCCGCCAGGAAGCTGGGCGCCGAGATCGTGCTGCGCAACCGCGTCGTCGAACTGACGCAGGAGGTCGACGGCACCTGGAACGTCGTCACCGAGCAAGGCACGGTCAAAGCCGAGCATGTCGTCAACTGCGGCGGCCTGTGGGCGCGTGAGATCGGTCGCATGGTCGGCGTCGAACTGCCGGTGCTGGCCATGGAGCACATGTATCTCCTGACCGAGCAGATGCCGGAGGTCGAGGAATTCAACAAGTCGACCGGCCGCGAGATGATCGGCGTGCTCGATTTCAAGGGCGAGATCTATACCCGCCAGGAGCGCAACGGCATCCTGCTCGGCACCTATGAAAAGGCCTGCAAGCCGTGGTCGCCGGTCAACACGCCGTGGGATTTCGGCCACGAGCTGCTGCAGCCCGACATCGACCGCATCGCGCCGTCGCTCGAGATCGGCTTCAAGCATTTCCCCGGCATCGAGAAGGCCGGCATCAAGCAGATCATCAATGGTCCCTTCACCTTCGCGCTGGACGGCAACCCGCTGGTCGGCCCGGTGCAGGGCCTGACCAATTTCTGGTGCGCCTGCGCCGTCATGGCCGGCTTCAGCCAGGGTGGCGGCGTCGGTCTCGCACTGTCCAACTGGATGGTCCATGGCGATCCGGGCTTCGACGTCTGGGGCATGGACGTGGCCCGCTTCGGCGAATGGGCAACGCTGCGCTACACCAACGCAAAGGTGCGCGAAAACTATTCGCGCCGTTTCTCCATCCGCTTTCCCAACGAGGAATTGCCGGCGGCAAGACCAGCGCAGACAACCCCGCTCTACGACACGATGCTCGCCAACAACGCCGTCATGGGCGATAGCTGGGGGCTCGAAACCCCGCTCTGGTTCGCGCCGAAAGGCTCTGAGCCGAAGGACATCGTGTCCTTCCACCGTTCCAATGATTTTGGCCCGATCGGCGAGGAAGTGCGAGCCACCCGCGAGAGGGTCGGCGTCACCGAGATCGCCAACTTCGCCAAATACGAAGTCTCCGGACCAGGGGCCGAGGATTTCCTCAACCGGCTGATGACCAATCGCATGCCAAAGACCGGCCGCATCGTGCTGACGCCGATGCTGAACGAGTTCGGCCGGCTGATCGGCGACTTCACCATCGCCAAGGCGGGCGAAGAACGCTTCATGATCTGGGGTTCTTCGGCAGCGCAGAAATACCACATGCGCTGGTTCGAGAAGCATCTGCCCAAGGACGGCCCAAGGGCGTCAGAGGTGCGCATCCACCGCTTCGACCAGACGCTGGTCGGCCTCTCCATCGCCGGGCCGAAATCGCGTGACCTGCTGCAGAAACTGGTCGATGTCGACATCTCGACCAAGGCCTTCCGCTTCATGGATTTCCGCGAGATGGCGGTCGGCGGCGCGCCCTGCATGGTCAACCGCATCACCTACACCGGCGACCTCGGCTATGAGATCTGGATGGCGCCCGCCTACCAGCGCCTGGTCTACAAGGCGATCAAGGAGGCTGGCGAAGAGTTTGGCCTTATCGATTTCGGCATGCGGGCTTTGCTCTCGATGCGCCTTGAGAAGAACTTCCCGACCTGGTTCCGCGAGCTACGTCCAATCTACGGACCATTCGAAGGCTCGATGGACCGCTTCATCAAGCTGGAGAAGAACGATTTCATCGGCCGGGAGGCGGCAGCCAGGGAACAGGCGGCAGGGCCGAAGCTGCGCCGCGTTTCCTTCATCGTCGATGCCGCGGATGCCGACGTCATGGGCGACGAGCCGATCTGGGCCAAAGTCGGCGGCAAGGATTACGGCACGGTGGAAAAGCCGCATGGCTACGGTGCACCGCGCTTCGACGCGGGCGGCAAGGAAGTGCGCGGCTCGAACGCCGCCGAAGGCGCGTCTGCCGTGCGCGGCATTGTCGACGGCGACTGGCGCGTGGTCGGCTGGGTCACCTCCGGCGGCTATGCGCATTATGTCGAGAAGTCGATGGCGCAAGGCTATGTACCGGCAGCGCTTGCCGAGAACGAGAGCGCCGGCCTGTTCGAGATCGAAATCCTTGGCCACCGGCGTCCCGCACGCATCAATGTCGAACCGCCGTTCGATCCGAGCGGCGAAAAGATGAGGACGTAGGCGCAGCCAGCCGGTCGCATTGTGCGGAGCATGCTCTTCATGCTAGCGCAGCCGGCAACACTCTGCTGGCAAGGGCGATGAGATTTCATTGAAGTACAATCTGAGATGGGCCGAGTGGCTGGCCGAGGGACGGATCGGCCCGTTCCCGGCGGCGATCGTCATGGTCGCGGCTTACTTCGCCTTGCAGACCATCATACTGTCCCTGTTGAGCTCTTGGGCGGGAACCGGCGTCGGCATCGATGATGCGGAGCAGCTGATCTATATACCGTATCTCTGGGCTGGATATGGCGGCTCGCAACCACCCCTCTACACCTGGATCAACTGGCTGGCCGCGCATGTTTTCGGCACCAGTATCTTCACGCTGAAGCTCGTCAAATACTCCGTGCTGTTCCTCGCCGCCTGCAGCGTGTTCGCCGCCATGCGGCGGTTTGGCTACACCAAAGCGACAGCGGCGGCGGCCATGTTCGGCCTGTTTACGATCCCGCAGATCGTCTGGGAATCGCAGCGCGCCTTGTCGCATTCCGTCGCCGTCGTCGCCTTCTGCTCGCTGCTCCTGCTTGCCATGGCCTATCTTCTCGAGCGGCGAAGCATGGTCGCCTATGCGGCGTTTGGCTTGGCCACGGCGGCCGCAATTCTTGCCAAATATAATGATGTCTTCCTCGTGGTGGCCCTTGTTGCTGCAGTGCTGTCGCTGCGCGAATGGCGCAGCGTAATCCTCGATCCGAAGTTCGCCATCAGCATAGCGGTCGCGATACTGGTGCTGGCGCCAACCACCTATTGGAGCCTCATGCATCCCGCCGATTTATTGTCGAGAGGCGAGAAGTTCGGAATAGACTCGCAACGAGGGCGCATGGCGGCGGCTTTTGTCGGTGCCGGCAAGTTTATCATGGGAACCTTCAATTTCGCGGTCTTGCCGGTGCTCGTTTCCGCGCTGGCTTTCGGGCTGGCCGGGTTTCGTTTCTCCGAGTGGCACCCGAAAGGTCCGCCTCGGGAAATTCTGTTGCGGCGTACCTTGGCGCTCGGCCTGGCCATGCTTGCAATACTGGTACTGGCCACCGGCGTGACGGTGGTCAAAGACCGTTGGCTGCTACCGGTCCTGTTCATGTTGCCGCTGGCCATCGTCGCCACTATGGAACGGCTGGCACCGCACGGCAGGAATGCGCAGCTCCTGGTAATCGCGGCTGGAGCGATCATCGCCGTGCTCCTCGCGCCCGCCACCTGGTACGTCCAGATAAACGGGACCAGTGGTCTGTCGCGGATGATCCGCGTGGATTACCCCGCCCTCTATCGCCAACTGACTGCGGACGGACCGGTCAAAACCGCAATATCTGATGGTGCATGGGTCGGAAACCTGCGGCTGGTCGACGAAAAACTGGTCGCACTTGACCAGGAAGTGCCTAATTTCGAAATGCTGATGCAGGAGCCGGCCGTACTCGTCTGGCTTGACCGCGACGATCCGCGTCCGGTCATTTTGGAGCAGCTCAAAGCGGCCGGCTATGAGCCGGACGGCCAGCCGCGGCAAATGATGGTTCCGCTGTTGCGTGGAACCGACAAGTCCACCCGTCCCGGCGCCTATGTAAGATTGAAGAGAATGGCGGTGGGAGGAGCCACAGCGCCAAAAGAAAGCGTTAGCGGAGGAGCCGAGGGTGGACAGGAACCCGACTGACCGGCCCCGTCATCACCGCAAGATCATGCCGTTCGAGCCGGACGGCTCGAACGATGTGCTGCGCAAAAAATCGCGGCTGAAGGCCGCTGAACTCAACCAGCATGTGCTGGGCTATGGAGCGCTGGCGGAAGCCGAATGGCAGGCGGCGGGAATTGCTGCTCCTGACCTGCTCGCCATGCGCCGATACCGGCTCGAGCGCATCCGCGCCGAGCTGAAGCGCCGCGACTATGCGGGAGCCTTGCTCTACGATCCGGTCAACATCCGCTATGCGACGGATGCGACCAACATGCAGCTCTGGGTCGCACACAATCGGACCAGGCATTGTTTCGTCGCCACCGATGGCCCGGTGGTGCTGTTCGACTATTTCTCCTGCGAGCACCTTTCCGATCATTCCGGGGTCGTCGACGAGGTGCGGCCGGCAGTGTCGTGGGCTTATCTGTACAGCGGCGAGCTGACCGGTCAAAAAGTCCGCCGCTGGGCAGCCGGCATTGCCGAGCTGGTATTGGAACACGGCGGCGGCAATCGCCGTATCGCGATCGACCACATCAATCCCGAGGGCATCGAAGAGCTCGCCCGTCTCGGCATTTCGACCGGCAATGGCGAGGCGGTGATGGAAAATGCGCGGCTGATCAAATCGCCCGACGAGATCCTTGCCATGCGCCGGGCGATCGTCGCTTGCGAGGCAGCGATGAGTGAGATGGAGCAGGCGCTGAGGCCTGGCATCTCGGAGAATGAATTGTGGGCCGAACTCCATCGTGGCAACATCGCGCGCGGCGGCGAATGGATCGAAACCCGGCTCCTGTCGTCAGGTCCGCGCACCAATCCATGGTTTCAGGAGTGTTCGTCGCGGACGATCGAGGCCGGCGAGCTCGTCGCTTTCGACACCGACCTGATCGGTCCTTACGGCTTCTGCGCCGACCTTTCGCGCACTTGGCTTTGCGGTGACGCGCCGCCCTCGCAGGAGCAGCGCGACCTGTTCCGAATCGCCGCCGACCAGATCGCCCACAACACGGAGCTGATGCGGCCGGGCGTATCGTTCCGCGACCTCGTCGAGCGCTCGTCAGTGCCGCCCGGGGACTGCTTCCCGGCCCGTTACGGGGTGCTCTATCACGGCGTCGGTCTTGCCGACGAATACCCGACCTTGCCGCATGCTAGCGACTGGACCGACGACACACCCGACGGAGTGCTCGAACCTGGCATGGTGCTGTGCGTCGAGAGCTATATCGGCCGGCTTGGCTGCTACGAAGGCGTCAAGATCGAGGAACAGATCCTGATCACCGAAACCGGCAATGAGAAGCTTTCGACCTACCCGCTCGACAATCGGCTGCTTGGCGGCTGAGCGACGCTAATGCATGTCGCGTAAAAGCATGCCCCCGGGCTTGACCCGAGGGTGTGCAGCGGTTCTGCGATAACGACATGCATAAACAGGAATCTAAAGTGCTCGCATGAGGCCGACCGAACGCGACGCGGTTATGTGAGCGCTGCGATCGCCTCGCGCATCGTGGTGACGATCGTTTCCGGCGTTGTCCTTGCCGTGATGAACGGCAAGCCTTTGCGACGCCTTGTCCAGCCGACCACCGTCACCTTCTGGGCCGCAGGCTCGAAACGCTGCGCCAGCGCCCAGCTCTCGCAGTCGATCGCCGCGACGTCGGCCCTGCCCTCGGCAACAGCAACGATCGAAGCACGGTGCCCACAGCTTTCGCTCAACGCGGAAAAGATGTCCAGACTCTCGCCCAATGCTTGCAGGTCGCGAGTTGGCGCGATGATGCCCGACATGGAATCCAAGCTGTTAAAGGTGAAACGCTGGCCGCGCAGCAGATCGAGCGGAATGACGGCACCGCCGTCGGCCGGCGACCTTGCCTGCGGTGCCTCGCCCGCTCTCATGATGATGGCGCTCGAATAGAGTTCGCCCTGTCCACCCTCGAAGGCATCATAACGCGGCTGACCGACGAGCTGGACACGTTGCGACAGGCCGAGTTCCATCGGTCCCCAACAGGTTTGCGCAAGGAGCAGCGCCGGGTGCAGCCAGAGCCGGTGAAAATCCAGCTCGTCCGGCGGCAATGTCGCCGGATCTGGCGCGACGGGTTTTCCCTGATCGTCTCGGATACCGCCAGGCACTGGAGGCAAATCGCCATTGCGGCGGATAATCGTCTCCGGCGCATCGATGCCTCTTTGTCTGAAGGTATCGCGCAACCGCGCCCATTGCGCGTCGACCTCGTCCCGCGCTTCCGGCCAGTCATACATCGGCAAAGCCGCAATGAATTCGCTCATGCCGGGGATTTGACCGTTATGCGAGGAAATTGACAAGTTCAGGAAAGCGTCGTCCGCGCGGAACCGCCTGCAACAACGCAAAATTCACTCTTTCGGCGGCTCGGCGGGTACCGGTGCGCTGCCAAGCCCATTGAGGCTGCGTGCCCTGACACGCGGCTTGAATGCGCGTCCCGGTTCCGGCATGCGCCGCAGCACGGGATGGACGACCGGCTCCTTCGCCTTGAAGGCATAGGCCTTGAGCAACGCGAAATAGTTCGGATAGGCGTAGCCATTGTTCATCCGCAGCCACTCGTCGCGGCGGTCGCGAAACAGTTTCGGCAGCCTGTACCAGGCCACCGTCGGGCTCTTATGATGGACGAAATGTAGATTGTTGTTGAGGAACAGGAAGGACAGCGGCGAGCGCTCGACGATGATCGTGCGGCCTTCCGGATGTTCCGACCATTGGTGCTCGGCGTAGGTGCGGATCGAAATCAGCGATTGTCCCAGCCATACCGGCACCAGAACGTAAAGCCACAATGGCATGCCGAAGCCGAACTGCACGATGGGCAGCACGATGGCGAGGCCGATAGCGTGCAGCAGCCAGGCCTTGCGGACGACCTTGTCGCCCGCGGCAACCTGCCTGGCGTCGTCGATGAAGAAGCCTATGCAGGACAGCCAAGGGCCCAGCACGAAACGGCCGAGCATTGTGTTGTTGATCTTCAGCAGGAATTTCATCGCCGACGGCAGTCCCTCGTGCTGCCAGAGCGCCTTGTAATAGCTTTCGGGATCGTCGAGCGGATCGGTCAGGCGCTCGTCTGCATGGTGGCGCAGGTGAATGGTCTTGAACCGGCGAAACGGCCAGACAAGGCCAATCGGCAGGAACACAAACGCTTCGTTGAGCCGCGCGTTCCGGGTTGGGTGGCCGTGCAGGACCTCGTGCATCAGCGAGGATTGCAGCGTCGCAATCAGGGTCAGAAAGGCGAGCGCCAGCAGCGGGTAGGATGGCCAGAGCAGAAAGCCGGCAGCGAGCCAGCCGCCGTAGCAGAGAAGTGCGAGAAATACGGTCGGCCATTCGATGGCTGCTGCGCCGTGTCGCCTATTGCCCATGCTCGTCATGCTATCGACCACTGCCTTCCAGTCGCCGGAACCCGTTTGATTCCTGACAGCATTGTGTCAGGAGTGTTGCATCGAGGCAACGCGATAAAGCGCACAAACTGTTGCGATTGCGCATTTTCAGCTGCATATGTTATGCATTGTAAACAACGAGCCGGATTCATTTACGCCTGAAGCCCGCGTTCGCAGGTTTCAGCGCAAATTTTTCCTCCTATCGAGTGGGACGGCGATTTGGACAAGCGCGACCTGTCGACGATCTTTCGCGAGCGCCTGAAAACGCTCTTGACAAGGTCCGATTTGAACCAATCAGCGTTCGCCGGTGCGGTTGGCATCGACCGTTCGGCACTGTCGCAGCTGCTCTCCGGCGGCTCGACCCGCCTTCCCCGTGCTGAAACGCTGCTTAACATCGCCGCCGAATTCAAAGTCTCGCTCGACTGGCTGCTCGGCCTCAGCCACGACGAGGGCGTCACCGGTGAAATCCGCGAGAGCCTTGAGATCGAGGAGGCGCCGGACGGCTTCGACCGCACGCTGCTGGCTCGCTGGCATGCCGAGGCGGCGGGAACGAAAATCCGCTACGTGCCGGCCGGCATTCCCGATCTTCTGCGCACCGAGGCGCTTGTCGACTATGAAGCCGTCATCGCCAACAAGAGCCGCGAGGCACAGGCCGGCGAAACGCAGTATCGCATTGACTATAACCGACGGCCCG
This sequence comes from Mesorhizobium sp. M0174, assembly GCF_040322275.1. Lineage (NCBI taxonomy): Bacteria > Pseudomonadati > Pseudomonadota > Alphaproteobacteria > Hyphomicrobiales > Phyllobacteriaceae > Mesorhizobium > Mesorhizobium sp. M0174. The sequence continues at coordinate 207,130 of NZ_JAMYTB010000003.1, forward strand.
AAACCGACATGGAAGTCTGTATGCCGCGCCACACGCTGGAGATCTTCGCGCGCGGGCTGGGCGTGTGGGACCGCTTTCCGGAAGCCGACCGCCACCAGCAACTCCTCCACATGGCGACACTGCTCGACGACCTCTATCCCACCTTCCGCCTGTTTCTCTATGACGGGCGGATGCGCTATTCGATCCCCTACACGATCTTCGGACCTTATCGCGCTGCCATTTACGTCGGCGACATGTATCTGGTGCTGAACGCCACGCAGCCGATCCGCATCCTGACCAGCCATTTCGACAATCTGATCCGTGCCGCGGACGTCAACGCGCATGAGGCGGCCAGCTTCACACGAAAGCTGGCGGAGATGCGATTTTGACCGGCTGTTTCCCGCGCCGACATTGACGTCACATAAAGAATTCTTTATATCGTTATCTCAATAATTCTCCGGGAAGGCGTATTCCACAATGACCAATCCAATCGACGCGCTGCTTGCCGAAAGGGGCGTCCTGCTCGCCGATGGCGCCACCGGCACCAATCTGTTCGCCATGGGCCTTGAGGCCGGCGAGGCTCCCGAGCTCTTGAACGAGACCGCACCCGATACCATCACCAGCCTGCACCAGAACTTTGTCGATGCCGGCGCCGACATCATCCTGACCAACTCTTTTGGCGGCACCCGCCATCGGCTCAAGCTGCATCATGCGCAGGACCGGGTCTATGCACTGAACAAGCGCGCCGCCGAGATCGCAAGTGCCGTTGCAAAAAAGGCCGGCCGCAAGGTGATCGTGGCCGGCTCAGTCGGCCCGACCGGCGAGTTGCTGGTACCGCTCGGCGCCATGACCTATGATGAGGCGGTCGAGGCCTTTGCCGAACAGATCGAAGGCCTGAAGGCCGGCGGCGCCGAAGTCGCCTGGATCGAGACCATGTCGGCGCCCGACGAGATCCGCGCCGCCGCCGAAGCCGCCATCCGCGTCGGCCTGCCGTATACCTATACCGGTTCCTTCGACACCGCCGGGCGTACCATGATGGGGTTGCTGCCAAAGGACATTCACGGCGTTGTCGATGGCCTGTCGCAGACACCGCTCGGTGTCGGCGCCAATTGCGGTGTCGGCGCCTCCGATATTCTCGCCTCGCTGCTCGACATGACCGAGGCGAAGCCGGAAGCAACGGTGATCGTCAAGGGCAATTGCGGCATCCCCGAATTTCGCGGTGCCGAGATCTACTATTCGGGCACGCCCGAGCTGATGGCCGATTATGTGCGCCTAGCCGTCGATGCCGGCGCCAAGATCGTCGGCGGCTGCTGCGGTACCTCGTTCCAGCACCTTGCCGCCATGCGCAAGGCGCTCGATGCGCACACCAGGTCGGATCGCCCGACCATCGAGCAGATCGTCGAACGCATCGGTCCGATGCGTAACAAGCAGGCGACGGTCAACGTCGCCGAGACCAGCGAAGCCCGCCGCGAACGGCGCCGCGGACGCGCCTGACGCTTTCGTCTGCGACATCGTCCGCGCGAAGCAGTGCGGCCGCGAAAAAAGGCCGGCAAGGTTTCCCTCGCCGGCCTGCCTCACCCGCCCGTAGGCCGGCTCCCCCTATCAGAACGATCCCATCTGAAAGAAACCGGCCGTCATTGCCACTACCGGTTACCGCCGAGCGCCGAGGCAAGGCGCACAAGCGAGAGGAACTCGGACCGGTATCCAAACGGGTCGGCTCCTCTGGCGGCGATGGCAATCTGCATGATCTTGTCGTAGCCGAACTTCGCGGTCGCATCCTCGTCGCGCAGCTTCTGGCCGAAGGCAGCAACGGCAACGGAGAAACGCTGGTCGGTGCTGGCCTGGTCGAACGACGCCACTTCGTTGGCTGACGTCACTGGCGTGGTGATCAGCTTCGAAGTGTCCTCGTTCGGCAGCTTGTAGCGGATCTTGACGAAGGCATATTCGTCGGCATTGGCAACACCGCCATTGTTCACCGAGGCCTGGCCATAGCGCAGTTGATCAATCTGTTCGCCGCCGCTGCCCTTAGGCGTGATTTCGTAGATCGCTGTGACCGAATGGCCTGAGCCGATCTCGCCGGCGTCGACCCGGTCATTGTTGAAATCCTCGCGATTCATGGCGCGGGTCTCGTAGCCGATCAGCCGGTACTCCGAAACCTTGTTCGGGTTGAACTCGACCTGGATCTTCACGTCCTTGGCGATGGTGAACAGTGTCGAGGAGGCATCCTCGACCAGTACCTTCTCGGCCTCCGCCAACGTATCGATATAGGCAGCGGTGCCATTGCCGTTCTGGGCGATGGTCTGCATCATCTGATCGTTCAGATTGTCGCGGCCGAAGCCGAACACCGACAGGAATACGCCTGTCTTGCGCTCCTTTTCGATCAGCCGCTTCAGATCGTCATCGTCGGTCTGGCCGACATTGAAATCACCGTCGGTGGCGAGCATCACCCGATTGATGCCGTCCTTGACGAAGGATTTCTGCGCCAGCCGGTAGGCTTGCCTGATGCCGGCCTCGCCTGCCGTCGAGCCGCCCGATGTCAGATTGTCGATGGCAGCGAGGATCTTGTCCTTTTCCGAAGCCTTGGTGGGCTCCAGCACGGTACCGGCATCGCCCGCATAGGTGACGATCGAGACGGTGTCGTCAGGTCTCAGCTTGTTGACCAGCAGTCGGAAGGCCGACTGCAGGAGCGGCAGCTTGTCCTGCTCGTTCATCGAGCCCGACACATCGATCAGGAAGACCAGATTGGCCTTGGGCTGCTCGGCCGGCTTCACGTCGAAGCCCTTGATGGCGACATGCATCAGCCTGGTGTGCTCGTTCCACGGGGTCGGCATGACGCTGACGGTCGAGTTGAACGGCGCCGAGGCGGAGCCCGGTCCCTTCCACTCATAGGGGAAGTAGTTGACCATCTCCTCGACGCGCACCGTATCGGCTTGCGGAATAAAACCTTCCTTCAGCGAGCGCCGCACGAAGGAATAGGAAGCGGTGTCGACATCGATAGAGAACGTCGAGACCGGATCTTCCAGCGCGGCATGCACCGGATTGGTCTTGAAATTCTCGATGCGATCGCGGTTTTCCTCTTGCGGCAGCATCTGGTCGGCCGGCGCAGCGGCAGGCTGCTGTGCCATCAGCTTGGGCTCGGCAACCGTGCCAGGCATACGTCCGACCCGCGCGCCGCCATCGACCGCCGGAGCCGCGGTGCTGGTGCCGCCATTCAGCGCAAACTCGCCACTCTGCGCCGGTTCGGGAGCATTGCGGGTGAGCACGTCCTGCTGCGTCAACCCACCGACTGCCGTCGATTCCGCTTTCGGCGGCGATGTCGGCGCCACAAGCGCCTCGCCGACGTCGCGATTTTCACTGTCAGCATCCGCCTTCTTCTGCTTGTCCGCTTCGGCCACGACCGGCGGTTTGACGGTCGCCGGCTTGTCGGCCAGCGTTTCGGTGATCTTATCGTCCCCGCCGAATTCGGGCCCGCTGAATGTGGATTCCCCAAGCATGTACATGGCAGCGTATCCGGCGATCGGCAGGGCAACGAGCCCGGCGAGGGCCGGCGTGGCGAAGAGTTTCTTTTGCATGATTTCGCTCCAGAGCCTTTGTGCTCGCTCTGTGAGACGAAGCCCGCTCACCGATCCTTGGGCGGCCGGTAAAGTTCTTTCTTCCATGTCATAGGCGCGCAGCGCGGCCTGGAGGGCACGCGCCTTTGCGTCCGCGTCCGGCGCCGGTGCCGCGATGTCGCGCAGTCTCTTGAGTTCGTTGTCGTCGACCATGGTCACACTTCCCCGGCTGAACGCATCAGCGTCTTCAGCCGTTTCTTCGCTTCATGGATGTGCCAGGAAACCGTCGTCTCCGAGATCGCCATCGCCTCGGCGGCGGCTGCATGGCTCAGCCCTTCGCCATAGACCAGCAGCACCGCGTCGCGCTGCTTGTCCGGCAGCTTGCGCACCGCCGCCCAGAGCGCCTCGGCCGGGTCTTCCGGCTCAGCCGAGATTTCCCCCAAAATCAGGACATAGGCGCCATAGGCATCGGTCTTGACCGTCTCGCGGGCGGTCTTGCGCATCATGTCGCGCGCCGCATTCAGCGTCATGGCGTAGAGCCATGTCGTGAAGGCGCCGCTGCCATGATAGTCGCGGATCGCCCGGCCAAGCCGGACGCAGACTTCCTGGGCGATATCCTCGGCGTCGGCCTTTTTCCCGCACCAGCGATAGGCGGCGCGATAGACGAAACCGTAGTGCCTTCCGAGCAACTTGCCGAAAGCACCCCGATCTCCGCCCTTCGCCCGCCCGATCAGTTCAGCGTCGGAGGCTTCGCTTTCGTCCAGCATCATCGCCATCATTGCCTGTTGGACGAAGGCTAATGGCTGTTCCTTGGGGCGATGGAAAGAATTTTCTGGCGCGCCGTCACGTCGTAACGGTTGGCGTGCCCTGACCGAGCGTCTCCGCGAACAGCGTCGTCAGCCGCTTCCAGTGGCGCTCGCCGCCGGCTGCATCGAAGGCGCTGTGGTCCGGCACGCACCAGCCGTGCGCCATGCCGGCATAGTTCTCGATGACATGGTCGACCTCGGCCGCGCGCAGCGCTTCAGCCAGCCGCGCCGTTTGCGCGGGCGGAAAGCTGCGATCTGTGCCGGCCGTACCGATATAAACCCTTGCCTTGAGCGAAGCGGCCTTCCGGTGCGGACTGTTGGCAGCGTCACCAGCCAGATTGCCGCCGTGGAAACTGGCCGCCGCGACGATGCGGCCGGGATAGCTGGCCGCTGCGTTCAGCGCCCGCGCTCCACCCATGCAGTAGCCGACAATGCCGACCGGCCCGGCGTGCGATAGATACCCGCGGTGACCGTCGCGGCAAGCTGTAGTGAGGCGATCTGCTTCAAGATTTCGTGCGGCATCGGCGACGCTACAGACGCGCGAATGCTGCCATGTGAAAGGCCTGAACTTCGGCCGGATAGCGATAGTCGGTGCCGTAAGGACAGGCGTTGCGATCAAGGCAGCCGCCGGTGCGGCAGGGCGCGCCGTTTTGCCCGCGCACATGGGCCAGACAGGTTTCATGTGCAAAACCATCCGCAGAATAAGCCTTTACCGGACAGGATTTCAGGCAAGGTTTTTCCAGACATGTATCGCAAAGGTGAATTATGTCGCGGGGTTCTTGGAGCGCAATTTCGTCTTCGAACAGCAGCGCGCCGCGATAGGCATGCCAGAGCCCATATTGCGGATGCATGAGAATGCCGAGCGGTGACGGCTTCAGCCCCTCCGCACGCATCGCCCATTGCTGGAATGGCAGATAAGGCCTGTCGGACGGCGACACCGCGCGCGCCCCGAATTTTCCGGCCACCGCGCCGATCACTTCGCGCGACCATCTGTCGAGCGGATCGTCGATCGGCTGTGACTGTTTCTCCAGCCAGCGCATGAAGTGCGGCCAAGGTGCGGCACCCGCCTGCCCCACCAGCAGGATGGATTTGGCGGCAGCGCCGGAGAGATCGGAAGGCGCCTTCTCAGCGCCTGCAAAATTGAAGCCGCCGCAAAGCACGAGACCGTGTGCGGAAAGTGCCGCCGCGATGGTTTCGACCATGCTGCGCTCGAGGATCATCCCTTCTTGTCCGGGTCGGAGAAGGCGCTCCGCCAGACTTCCTTGTGGATGATGTTGGCGACTTTAGCCCCGCCTGATTCGGGCTCCTTTCAGGTGAAGGCGTCGGCCATCGACGCCTTCTTCCTGGCAATGAAGTCCTTCAGCCCGTCGTCGATACCCGGATCGAGATGCGGCGCCTCGTAGCTTTCCAGCCAGCGGCGGGCGAGCTCGTTGGCGCGCTGCGGCGCGGTTTTTTCGCCTTCGGCCAGCCATTGCTCGTAAGAATTGTTGTCGGCGATGTTGGAACGGTAGAACGCGGTCTGGAAATTCGCCTGGGTGTGGTCGCAGCCGAGATAGTGGCTGCCCGGGCCAACCTGGCGGATGGCGTCCATCGCCTGGCCGTTTTCCGACAGGTCGACGCCTTCGGAGAACTTCTGCGTCATGCCGAGCTGGTCGATATCCATCATGAACTTTTCGTAGCAGGAGGCGAGACCGCCCTCGAGCCAGCCGGCCGAATGCAGCACGAAATTGGTGCCGGCCAGGATCGTCGAGTTCAGCGTGTTGGCGCTCTCGTAGGCGGCCTGCGCATCGGGGATTTTTGAAGCACAGAGCGAACCGCCGGTGCGGAACGGCAGGCCGAGCCTGCGGGCAAGCTGTGCGGCGCCATACGAGACCAGCGACGGCTCCGGCGTGCCGAAAGTCGGCGCGCCCGACTGCATCGAGATCGACGAGGCGAAGGTGCCGAACAGAACCGGCGCACCCGGCCGGATCAGTTGTGTGAACGATGCCCCGGCCAGAACCTCGGCCAAAACCTGTGTCAGCGTGCCGGCGACCGTCACCGGGCTCATCGCACCGGCAAGGATGAACGGCGTGACGATACAGGCCTGATTGTGGCGCGAATAGACCTTCAGCGCTCCCAGCATGGTCTCGTCGAAGACCATCGGCGAGTTGGCATTGATCAGGCTGGTCAGCACCGTGTTGTTCTCGACGAAATCGTCACCAAACACGATCTTGGCCATCGCCACCGTGTCTTCAGCGCGCTCGGGCGCGGTCACCGAGCCCATGAACGGCTTGTCCGAATATTTGATATGGCTGTAGACCATATCGAGATGCCGTTTGTTGACCGGCACATCGACCGGCTCGCAAACCGTGCCGCCCGAATGGTGGATCGACGGCGCCATATAGGCGAGTTTTACGAAATTCCGGAAATCCTCGATCGTCGCATAGCGCCTGACGCCGTCGAGATCGCGCACGAAGGGCGGTCCATAGACCGGCGCGAACACTGTCGCGTTGCCGCCGATCTGCACCGAGCGCTCGCCGTTGCGGGCGTGCTGGGTATACACGGACGGAGCGGTCTTCAACAGCGAGCGGCAGAGGCCCTTGGGGAAATGCACCCGCTCGCCCTTGACGTCGGCGCCCGCCTCTTTCCAAAGCTTTAGCGCCTCGGCGTCGTCGCGGAAGATGATGCCGATCTCCTCCAGCACCGTGTCGGTGTTCTTTTCGATCAGCGCCAGCCCTTCCTCGTCCAGCACTTCATAGACGTTGATCTTGCGCTTGATATAGGTGAGCTGTGTGCCGGGGCCGCCGCCCGAACGTGCAGCCCGTCGGGCTGCGGCGCCACCGCTGGCAGCGCGCCCGCGCCGCGCGTTTGACGCTTCCTGATCGACCGGCGCGTTCTCACTCATAATCGTTCTTCCCTGGCTTTCGTTCTGGCCTTGATTTACTCCGGCCGGGCTCTTGTACCGGCCTGAAATCCGTTTGCGGCCGCATATTGCGGTCTCTGGCCGGATCGTAGCCATGCACCCTATTCGAAACGGCCCGCCAGCGCCAACGCCTGTCGCAAAATCGACAAGAATTCCAAGAGATTTACGGTCGCTTTCGTTTTGCGGGAAGTCGCAAATCGGCTATGGACAACCGGCCCATGCGGGTTAGGTATTGGCGCGATATTTTTAAGCTGCCGCGATAGTTGTAGCCGGCAAGGAGCCTGAGAAAAAATGGCCGACGACGAGATCATCCTTTCGGAACTCTCCGACGACGAGTTGGTGCAGCAGATGCACGACGATCTTTATGACGGGTTGAAGGAAGAAATCGAGGAAGGCACCAATATCCTTCTCGAACGCGGCTGGGCGCCTTACAAGGTGTTGACCGAGGCTCTGGTCGAAGGCATGCGCATCGTCGGTGAGGACTTCCGCGATGGCATCCTGTTCGTTCCCGAAGTGCTGCTGTCGGCCAACGCGATGAAGGCCGGCATGTTCATCCTGCGTCCGCTGCTTGTCGCCACTGGCGCACCAAAGCAGGGTAAGATGGTGATCGGCACCGTCAAGGGCGACATCCACGATATCGGCAAGAACCTGGTCGGCATGATGATGGAAGGCGCCGGCTTCGATGTCATTGACCTCGGCATCAACAATGCGGTCGAAAAATATCTCGATGCCATCGAAAAGCACCAGCCCGACATTATCGGCATGTCAGCGCTACTGACGACGACCATGCCTTACATGAAGGTCGTCATCGATACGATGAAGGAAAAGGGCATTCGCGACGACTATGTTGTGCTGGTCGGCGGTGCGCCGCTCAACGAGGAATTCGGCAAAGCCGTCGGTGCCGACGCCTATTGCCGCGACGCCGCGGTGGCGGTCGAGACCGCCAAGGACTTCATGAAGCGCAAGCACAACGTCCGCGCTTCGGCCTGAGGTCAATAAGTCCGGCACCAACGAGAAAAGCCGCGCCTTGCAGTGCGGCTTTTTTATTCCCAAATGTTTAGAGCCGTGCGGATCAGGGTTTCTTGACGGTATCGTCAACAGCTTTAGCAGTGGATTTGATATCCTTACCGACGCCGCGCACCGTGTTGGCGCAGGCCGAAACAGCCAAGGCGCAGGCGAGAATAGCGATTGGCGCAACGCGGAACAATTTCATGAATGGTGTCTCCCTCAGCATATAAATTCGCTGGACAGCAACGAAGATGGATTAGACTGGTTCCATGACTACCGCGCGAAAACAACAATCCGATCAGGGCGACAGGCTGCTCGTCATCGCCTGCGGGATGATTGCGCGCGAGGTTTTGGCGGTCAAGGAGCAGCTTGGGCTCGACCATCTCGACCTGACCTGCCTGCCAGCGGAGTTCCACTTCTATCCGGACCGCATCGCGCCGGCCATGGACAAGGCAATCGAGAAGGCCAAGACCGACGGCTACAGACACATCTTCGTCGGCTATGCCGATTGCGGCACGGGTGGCTTGCTCGATCGGATCTGCGAGAAGCATGGCGTCGAGCGCATGGCCGGGCCGCATTGCTTTGCTTTCTACCAGGGCATGGATACCTATGCGAAGGTCGCCGATGATGACATGATGTCGTTCTACATGACCGATTTCCTCTGCCGGCAATTCGATGCCTTCTTCATGAAGCCGCTCGGCCTGGACAAGCACCCGGAGCTGATCAAGGACTATTTCGGCAACTACGAGAAGCTGATCTATATCGCTCAGACTGACGACCCGGAACTCGACAAGGTCGCCGAAAAGGCGGCGAAAATGCTCGGTCTCGCCTATGAGCGGCGCTCGACCGGCTATGGTGACCTGACGAAGGAACTGGCCAGCGCTGCAATCCTGGCTTGACGGTACTTCTAGGCAAGGCCTTCTTCAGCTTCGAGCCCGGCGAGCACATCGGCAAAGCTCGTCTTGCAGACGAAACCCAGCCGGTCCCTCGCTCGCGACGCATCGTAGACCCGGTCGATCGACGAAAAAATCGTCCAGCCTTTCTTCGCGTAGAGTGCCGGATAATCCGGAAAATAGCGTGCGACGACCGAGGGTGCATCGGCGATCAATGCCGCGCAATCCTCGGGCTGGAACGGTGTCGGTGCCGAAATGATGAAGATGTCGAAGCCCAATTGCGGTGCTTTCTCCAAGGCAGCGATATGGGCATCGGCAGCATCCTCCACCGTCAGCCGGCGAAACAAAAGCTCATTGGCTTTGGTGTTGGCGTCCGACTGTTCGATCACGTGCGCCATATCGTCTGCTTCGGGAAAGAACCGAGCGGTGCGCAGTACGATCGACGGAAGGCCGAACTGGAGCTGGTAAAGGCGACAAAGATGTTCCGCGGCAAGCTTGGTGACGCCATAGATGTTGCGTGGCTCCGGCGACATGTCTTCCGTCAGCCATGCCGCCTTGCGCGCGCCTCCCGTGAAACCGGCGCGTATGGCCTCGGAAATCATCAGCGATGTCGTCGACGTAAACACGAAGCGCTGAACCGCGAATGCAGCGGCCGCATCGAGCAGGTTGAGCGTGCCGCGCACATTCGTCTCGACGAAATCCTCGTTGCGATAACGTTCGATGTCGGGCTTGTGCAGCGCGCCGCTGTGGATGATGGCCTCGATGCGGTTCTCCTCGACCGCCTGCATGACCAGGTCGCGATCGGCGACTGAGCCGACGATTGGAGTTTCCGAAGACGGAACGGGATCGAGGCCGGTGACGTCATGGCCGAGGGCCCGCAGGCGCGGTGCCAAGGCGCTGCCCAGCCAGCCCGACGATCCCGTCAGCAAGATCCGCATTCTTTCCACCTCGTTTCCGCTGTCGATGCCCAAGCACGGATGACAGAACGTGGCGAAACATTAAGGTATGCGCCAGACAAGAAAACGGGCTGCTCTAGCCATCAACAGGGAAACGCCACCGATGATCGCTCGCCTCATGTTTGCCGCAGCAACTGTCCTCTGCTTGACCATGCCCGCGTTCGCCGACGGCGAGGTGCAGAAGTTGATAACGGCTGCCGACAAGGCGCGGCTCGACAAATATGGCGAGACGCGCAAGGCAGCGCTTGACGAGGCGAAGGCCGGCGATCCAGCCGAGGTCAAGCAGCTCGACGCCTTGCTGGCAAAGCCGCTGGTTTCCTTCTCCGACAACGACCTGACCGGCAACTGGCAATGCCGCACCATCAAGGCCGGCGGATTGAGCCCGCTCGTCATCTATGGCTGGTTCAAATGCAAGGTGAGCGACGATGGTTCCGGCTGGAGACTGGAAAAGATCACCGGCTCGCAGCGCACCAAGGGCCGCTTCTTCGACGATGGCGAGAAACGCGCCATCTATCTTGGTTCCTTCTACGTCAACGACGATCCGGCAAAGCCCTACGGCAGCGGCCCGGAAAGCGATCAGGTCGGCTATGCCTTCCGCAACAGCGCCAGCGAATGGCGCATCGAGTTCCCGGCGCCCTATTACGAATCGAAGCTCGACATCCTCGAACTCAAGCGCTGAGCCCCGATCACCAAGGGTTAACCCGGTCAGCCTAGCATTCGCGCGCAAAGAACAGGTCTTTGCGGAGGTCGCGAACCATGGCACGGTCGAAACCAAACCAACGACCGATCGTCGTCGTTACCGAAGGCGGCTCGCATATCTGGGCGATCGTCAACGCGGTCGCCGATCAACTCGGGCCGGTCAGTGTTATCCTCGAAGCACCTGAATCCAAAAAGCAATTGCTTCTCGGACGGGCGCGACGGCAAGGCTGGGCCTCGGCCATCGGTCAACTCGGCACGATGATGCTGACCCGGCAAAACCGCAGCCGGGCGACACAATTTCAAGCTACGCGTTGCGGCAGGCGGCGTTCTCGCGCGACATCTGCGTCGAGGCGGTCAGAGATGCGCTGGCCGGCAAGCTCGGCACGGTCGAGCCCGGCCTGCCTTCGAAACAATGGTATCACCCGACGGTCTGGTCCTATTTCTGGACCGGGATAACGAACGGCGTCTGGTGACGCGCCGATTTACCGGATGCCCACCCGCCGCTAACATTGCATCATGAGCGACATCGATCACCGCACCATCATTGCCGGCCTTTCGGTCGAGGACCGTCGCGACCTCACCGCCAGGCTTGACCGGCCAGGCATTTTCCGGCTGGCCGCCCATGGCGGGCTGGTTATCCTGCTGGGCGCGTTGATCGCCGCCCGCATCCCGTTCTGGCCGCTTCTCGTCTTGCCGCAGGGAATCCTGATCGTCTTCTTCTTCACGCCGCTGCACGAGACCATCCATGAAACGGCGTTCAGGACGGCGTGGCTCAATCGCGCTGTTGCCGCCGTGGCCGGCTTCCTGATCCTGCTGCCGCCGGCATGGTTCCGCTATTTCCATTTCGCCCATCACCGCCATACGCACGACCCCGAAAACGACCCCGAACTGAGGGCGCCGAAGCCGGAGACCGTCAGCCAATATCTGCGCTATCTGTCGGGCGGCCCCTATTGGATCGCCATGGGCCGCGTGGTCGCAACCAATGCGGCTGGCCGCAATCGCGACGGCTTCGTACCGGAAAAGAGTCGCGGCAAGGTGGTTGCCGAAGCACGGCTGTTCCTTATCGGTTATGCGGTGTTGCTGGCCGCATCTCTCACCATACAGTCGGCGCTGCTGTTGTGGGTCTGGATCGTGCCGGTGCTGGTAGGACAGCCGTTTTTGCGGGCCTACCTGCTGGCCGAGCACGCGTTGTGCCCGCATGTCGCCAACATGCTCGAGAACACCCGCACCACCTTCACCAACAGGCTGGTGCGCTTCGTGGCCTGGAACATGCCATACCATTCGGAGCACCATTCCTATCCGGCCGTTCCCTTCCACCGCCTGCCGCGCTTCCATGAGATCGTCGCGGAGCATCTAGGCACGACCGAACGAGGTTACGTGCGTTTCCACAGGAAGCTGGTCGGCAGCTTCGATGGCCGCGCCGGCTGACCTGTGCTGAAAGACTCCGCTTTCAACCGCGGCCGTCGATTGCGTCGCTTTTGAAGGCCCCCGCGTCGTCCCATAACAAGCAGCCCAACAGCGCTTCCGGCAATGCTCGAAACCACTGCATTGGCCCAAAACATCGGAATCGATCTTTGGAGGGCACGATGCAGCGGAGTTAGATGGTAGAGCATCGTTTGTGCGTTCGATTGGACGCGCGGCGCTCTGCAGGAGCAGGAATTCATGGCCGATCTGATCGTCGTCTACTGGCGCGACATCCCCGCCCAGGTCATCGTCAAAAAGGGCCGGCAGAACGCCAAGCGCGAACTGCCGCTGCGCTTCACCGAGGCGATCGACATGTGCGCCATGCGCACCGGCGCCGGCGGCACCGACGACTATCTTGCCGAATGGCGCAAGGCAGAACCCATCCTAGTCGGTGACGATCTTGAAGCCGAGGCGGAGAAGGCTCTTCAGGAAATCGATGCGAAATACGACCGCGAGCGGCTGATAGCTCTGGTCAAGGCGGGCGGCAAAGAAAATGTCTGATCCCCAATCAATGCCGGCGACGACGGCTCAGACCGGCCTGACGCAGGCGACCATCGTCAGGAAGGCGGCGCCGAAATCCGACTACAAGCCGGCCGACGTGTCGCCGCAGCGGCGCGTGCAGCGTTCGTTTGCAGTGCGGCTTTGGTCGGTCCGGCATTCGCGGTTGCTCGAATGGTTTTACGCCAAATTCGCCGACATGTTTCTGCTCCTCCACCCGCTTTGGAAGGGCATCGGCTACAGCCGCGTCGAAGGACCGGTGAAATTCGTCGAAAAGCGCGTCAAGGGTTTCATGTTCGACTGCCGCATGTGCGGCCAGTGCATCCTTTCCTCGACCGGCATGTCGTGCCCGATGAACTGCCCTAAGCAATTGCGCAACGGCCCTTGTGGCGGTGTCCGCGCCAACGGCAATTGCGAGGTCGAGCCTGATATGCCCTGCGTCTGGGTTAAGGCCTGGGAAGGCTCGCGGAACATGGTGCATGGCGACAGGATTTTGGAGGTGCAGAAACCGGTCGACCAATCCTTGCGCGAGACCTCCGCGTGGCTGCGCGTCACCGCGCAGGCGGCGGCCGCCCGCGATGCGGCCCGGAACATTACCAACACTGGAGCGTCGGCATGATTGGCCGCCAGCCCGACGAGAATCCGGCCGGCATCCATTTGCCGCTCGATCCCCTGCCCGGCCACACCTCGCGTGGTCGCCTGGAGCGCGTATTGAGACGCGGCGAATTCGCAGTGACGACCGAGCTCAATCCGCCCGACAGCGCCGATCCGGAAGACGTCTACAACCGCGCCAGGATTTTCGACGGCTGGGTCGACGCCATCAATGCCGTCGACGCTTCCGGCGCCAACTGCCACATGTCGTCGGTCGGCATCTGCGCCCTCCTGACCCGCATGGGCTATGCCCCGATCATGCAGATCGCCTGCCGCGACCGGAACCGCATCGCCATCCAGGGCGACGTGCTTGGGGGTGCTGCGATGGGCGTCGCCAATATGCTCTGCCTGACCGGCGACGGCGTGCAGGCCGGCGACCAGCCCGGCGCCAAGCCGGTGTTCGATCTCGACTGCATGTCGCTGCTCGAAACCTGCCGTATCATGCGCGACAACGGAAAATTCCTGTCCGGCCGCAAATTGACGACCCCGCCGCAGCTTTTCCTTGGCGCGGCCATCAACCCGTTCGCGCCGCCGATCGATTTCCGGCCCTATCGGCTTGGCAAGAAGATCGCTGCCGGCGCGCAGTTCGTGCAGAGCCAGTATTGCTTCGACGTGCCGATGTTCCGTACCTACATGCAGAAGGTCCGCGATCTCGGCTATACCGAGAAATGCTTCATCCTGTGCGGCGTCGGGCCGCTGGCCTCGGCCAAGACGGCCAAATGGATCCGCTCCAACGTGCCGGGCATTCACATTCCCGATCAGATCGTCAAGCGCCTGGAAGGCGCTCAGGATCAGAAGAAGGAAGGTAAGCAGCTCTGCATCGACATCATCAATGAGGTGAAGGAAATTCCCGGTGTGTCCGGCGTTCATGTGATGGCCTATCGCCAGGAAGAATACGTCGCCGAGATCGTCGACGAATCCGGCGTGCTGAAGGGTCGCCGGCCATGGAAGCGCGAAATCCGCCGCGACGACCAGCTCGTTGCCGACCGGCTCGACCACATACTGCATGACGACCTCACCGAAACCCAGGTCGACATGGTCAAAACCGCGCATTGACAGCGCGAATCGTCAGCATTCGCTTGATCACAAACAGATAACGATATAAAGAACTCTTTATATCACGATGGAGAGATTTCATGACCCGCACCATCGTCGCCTCGGCGACACGAGAAATCATCATCGGCTTCGATCAGCCCTTCTGCGTGATCGGCGAGCGCATTAATCCGACCGGCCGCAAAAAGCTCGCCGCCGAAATGATCGCCGGCAATTTTGAGACCGTCATCAAGGATGCGCTGGAGCAGGCCGCCTGCGGCGCGGCCATGCTCGACGTCAACGCCGGCGTCACCGCAGTCGACCCCAACGCCACCGAGCCGGCGCTGCTGGTGCAGACGCTGGAGATCGTGCAGGGCCTGGTCGATCTGCCGCTGTCGATCGACTCCTCGGTGACCGCCGCGATCGAAGCGGCGCTGAAGGTCGCCAAGGGCCGGCCGCTGGTCAATTCCGTCACCGGCGAGGAGGAAAAGCTCGAAGCCATCCTGCCGCTGATCAAGAAATACAACGTTCCGGTCGTCGCCATTTCCAACGACGAGACCGGTATTTCGATGGACCCCGATGTGCGCTTTGCCGTCGCCAAGAAGATCGTTCAGCGCTGCGCCGACTTCGGCATTCCGGCGCATGACGTGGTCGTCGACCCGCTGGTCATGCCGATCGGCGCGCTGGGCGATGCCGGCCGCCAGGTATTTGCCCTGCTACGCCGGCTGCGCGAGGAGCTCAAGGTCAACACCACCTGTGGCCTCTCCAACATCTCATTCGGCCTGCCGCACCGTCATGGCATCAACGCCGCCTTCATCCCGATGGTGATCGGCGCCGGCATGACCTCGGCGATCATGAACCCGGTGCGGCCGCAGGAAATGGAAGCGGTGCGCGGCGCCAACGTGCTGAACGGCACCGACGAGAACTGCACCAACTGGATCAGGACATACAAGGACTACAAGCCTGCTGAAGGCGGCCAGGCCGTTGCCGCCCGGACGCAGGTCAACGCGCCGGGCGATGGCAATGGCAATGGCGGACGCAGGCGCGGCGGCCGCGAAGCGCGGATGGCCCGGGGTTGAGCCATGGCTTGGCCGACACGATATGGGTTTACGACTGGGAGGAACCGAAACACAGCGGCATCGCTGCCGTGGCCAAGACCCGAGCAGCGTAGAACGTAAAGTCTGGAACGAATGAACTCTCCCGTCAACATCACTGATCCGCTCGTGCTGTTCATGCCGTCGGGCAAGCGCGGGCGGTTTCCGGTCGGCACACCGGTTCTGGATGCCGCGCGCCAGCTTGGTGTCTACGTCGAGAGCGTGTGCGGCGGGCGTGCCACTTGCGGGCGTTGCCAGATCGAGGTGCAGGAAGGCAATTTCGCCAAGCACAAGATCGTCTCCTCCAACGATCACCTCTCGCCCAAGGGCGCCAAGGAAGAGCGCTACGAGCGCGTTCGCGGGCTCCCCGAGCGGCGCCGCTTGTCCTGCTCGGCACAGATCCTCGGCGATCTCGTCGTCGACGTGCCGCAGGACACCGTTATTAACGCGCAGACTATCCGCAAGGACGCCGATACCAGGGTCATCGCCCGCGATGCGGCTATCCGCATGTGCTATGTCGAGATCGAAGAACCCGACATGCACAAGCCGCTCGGCGACCTCGACCGCCTGAAGATCGCGCTGATGAAGGACTGGGGCCTCAAGAGCCTAGATTTCGATTTCCATCTGTTGCCGCAGGTGCAAGGCATTTTGCGCAAAGGCAACTGGACCGCGACGGCCGCCATCCACAAGGACACCGACAGCGAGACCGCGCGGGTCATCGCTCTGTGGCCTGGCCTGAAGAACGAGGCATACGGGCTTGCCTGCGATATCGGCTCGACCACGATCGCCATGCATCTGGTGTCGTTGCTGTCGGGTCGGGTCGCCGCCTCGTCGGGCACCTCCAATCCGCAGATCCGCTTCGGCGAGGATCTGATGAGCCGCGTCTCTTACGTGATGATGAACCCGGACGGCCGCGAAGGCATGACGGTCGCCGTGCGCGAGGCCATTTCGGGCCTCGTCGACAAGGTCTGCGCCGAAGGCAACGTCCAGCGTAACGATATCCTGGATTCCGTTTTCGTCGGTAATCCGATCATGCATCATCTGTTCCTCGGCATCGATCCGACCGAACTCGGCGGCGCTCCCTTCGCGCTAGCCGTCTCCGGCGCCGTGCACATCAAGGCATCGGATATCGGCTTGAAACTCAACCAGGGCGCCAGGCTTTACATGCTGCCTTGCATTGCCGGCCATGTCGGCGCTGATGCGGCTGCAGTGACGCTGTCGGAAGGCCCGCATCGGCAGGACGAGATGATGCTGATCGTCGATGTCGGTACCAATGCCGAGATCGTGCTCGGCAATCGCCAGCGGGTCGTGGCGGCCTCCTCGCCAACCGGCCCGGCCTTCGAGGGTGCGGAAATCTCCGGTGGCCAGCGCGCCGCACCGGGTGCAATCGAACGCGTCCGTATCGATCCCGAAACGCTGGAGCCGAAATACCGCGTTATCGGCTCGGAACTCTGGTCCGACGAGCCGGGCTTCCTCGACAGCGTGCAGGCGACCGGCGTCACCGGCATTTGCGGCTCCGGCATCATCGAGGTGGTAGCCGAGATGTACCTCGCCGGCATCATTTCCGAGGACGGCGTCGTCGATGGATCGCTGAGCGGCCACTCGCCTCGCGTCGTCGCCAATGGCCGCACCTTCTCCTATGTGCTGAAGGAAGGCGAGCCCAAAATCACCATTACCCAGACCGACGTGCGCGCCATCCAGCTTGCCAAGGCGGCGCTTTATGCCGGAACCAAGCTTTTGATGGAAAAGCAGCACACCGAACATGTCGACCGTATCCATTTTGCCGGCGCGTTCGGCTCGTTCATCGATCCGAAATACGCAATGGTGCTGGGCCTGATCCCGGACTGCGACCTCGACAAGGTCTCGGCCGTCGGCAATGCGGCCGGCGCCGGCGCCCGCATGGCGCTCCTGAACCGCGGCTATCGCCGCGAGATCGAGGAAACCGTCAGCAGGATCGAGAAGATCGAGACGGCGCTGGAGCCGAAATTCCAGGAACATTTCGTTTATGCCATGGCGCTCCCAAATAAGATCGACCCGTTCCCCAAGCTGTCGGCGGCGGTGAAACTGCCGCCGCGCAAGACGGTGAGCGAAGACGGCATTGCCGGCGACGCTGCCCCGCGACGGCGTTCGCGCGAAGGCCACGCCGCGCGGCGCGGGCGGGGATGACTCGCCTCCGCTCGGCTGTCAGCCTTTCTATTTTCATTTGTATGCAAATGTTTCCAGATCGCGCCGATCTGGAAACGAAATCGCGTTTTCGTGAAATCCGCCAGATACATGTGCGGAGCATTTAACCGGCATCGAACGGCAGGCAGAAACAGTTGTCGGCCACCGCAACGCTCCAAAGGAGATCAAGATGTCGATGTTCGGAAGCCTCGGCCGCTATGGTGCGGCCTTCAAGAAAACACGCGAAGCGCGCAAGTCGCTGCGCATCCTCAACAGCTTGCCGCCTGAGATCCAGAAGGACATTGGCTGGCCGGTGTCGCCGCGTTCGAGCGAAAGGCAGCTTTCGGTCGGCTGGGGCATGCAGCGCGGATGAACTTCATCGACAAATGCAAGCTGCTTGGTATTCGCCGGGGCCGCAATGCGGCTCCGGCTGCACCCAGCAATTGGCTGCGCGCCGCACTGCCGCCCGCGGCGCTGAGCTGCCCAGGTGGGCTAGCGACTTCATGGACCTGAGGCTTTATCGCCAGCTGGAGTCAAACCACCGTGTTGAGATTGCATAAATATTGACTTTTTTGGTGGCGACACAATCTTCAAAATAGTCGGGGGTTCTCTTAGTCGGCTCAGCCGAAGTCCGTGTATCTGCATGCCCAGTCTCAAAAGCCACGTCGTTTCGTTCGTGCTCAGGTACAGCCGTAAGAAGGCGTTTTCCAGCCCGGAGAACCTGCAGCGCTGGATCGCCTATGCGCGCAAGACGGAAAACCATCGGCCGCCTGCGTCGCTGCGGTCGCGCCTGGAGATCACAACCCGCACGATCAACGGCTTTCCCGTCTACGAGATCGCGCCCAAGGCTGGTGAGCGGAGGCGGATTCTCTACCTGCACGGCGGCGCTTACGTCTTTGAAATCACCCCCTATCATTGGCGGCTGATCGCCGACATGGCCGACCGCCTCGGGTTCGGTATCACCGTGCCGATCTATCCCATTGCTCCCGAACACGATTTCCACGCCATGTTCGGTATGGTCGGCGCCGTCTACCGCCAGATGTTTGGCGAAACCAGGGCAAATGACATCATCTTCATGGGCGATTCCGCCGGCGGAAACATGGCTGTCGTGCTGACCATGATGGCTGCGCAAGACGGCCTGCCCTTGCCATCGCGCCACGTGCTGATTTCGCCCGGCCTTGACGTGTCGCTCGCCAACCCAGAAATGTATGAGGCCGAACGCAACGATCCATGGCTGGGCATTGCCGGCGGCCGCGAGGCGATCCGGCTTTACAGCGCCGGCATAGATCCCACCGACTGGCGCATCAGCCCGGTTTACGGCGACCTGTCGGTGCTGCCCAAAACGCTGCTGCTGACCGGTTCACGCGATCTGCTTACACCCGACAATCTGATCTTCGCGGAAAAGGCACGCGCGGCCGGCGTCGACATTGAGGTCGTCCACGAGCAAGGCATGTTCCATGTCTGGCCGTTGATCGACATGCCGGAGGCGCGACGCGCGCGGGACAGCATAGTGGCTTTCTTGACCAACGAAACTGACAGTTATCATGCCAAGGCAGGAGAGTTGTCGCTGCAAAGGGCAGACCGCGACGGAACCCCTCGCGATCTGGTTGCGCCGCTCAGGTCGTAGTTTGGCTCAGAACTTCCCAGTTTCCCTGAACATCTCAAACGTCGCTCGGATATGGTCGGCGACTGCCTTCACCGGCGCGCTGGCGTCCGGCGTCACCACCATGGCGAGGTTGTAGGTGCCTATGTCTGGCATGCCGTCCTTCGGGCACAGCTCGACCATGTCACTGCCGAGGAAGGATTTCGGCAGCGGCGCGACTGCAAGATCCGCCATGATCGCGGCGCGCTGGCCGGCCGTGTGCGCGCTCATATAGGCGATACGGTAGTTGCGGCCCTCGCGGCCAAGCGCCTCCAATGCACCCGCCCGCCAGGCGCAGCCTTCTTCCCACAAGGAGACCGGCAGCGGCTCGCGCAGATGCGCACAGCCCCCCTTGGCGCCGGCCCAGACGATAGGCTCGGTGAGCAGTACTTCGGCGCCGATCGCGCTGGTCTTGTATGAGTTGGTGAGCAGCGTGATGTCGAGTGCCCGATCGTCCATGCGACGGCGCAGGTTGACGCTCTGGTCGATGGTGACGTCGACCGCGATGGAAGGATGCGACTGTGCGAATCGCTTCAGCACATGCGGCAGCACACGTTCGCCATAATCGTCCGGCGAGCCGAGCCGCACCACCCCGACAATGTCTGGAATGATGAACTTCGACACCACCTCGCGATTGATCGACAGCAGCCGGCGCGCATAGCCGAGCAGCATCTCGCCATCGGTGGTCAGCGTCACCGAACGGGCGTCGCGCGCGAACACCGAGCGGCCGAGAATGTCCTCCAGCTTCTTGATCTGCATGGAGACGGCCGACGGCGTGCGGAAGACCGCATTGGCCGCAGTGGTGAAGCTGCCGGTCTCGGCGATTGCGACGAAAGTGCGCAGAACGTCGAGATCGAGCAGCGGCAGCGGATGATTGAGTGGGGCGTTCATGGCAAGCGACCTTCAATTTTTCTGATGCAAACCATCATTCCATTTCGTTTGATTGAACATCAGTTTGGGAGGATAGTCAACTCCATCGAAGGCAGGACGCATCGAAGTGGTCCCGAAACAACTATGACACGGACCTGCAATCGACACGAAATGAAGCTGAAACAAACCCGGTGTACCGCCTGACGCTGCAAGCGCCGGGACATCCCGGCCAACGCGAAGGAGAATGAGATGTCTATCCTGTCATCCATCGGTCGGATCGCGACCGAGTTCAGCGAGGCCCGTGCCCGCTACCAGACGGAACGCGCCATCCGCGCGCTGCCGATTGAACTGCAGAAGGATATCGGCTGGCCCGAAGCTGCCGATGCCAAGACCGGCACTCGCCATGGTGTGGGATCTTGGGCTGGAGCAAAGTAAACCGTGTGTATCAACAGCTGAAGGCCTGCCGCGCAGATCAGCCCGGCAGGCCTTTTTGTTTGTATTCAAATGATTTTCCCGAGCCATGTCGCCGTCGCATGCCGCATATGAGCAAGTCGCATAGCAGCCCGCACTGGCAATCAACACATTGTAAATAATCGAAAATCCTAGGCAGATTGCCCAAATTTGTCGCATTCGGTGTCGCTTTTCATATCAAGTGCTTCGCTTTTGCGATTTAGTTTCCCCTCACGTAAGCCTATATCATCATCAACAAACGAGCTGCCCCACTCCATCAAGCGAAGGCGACCCGTCTGAGCAACCGAATGGAGATGATCATGAAGCTTTTTGCCCGCCTCTTTGCCCGCCGCGAAATGAACCTGACGACCGCGCTCGAGCGCCAGCGCCTGGCCAACACCATGCCCGGCCAGACCGGGGCCATGGCTGCCGCGCGCCTCGGCTTCGTCGCCTGAGACAGCAATCCTGGCGGAAGCAGCCCAGCGCTGCTTCGAAGTCGATCCAGCGCCGCCTTGGTTTTGCCGAGGCGGCGTTTTCGTGTGCGCAGACTGCGTAGGCTCGTTGGTCGATCCGGCGGCCTGTCACGTCCTTCGCCGCACAGCGATTGCCCATTTGCGACCCGTGTCGCAAATAAAGTCGCTCCGTTGCCATCTAGCCAATTGACAGGAAACGTCTTTCCTGATGTCGCTATGCTGATCGCGACATCCTGTTCGCGCCATTGCAGCGTGAGGATCTACCCGTGAACGTCGTAAAGCACCCGATCCGGCGATCGTTCGTATTCTTCCTGGTCCCCGATTTCACCATGATCGCCTTCGCGACGGCGCTCGATCCGTTGCGTTCGGCCAACCGCATGCTCGGCTATGAAGCCTATCGCTGGCGGCTCGCCAGCATCGACGGCAAGCCGGTGCGCGCCTCGAACGGCGTCGAATGCGCCGTCAACACCTCGCTGGAGGAAGAGCGCAAGAAAATGTCCGGACCGGACCGGCCGAACATGGCCATCGTCTGCAGCGGCATCAATGTCGAGCGCTACCAGAACAAATCGGCCTTTGCCTGGTTGCGCGAAGAGTACAATCGTGGCGTTGCCGTCGGCGGCCTGTGCACCGGCGCGCATATCCTGGCCGCAGCAGGCCTGTTGTCCAACAAGCGCTGCGCCATCCATTGGGAGAACCTGCCGGGCTTTTCCGAGGCGTTCCCCAAGGCCAATGTCTTCGCCGACCTCTTCGAGATCGACCAGAACATCTACACCTGCGCCGGCGGCACCGCCGCCCTCGATATGATGCTGAAGCTGATCGGCGACGATTTCGACGAGAGCCTCGTCAACCGCGTCTGCGAGCAGGTGCTGACCGATCGCGTGCGCAGCCCGACCGACCGCCAGCGCCTGCCGCTGCGCGCCCGCCTTGGCGTGCAGAATTCCAAGGTGCTGACCATTATCGAGCTGATGGAAGCCAATCTCTCCGAGCCGCTCTCGCTGATCGAGATCGCTGACCATGTCGACCTGTCGCGCCGGCAGATTGAGCGCCTGTTCCGCACCGAGATGGGGCGCTCCCCTGCCCGTTACTATCTGGAGATCCGCCTCGACCGCGCCCGGCACCTGCTGATCCAGTCGTCGTTGCCGGTGGTCGAAGTGGCGGTCGCCTGCGGCTTTGTTTCCGCCTCGCATTTCTCCAAATGCTATCGCGAGTTGTACGCCCGCTCGCCGCAACAGGAACGCGTCGACCGCAAGCAGCTTCTGGCGGCTTGATCGGGCCATCGGCTGAACGAAGCCCGCCGAGTCAATGCACTTCGGCCGTGCGCATCGCCTCGACGCGGATATCTTCGGTCAGCCGCGCCTTCAGTGCCGAAAACTCCGGGCTGGTCTTCAGCGTGTAGTGGCGCGGATGCGGCAGGTCGACGGCAACGTCCGACTTGATGCGGCCGGGGCGCGCCGTCATCACCACCACGCGCGACGCCATGAAGATCGCCTCCTCGATGTCATGGGTGACGAACAGCACCGTTTTTTGCCGGCGCTCCCATATGCCGAGAAGCAGCTCCTGCATCAGCCCTCGGGTCTGGTTGTCGAGTGCTCCGAACGGCTCGTCGAGCAGCAGGATCTCCGGATCGTTGGCCAGTGCCCTGGCAATCGCGGTGCGCTGCTGCATGCCGCCGGAAAGCTGCTTCGGCCAATGGTTTTCAAAACCTCTCAGCCCGACGAGATCGACGTAAGAAGCGACGATTTCGCTGCGCTCGTGCTCGGCCATTCCACGTTCGCGCAGGCCGAAGCCGATGTTCTCGGCGACCGTCAGCCACGGAAACAGCGTATAGGACTGGAAAACCATGCCGCGGTCTGGACCGGGCCGGTCCACCACCCTGCCGTCGAGCATAACACGTCCCCCACTCGGCGCTTCGAGGCCGGCGACGATCCTGAGCAGCGTCGACTTTCCACAGCCGGATGGCCCCAGGATGGTGATGAAGTCGTTGGCGGCGACCGCCAGATCGATCGGCATCAGCGCCTTGACCGGCTGCCCACCGCCGACACCGGCGAAGGTGCGCGAGACGCCTTCGATGACCAGCTTGCTCACGCCAGGCTCCATGGAAACAGCCAACGGTTGAGCGCCTTGAAGGCGAAATCGGACAACAGCCCGATCAGGCCGATGACGATGATGCCGAAGATGATCTGCCCTGTCGCCAGCCGCGACTGGCTGTTGATGATCATGTAGCCGATGCCCGACGACGAGCCGATCAGCTCGGCGACGATGACATAGGTCCAGGCCCAGCCGAGCACCAGCCGCAGGGTCTCGGCAATCTCCGGCGCATTGGCCGGCATGATCACGCGCCGCACGATGCCGTTGTCGGACGAGCCAAGCGTGTAGGCCGCCTCGACCAGGTCGCGCCGTGTGCCGCCGACCTTGACCGCGATGATCAGGATGATCTGGAACACCGAGCCGACGAAGATCACCAGCAGTTTTTCGAGCTCGCCAACGCCCGCCCACAGAATGAGCAGCGGGATGAAGGCCGATGCCGGCAGATAGCGGGCGAAGGAGACGAACGGCTCCAGGAACGCCTCCACGGGCTTCCAGGCACCCATCACGATGCCAAGCGGCACGGCAACGATGGCCGCCATCAGGAACCCGCCGAAGACGCGCCAGATGGTGATAAGGATGTCGAGCCAGAAGCGGTCCTCGACCAGCAGCCGCCAACCGTCTCTCACCATCGACAGCGGATCGGCAAGGAAAATGCGATTGACGTGGCCGCCAAGCGTGATCCACGCCCAGAACGCCACGGACAGCACGAAGAACGAAATGCCGAGCACGGTTCGAATGCCCGGCGAGACCGGATGCAAGGGGCGCGGCATCTTCGACCGTCCTCTGATCGGAATGAAAAAGCGGCGGCGCGCGCGCCGCCGCCGGGCGACAATCCTGCCGATTAGTCGGCGACGGCGCTGGTGTCGGCCAATGTCGATACGTCGGGCGCTTCCTTGATCAAGCCCATCTGCAGCAGAAGCTCGCCGGCGGTCTTGGAAAAGTCCTGGAATTCCTTGGTGAAGAACTGCTTGTTTTCAGCCTTGTCGGCCCATTTCAGGTATTTTGCCGACTCTTCGAACTCCTTGGCCGACTGCTTCACGTCGGCGCCCATGGTCTCATAGGATTTCGCCGGGTCGCTCTTGATCAGGTCAAGTGCCTCGAAATAGCTGTCGGCAAGCGCCTTGGCCGCATCCGGATTGGCCTTGAGGAACTCCGGCGTGCAGCCGACCGTGTCGAGCACCATCGGATAATCGAGAGTGGTCACAAGGATATGGCCCTGGTCGGACTTTTCGCGCACCGCCGAGATGAACGGCTCATAGGTGACCGCCGCATCGTTCTGTCCGGCGAGAAACGCCTGCGCCGCCGCGTCCGGCTCCAGGTTGACGACCGTCACGTCCTTGGTCGACATGCCGTTCTTGTTGAGCACCCAGGCCAGCATGAAATAGGGCGACGTGCCCGGCGCCGAGGACGCGACCGACTTACCCTTGAGATCGGCGACGGTCTTGATGTCGTTGCGGGCGACGATGCCGTCGGCCCCGTAGGACTTGTCGAGCTGGAATATCTGCTTGGTCGTCACGCCGTTAGCGTTCCAGACCAGCCAGGTCTCGACTGTAGTGGCGGCGCATTGCAGGTCGCCGCTGGCGATGGCGAGGGGCCGACTGGCTTGCGGCACCTTCTTCAAGGTGACGTCGAGGCCGTGCTTTTCGAAGATGCCGGCCTGCTTGGCGAGCGTCAGCGGCGCAAAGCCGGTCCATCCACTGATGCCGATGCTGACCGATGTAGCGGCGGTGGCCGGCGCGGACAATCCGACGGCAAGCGTCAAGCTTGCTGCAAGAATTCCGATCTTGTTCATGTCGGTTCCCCTTTTTTGTTCGGATGGAGAATTGTGTCACAGACGCGCACAGGCTTGTCAATGAAGCAGATGCTGCACTGCGGTATGTCACCACCGGCAGCAAACTTCGCCATTAGCGGGTGTTGTACATCCAGCTGCGGTCGCGCCACATTTTTTCGCCGACCAGGCAGTCGGTGACGGGGATGTCCTGTGCCAGCACCAATGGCGGATGCGCCGCCTCTTCCGCCGCTCGCTGCGGCGAGGCCGGACCGGCAAGCTCCAGCACCAGCTTGCGGCGGATGGCCTCCGGAAACTGCGTCCAGTCATTGACCGGGATCATGAAGGAGCCCGGCCCGCCGATGACGCAGTCGCTGTAGTAGCGGTCGAGATTGTTGACATCGTAGGCGCTGGTGAACCCGCCCCTGGTCATCAGCGGCAGGCCGTTGACGGTGATGCCCTGCTTGATCACGGCGTCGCGGGTGATATCGACAGGTGCGCCCTGGTTGTTGGGGCCGTCACCCGAAATGTCGATCACCCGCTTGACGCCCTGGAAGCCGCTTTCGGCAAAGAGATCGCTGGCGAATTCCAGCGCGCCGGAGATCGAGGTGCGCCTGGCACTGGCCGGCGGATGAGCGGAAAGCTGCGCTGCCAGCCGTTCGGCGTCGGCACGATTGGCGATCACCGTCCACGGCACGACGACCTGCTGCCAGGTCGCGCCAGCCCATTCGACATAGGTGACGGCAATCTTGCCATGAGCGCCTTCGCCGATTGCCTGCAGGACATCGTCATGCGTCAGCGCCGCCGCATAGCCATGACGCTGGATTTCGAGCTCGTCCGGCGACATGGACAAGGATACGTCGACTGCCAGCACCAGTTCGACATCGACCGGCTCGGCGGCGCGGGAGATTGCCGCTGGCCATAGCACCGACGCCAGCGCGGCGGCACCCGAGACGAAATGTCTTGCACTGGCAAAACCAGACATGCCGCACGTTAAGCGAAAATCGCCGATCGACAAAGAGAAAGCCCGGTGGAGAGCCGGGCTCATTCGGTCACATTTTTGCGACCGTCCCAATGCTTAGCTGCGCGGATTGAGGTTCTCCGGGTCATAGAGCGGCCTGTAGCCGACGGCGGCCACTTCGACCGGGTATTTCTCGCCGAAATATTCGACGTTCAGCTTGCGGCCCTCCTGGCAATACGCCCAGGGCAGGTAGGCGAGCGCGATGTTCTTGCCGAGGGTCGGACCATAGGCCACCGAGGTCGTGAAGGAGCGGCGGCCGAGCTCGTCGACGAGCGTCTCACCGGTTTGCGGGTCCATCACCGGCATCGTGCCGACCGGATAGCGCGGAACGCCGTTGGAATCGGTATTGTCTGTCATGATAAGCGTGCAAAGCATGGCCGGCTGGTGCACCCGGGCGCGATATTCCAGATGCTTTGCCTTGCCGCAGAAATCGGCCTCCTTGACCTTCGGTCGGGCAAGGTCGGCTTCCAGCAGATTATATTCGGTCAACAGATCCGCGTTTTGCAGACGCAGGCTCTTCTCCATACGGCGGCTGTTGGCATAGGTCTCGACGCCAAAGGCCATCACGCCGGTCGACCGCAGCGCGTCCCAGACGGCGAGGCCGTCCTCGTAGCGCATGTGCAGTTCCCAGCCTTGCTCGCCGACATAGGAGATGCGGAAGGCGGTCACGTCCTTGCCGGCGATCCTGACGGGCTTGATCGCGGCAAAGGGAAAATTCTCCGGCGTCAGCCCGTCGGGGTTTTCCACGCACTTGCCCAATGTCGCCCGCGCGTTCGGACCCCAGATGCCGATGGTCACGTACTTCTCGGTCACGTCGGTGACGGTAACGTCGAAGCCTTTGTCTTTTGCCGTCCGGCGCATGTACTGGAAGTCGCGCGGCCCGGCATCAGCGCCGTCGATGACGCGGCAGCGGTCGGCCATGCGGATGACGGTCAGGTCGGCGCGCACCATGCCTGCCTCGTCGAGGAAATGGGTATAGATGCCCTTGCCGATATTGCCGTCACCGCCGATCTTTGCCGCGCACAGCCATTCCATCAGCGCGACATGGTCCGGGCCTTCGACGTCGTACATGGCGAAATGCGACAGGTTGACGATGCCGCAATCCTCGCTCATGGCTAGATGCTCGGCGTTCGAGACGCGCCAGAAGTGGCGGTTATCCCATTCGTTTTGGCGCACCGGCACCCGGTTGCCGTATTTCTCGAGCAGATGCTCGTTGGCGGCGTAGCCATGGGCGCGCTCCCAGCCGCCGAGCTCCATGAAATAGCCGCCGAGTTCCTTCTCGCGCTCCCAGAACGGCGAGCGGCGGACATTGCGAGCCTTGGAGAAGGGCTCGCGCGGATGGACCGCCGGATTGTAGACCTTCATCGCCGTTTCAGTGCAGCGGTCCCAGATGAACTGCTCTTTCGTCTGGTGCGGATAGAAGCGCGAATAGTCGATGGCGTGATGGTCGATCGCCGTGCGGCCGTCTGTCATCCAGTCAGCGATGAGCTTGCCCATGCCGGGACCGTCCTTGACCCAGATCGCCACGGCATACCAGAGGCCCCTCACCTTCTGGCTTTCGCCCATCGAAGGGCCGCCGTCCGCCGTCACCTGCAGCAGCCCGTTGAAGGAATGGCTCTCATTGTAGCCCAGCTCGCCCAGGATCGGCGTCAGTTCCATGGCCCGCTCGAGCGGCGCCAGGATCTGCTCCATGTCGAGATCGCGCTGCGACGGCGAAAGCCGTGCCTCGTTTTTCTCGAGAATATCGCGCGGATGGCAAAGGCGCGGATTGGTCTCTTCGTAATAACCCCATTCGATCTGCCCGCCTTCGGCGGTCTTGGGATCGCCGGTATCGCGCATATAGGCCGAATTACCCTGGTCGCGCAGCAGCGGCCAGCCGATCTCCTTGCCGGTGCCGGCGAACTCGGTGTACGGCCCGAAGAAGGTGAGCGGGTGGTCGATCGGCATGACCGGCAGGTCCTCGCCCGCCATTTCCGCGATCAGCCGCCCCCAAATGCCCGTGCAGACCACGACGTAGTCGGCCTGGATGGTGCCGCGGTCGGTCACCACGCCCTTGATGCGGCCGTTCTCGATGACGAGCGACCTGGCCGAGGTGTTGGCAAACGCCTTGAGTTTGCCCGAGGCTTCCGCCTGGTCGACCAGCTTGCCGGCGACTGTCTGCGAACGCGGGATGACGAGGCCGGCATCGGGATCCCACAGGCCGCCCTGTACCATCTGTTCTTCGATCAGCGGGAATTTTTCCTTGATCTCGGCGGGATCGATCAGGCGGGCGCGTGTGCCGAAGGCCTTCGCCGAGGCGATCTTGCGCTTGATTTCCGCCATGCGGGCGTCGTCGCCGACGCGTGCGACCTCGAGGCCGCCGATGCGGGCGTAATGACCCATCTTTTCGTAGAAATCGATGGAATAGAGCGTCGTCCAGCACGAAAGGAAATCATGGCTGGTCGTGTAGCAGAAGTCGGAGGCATGCGCCGTCGAGCCGATATCCGTCGGGATGCCCGATTTGTCGATGCCGACAATATCGTCCCATCCGCGCTCGATCAGGTGATGGGCGACCGATGCGCCGACGATGCCGCCCAGCCCGACGATGACGACCTTCGCCTTTTCCGGAAACCCTGCCATTGCCCGCGACTCCAAGATGCTATTGCGAGCAGACTATAGGTCGGCGCGGCGGCGCGCTTGCAGCCTGTTTGCGACATCGCCAAAAAAGCCCGCGCCACCAGCTCGTCGAATGCAGTTGGACCTACGCCTTCACCCTGCTCGGTACGAAAGCGCTGCTAGAGCCCGTTCTGCGCAGCTTCGAAGAAAAGTGAATACCTTCATCGCCGATTACTGGAAGTAAATAAAAGGCCGGGCGTTTGCCCGGCCTTCAAAAATCATGGCGTCGACTTTACTTGATGCGCGCGACGCCGCCCGAGATCTCGACGGTTTCCGAACCCGTCAGCGCCTCGAGGTCGCCATTCGGCAAGGTAACAAAACAGCCGCTCGGGCAAAATTCCACGGTTTCGCCGGCGGCCAGCGCCAGCTCGGTCTTGCCGCCGCCTTCCGTCACGATCAGCGTGCGGGTCTCGGCGTCCTTGTTGACCGCGCTGGCGGCATGGGCCGAACCGCCCACGGCCAGAAAAGCGATGGCGGCGACGAGAGACTTCCACATTTTGCAGTATCGGTGTTGCCACCGCCTCTGTTGCATTTCGCAAGGCATTCTCGCCGTTTGCAGGTGAGCTTATATGCAATGCAAGCTGAACAGCAACTGAATGCCGCATTCATGCCGCAATTGATTTCCGAAGCTTGAAGGCAAGCTCCAAACGCTAGTCAGGATCGGGCTTGCGTACCTTGCGTCCCGACTTGGCGAGACGTTTCGCCTCGACCGCCGCTAGAGCTTTTGCTTGTTCCCGTTCGGCGAATTCGACTTCGATCTTGTCGTCGTCGATCGGCCACGCCTCGTGCTTTTTGGTCTCGACGACGGCGCGCGGTGTCGACGGAATTTCGATATGCTGGTCGGCGAACACATCGAAGATGGCAAAGCGGATGTCGTTCTGGACGATATTGCCACTAAGAACGTCTGCCAGGAACACGCGGATCTCGAATTCGAGCGCGGCCGGGCCGAAATTGGAAAACAACACAAAGGGTTCCGGGTTCTTCAGCACCAGCGGATGGCTGCGTGCGATCTCCAACAGGACGCCATGCACGTGCTTGACGTCGCTGCCATAGGCAACGCCGACCTTGATGTCGATGCGGCCGAGCTTGTTGCGGTGCGTCCAGTTGCCGACCGCATTGTTGATCAGGTTTGAATTGGGCAGGATCACCGATTGCCGTTGAAACGTTTCGATCTCGGTGGCGCGCACGCTGATCTTCTTGACCGTGCCGCTGATGTCGCCGGCGACGATCCAGTCGCCGACCTTGAACGGCCGCTCGGCCAGCAGGATCAGGCCCGACACGAAATTCGAGACGACATTTTGCAGGCCGAAACCGATGCCGAGGGACAGGGCGCCGGCGACCAGCGCAAGATTGGAGAGGTCAATACCAGCCGCCGAGATGCCGACCAGTGCCGCGACCGCGACGCCGGCATAACCGACCGCCAGCCGGATCGAATTGCGCACGCCGGTGTCGACCCGGCCGCGCGCCATCACCGAGCCGTCGAGCCAGCCCTGGAACCAGCGCGTGAGGAAATAGCCGATAATGAAGACGACGACGCCGGTGAGAATGCCGGTGACCGAGATCGTCACCGAACCGATGGTGAGGCCGGTCGCCAGCTTGTAGGCCCAGGCCTGGATGTCGCCGGGCTGGAAACCCCACATCAACAGGATCAGCGGCAGGAACACCAGCACAATCATGATGTTGATGGCGGCGCTGACGACAAGCCCGAGCTGGTCGAGGGCGGTCTCTTCGTAGCTTGAATTGGCCGCTAGCCAGCGCCCGATCGAAGTTTTGGCGAACCCGCCTTCCTCGCCGATCGCCCGCGCCGACAGGAAACCGATATAGGCGGTGACCAGGATCGTGCCGGTGACTACGACCTGCAGCGAGACGAAAATTGCAAGGCCGATATAGCCAAGCAGTGCCGATGCGATGGTGAAAAGGCCTAGCGCGATGGCGGTGTAGCGCAGCCACGCCGGCCATGGGCGCCAGCTTCCGTCGGGAGCCTTGAACGGCTTCAGCAAGCCCATCAGGATCAGGATGATGCCGACGATGATGGTGGCGATGAAGCTTCTGGCGATGGTCAGCGACAGTGGCGAGCCCATCTTGTCGTTCACGACCGACAGGAAATAGTTGATGCCGATGGCGACGGCCATAGCGGTCGTCAGCCGCACCAGCCAGCGCGCCGGGCCGGTTTCGACCGGGATCAGACGCCAGTTCGGCAGTCGGGGCTCGAGCGCTGCGTTGGTCAGGCGGTTGACGCAGAACACCACCGCGACAACGGCAACCAGCGAATTCAGGAAGATGCCGATGTCACCGCGTAAAACGTTGTAATAATTGAAGAAGAAGATCGTCGAGACAAGGAAGGCGCCGACCGCCAGCGTCGGCAGCAATGTCGACCAGAACGCCACCGACAGCCGGCTGAGATAGGAGGGGTCCTCGACGGAGGGATCCGCTTCGAAGACGCGGCCGAACAGGCGTCGGCCGCCGATAAAAAGCACTGCAGCGAATGCGAGCGCCATCAAAGTCGCGGCAAGAATGGCCTGGAACTTGAACTTGAAGGCGAAGCTCAGCCAGGACGAGACCGCCTTATAGAAGCCGGAAAACTCAGCGTTGGCGTCGGAAAAGACTTCGGGGCTGAGCGCATCGGACAGCACGTAGCGCTTGGTAAGCACATTGCGAAACAGCTCGCTGCGCATGTTGCCGATCTTCTCGATCAGCCCACTGATGCGGATCGACAGGTTCTGCGCGCTGGCAATAACGGCGTTGATCTCGGCTTTTTCGGAAGCCAAGGCCTGGCGTTCACCGGTTACGATGTCTGGCTCGGCCGGCTGGCCCGCGGCCGGCGGAGGTCCCAGCACCTCAATCCGATCGTTGATATCGCCGAGACGCGAGCGGAACGCTAGCGCGCTGGTGAGCGCCGCCCGCGACAGATCCTCCAATTGCAGACGGATTTCCACCAGGGTGGCATCGTCTTGGCCGTCCTGCTGTATCTTCTTCTCGAGACCGTCGGTTTTGGCGGTCAGACTCTGGATGACCTTCTGCTGGTCTGCGATCAACCCGGCGGCGCCCTGCCCGAGTGCCTGCGCCATTGCAACGAACGACGGCGGCGCCGAGACGACAAGCGCAAGAATCAAGACCAGGCGGAGTAAACGAAAGAACATGTTTTTTCTGGTGACTCGCGGGCGGCATCGGCAGTTTTGAAGCACGTCCTTGATAAAGAGGCTCATATCACGGGGCAAGTCACCCCAGGCGTCTCGTTTTTCGAAGTCGGCCAATCGAACTCGGCCAATCGGAGTCGGTCAATCGAAGTCGGGGAGTCGAAAAGCGATGGCGCAATCTTGGCTTTGCGTTGGCCACCTGCTCTATAGTCTGCCGCCAAGCCTGAAATGGATGACAATAAGAATGGCGGAATATTCGGCCTTTTCGCTTCTCAAAAACGCGCTGACCGGAAACAAGGATTGGAGGCCGGCCTGGCGCAAGCCCGACCCGAAGGCGTCCTACGACGTGATCGTCATCGGCGGCGGCGGCCATGGCCTGTCGACCGCTTACTACCTAGCCAAGGAGCACGGCATCACCAATGTCGCGGTGCTGGAGAAGGGCTGGCTCGGCTCCGGCAATGTCGGCCGCAACACCACGGCGGTCCGTTCCAATTATCTCCTGCCGGCCAACACGCGCTTTTACGAGCATTCGATGAAGCTGTGGGAGAACCTGGCCCACGACCTGAACTATAACGTCATGTTCTCGCAGCGCGGCTGCCTGAACCTCGCCCACACACCCGCCCAGCTCGACGACTATGCCCGGCGCGGCAACGCGATGCGCCATCTCGGCGTCGACGCCGAACTAATGACTACGGCGGAGATCGCCCGCCTGGTACCGGCACTGGACGTCTCGGCCACCGCGCGCTTCCCGATTGTCGGCGGCCTGATGCAGCGGCGCGCCGGCACCGCCCGCCACGATGCCGTCGCCTGGGGCTATGCGCGCGGTGCAGATCGCCGCGGCGTCGACATCATCGAAAACTGCGAGGTCACCGGCTTCCTGCGCGACGGCGACCGTATCACCGGCGTCACGACGACGCGCGGCGAAATCCGCGCCAAGAAGGTAGCCGTCGCAGTGGCCGGCAGCACCGGGCAAGTCATGCGGCTCGCCGGGATCGAGACGATGCCGATCGAGAGCCACGTGCTGCAGGCCTTCGTCACGGAATCGCTAAAGCCGTTCATCGATACGGTCCTGACCTTCGGCATGGGCCATTTTTATATGTCGCAATCGGATAAGGGCGGCCTTGTCTATGGCGGCGATCTCGACGGCTACAACAGCTACGCCCAACGCGGCAGCCTGCCGATCGTCGATGAGGTGATGAGCGAGATGCTGGCGCTGTTCCCTGGGCTGGCCCGTGTCCGCATGCTGCGCTCATGGGGCGGCGTCTGCGACATGTCTATGGACGGTTCGCCAATCATCACCACCGGTCCGCTGCCGGGCATGTATCTCAACTGCGGCTGGTGCTATGGCGGCTTCAAGGCGACGCCGGCTTCC
The DNA here is from genome assembly GCF_040322275.1 of Mesorhizobium sp. M0174. NCBI lineage: Bacteria > Pseudomonadati > Pseudomonadota > Alphaproteobacteria > Hyphomicrobiales > Phyllobacteriaceae > Mesorhizobium > Mesorhizobium sp. M0174. The sequence continues at coordinate 240,302 of NZ_JAMYTB010000003.1, forward strand.
GGCTGGTGCTTTGCCTGGACCATTGCCAAGGACGAGCCGCACGATCTCAACGCGGCCTTCACGCTCGACCGCTTCTATCGTGGCCTGGTGATCGACGACAAGGGCCAGGGCGCCACGCCCCGGCTGCATTAGGCCATGATCCCGAACCTCAGGTCCGCGTCAGCGAAAAGTGGAAACCGGTTTTCGGACAAGATCATGGTCAAACGAGAAGTTTAAGAGATCCATGCTCATCACCTGCCCCTATTGCGGCCCGCGCGACGTGATCGAATTCACCTATCAGGGCGACGGCAATCGCCAGCGCCCACAGCCGGCCTCGCAGAATCTCGACGCCTGGAACGCTTATGTCTACGACCGGCTGAACCCGGCCGGTGACCACAATGAGATCTGGCAGCATTCCGGCGGCTGCCGCGCCCATCTCAGGGTCGTGCGCAACACGCTGACGCACGAGATCTCCAGCACCGCGTTCGCGCGCGGCGATCACAATTCGGTTGCGCGGCACCGGGCCGAGGACAAGCCATGAGCCCGCGCCGTACCGAGGCCGGCGGCCTCATAGACCGGCTGCGGACCATTCGTTTCACCTTCGACGGCGCGCCCTATACCGGCCACGCCGGCGACACGCTGGCTTCGGCGCTGCTGGCCAACGGCGTCACCCTGTTCGGGCGTTCGTTCAAATATCACCGTCCCCGCGGCGTGCTGACCGCCGGCGTCGAGGAGCCTAACGCGCTGGTCACCGTGTTGAGGGGCGAGGTTCGCGAGCCGAACATTCCCGCCACCATGGTCGAGATCTATGACGGGCTGACTGCAATCAGCCAGAACCGTTTCCCCTCACTTGCCTGGGACGTCAGTGCCGTGAACCAGCTCGGCGGCAAGCTTTTGTCGGCCGGCTTCTACTACAAGACCTTCATGGGACCGGTGATCGGTCCGCTGAAGGGCACGCGCTTCTGGATGTTCTGTGAGCATTTCATCCGCCGTGCCGCCGGCCTGGGCAAGGCAGGCACGGCTCCCGATACGGCGCGCTACGAACGCATGAATGCGTTTTGCGATGTGTTGGTAGTCGGCTCCGGCCCGGCCGGGCTGATGGCCGCCAGGGCTGCTTCCGATCAGGGTGCACGCGTCATCCTGGCCGAGCTCGAGCCGCATTTCGGCGGCTCGGCCAATTGGTCGGGCGAGACGATCGATGGCATGCCGGCCGCCGACTGGGCGGGGCGCGCCGCTGGCCAGCTCGAAGGCCGTGACAATGTCCGCCTGCTGCCGCGCACCACGGTCTGGGGCTATTATGACGGCAACACGCTTGCTGCGCTCGAACGCGTCACCGACCACAAGGAAACGCCGGGCAAGGGCGAACCCCGCCATCGCTACTGGACAATCCGCGCCAAGTCGGTGGTGCTGGCCACCGGCTCCCTGGAGCGTCCGCTGGTCTTTCCGGGCAATGATCGACCAGGCGTGATGCTGGCGCATGCGGCCGAACGTTTTGCCAATGAATATGGCGTGCTGCCCGGCGACAGGATCGGGCTGTTCACCAACAATGACAGCGCCTATCGCGCGGCCCTGGCGCTGAAGAAGGCCGGCGCCGTGGTCGTCGCCATCGTCGACGTACGCCCTGAGCTTTCGAGCGAGATGCGCAAGCTGGCCGGCGAAACCGAGGCCGAGATCTTTTCTGGCCACGCGGTGATCGCCACCGAGGGCGGCAAGGCGCTGTCCGGCTTCAAGGTGCAGCGCTTCGATATGGCGAGGGGCGCGCTTTCCGGCGATGCGCGCAGCATCCACGCCGATTGCCTGCTGATGTCGGGCGGCTGGTCGCCGACCATCCATCTGGCCAGCCAGGCCGGCGCCAAGGCGGAATGGAACGAAACGTTGCAAGCGTTCCTGCCGCCGAAACCTACAACACGGCAATGGATCGGCGCCCGCGCCTTCACCGGCAGTTTCTCCACCGCCGAGGCGATCGCCGAAGGCCGCGCCGCCGGTTTTTCCGCGACGGGCGGAACCGGCACGCCGGCGGCCTTGCCGGTTGTCGAAGCCGCTCTCGGCGATCCCGATCCGGCGCCGGTGTTCGAGATCAGGGCCAGTGGAAAGAGCTTCGTCGATTTCCAGCATGATGTGACGGCCGACGACGTGCGGCTGGCGCATCGGGAAGGCTTCGTCTCGGTCGAGCATCTGAAGCGCTACACCACGCTCGGCATGGCGACCGACCAGGGCAAGAGTTCCAACGTACCAGGCCTGGCCATAATGGCCGAGGCGCTGGGCAAGCCGATCCCGCAGGTCGGCACGACGCGCTTTCGCCCGCCCTTTGCGGCGGTATCGATCGGCTCGCTTGCCGCCGAACGCTTCGGCGATCTGAAGCCCGAGCGGCTGACGCCGATGCATGACTGGCACGTCGCCAACGGCGCCACCATGTATTCGGCCGGCCTCTGGTACCGGCCGATGATCTACGGCCATCCCGGCGAGACGATCGAGCAGGCCTATGTGCGCGAAGCGAGAGCCACGCGCGAGAGCGCCGGCATCGTCGACGTCTCGACACTGGGCAAGATCGCCGTGCAAGGCCCTGACGCTGCGGAATTCCTTGACCGCGTCTACACCAACATATTTTCGACGCTGGCCGTGGGCAAGGCGCGCTACGGGCTGATGCTGCGCGAGGACGGTCTCGCCTTCGACGACGGCACAACATGGCGGCTCGGCGAGCAGGATTTCCTGATGACCACCACGACCGCCAATGCCGGCAAGGTGATGCAGCATCTGGAGTATTTCCTCGACGTGATCTGGCCGGAGCTGAAGGTCCACGTCACCTCCGTGACCGATCAATGGGCCGGTGCCGCCATCGGCGGGCCGAAGGCAAGGCAGATATTGGCTGCTTGCGTCAGCGGCACCGCCGTCGACAATGCCGCCCTGCCCTTCATGGGCATCGTCCACGGCGAAATCGCCGGCGTGCCGGTGATGATCTGCCGGCTGTCCTTCTCCGGCGAAATGGCCTTCGAGGTCTATTCCGGCGCCGGTTACGGCACCCATGTCTGGGAGGCGCTCATCGAAGCCGGCAAGCCGTTCGGGCTGGTGACCTACGGGCTGGAGGCGCTGGGCACCATGCGCATCGAGAAAGGCCACGTCACCGGTGCCGAGATCGACGGCCGTACCACGGCACGCGACCTGCATCTCGACTGGATGCTGTCGAAGAAGAAGCCGTTCATCGGCTCGGCGATGATGGATCGCGAGGGGCTGATCGCACCCGACCGCCTGGAACTCGTCGGTATTGTTTCGCTCGACAACCAGCCGCTCAATGGGGGCGCACACATCGTCGAGGAGCTTGACGAAGCCAATCCCCACGGCTCGCTTGGCCACATCACCGCCTGCTGCTATTCGCCGGCGCTCGGCAAATATATCGCGCTTGCCCTGGTCAAGGGCGGCAAGGCGCGGCGCGGCTCGCGTGCCTACGTTTCCGACCCGTTGCGCAACCGGTTCGGGCCGGTCGAGATCGTCTCCAACCATTTCTTCGATCCGGACGGGAGCCGCATGCATGGTTGAACGCCAGTCGCCGCTTGAGCCGGTGCTGCATCCGGGCTCGCATGGCAATTTCGAGCACGGCGTCGAAATCATCCTCTCCGAAACCAGGCCGGGGTCGATTCTGCAGCTCGCCGCCTGGCCCGGCGAGGAGAAGACGTTGATGGCCGGCATCCATACGGTCACCGGCCTGACTTTGCCCGACGGCGCCGGCGGCGGTGTGACGAACGGCGCCAGGTCGGTGTTCGGCTTTGCGCCGGGAAAATTTACGGTTGTCGATGAAGCCGAGGGATTGGCGACGGCCTTTGCCGATGTCGTCACTCCGGCCATCGGTACGGTCACCGACCTTTCGCACGGCCGCTCCGCGATCCGTATCGCCGGGCCGAAGGCCGAGTGGGTGCTGGCGAAATTCTTCGCCATCGACTTCGCGCTGCCGGCCTTCCCGATCGGCGCCGGCCGCTCGACCATGCATCACGACGTCTTCGCGCAGATCCAGCGCACCGCGGCCGATCAGTTCGACATCTACGTGTTCCGCTCGTTCGCACGCTCGTTCTGGAAGGCACTCTGCCACGCCAGCGAGGAAGTCGGCTACGACGTGCAATAACTCAGGCGGCGTCGCCACGTTAGCTGGCGAACGTCACCCACTCTTCCAGCGGCGCGCGGTCGGTGCGGAATGCGTTTTCGGGCTTGGACGTGTCCTCATGGCCGAGCGCCATGCCGCAGACGACGATCTCCTCGTCGGGAATGTTGAGCACCGGCCTGATCTGCCGGTGATAGGGCGCGAAGGCAGCTTGCGGACAGGTGTGCAGGCCCCTGCCCCGCGCCGCGACCATGATGTTTTGCAGGAACATGCCGTAGTCGATCCACGACCCCTTGTTCAGCCGCCGGTCGACGGTGAAGATCATGCCGACCGGCGCATCGAAGAAGGTGAAGTTGCGGTCGTGCTGCGCGCGCATCCTGTCGACCTCGCGCCGGCCGATGCCGAGCACGCCGTAGAGACCGAAGCCGTTGGCCCGCCGCCGCGTCAGATAGGGTTCGAAGAACTGGTCGGGATAGTAGCGATATTCGTCCCACTCCGCCTTTTCGGCGCGGATGCCCGAGCTGAGGATGGCATCGGTGATGCGCTGCTTGACCTCGCCCTTGGTCACATAGACCTTCCAGGGCTGCATGTTGGTGCCTGAGGGCGCGCGCGCGGCAACGGCGAGAATATCGCGGATGGTGTCGTCGTCGATCATATCGGGCAAGAAGGCGCGTACCGATCGGCGCGAGGTGATCGCGTCATCGACGATCGCCGCCGCAATCCGGGAGTTGTTTTCCAGCATGGCCGTCCCTTTGCGTATGATCCCGAACCCGATTCTCCGGAAGGATCATGCGCCGACTAGAAGTAATGGAGCATCCTTGCGCGTCTTTTTGAACGCCCGATAAGCCTATCCGCCTCGACCGGACGCCCCACTCGCCGCTCGTGCGCCGAGCCTTTGCCCGAACCGTCAAAATGGCGCAAGTAAATCTTGTGGGCGCATGAAAATCCTCTTGATTTTTTCACAAACGTGCCGTCACATGAAATTTGCTGGGAATTTTTCACCGAAACAGGGACAGCTTTGCCCTCAACCGCGGCCAGATCGGAACAAGACAGCGGCGAACGGCTGCTGGCCGGCGACATCCGCGCGTTGCGCAAGGCGCGCGGACTGACGCTTGCCGAGACCGGCCTCAAGCTCGGCCGCTCCGTCGGCTGGGTCAGCCAGGTCGAGCGCGGCCTGTCGATCCCGTCGCTCGGCGACCTCAGAGCCTTCGCCGAATTGTTCGGCGTGCCGGTCAGCCTGTTCTTCAGCCATGACGTGCCTGTCGAGACCGAGCGCGGCGTGGTCGTGCGCGCCGGCAGCCGACGCGTGCTTGGCACAAGCGATTCTGGCTTGGTGGAGGAGCTGCTGTCGCCCGATCTCGGCGGTAGCTTCGAGATGCTGCGTTCGGCCTTCGCCCCGGGTGCCGAGCTGAAGACCGAGGCGCGCCGGCCGACCGAGGAAGCCGGCTACGTCGCTTCCGGCAGCTTCGACATCGAAATTGCTGGCGTCTGGCACCGGCTTGGCGAAGGCGACTCCTTCCGCTTTGACGGCAAGCCGTTCCGCTGGCGCAATCCTGGAGCCGAGCCGGCTGTCGTCATCTGGGTGGTTTCGCCGCCTGTCTATTGAACGAATGCATGTCGCCCAAAAGTGCGTGGCGGTTTTGGGACAACGACATGCATCAAAACAAATAGTCGGAGAAGAACATGGCCGGTTTGCCGACCACGGCACGCGTTGTGATCATCGGAGGCGGTGTCGTCGGCGCCTCCTCGCTCTATCATCTCGCCAAAGCGGGCTGGATCGACTGCGTGCTTCTGGAGAAGAACGAGCTGACTTCCGGCTCGACCTGGCATGCCGCCGGCAACGTGCCGACTTTCTCCTCGTCATGGTCGCTGATGAACATGCAGCGATATTCGACCGAACTCTATCGCCGGCTGGCCGACGAGGTCGGCTATCCCATGAACTACCACGTCACCGGCTCGCTCAGGCTAGCCCATAGCGCGGAGCGCATGCAGGAATTCCAGCGCGCCAAGGGCATGGGCCGCTACCAGGGCATGGACATCGATATCGTCGGGCTCGACGAGATCAAGCGTCGTTACCCCTTCATCGAGACGCATGAGCTGAAAGGCGCGCTCTACGATCCGAATGACGGCGACATCGACCCGGCGCAATTGACCCAGGCGCTGGCTAAAGGTGCCCGCGACATGGGCGCGAAGATCATCCGCTTCTGCCCGGTCACCGGCGTGCGCCGAGAAAACGACGAGTGGGTGGTCGAGACGGCGCAAGGCGAGATCCGCTGCGAGATCGTCGTCAACGCCGCCGGATACCGCGCTGCCGAGATCGGCAGGATGTTCGGCCGCGAGGTGCCGATGATGGTGATGAGCCATCAATATATCCTGTTCGAGGAAATCCCCGAACTGGCGGCGTGGTCGAAGGAACAGGGCAAGAAGCTGCCGCTGCTGCGCGACGTCGATACGTCCTATTATCTGCGCCAGGAAAAGAACGGCATGAATCTCGGCCCTTATGAGCGCAATTGCCGCGCCCACTGGGTCGGCCACAACGACCCGATGCCCGACGACTTTTCGTTCCAGCTGTTTCCCGACGATCTCGATCGGCTGGAACATTACCTGGCCGATGCTGTCGCCCGCGTGCCGATCCTCGGCACCGCCGGCCTATCCAAGGTCATCAACGGGCCGATCCCCTACGCGCCGGACGGCAACCCGCTGATCGGGCCGATGTCCGGCGTGCCCAACGCCTTCGAGGCCTGCGTCTTCACCTTCGGCATCGCCCAGGGCGGCGGCGCCGGCAAGGTGCTGGCCGAATGGGTAACCGAGGGCCAGACCGAATGGGATATGTGGTCCTGCGATCCGCGCCGTTTCACCGCCTTCGCCTCGGCTCCGGATTATTGCGTTGCCAAGGGCATGGAAATCTACGGCAACGAATACGCCATCCAGTTCCCGCGCCATGCCTGGCCGGCCGGACGCGACCGTAAGCTGTCGCCGCTCCACGGCCGCATCAAGGCACTCGGCGCCCAGTTCGATGCCTATAATGGCTGGGAACGCGCCACCTGGTATGCGCAGCCCGGTGACGACGTCTCCGAAGAAGCCACGCTGACTTTCCGTCGCGACGGGCCGTGGCAGCATCGTGTGCGCCAAGAATGCCTCGCCGTCCGCGATGCCGCCGGCATTCTGGACCTGCCGGGCTTTTCCCGTTTCAATCTCGATGGTCCAGGTGCGGCCGAATGGCTCAGCCTCCAGGTCACAGGCCTGGTGCCGAAACCCGGCCGCATCGGCCTCGTCTATTTTGCCGACGACAAGGGCCGCATGGTCACCGAAATGTCGGTGGTCCGCCACGACGAGAACCTGATGACGCTGATCACCGCCGCGGTGGCGCAATGGCATGATTTCGAATGGCTGAAATCGCGCATCCCGAAGGACGCCGCATTCAAGCTGGTCGACAGGACGGAGGAATACTCTACCCAGATCCTCGCCGGCCCCAACTCGCGAAAAATCCTGGCCGAACTCTGCGCGGCCGACCTCACCCTGCCCTGGCTGACGCATCAGGAGACCAGTATCGCCGGACGTTGGGCAAAGCTGGTGCGCGTGTCCTTCGCGGGCGAGCTCGGCTGGGAAATCCACAGCAAGATCGATGATACCGCAGCGATCTTCGACACCGTCTGGGCAGCTGGCCAGAAGCACGGCCTGAAACCGTTCGGCATGTACGCGCTGGATTCGCTGCGGCTCGAAAAAGGTTACCGCACCTGGAAGGGCGACCTGTCGACCGCCTATTCGATCCTGCAGGGCGGGCTGGAGCGCTTCGTCAGATGGGACAAGCCTGACTTCCGCGGCAAGGCAGCGCTGCAGAACGAGAAGCAGCAGGGCGTCAAGAAACGCTTCGTCACGCTTGTCGTCGAAAACCCCGGTGACTGCGATGCGCCTTATATGTCGACGCTGTGGCGTGACGGCCGGATCGTCGGCGAGACGACGTCCGGCGGCTGGGGTCATCGTATCGACAAATCGATCGCGCTCGGCATGCTGCGCGCGGACCTGACCGAGCCGGGAACGGCGGTCGAGGTCGAGATCTTCGGGGAACGTTTTCGGGCGGTCGTGCAGGAGGACGAGCCGTTATGGGATCCAAAGAACGAGAGGCTCAGAGCATGAAGAAAGTGATCCTCACCGATGGCGGCATGGGCCAAGAGCTGGTCCGCCGCAGCAGCTCCGAGCCGACGCCGCTGTGGTCGGCCAGGGTGCTCATCGACGAACCGGATCTGGTGCGCGACCTGCATGCCGAATTTATCCGCGCCGGCGCCCGCGTCATCACCATCAACACTTATTCCGCAACGCCGGAGCGGCTGGCGCGCGAAGGCGCGGAAGAGCTGTTCAAACCGTTGCAGAAGCTCGGCATAGAACTGGCAAGGCAAGCACGCGACCAGGCCGGCGACGCGGCGATCGCCGGCTGCCTGTCGCCGCTGTTCGGCAGCTATGCGCCAGCGCTGACGATATCCTTCCAGGATACGCTCGACGTCTATCGCTGTATCGTTGCCGAGCAGGCGGACGGCGTCGATCTGTTTCTGTGCGAAACCATGGCGTCGGCCGAAGAGGCGCGCGCCGCCGTCACCGCGGCATCGGAAAGCGGCAAGCCCGTATGGGTGTCGTGGACGCTCGCCGACCACGGCGCACCGCGCCTGCGCAGCGGCGAAGCCATTGCGGCGGCGGCAAGCGCTCTCGACGGCCTGCCCGTCACGGCCCGGCTGATCAATTGCTGCCGGCCCGAGGCGATCGCTGCAGCGCTCCCCGAACTGATCGCCCTCGGCGGGCCGGTCGGCGCCTATGCCAACGGCTTCACCTCGGTCGAGGCACTCAAGCATGGCGGCACAGTGGAAGTGCTGCACGCCCGCCACGACCTCGATCCGGATGCCTATGCCGGCCAGGCGATCGGCTGGGTCGAGGCTGGCGCCGGCATCGTCGGCGGCTGCTGCGAAGTCGGACCGGCCCACATCGCCGCGCTGCGCGACCGGCTCGAACAGGCCGGCTACGAAATTTCGGGAGTAGCATAATGCCTAGGCCATCATCGCGCATTTCCGGCATCGTGCCCTCGGGCAAGGATGGCTGGGAGGTTCATTCCGCTGCCTGGGCGCGCAAGCAGGCTGGCGAAGACATCATCATGCTGTCGGTCGGCGACCATGATTTTGACACGCCGAGCGAGACGATCGAAGCCTGCGTGACGGCCGTCCGCGCCAGCAATCACCACTACACGCCGCTTGCCGGCGTTCCACGCCTGCGCAAGGCGATGGCGGCGGCGTCGACGCGGTGCACCGGGGTTGCGACCAGCCCCGACCAGGTCATCGCCACGCCGGGCGGGCAGGCCGCGCTTTACGCGGCCATTCAAGCGGTTCTCGACCAGGGCGACCATGCCATCGTCGTTGCGCCCTATTACGCCACCTATCCGAATACCTTCAGTGCGGCGGGCGCCGAGTTCAGCGTCGTCGAGACCCCCGCCGAAGACAGCTTTCAGCCGCGCGCCGCCGACATCCGCGCCGCCCTTCGGCCGAACACCCGCGCCATCCTGATCAACACGCCGAACAATCCCACGGGCGCCGTCTATTCGCGCGAGCGCCTGGAAGAGCTGGCGCAGATCTGCCGCGAGCATGACCTCTGGCTGCTGTCGGACGAGGTCTACTGGACGCTGGGCCGCGGCGAGCACGTCTCACCACGCTCACTGCCTGGCATGACGGAACGCACGCTAGTCATCAATTCGATGTCCAAGAGCCACGGCATGACCGGCTGGCGCATGGGCTGGCTGACCGGGCCCGAGGAGATGATCTCGCTGCTGACCGACCTCAATCTGGTGATGACCTACGGCCTGCCGGCCTTCATCAGCCTCGCCTGCGCCGAGGCGCTCGAAAACGGCTACGGCGTCGAGGAGATCGCCGAGCGCTATGCCGCGAGGCGCGCCGTCGTTCTCGATGCCATGCGCGGTATGAACAACGTCACCGTGCGCGGCTCCGAAGGCGGCATGTATGTGATGCTCGACATATCGGCGATCGAGCCGGACGACGAAAAATTCGCCTGGGCTTTCCTCGACCAGGAGAAGGTCGGCGTTATGCCCGGCTCGAGCTTCGGCGCGGCCGCAGCAGGCCACATCCGCTTCAGCCTCTGCCAGCCTGAGCCGGTGCTGATGGAGGCTGCCACACGCCTGCGCCGCTTCGCATCCAGCTATCGCCGCGAGGCCGCATGAGCGCCCCGCCCACCAAAGCCATTCCGACTAAGGCCATTCCTCCCAAAGCAAGGGCGGTCATCATCGGCGGCGGCGTCTCCGGTTGTTCGGTCGCCTATCATCTGGCCAAACTCGGCTGGACCGATATCGTGCTGCTCGAGCGCAAGCAGCTGACGTCAGGCACAACATGGCACGCTGCCGGCCTGATCGGCCAATTGCGCGGCTCGCAGAACATGACGCGGCTGGCGAAATATTCGGCCGACCTCTACGTCAAGCTCGAGGCCGAGACCGATGTCGGCACCGGCATGCGCCAGGTCGGCTCGATCACCGTGGCGCTGACCGAGGAGCGCAAGCACGAGATCTATCGGCAGGCGTCTCTCGCCCGCGCCTTCGATGTCGACGTGCGCGAGATTTCGCCACGTGAAGTCAAGCAGATGTACCCGCATCTCAATGTATCCGATGTGGTCGGCGCCGTGCATCTGCCGCTCGACGGCCAGTGCGACCCCGCCAACATCGCCATGGCCTTGGCCAAGGGCGCGCGCCAGCGTGGTGCGACGATCGTCGAGAATGTGAAGGTGACCAAGGTCCATACCAGGGCCGGCCGCGTCACCGGAGTGTCTTGGGCGCAGGGCGACGAGCAAGGCACGATCGATACCGACATCGTCGTCAACTGCGCCGGCATGTGGGCACGCGAGCTTGGCGCCCAGAATGGCGTCACCATCCCGTTGCACGCCTGCGAACATTTCTATCTCGTCACCGAACCGATCGCCGGGCTTTCCCGCCTGCCGGTGCTGCGCGTCCCGGACGAGTGCGCCTACTACAAGGAAGATGCCGGCAAGATGATGCTCGGCGCTTTCGAACCGGTAGCCAAGCCGTGGGGCATGAACGGCATAAGCGAGGATTTCTGCTTCGACCAGTTGCCCGCGGACATGGATCACTTCGAGCCGATCCTCGAAATGGGCGTCAACCGCATGCCGATGCTGGGCACCGCCGGCATCCACACCTTCTTCAACGGCCCCGAAAGCTTCACGCCCGACGATCGCTACTATCTCGGCGAGGCGCCGGAGCTTTCCGGCTACTGGATGGCGACCGGCTACAATTCGATCGGCATCGTCTCCTCCGGTGGCGCCGGCATGGCGCTGGCGCAATGGATCAATGACGGCGAGGCGCCTTTCGATCTCTGGGAGGTCGACATCCGCCGCGCTCAGCCGTTCCAGAAGAACCGCCGTTATCTCAAGGAGCGCGTTTCCGAAACGCTCGGCCTGCTCTACGCCGATCATTTCCCCTACCGGCAGATGGCGACTTCGCGGAACATAAGGCGCTCGCCGCTGCATGAGCATCTGAAGGCGCGCGGTGCGGTGTTCGGCGAGGTCGCCGGCTGGGAGCGCGCCAACTGGTTCGCCAGGCCCGGCCAGGAGCGCGAATACCGCTATTCCTGGAAACGGCAGAACTGGTTCGACAACCAGCGTGAGGAGCATCTGGCGGTCAGGAACGGCGTCGGCCTGTTCGACATGACCTCGTTCGGCAAGATCCGCGTCGAAGGCCGCGACGCCTGCGCCTTCCTGCAAAGGCTCTGCGCCAACGACATGGATGTGGCGCCGGGCAAGATCGTCTATACCCAGATGCTCAACCAGCGCGGTGGCATCGAGAGCGACCTCACCGTGTCGCGGCTGTCTGAAACAGCCTTCTTCCTCGTCGTGCCCGGTGCGACGCTGCAGCGCGATTTAGCCTGGCTGCGAAAACACCTTGCCGACGAGTTCGTCGTCATCACCGATGTGACCGCTGCCGAAGCCGTGCTCTGCCTGATGGGCCCGGATGCGAGAAAGCTGATTCAAAGGGTGAGCCCCAACGATTTTTCAAACGAAAACAACCCGTTCGGGACGTTTCAGGAGATCGAAATCGGCATGGGGCTGGCCCGCGCCCACCGCGTCACCTATGTCGGCGAGCTCGGCTGGGAGCTTTATGTCTCGACCGATCAGGCCGCCCACGTCTTCGAGGCTATAGAAGAAGCCGGCGCCGACGTCGGCCTGAAGCTATGCGGCCTGCACACACTGGATTCCTGCCGCATCGAAAAGGCCTTCAGGCATTTCGGCCACGACATCACCGACGAAGACAATGTGCTGGAGGCCGGCCTTGGCTTTGCCGTGAAGACGGCCAAGGGAGACTTCCTCGGCCGCGATGCGGTGCTGAAGAAGAAAGAAACCGGCCTATCACGTCGGCTGGTGCAGTTCCGCCTGAACGACACCGAGCCGCTGCTCTTCCACAACGAGGCGATCCTGCGCGACGGCAGGATCGTCGGTCCGATCACCTCGGGCAATTACGGCCATCATCTCGGCGGCGCTATCGGGCTTGGTTACGTGCCTTGCAAGGGCGAGAGCGAGGCGGATGTCCTGTCGTCGTCCTACGAGATCGAGATCGCCGGCGAGCGCTTTGCGGCGGAGGCGTCGCTTAAGCCGATGTACGATCCGAAGGCGGCACGGGTGCGGATGTAGCGCACCTCAGAGCGCGTCCATCCTGGCCGCGACCTTCGCCACGAACCTGGTCCGACTGCCCTCGGTCGACTGGTTCATCGAGTAATGCGCAAGGTAGGAAACCGACCCGCCGGGCTGGATCGTCGCGCGCAGCACCCGATTGACCAGCTTGCGCGGCGGGTCACCCATCAGCATGGCTCGGAACCGGCTGCCGCCATAGGTTGTGACGGCGACTACCTTGCGAATATTGTGCAGTGACGGCTGCACCTTGCCGGCGACCAGCTTGAACGACACACCGGGCAGGAAGACGCGATCGAAAAAGCCTTTCAGAATGGCCGGATAGCCGAAGTTCCACACCGGAAACGACAGCACCAGCGCCTCGGCCCGCAGCAAGCGCTCGACATAAGGCGACGCCGGATCGCCGTCGCTGCGTTCGTCGTGATAGGACATCCGTTCGGCGCGCGTCAGCCTGGGATCGAAATTCTCGGCATAGAGGTCACAGTCGTCTACCACATGGCCGGCCGCCTTCAGGCGCTCGACGATGGTCCGGTGCAGGCCGGCATTGAAGCTGGTCTCCACCGGATGAGCGTAGAGGACGAGGATGTTCAACCCGCGTTCTCCAGCCCCTTGAACAGAAACGACTTGCCCGAGCGATAATCATAGTCCGGATTTTCCCAGGCGATCATCTTGCCCGGATTGAGCAGCCCTTGCGGGTCGGTTTCGCGCTTGAAGGCGAGCTGCACCTCGTCGGTGCGCTTCATGCCGCCTTCTTCCAGCGTGTAGCGGTGCGGGTTGAAGATCCAGCAGCCATTGTCCTCGTGGATGCGGATGATCTCGTCGAGCCGCTCCGCCGTGGTGAAACGCACCAGCGGCAGCCCTGCGATGCCGATGGCGCCGTCGAAGCGGATGAATTCGAGATGCGCCGGCACCTCGTCGCCGAAGCGATCGACCATCGCCTTGACGTGGCCGAGGTGGTCCGGCGAAGGGTAGCGGGTCTGCAGGTAGGTGATCGTCGGATCGACCCGGATGGCACGCAGCGTCGTGTGGTTCCAGGTCAGCTCATAGGCCGGCGGCAACCCTTTGAGATCGGCCTCCTTGTCGGCCCGGAAGACAATCTCGCCCTTGCTGCGCGCCGTGAAGGCAACGAAGGCATCCATCGCATGCGGTGCGATCATCAGGACGACGATGCTTTGGCCGCGCCGGAAAAACCGCTGGTGGCGCTTGAAATAATCGTAGGGGATCGGTGCTGCGATCGGCGTGATCAGTTTCGCCAGTATGCCGTCCTGGATGGCGAGGTCGTTGCCGAACCCGGCCGCATCCATGAAATCGTCGAAGCCGACGATGACGTCGATCCAGTCATAGCTGGCGGTCAGCGGCATCTCGACTTCGGTGATGATGCCGTTGGTGCCGTAGGCATGCATCACCTTCAGCACGTCCTCGCCGGTGAGCTCCATGACACGCGGCTCAGCCTCCATCGTCACGGTCCTCAGCCGGATGACATTGCCGAGGTCGCGCAGTCCGCCCCAGCGGATCGAGCCGATACCGCCGGAGCCGCCGGCGACGAAGCCGCCGATCGACGCCGTGTTGTAGGTCGACGGCGACATGCGGAGCTCCTGGCCGGAATGCGCCCGCGTCGCTCTGTCCATGTCGGCGAGCACGGCGCCGGGGTCGGTGACGACACGGCCGGGGGCGATCGTCTTGACCGCGTTCATCTCGGCGAGATTGAGCACGACGCCGCCGGACAAGGGCATCGCTTGGCCGTAGTTCCCAGTGCCGCTGCCGCGCGGCGTCACCGGCACGCCATGCCGGTGACAGGCGGCGAGAATGCGGACGACCTCGTCTTCGGTTTTCGGCGTCACGATCAGGTCGCCGGTGACGTGATCGAGCTGCTGCTTCAGCACCGGGCTGTACCAGTAGAAGTCGCGGCTCTTCTGCTGGACGATCGCCGGATGGTCGTCGATCTTCAAACCGTACAGGTCGCGCTTGAGCGCCGCAATATCCATCATTCCACCATCAGATCATCGAGTTCGGCATAATCGGGCAACTGACGCTCGATCGCCAGGCCGTCGCGTACAACGATGCGATCCGATTCGGGCCGTGACAGCAATTCCGTCCAGCTCCGCCCCTTGAAGACGACGAAATCGGCCGGCGCTCCGGCGGCAAGCGTGCCGAAACCGTCGAGCCGCATCACCTTGGCCGGCGTCGAAGTCACCGCTTGCGGCCAGTCGGCGACGGGATGGTCGAGATGCAGGATGCGCGTCGCCATCCGGTAAACCTCAAGCATGTCGAGATCGCCATAGGCGTAGAACGGGTCGCGCGTATTGTCGGAAGCGACGGCCACGGCAATGCCGCGCGCCTTCATCTCGTGCAGCAACGTCACCCCGCGCCAGCGCGGCGTGGTGTTGTCGCCGCGCCGGTCCTGCAGATAGAGATTGCACATCGGCAGCGACACCACCGCCAGGCCGGCCTTGGCGACCTTGTCTAGCGTGTCGAGCACGTCAAGATCGGGCTGGCGCGCCAGCGAGCAGCAATGGCCGACCAGGATGTTCCCCTCGAAACCGTTCCAAAGGGCGGCTTCGGCGATTTTCTTCAGCGAGATCGCCGCGATATCGTCGGTCTCGTCCGCATGGAAATCGAGATCGAGGCCGTGCTCGATCGCCTGCGCAAATACCTGGTCAAGTAGTTCTTCGAGATCCGGCACCATATAGGTGACGACGCCGAGCACGCCGTTGGCCGCAGCCACTCGCTTGGCCAGCCTCTCGAACCATTTCCTGTCGCGCACGCCCTCGATGCCGAGCAGGCAGGCCGCCTGCAGCTCGATGCGGCCGCGCCATTTATCCCGCATCGTCTCGAACACCGGCCAGGAGATCTCTTCCTGCGGCGCAACGCTGTCGAGATGCGTGCGCAGCGCCCTGGTACCATGCGCATAGGCCGAGCGCAGCGAAAAATCCATGCGGCGGGCAACGTCGTCGGCGCTCCAGCGCGCCGCCCGGTCGGCGCCCGTTGCGTTCAGCGCGCCCATGAAGGTGCCGTCCGGGTTGGGCGTTCGAGGCCAAATATGGCCCTTGTCGATATGGGTGTGGCAGTCGACGAAGCAGGGCAAGACGATCCGGCCGCCGAGGTCGATGGCGCCTGCCGGTGCATTGGATCGCTGATGTGCTGCAATGCTGGAGATTTTTCCGTTGGCGACGGCGATATCCGTAAGCGCAAAGCCGTCGGCATCGAATGCTGCGGCCAGTCCTGGCGTCAGCGACTGATGAACACGAACGTTTGCAAGATGATAAGGACCAGAGGCTGGTATCAAGCCGCACTCCCCTCTGTCCTGCCGGACATCTCCCCCTCAAGGGGGGAGATCGGCAGCTTCAACCGGGGCACGCGCCTTGCCACGTCAGTAATTGGCGAAATCCGAAATGAGGTCCAATCTCCCCCCTTGAGGGGGAGATGTCCGGCAGGACAGAGGGGGGTAACGGCGCCGACCATGCCTACCGCTCCTGCCTCAGTGCGCTCTCGTGCCAGCGCCGCAAAATGAGATGCGATACAAGCGACAGAACCAGGAAGATCAGGATGCCGGTGAGCGAGATCAGGATCAGCGCGGCGAACAGCCTTGGTGCGTTGAGCCGGTAGCCGGCCTCGATGATGCGCGAGGCGAGGCCAGACGACTGGCCGGTGGCGCCGGCGACGAACTCGGCCACCACCGCGCCGATCAGCGACAGCCCGCCGGCGATCTTCAGCCCGCCGAGGAAATAAGGCATCGCCGCCGGCAGCCGCAGATAGCGCAATTGCTGCCAGCGGGTCGCACCGTTGAGCTTGAACATGTCGCGCAGATTGCGGTCGACCGAATTGAGGCCGAGCGTGGTGTTGGAAAGGATTGGGAAGAAGGCGACGATCCAGGCGCAAAGCAAAAGCTTTGTCGTCTGGTTGTCGACATAGATGTTGATCAGCGGAAAGATCGCGACGATCGGCGTCACCTGCAGCACGATGGCGAACGGAAAGAACGACATCTCCACCCATTTCGACTGAGCGAACAGCACCGCCAGCCCGACGCCGCCGATGACGGCGAGAAGCAGGCTCAAGAAGGTGATCCTGAGTGTCACCAGCAGCGAGGAGAACAGCAGCCCGGCATCGTCATGCAACGTCTGCAGCACCACGCCGGGACGCGGCAGGATGTATTTCGGGACGTCGTTCCAGACGCAGACACGGTCCCACAGCCAGATCGCCAGGATCATGATGGCCAGCGGCAGCAGCCATCTGCCGATGCGCTCGAAGCGCTCCTGGCGGACGCGGCGCGCCTCCTCCGGGTCGAGCGCCAGGACTGGTTCTTCAATGGCCGTCATGATGCGGTCCGGCAGTTGAGTTGATGGCGCCGATCAGCACGTCGGATGCCTGGCGGCAGAGCGCGGCATAGTCGGGCGAGGTGCGAAACGCCTCGTCGCGCGGATAGGGCGCGTCGACGGCAAGCTCCGCGAACACTCGGCCCGGCCGCGCCGCCATGACGACGACGCGGTTGGAGAGGAAAACGCTTTCGAAGACGCTGTGGGTGACGAAAACGACGGTGAAATGCTCATCCTGCCATAGCTCCAGAAGGTCATTGTTGAGCTTGAAGCGGGTGATCTCGTCGAGTGCCGCGAACGGCTCGTCCATCAACAGAATCCGCGGCTTGGTCACCATGGCGCGGGCGATCGAGACGCGCATCTTCATGCCGCCCGACAGTTCGCGCGGCACCGCCTTCTCGAAGCCGGTCAGGTGAACCCGTGCCAGCATCTCCATCACCGTCGGTGCCGCCTTGGCCCGCGACACGCCCTTCAGCCGCAGCGGCAGCCAGACATTGTCGAAGACGTCGGCCCAGGGCAGCAGCGTCGGCTCCTGGAAGACGAAGCCGATATTCGAACGGTCGCCGATATTCGAACGATCGCGGGCGCCGCTGCCGCGCCAGTCGAGCAGGCCCGAGGTCGGCGTCGACAGGCCGGCAATCAGCCGCAGCGCCGTCGATTTGCCGCAGCCGGACGGGCCGAGCAGGCTGAGGAAGTCGCCTTCCCGGATCGTCAGCTCGACATTGCTGAGCGCGGTGACGCCGTTGGAAAAAACCTTGCCGACGCCACGCAGCGCCAACAGCGTCGGCCCCGGTACACTTCCTGGCTGTTGCGCCACTTTCTCCAGCTTCACGGTCTACTTCTTCAGGTCGAGCCCGACGCCCTTGTTGACGAAGGAAAGCGTGTAGGCCTTCTTGATGTCGATGCCCGCCGGCGCGACCTTCGCCTTGACCATCTTGTCGTAAAAACTCTGGATGCGCGCGTCGGTCATGGCGCCGATGCCGAGCTTTTCGCTGTCGCCGGAATCGACCACGCCGAACTTCTTCAACTGCTCGATCGAGAAGGCGATCTGCTCATCCGTCATGTCCGGATTTTCCTTCTTGATCATTTCGTTGGCGGCCTTGTTGTCGCCGTAGAGATAATTGTACCAGCCCTTGGCCGAACCATCGACGAAGCACTGGACCACCTCGGGCCGCTTGTCGATCGTCTCCTGCATGGTCTCGACCGTCGTTGCATATGTGTCCCAGCCATAGTCGGCCAGCAGGAACTGGTTCGGCGTGAAACCGCCCTGCTTCTGAACGGCGAATGGCTCCGAGGTGACGTAACCCTGCTGGATCGACTTCTTGTTGGCGATGAACGGCGCAGGGTTGAAGGTGTATGGCACGCGCTTGGCGGCATCGAAGCCAAGGTCGGTGACCATCCACTGGAAGAAGGTCTGCGCACCTTCGTCGCCGAGGATGTACTGGTCGGCGTTCTTCAGGTCTTCCCATTTGTCCAGCTCCTGGCCGGGATGGGACATGATGACCTGCGGGTCCTTCTGGAAGTCGGCGGCCACGACGCGCATCGGTATGCCTTGCTGCACGGCATCGAAGGCCGACAGCAAATTGCCGCCCATGTAGAAATCGATCTTGCCGGCCAGCAGCAGCGGCCGGCCGCTGACCTGTGGGCCGCCCTGCATGATCGTCACGTCGATGCCGCAGGCCGCATAGGTGCCATCCGCCACCGCCTGGTAGTAACCGCCATGCTCCGGCTCGGCCAACCAATTGGTGCCGAAGGTGACTTTTTCGTTCGCTGCCGCAGCAAGCGTGCCTGCGCCAAGCAGCACGATCGCGCCGGCCGAAATCTTCAGTTTTCCGTACATCCACACCACCCTTTGTTCGCTCCGGCGCATTACGCGGCGGGCTCGACACCATTGTTTCAAGAAGCAAGACACATGCCACCGGCGCGTTGCGCCGGGACCGCCCGCTTGTGCAATGCCCGCCTGTGCAATGGCGGCGCGAAGGCCGGACGGGTCATGCTGTACGAAAGGCATCGTGCCTATTTTTTGATCGCCTGTCCACAATCGCCCTCGTGACATGCACCGCCATCTTGATGCCCGCATCGATCCCGCATTAGAGCGACGTGCGTCCACTTGGACGCACAAAGTACGCTCTAAAACTTCGTATCCTGTCGCATCGTGCTTTCCGAAAATCGATCTCGATTTTCGGGCCGATGCGATAGGCTGCCGTGAACGGAGATTGCCATGTTCAAATTTCTCACGCCGAAGTCGATCAAGCCGCCCTTCGCCCGCTACAGCCACGGCGTCGAGTTGCCACCCGGCAAGCGGCTGGTGCTGTGTTCGGGCCAAGTTGCGATCACAGCGGACGACCAGATCCCGGAAGACGCCGGCGCGCAGGCCGAGCTCTGTTTCCAGAATATATCGGCGATTCTCGGCGAGGCCGGGCTCAGCCTGTCCGACATCGTCCGCATCAACGCCTACGTCACCGACCGCGCCTTCCTGCGCCCCTATATGGAAGTTCGCGACCGGCTGTTCGCCAGCCCTGCGCCGGCTTCGACGCTGATGGTCGTTTCCGGTTTTGCCCGGCCGGAATTCAAGGTCGAGATCGAGGTCATCGCTGCGGGTTGAGCAGGCGCTGGCCAGCGGCTGGAATCGACAGGCCGATGATCTCAAGTTACACGACAAAGGTTGGCGCTGCCCCTCATCCGCCTGCCGGCACCTTCTCCCCGTGTAGTGACGGGGACAGGGCTAGCCGGAACGCTGGCGATCGCCCTCTCCCCCGTCCTTCACGGGGAGAGGCTAAGGGTGAGGGGCAGCGCAAACGCCCATTCAGTCTCTTCGAGGTTCAAAATGGCCGGAACAAAAAAGCGCGTATGGTGGGGTGACTACCGGACCACCGAATACGCGACCATCGATCCTGAGGCGACCATTGCCGTTCTGCCGCTGGCAGCGATCGAGCAGCACGGGCCGCATCTGCCGGTTTCGACCGACACCTCGATCATGAACGGTATGCTGGAAACGGTGATCGCCCGCCTGCCCGGCGATCTCGACATCCGCATCCTGCCGGTGCAGGCGGTAGGCAAGTCGAACGAGCACCTGCATGCGCCCGGCACCCTCACTTTGCCGGCGACGACCTTGGTCGAGGCATGGACCGAACTCGGCCTGTCGGTCGCGCGCGCCGGCGTCCGAAAACTGATTGTCGTCAACTCGCATGGCGGCAATGAAGAGATCATGGGCATCGTCACGCGCGAATTGCGTGTGCGGGCAAAGATGCTGGCGTTAAAGACCAGCTGGCAGCGCTTTGGCCGGCCGGCCGGTATGTACACCGATCTCGAAGACCGCCACGGCATTCATGGCGGCGACGTCGAGACCTCGCTGATGCTGCATTTCCGGTCCGACCTCGTCGATATGGCCAAGGCCGACAATTTCGTGTCCAAGGTTGCCCGCGCCGAAAAGGAATTTTCGCTGCTGCGCCACACCGGAACGCACGCCTTCGCCTGGATCGCCAGCGATCTCAACCCGAATGGCGTGGTCGGCGACGCCAGCATTGCCACCGCCGAAAAAGGCCGGCTCACCGCCGAGCATCAGGCCGACGGCTTCATCGGCTTGGTGAGGGACATGCGCAAGGCCAAGCTGGCGGATTGGCTGGCGTAGGTGTTTGATCCCACCAGCTCAGGCCTCGCTCACGAGGGGCGATTCCATTCGCGCGCGAGGATCCTCACTTCCCCTCTTGAAGCGGCGACACCGTGTAGATTTCGTCCAGTATCTTCACCATCAAGGTGTTGGCGGTCGCCTGGCCGTCGAGCGCGAGAGTCAGGTTGGTCCATATGACCAGGGTGACGTCATTGGCCGGATCGTAGCCCATGAAGGACTGGTAACCGGGCATCTCGCCTTCGTGATAGTAGATTACGTTAGGCCCGAAGGTCAGCGTTAGGATGCCATAGCCGTATTTTTGCATGGCGGGTTCGCCCGGCTCCGGCGCCACAGGGCTTGCAAGCCACTGCCGCTGGAAGTCGGCATTGAAGAGCTTGCCCCCGACCAGCGCGCGCATCCACGTCGCGAGGTCATCGGCGGTGGAGATGACTCCGCCAGCCGCAAAGTAGGCGGACGGGTTCTGCCATGTGTCGTCGTTGGGCTTGAGCGTTCCGGCCCTGGCCGCAGCCTGGAGGTCGTCCGGATAGGGCGCATCAGCCAGGGCGTACGACGTACTGCCGTAGAGGTAACCGTTTGAGTATGGTTCGGGGATGGCGTTCGACGTGCTCGGCGGCAACGCCGTGTTCTTCATGCCGAGCGGCCCGAACAAGCGGTCCCGGAAGATGGTCGAGAGCGGCTTGCCGTCGATCTTCTCGGCAACAAGGCCGAGCAGATAGTAGTTGGTGTTGTTGTACTCGAATTCGGCACCCGGCGCGAAGTCCGGCGGCCGTTTGAACGCCATACCGAGTACTTCATCGGCGGTCCATACCCTGTAAGGATACTTGTCCAGGCTTTCGGCAAGTTCCGGCGCATTTGTGAAGTTAGGGAGGCCGCTCCGCATTGTTATGAGCTGTCGAATGGTTATCTCGTCGCCGTTGAGAACGCGCTGGACGTATTTCGAGATCAGATCGGCGAAGCTCAGTTTCCGTTCCTGCACCAGTTGCACGATAACAGCGGCGGTCATCGTCTTGGTGTTCGAGGCCGCACGGAAGTGGGTATCGGCGCGCGGCGGGTTCGTGGCACCCAGTTCAGTCGTACCGTAGCCGAAGACGAGGTTGCCCCGCGGAGTCTTGAGCAAAACCATAGCACCGGGCAGCATAAGTTCCTTGGCCAAACGCTCGACAGTGGCTTGGAGCGCTGCCAGGTCGATCGACTTGAGAGCCGGCATGGAGGCGGCCATGGCGCTGCCTGTCGTGCAGACCACGCCAACAACGATTGCCAAAATTCTCCCGATCATCATTCGCTCCTTGGCTGTGTCCTAGAACTCCTGCGCTCTTTCCTGGAACTTGTTTTTAGGCTCAGATTTTCAATTCGAACGGTGTGCCTTCGAAAGCATCCGCGCCGCGCCCGATCGCCTGGATCGCTTCGATCATTCGGCCCCTGCGATCGAGCAGCGTGTCGGCGATCGCGATCAGCCGCGGATTGGGTGTCGCCGTCGGCGACAGCCTGCGCAGAGTCTCGGCCAACTCGGCCTCGTCGCGCTTCGGCGCCAGCGCTGCCGCGATGATATAGGCCGAGGCGGTCGAGCGGCTGATGCCGGCATGGCAATGCACCACCAGCGGGCGCGAGCGATCCCATTGGCGGGCGAAATCGAGCAGGGTCACAACGTGCTCCTCGCCCGGCATGGTCATGCCCTCCTGCGCCACCGCAATGTCGTGCATGACCAGATGCAGATGGTTTTCCCTGGTGATCGAGGCCGGTCGCACCACCTCCGTTCCGGCGGCGAGCAGCGAAAGCAGCCGCCCGGCGCCGGTCTTCGCTACCGTTTCCTCGACTTTGGACAGCGAGCAGACATGGATCATTGGGTCGTTTCTCCCTTGGCATCATCGTCGCGCCGCGAGGCCCAGCCGGCAAGTGCGGATTCGAGCCGCCGCCATTCTTCGTCGGCTCCCGGCAGGCCGGCGCGCAGCACATCCGGACGATCGGCGAAATGCCGAAGCAGGATGCCGCGCTGGCCAAGCGCCGAAAACAGGCCGGCAGCGTTCGCCAGCCTGAGATAGCGGAACAGCGTGGTGCCACCGGCGACAGGCACGCCGAAGCGGCCGAACAGCGTGTCGAGCCGTGCGGCGTCCTCGGCCAGACGGCGCCGCATCCCGGCCTGCCAGCCGGTGTCGGCAAGCGCCCTTATGCCATATTCGAGCGCCGGCCCGGCAACCGCCCATGGCCCGAATTGCGCCTCCAGCCGCTCGACCATCAGCGCGTCGGCCAATGCAAACCCAAGCCGCAGGCCGGCCAGGCCGAAGAACTTGCCGAACGAGCGCAGCACGACGATGCCGCCCTGGTCGACGTCGCCGGCCAGGCTCTCGCTGCGCGGGCCGACATCCATGAAGGCCTCGTCGACGACCAGCAGCCCGCCTCTGGCGCGTAATGCCCGGGCAAGTCGAAGCAATCTTTCGCGCTCGACGACGCGCCCGTCCGGGTTGTTTGGATTGACGACGATCGCAAGGTTGGCCGCCGCCAGGGCTTCGAAATTATCGACTTCAGCCGCCGCGTGGCCGGCGATCGCTGCTGCCCGCCGATGCTCGGCATAAGTCGGCCCGAGCACCAGCACCTTGCCCGGGCTGACCAGCGAAGCGACGCGCGGCAACAGGATTTGCGTGCCGGGCGCCGCCGCGACGTTCGCCGCCGACGGCGCGCCATAGGCGCTTGCCGCGACTTCAGCCAAGTCGCGGCTGCGCGCCGTTTCCGGCAATCGCGACAGGGCGGTGGCGGGCAAATCGAAAAGCGGGTAGGAGTGCGGATTGATCCCGGTCGAGAGGTCGACGAAAGGCAGCGGCGCGTGAGGGAAAAGCGCCCTCGCCCGGCCAAGGCTTCCGCCGTGGTCCACTGCCGCCGTCACCCCATCAAGAGACTTCATGTCGATCCTGATCACTTTCCTGTCGCTGGCCATCGAACTTGTACTCGGCTACCCGGCCCGGCTCTTCGATGCCATTGGCCATCCCGTCACCTGGTTCGGCAGGCTGATATCCTTTCTCGACCGCAGGCTCAACCGCGCCACTGATTCCGACGCCGACCGTCGCCGCTGGGGCGTCGTCGCGCTGCTGGTGATCGTGCTGGTGCCGGCCGCCCTCGCCTTCTGGATCGAAGTCATGCTTTGGAGCATTCCCTTCGGCTTGTTGGTCACCGCAATCCTGGCGACGTCGCTGCTGTCGCAGAAGAGCCTGGCCGAGCATGTCGAAGCGGTGGCCGACGCACTCGACAGCGGCGGACTGGACATGGGCCGCATCGCCGTCTCCAGGATCGTCGGCCGCGATCCGGAAAAGCTCGACAGGGCCGCTGTCTGCCGCGCAGCGATCGAAAGTCTTGCCGAGAATTTCTCCGACGGCGTCGTCGCGCCGGCCTTCTGGATCGGTATTGGCGGGCTCGCCGGCGGCGTCGCCTACAAGGCCGCAAACACCGCCGATTCGATGATCGGCCACCGCACGCCGCGCCACGAAGCCTTCGGCTGGGCGGCTGCGCGCTTCGACGACTGGATCAACCTGCCGGCGTCGCGGCTGACGGCGCTGCTGATCGTGCTTGCGGCTTTCCTGGTCAAGGGCGCCGACGCCAAAGCCGCCTGGCACGCCGTGCGGCGCGATGCGAAAAAACACCGCTCGCCCAATGCCGGCTGGCCGGAGGCAGCGATGGCCGGCGCGCTCGGCCTGGCGCTCGCCGGCCCCCGTTCCTACGACGGCGTGATGGTCGAAGACGCGTTGATGGGCGAGGGCGGCCGCCGCGACGATGTCGAGAGCACCGACGTCCGACGGGCGCTGAAACTCTACCAGGTCGCCGACTTGCTGCTGATTGCGCTGTTCGGGGTGGTCGCAGTGGTTGTTATCTTGGCGTGACCTGCGCTCGAGATCGACGGAAACAAAAAACCCGCCAAGCGGCGGGTCGTTGGAGCCAATTAGCACCATAGCGAAATTAATAGCATAGCTGCCGGCACAAAGCAAGAACAAAATAGGGCAACGCCTCAAATAATCGGTTCAGGTCGGCGCTGCCCCTCAGCCTTAGCTCCCCGTGAAAAGACAGGGAGAGGGAGATCGCCAGCGTTGCGGCTAGCTCCTTGTCCCCGTCCTTCACGGGGAGAAGTCGCCGGCAGGCGATGAGGGGCAGCGCTGACCTTGACAAACCAGCAACACCCCTCAGAACTCAATCCCCTGCTGCGCCTTCACGCCGGCGGAGAAGTGGTGCTTGGTCACGGCCATCTCGGTGACCAGGTCGGCCGCCTCGACCAGTGCCGGCTTGGCGTTGCGGCCGGTGACGACGATATGCAGGCCTTCGCGGCGTGACTTCAGCGCCGCGACCACCTTTTCGAGGTCGAGATAGTCGTAACGCAGCGCGATGTTCAACTCGTCGAGCACCACCAGGCTGATCGACGGCTCGGCCATCAGCTCGAGCGCCTTCGCCCAGGCGGCCTCGGCCGCCGCGATGTCGCGTTTCAGGTCCTGCGTCTCCCACGTAAAGCCCTCGCCCATGGCGTGCCAGAGGACACGGTCGCCGAAGGCGGCAAAGGCGTCCTTCTCGCCGGTGTGCCATTTGCCCTTGATGAACTGGACGACGCCGACACGCTTGCCGTAGCCGAGCATCCTGAGCGCCAGACCGAAGGCGGCCGTGGTCTTGCCCTTGCCCGGCCCGGTGTTGACGATCAACAGCCCCTTCTCGACCGTCTTGGCTGCAACCTCGGCGTCCTGCACCGCCTTGCGCTTGGCCATCTTGGCGCGGTGGCGTTCCTCGTCCCCCTGTTCAATGGTCTTGGGATCGATAGTATCAGCCATGTCATTTCACCTTGAGCGGCAGCCCCGCCACCATCAAAAGCACGGTGCCGGCGACCGCCGCGACGTCCTGGTTCAGCCGGCCGGCGGCATCGCGAAACCGTCTTGCCAGCGCATTGTCCGGCACGATGCCCTGGCCGACCTCGTTGGACACCACGAACCACGGGCCACGCGGCCGCGACAGCACATCGGCCAGCCTTTGGCATTCGGCCTCGACATCATGGTCGGCCAGCATATGGTTGGTCAGCCACAGCGTCAGGCAGTCGATCAGCACCGGCTGGCCGTCGGGCAGTGCCTCGATCGCGCCGGCAAGGTCGAGCGGCGCCTCGATGGTCGTCCAGCCATCGCCTCGCCGCGAGCGGTGCAGCGCGATGCGCTGACGCATCTCCTCGTCATAGGCTTGCGCTGTGGCGATATAGCTCCACGGCGCCGGACAGGCGCTCACCAGCCTCTCGGCATGCGCGCTCTTGCCGGAGCGCGCACCGCCGATGACCAGGGTCAGCGCCCCGGCAGCGCGGTCAGGCAAAGCTGTCGCGCAGGCTGGTTGCCGCGCCGGTGAAGCGTCCGCGCACCAGCCCGACGACCATACCGAGCACCAGCCAGAACACCAGATTGGTCAGCGTCACCGCCACCACGAACTGATGATGCAGGCCTTCCGGGATCGCCGTCTCGAAACTGTCGGGCTGCGGCGCGCCGACAATATGCGGCGCAACGATCAACGCCACGGCAAGGATCGCCAGCGGCAGCGATCTGCGGAAGGCGATAAGGCCGAGACCGGCCGCTGTCGCCACCACTGTTGCCCACCACCAGATCTGGCGTTGGACAAGGTCGGCCGCCGGCATCGCCGGCAGTTCCGGCGCCAGGCCGAGGCCGGGCGCCAGCGTGAACACGGCAAAGCCGGCAAGCCCCCAGAACAGGCCCTGGCGCCAATTGCCGATGCCGCCGGCGAATTCCGAAACCGCGACCAGGACCAGTGCGAAGCCAATGCCGGTGACGATATTGGCAACGACGCTGAAGCCAAAGCGCTCGAAGCCGTCGGCCGGCGCCCAGCCTTCGTCTTCAGCCGGAGCCATTGCTTCAGCCGGTGCCGGCGCGGCGCTGCTCATAGCCATCGTGCCCGCTGCGTTTTCGGCCGGTGCCGCAGGTGCCGCGGCATGGTCATGGCCGCCGCCGGCCTGTTCGTAGACTTCCGCTTTCAGGATGAGCGGCACGGTGGCGTAGGCCTGCATGCAGGCGAGAACGACGCCGGCCACAAGCCCTGCGATCGCCGCGATGAACACGACGTTGCGAAACAGTGTCATGATGTCAGCCCCTTGTCAGTGGCAGGGAAAGCCCATCGAGTGGCGATAGTCATGCGCGGCATTATGGACCGCATCGATATGCGAGAAGCCGACAAAGCCCATGACGAAAATGCCGAGGAATGCAGCAAGCGCCAGCTGCATGAGACGCGACTGCGAGGAGGCGGAAGCGCCGAGCGAAACGGAAGCGGTATTCATGTCTTGTCCTTTCGCCCTCCACCCGAGGGCATAGAAGTCAGTTTCCTGTCGCCGGCAGGTCTCCTGGCTCGCGGATCAGCACCCTTCCCCACCTTCCCGAAGGCGAACCTTCAGTGGCATATGGAGAGGACTACCGCACACAGTTGCGGGGGCAGCCACGGCATTGGGCAAACAATTTCGCCCGCACCGCATTCCCTCTTGGTTCCAAACGGAACCGACGACATCAGCGACTATAGGCAGAATCGCCGCGCCCGGCAAACCAAATTCCGCCGGATCGTGTGGCGAATGCGCCGCCTCGCCAAACCGGAGAACTGGCGCCGCAGACGTCGCGATCTGCGCGGTCAAACAGAACGGCCTGCGTTCGATGCGGCACTGCACCGCTTCCACAATTGGGTGTTCGAGCGCCATGCGGCGCTCGAACATCAAAGCGATTTGGGCAGATAGCGCCAGGTGACGAAGCCGCAGATCGCCGCCAGCAGGCCGAGTGTCGCGAAAACCGCGCCCAGGCCGAAGAACGCCAGCACCACGGAATAGACCAGCGGCGGCGTCAGCTCGGAAAAGTCGAGATAGGTGCGGTAGACCGCCGCCATCTGTGCCCGCTCATACGAGCGCACCGAGCGCATGAAGGCGGTCGAGCCCAGCGCATCGAGCGCGATGGTGAAGAAGGCACCGCAAAGCAGCAAGGCGCCGGTGATGAGCGGTGCGGCCTCGCCGACGGCGCCGGCCGCCAGCAGCGTTGCCGACATCGCGAAATAGGCGAACGTCATGGTGCGCCGGCCGCCGAAACGCTTTCCTGCCCTGCCCCAGAAGATGGCCATGAACAAAAGCGCATTGCCGGCCGAAACCAAGAGGCCGCCGGCGAGCTTGCCCTCGCCGGTGATCACCATGAACAGCGGCCCATAGACGAAGAACGTCGTCCAGAAGCAGGAGCGGCCGAAAGCGATCAGCCAGGCCAGCCTCAGCCTTGGCTGCGCGACGAAGCGGCCGATATTGGCCAGCGGATTGACCGGCCGCGTCTTGCCGGGGCGGATCGACGGGTTATCGCCAAGCCGGTAAGTCCAGAACAGCGCCAGTAAAGCCATGGCGAAGACGGCCACCGCGCCATGCGCGGCATAGATGCCGAAACGCGTGTAGAGGTAAATTCCGAGGGTCGGCCCGGTGGTCCAGGCAAGCATCGACCACGCCATGCGCAGCGACTCGGCCTGCATGAAATCGGTCTTGCGGATATGGTCCATGATGTAAAGGTTGAGCGTGATCGCCAGCGCGCCGGCGCCGACGATGCGGCAGAGCATGCCGACCACCTGGCCAGCCAGCGTATGGGTGACGAAGAACAGCGAGCCGGCGGCCAGCAGGCAGGCGCCGGCGGTATAGACCCAGCGCCGGGCAAAGCGGGCGATCAGCATCGGCATGAACAGCGTCGCCGACAGGCCGAGCATCGCCACGATCGTGTAGAGGATCGAAACAATCTGCTCGTTGTGCAGTATCTCATAGGCCTGGATCGGGATGACGCTGGACACGGTGGCGCGCGCGAAGGATTCGACCGCATAGAGCGAGGCGAAGGTGCGGGCATCCGCCGGCCGCAAGGCCGCAAGCCAGATCGGATGGCGCACATGGGTAGCCATTGTGTTCCCCGAAGCCGAATCGCCCGAAGCAGGGTTGGAGCACAAATCTGCCGCGGCGATTCCTGGCCGCGTAACATGAAACCGACGCCTTCACGGCAAAAAGCGAAGCCGGCCAAAGGCTTTCCGGCTCTGGCCTAAAGCAGCCCTGATGCCGCCGTCACCAACGCAAAGCAAGGCCCTGCTTCTTTTGACGGTGGCAACCGTGATAGTCGTCTTGCCGGGGCTGAACCAAGACAGCGAGACCAATGAGCATCGACACGCCGAGCGCAGCCGTTCAGGATCAACCGAAGTCGAAGCGCATCGCCGCTATCGACATTGCACGCGGCATCGCATTGCTTGCCATGGCGAGCTATCATTTCACCTGGGACCTCGAATTCTTCGGCTACACCGATCCCGGCCTCACCGCCTTCGGCTGGTGGAAAATCTACGCGCGCTGCATCGCCTCGAGCTTCCTGTTCCTGGTCGGCATCAGCCTCTATCTCGCCCATGGCAAAAAAATCCGCTGGACCGGCTTCTGGAAGCGCTTCGCCATGGTTGCCGGGGCAGCGCTCGCAATATCGCTGGTCACCCGCATCGCCACGCCCGACGGCTTCATCTTCTTCGGCATATTGCACGAGATCGCGCTCGCCAGCTTGCTCGGCCTGGCGTTCCTGCGGCTGCCGGCGCTGCTGACGCTTGCCGTGGCGGCCCTCGTTATCGCCGCGCCTTTCTACTTGCGATCCGAGCTTTTCGATCATCCGGCTTTGTGGTGGGTCGGCCTGTCGGCGACCAACCCGCGCTCCAATGACTACGTTCCGCTGCTGCCCTGGTTCGGCGCCGTACTTGCCGGCATCGCGGTTACCAAGCTCGCCGCCACCTCCGGCGCACTGACGCGGCTGTCGGCCTTGGCGCCCGGCCGCTGGGCAAACCCGCTGGTCTTCATCGGCCGGCACAGCCTTGCCTTCTATTTGATCCATCAGCCTGTGCTGATCGGCTCGGTCTGGCTGTTTTCGCAATTCATGCCGGCGCCGGCCGAAACCAGGGAGGTGAGTTTTCTGAAATCCTGCCAGATATCCTGCGAGCAGGCACGCGACACCGAGTTCTGCTCCAGCTATTGTGCCTGCATGCTGGACACTCTCCAGGGCGAAGCCTCGCTTGACCGGCTCTACAGCAACGACCAGTCCCTGGAGTGGAAGGCGCATATTGGCGAGCTCGCCGGCACCTGCACCGCCCAAGCCGAGGCGGCGGAACTGGGAACGCGCTAATCGAGGGAGGACAATAATGAGCGACAGTCACCCGAAACCCGTGCAGCAAAATCCTGGGCAGCCGAAGCTGGGGCACATCCCATGGCCGCCGCTGATCTATATCGCCGCCATCATCGTCAGCGTCGCGCTAGGGCTGTTCTATCCGCTGCCGTGGATCGGCGATCTTCTCGGCGACATCCTGTTCGCCGCCGGCCTTGTGGGGTTGGTGGCGGTTGCCGCGCTCTGGTTCACGGCAATTCGCACCATGATCCGCGCCAAGACGACGCTCAACCCGAACGGCGTGCCTGACCATCTGGTGACCACCGGACCCTTCGCCGTCAGCCGCAACCCGATCTACCTCGCCAACACATTGCTGCTGGTCAGCCTCGCCTTTGTCACGGGGATCGCCTGGTTCCTGCCGCTGGCGGTCATCGCGGCGTTCTTGACGCAGAAGCTGACGATCGAGAGCGAGGAGAAGGTGCTGACCGCCAAATTCGGCAAAAAGTACCGGGACTACGCCAAAAGGGTGCGGCGCTGGATTTGAGCCGAGGCTGACACCGCGCCTATGTGGTGACGCCGAGTTCCACCAGCCGCTCGACGCAGGATTCCTCGGCTTGGTCGAGTTCGGCCAGGGTCTCTTCGAGGTCGCGGCGTTTCTGGCGCAAATGCTCACGCTTTTCCTCGATTCGCTTGATCATCAATTTGAGTTGGCCGACCTCGCCGGGCGGCTCCCTGTACATCTGGATGATTTCGCGGATCTCGTTGATCGAGAAGCCGAGCCTTTTTCCCCGCATGATCTGGCGGATCAGATGCCGGTCCGATGGCCGGAACAGCCGGGTGCGGCCGCGCCTTACCGGCTGCACCAGCCCTTCATCCTCGTAGAAGCGCAACGTCCGCGTCGACACGTCGAATTCCCGGGTCAGTTCCGTGATCGAATAATATTCCCGCATCGTCACTCCAATGCCCCGACCACGCCGCGAGTTCCAACTGGCCGGCGCCGCCGGCGCTCAGGCGCGTACCAGAATCGGCGGACAAGGCGCTTTCCAAAGCCTCGCACGGCATTTACGTAAAAGTCAATTGAGGTGCCGTTCAGCGCACGCCGAACCACCATGTGGCGAGCCCGAGAAAGGCAAAGAAACCGACGACATCGGTGACCGTGGTGACGAAAACCGCCGAAGCCACAGCCGGATCGATCTTGAAGCGGTCGAGCAGCAGCGGGATAAGGATGCCTGCCAGAGCCGCCACGAACATGTTGATGATCATCGCAGCCGCAATGATGCCGCCGAGATTGCGATCGTGGAACCAGGCAGCAGCCACGAGGCCGATCAGGATGGCGAAAATGATGCCGTTGATGAAGCCCACCCCGATCTCGCGGCGGATGATGCGGCCGGCATTGTAGATGTCGAGGTCCCTGGTCGCCAGCGCCCGCACCGTGACGGTCATGGTCTGCGAGCCGGCATTGCCGCCCATGCCGGCGACGATCGGCATCAGCACCGCCAGCGCCACGATATGCTCGATGGTGCGGTCGAACAGGCCGATCACCGAAGCCGCCAGGAAAGCCGTCAAAAGATTGACCAGCAGCCAGGGCACGCGCGAGCGCGAGGTCGAAAAGATGCTGTCCGAGAGTTCTTCGTCACCGACGCCGCCCATGCGCAGCAGATCTTCCTCGGCCTCCTGCTGGATGACGTCGACGACGTCGTCGATGGTCAGCACGCCGACCAGCCGCTCGTTCTCGTCGACGACGGCGGCGGACAGAAGATCGTATTGTTCGAATTCGCGCGCCGCCTCCTCCTGGTCCATGGTGGCCGGGATGGCATGCCTGGTCTCATGCATGACCTCTTCGACCTTGACCGAGCGCTTGGTACGCAGGATCTGGTCGAGGTCGATGGCGCCGAGCAGCTTGAAGCTCGGATCGATGACGAAGATCTGGCTGAAACGGTCGGGAAGATTGTTGTCCTCGCGCATGTAGTCAATCGTCTGGCCGATCGTCCAGAAGGGCGGCACCGCGACGAACTCCGTCTGCATGCGGCGGCCGGCGGTCTCTTCGGGATAATCGAGCGAGCGCCGCAGCCTGATCCGCTCGGTGAACGGCAGTTGCGACAGGATCTCGTCCTGGTCCTCCTGGTCGAGGTCTTCGAGAATGTAGACGGCATCGTCGGAATCGAGATCCTGCACCGCCTGGGCGATCTGCGCATTGGGCAGACTGTCAACGATGTCGCGGCGGATCGCCTCGTCAACCTCGGTCAGCGCGGAAAAATCGAAATCCTTGCCCAGCAATTCGACCAGCGCGCGTCGCTGTTCCGGATGCAGCGCCTCGAGCAGGTGGCCGAGTTCCGACTGGTGCAGATCGTCGACTTCACGCTTCAGCGTCAGCGTATCGCGATCGGCGATCGCGGCCCCGATCTGGGCGAGGAACGACGACAGGATGACGCCGTCCTCGTCATAGATGTCGGCGCGGCGCTCCTCGGCGGCCCTGGCGCCGGTCATCTGTTCGTCCTGGCCTTCCACCAGCGCCTCCCGCCATCGGATTTCCGGATAAGGTGCCTGTCAGGTCTAACGCATGACCCTGACAATCGGAATCGATTTTGCGAAAGGACCATGCGCAACGGCAAATTGCTACAGCGCCGTTCGCGCGTCCAAACGACGCAACGCATACCGGATGGTAGGAGGAGAGGACGTTCTACAAACCTGCGGCGCTGCAAAACCTTTGCGGCGCCAGGTAAAGGGCAGCGTATCTCCCCGCCCGGTCAACCAGATGGGGAGATCGACACTGATTCAAAACGGCGAGGCCGGCAGTGCGAGGGCCTCGCTGGTATTGGACTGGAAGGCTTCCCGATCAGGCGGCGTGGCGCTTCGCCTCGGCCGCATAGCGGTCCAGGAGACCGCTCCAGCCACCCTCGGATTCGAAGGCCTCGCGCATCGCCTCTGCGGTTTCGCCCATGTTCTCCAGAAGCCTGTGCTCGAGTTCCACACGCGTCGCGTTCTCACCGAGCGCGACAAAGCGGATCTCGACTTCGGTCAGCAGTGCCGGATCGTAGCGCCAGCCGGCTCCAATGCGCCAGGCGAGCGTCAGCCTGGACGGCGGATCCCAGGCGAGAACCTCGCCCCAATCGCATTGTGACCCATCCTCGCCAATCTCGTACCAGCGGCCGCCGGCTTTCGGTTCGATCACCGCGGTCGTCAGGGCGGATTTGCCGATCGAGTGCGAAGCCGGCCACCAGCGCCCGAATCCTGTGGTGAACACATCGAATGCCTTGTCGAGCGGCACCTCCACGGTCACCGACTTCCTGACCGGCGCGGGCTTGATCATGGTCGTCATTTCCTCTTCTCCTTGCTGTTGTCGACTTCCCGTTTGAAGGCGTCGAGCGCATCGCCCCACATGCGGTCGAGCCAGGCGCGCATCTCGCCAAGTCCATGCGGGTCGAGATGATAGATGTTGCTGGCACCTTTCGGCTCTGCGCGGACCAGCCGGGCTTCCTTCAAAACCTTGAGGTGCTGCGATACGGCCGGCTGCGAGACCGGAAGCACTCGCGTCAGATCGATGACCGAGCGTGGCCGATCGGCGATGAGCTCGAACACCTTGCGGCGTGTCGGATCGGCCAAGGCCACCATGCCTGCGTAATCATAAATCATGACTTATGATAAGCTAAAACTTATGATACGTCAACAGGAGGCGGCAGGCCGCGTTAAGCACCGACCAGTTCGGTTTCCAGCCCCCGGGGCAATCCCTTCACGCAGGGGCTTGGACAGCAAATGCGGATGCAAGATTACAGGGAAACAATCCGTCGCATGCGAGCCGGCGGCAAATGTCGACCACCGGGGAAAAGTAAACCTGGCGGCAAGGTTTTTACCTTATCGGTATATGTGTCTCTCCGGCGAAACGTTAAGAACGGGTAAATTGGTTTGGCCCTAACCACGGAAGCCTCTCGCTACAGGCCCTCCGCCATATGGCAATTGCGCCTCTCATTGTTCATGGCGACATATGTTTTAGGCGCATCCGCACTATACCCAGAAGTATTCTATACGTCTGCCTCAATCTATTCTCACAAATTTCTTGTTGGGATCCCGGTGTTGTTTATCGGTGGCGTCTGCTGTGCCGCGCTAATCCATGGCCGGCGGCAACCGGTTCGCTACGCACTGGATTTGGCTCAAGGGCGCTGGCGTGGTTGTCTGCTGGTGCTGCTGTTCTTCTTTGCCAGCTTGACCGCGTTCTCTACCTACAAGATCGCCATCCCGTCCGTCGTCCCATACTATGCCGACAACTGGTTGGCCGACGCTGACGAATGGCTGCACGGGATGCCGCCATGGGAGATCGTCCATAAGCTCGACAGCAACGATTGGTCGTCCGTCGTCTTCAACAGCTATGAAGTCATTTGGTTTTACCAGTGGTTCGGCACCATCCTTTTCGTGTCGCTCTGGTCGGACGAGATTGCCCGCATCCGCTATCTCTGCGCAGCAGCGCTGACGTTGTCCGTCCTCGGAACGGTCTTGGCCCTGGCGCTGGCATCGGTCGGACCGGTTTACTACCACCACTTTGTCGGCGTGGATCGCTTCCACGGATTGAATGCGGCCCTGGACAGGCTGGACCATAGTTACATGGTGCGGGACCCCGCGGCATATCTCCTGATGGCTTACCAGAGCGGCCGGCCAAGTCTTGGCGGCGGCATCTCGGCCATGCCAAGCATGCATGTCGCCTTTGCCGTATTGAACGCCTATTTGCTGTCATCGATCAATCGCTGGCTTGGCGTTCTGGGTTGGACCTTTGCAGCCCTGATCCTGTACGGATCGGTGTTCACTGGCTGGCACTATGCCGTGGACGGCTACGCATCGATCGTTGTTGTATCGGTGATCTGGTGGGCGACCGGACGCCTGGTGCGCGAATAGCTATGTGCGCTTGTCGATGGATGGCCATGGCCGCCGATGGCCAGTTCGCATAAGCCAAACTCGCGACCGCAATCAGGCACAAAGCACGTGCCCCGACAAGGACGCTCCCCGCCGTGCGAGAATTCAACGAGGAAGAGATTCCGCTTTCGAATTTAATGGTGCGGTCGAGATGCAGCGCCGCAACGCCTCCCGCGTTGATTTTAAAGCATTTCTCTACGATTCCGCGGCGATTTGTATTGAGGGCGGTTCGGCAGCGGCAGAGCATGTAGTTCCAGCCAGCCACTGTCGGCGGGCAATTGGCCGCCCTGGCAGCGCATCCTCCTCCTGACAAACACCTAGTGCGGTCAACCCTTAGGCGCCGCGCCGCGCCGCTCGAGCGCGGTTTTGCGAATGATTTCTGCGATCTCCGGGCTGCTGCTGCACAGCATCTGGAAATCCGCCGAGTGTAGCGACAGGAGTGAGACCACCGTTGTGGCGCTGACGGTCGCCGAGCGCGGTTCGCCGGTGATCAGCGCCATCTCGCCGAAGAAGGCGCCAGGGCCCAGCTCCACCGGGTTCGGCGTCGCGACGCTGACGCGCCCCTCCACGACGAAGAACATCTGATCACCGGTCTCGCCCTTGCGGCAGATCACAGCGCCAGCCGGCACGCTGCGAGGTCGTAATGCGCGCACGATCTCGACTAGTGTGGCCGGGCCGAGCTTCTGAAACAACGGCACGGCGGCGACCAATTGCCAATTGCGGACGAAATCCTCGCGACGGACTTCTTGATAAAAGCCGGTGGCAAGAATGCCAGCCCAGAGCGCGAAGATGCCGATGCCACTCATCATGACCGCCCCGGCAAGGACGCGGCCGGCGAAGCTTTCCGGAATAGCGTCGCCATAGCCGGTGGTGGACAGCGTGACCACCGCCCACCACATTGCCTGGGGGATGCTGCCGAACTTTTGCGGTTGGACGTCGCGCTCGATTACATAGGCTGCGAGCGCAACACCGAACAGAACGATGCCGAAGACCGTGGCGACGCCGATCAGGTTGCGCGCTTCGTTGGTCAGGATTCTGCCCAGCAGCGGGAAGAAAGTTGAATCGCGCAGCGGTTTCAGCAGCCAGACAGCACAGTAGAGGCTCCGATCGGGCGTGCCGACGAGCAGAAATGCGGCGAGTGGAACCAAAACCGCGAGCATATCAATGGCGATTGCCGGCGTCCTGTCCCGAACGTCTCCCGCCCGGCGCTTGAGCAGTTTCTCGGCCAATTCCAGGAGATAGACGCCCCAAATGACCGCGAGCACGGCAGCCAAAGCCAGTCTGCTTCGCCCGGACATGTCCGGTGTCGTGAGCGCAGCCACCGCCACAAGCCCAGTCGCAGCCAGCACCGCGTTGAGCGGCGCGTAAATTCTTAAGAAAGGCAGTACCGACATTCTATGCCTACGAGCGGATGCTACCCTCCAGAATAGGATGCCTTCAAGGCAAGCGCAAAGGTGCTTGCTTTCGCTGCGATGCCCATCACCAACCGTGAACTCAGATGTCCGGGAAAGTGAACAGACGGCATAGGACGCGAATTAACAAATTACGGTGACAGTGGGCTTTTTGCCGTATTTGCACGGCTGTGCGACAAGCCTGAAAAATCGCAATAACTTCCACAGCCAAAGACTGAACAGCCAGAAGACTGATTGGTGCGGTCGAGATGCACCCGCACCTATGTGTGCTTTTGATATCATTAGCGAAATCGGCTCGAAGGCCTCTTTTGTGGCACAATAGGTGGCGCAATTGGGGGTACGCCCAGGTGCGGCCCGCGTCGGCGGTTCGGTGCAGCCATCTCATGGTTAGGTGCAGCCGTTTTGAGTTCCGACCATGTGCGGTGTAAACGAGCATTAAAACGTGTGGCCAAGCGGAAGGCGGAGCGGACGGCATGACGATAAGCAAATCAGTGAATTACGATCTGAGACAATACGCCCTCTGGGTGGAGGCATGCGTGAACGAGCATGGCGGGTCGGCTGCGCTGGCAGCGTGGGAGCAAATAGAAAAGGTGGTCAATGCCCATGACGCGCTCCTGTCAGCGCTGGAAACCGCAAGGGCGAGCGTTGCCGGAGAATGGGGCGAGAATCATCCGGAAGTCAAAGATATAGACGCTGCCCTTGCGCTGGCGCACGGAGGGAAGCCGCCGGCATGAGGGACAAGACTTCCGACATGTTCGGTGTAAACGAGCGTTCAAACGCCAGAAATGGCGGCTTTCCGGGCTTTTCTGTGCCGTTTGTGCCCAGCTATTTCCCCTGAAACTGGGCGCTTAGGCCCCGTATCTGGGCGGTTTCTGGGCGCGCGGTCCGTCGATGCGATGGCCCATGCCGGAGACTTTAATGTTGTCCGGTGTATAGGTCAGGCCGACGGCTTTGCCGCCGCACTTCGCACACCTCAGCTTCGGAATGAGATCATCAGCCATCGCCGGCGCATCCGGACCGAGCTTCGCCTTCAGCTTCTCTAGATTGAGCGTCTGATTATGGTGGCATCGCGAATTGTGGCAAAACGCGACCAGCCGCATCTTGCCATCGATCAAAGATTGTAGTGTCCAGCCTTTCGCCATCCGGTCGATATAGCGCTGGCCCTTGACGAATGCCAAGTAGGCGCCATCATCGGGTGATGGAAGCATCCCCAGCGAGCGCGACGGCCTCCCCAGCCGGTGCGCGCATGGAGCAACCCGAAAGGGCATGTTCGTTATGAAGCCTGGAATCTTTGAGGAAGTTCCGTGGTCCGACACCATCACGGGTTACGACAAAGAGAATTTCACCATCTACATGCGGATCCTGGACGCCTGCGCTGACAATGCCAGCCAAGAGGAGATGGCCAAGCTCATTCTCGGTATCGACCCCGTCCTTGAACCGGTCCGCGCTCGCAAGGCTGTTCGCAGCCATATCGACCGGGCGAACTGGATGGTGACGACCGGCTACAAGGAACTGTTCGCCGGTTGACTGCTATTCCTCATCGCCAAAACCCAGCAGCGAGGCATGGCGTATGTGGCTGTGATCGCCACGGAGATGCTTGACGCGCAGCTTTACGCCAGGCTTGACCCACTGCGTCGCCGGCCGCTTCTTCATGGCCTCTGGCGGCGGGCCGGCGTGCTCCCGGACGCGCTTCAACAGCCTATCTTTCATGTCGCGGCCCAAGGTGATGAAGGCGGTACCGAGATATTTGCCGGTGCCGGGATCAGCCAGCAACGCGAATGCCGCCTTGCCCGGCTCGCGCTCGACGCCGAGCAGTTCGAATTCGTCGATGGTCCAGCTCTTTGTCTTCAGCCAGTTCGATGTCGGGCCGCTGCGATACTTGCTGTCGGCGCGTTTTGATACGACGCCCTCGAGTCCGGCCTGGTCGGCCAAGTAGAAGATCGACTTGGCGTCACCGGGTATGGCCTCGCTGAACTGGATCCTGCTGTTCGGCTTGATGATGCTGTAGAGCATTTCCCGGCGCGCTTTGCAGCCGATGTCGCGCAGGTCGTGGCCGTCAAGATGCATGATGTCGAAAGCGCCGAGGTACATGGCATAGGGATCGCTGTGGACGGCTTTCTGGAGCGCGTTGAAATCGGGCAGCCCGGCTTTGTTGGGGACGACCGCCTCGCCCTCGATGATGGCGTTCTCAACCTCAAGCTCCCGCGCGGCTTCGGCGACGCCCTTGAACTTGCTCGTCCAGTCGGCACCGGATTTGGTGAAGACACGGATGTCGCCCGGGCCATTGATGACGACCTGGGCGCGGTAGCCGTCGAGCTTGATCTCATGAATCCAGTCGTCACCCCCCGGCGGCTTGGCGACCAGCTTCGGCTCCATCGGAGGAATAAACGCCAGCCTGGCCCCGCTCATACAAACCCCACGCAATGCACCTATTCAATAAACTTTGAACGTTTCGGTTCCTTGAACGCAAAAAGCCCGCCGCACCTTTCGGCACGGCGGGCGATCATAATGCTGGCGCTGGGAGAATGATCAGCTGGTCGTGGAGGCCTTCGCAGCTTCGATCTCCTCGGGCGTGGCCTGGCGCTCGAACACCTCGAACACCGAGGGGCCGCCGTTGTTGTGCGGAAGGCCGAACGACTTTTCAGCCGGGAAGCCTGGACCGACCGTGCCGGACTCCACGCCGTTGATCTTGATGGTCGAGACGTAGTTGCCGTTGGTGTTCACCTTGATGGTCGTGGTCATGTAAGTGTTTCCTTTGGGAGATTGCCCGGAACCGCCGGGCGCGGACTTAAGGCTTCAGCTCGGGCGTGAGTGGCATCAATGGCGCCGGCGCTGGCACGATGTCGAAATAGACGGTCGGCGCCGTCACCACGATCGGGAAGGCCAGCTTCTGCAGGATGTTGCAGGTGTAAGTGAAGCGCGCCTCGTAATGCGCCCGGCCGAGCGACGTCGCCAGCGGGATGGTGATGGAGCGCTGATAGGTCTCGCGGCCCTCCGGCGGGTAGCCGTCGATCAGAGGCCGGCGGCCGACGGTGTAGGTCGACGGCACATGCACGATGCCATCCGAATCTGTGACGTAGCGCTCGACTGCCGCCGCGCAGATGCGGTTCTGGATCACCGTGTACTGGACGTCGAGCACGCCGCCCTGCGGCACCTGCGGCGTCAGCACGCTCGCCGTCTCGAAGACGATGGGCGGCTCGCGGTCGATCAGAATGGTCACCAGCCATGCCAGGAGCACGGCAAAGGGCGAAGCGACCAGCGCCGAGCGCCAGTCGAAGGCGCGCGTTCGTTCCAGCACCGTCATCTGGCCCTCATTTGATCGACCTCAGATAGGGCGCCAGCAGCGCCCATAGTTGGTTCAGCGCCACCAGCACGGCGGCAAGCCCGAGCACGAATTTGGGCGCCGAGCGCAGCGTCTTGTTGAAGATCACCGAGCGGGTGACGATCCTGAAGCCTGCCTCCCATTTGTCGTCCGGCAGCTTCAGGAACTGGTCCAGCCGGTCCATCTGCTTCTTCGACAAATGACTGATCTGGATGATACGTTCGCGCTCTTCCTCGTTCCATCGCGCCACCATTTCGATGGTGCGCTTGTCGAGCTCCCGCCAACGCTGCGGCAACGCCAGCGGATCTGTTTCCGGCATCGGTTCTCCCGCCCAATCAGGATTTCAGTTCGGCGCGGCGCGCACCGCTCGCCTTTGAGTGGCGATCGCATTCGCCGGGCTTGTAGAGGCCGATGGCGCAGCCAGGCGCCATCGTGCGGTCGATCCTGTTCTGATCTTCGACGGTCTTGCCCTGCGCACCCGCCAGGCTGCTACCGAGGGCCGAGCGCAGCGCCGGAACACCGCTGACGCCGGAAGTCCCACACCCCGCCAGCAGCAATGCAGTCGTCAAGAGACCGGCTGGCTTCAATGCCGTTGTGTATCGCATCCTGGTTGTCCTTTTCGATCTGGTCGCGCACTTCCTGCGCTCCCCAATGCTTGATGAGCTCGTAGCCGCCAAAGGCGGCGCCAGAGATCGCGAGCAGCATGACGGCCCATGCCAGGATGCCGGCGAGCGGGCGAGGAACGCCCACAAGACCGGCGACGATTCCGATGAGCGCGGACATCAGCAATCCCTCAGGACGCCGTGATGCAGGAAGCCGTGAAAGCCGGGCACCGCTATCGAGCCTGCCCCAGCCGCGCAGGTGTTTCCGTCCTTGTCGACATGCAGCGTGCCATCCTCAGGGCGGCCATGGCGGACCCAGCAGGAATGCTCGCGTTCGTCCGGCATGGTGCAGTTGCTGGCGCGGCTGTCGATATACCAGTCGTGATTGCCAGGCAGTTTCACCACGAGCGACCGATGATCAGGACCAACCATATAGCCGGATCCGGTCGGACCCTCCCTGCGACGCTCGGAAATCCACCATGCATCCCAGCAAGCGCCGACGGGCGCCCTGTCGAGCGTAGAGCGTTCGCCTGTCGCCTCGCAGATGTAGATTTGTTTGCCGAAGAGCTGGTGCGGATCGTCGGCGCCGAACGGACGACCGCAGGCCTCGCAGGCCTTGGGCCAACGAGGATCACCTTCGGCCGGCTTTCGATTGTCCCTGTCGCCGGCGATATAGCCGTCCCTGGTGTACAGGATGTCGGCTTCGCCAAGTTCGAACATGGCATTGCAATAGCCGCCCGTCGCCGCGCATTTGTGCTGGTCGCTCGAAGTATATCGGCGAAGCCACTCACGCTCGCGATCGGTCGGCCCCCACCAGGATATCTTAACCTCGCTCATCGCCGCGCTCCGCTCTGGAACGCCTCGACGCCTTTGGCCTCACCGTGGCGGGCAATGAGATATAGCCCGCCGGCAACCACGGCGATCCCCAGCATCCACACCCAGCCGGGCACGTCGCCGGCGGCATCCTTCACCGGCTGCATGACGCCGGAAGCCTGGTCGAGATTGCCGAGAATGCCGTCAAAGAAGCTGCCGATCAGCGCAAAAATGCTGGCGAAGAAAGCGCCGACCTTGGTCAACCAGTTCGTGCGGACCTCCGGCACCTTTTCGCGCACGACGTCTGGCGTGGCATCGGTGCGCGCCGGCGCCAGCACGCGCGGCTTGGCCTTCTGCAGCGCCAGCAGCAGATCGTCGTCGATGCCGTCGCCGTCTGGCAGGCCGTTTTCGGCGCGGAAGGCGCGGATCGCGGTCGATGTCATTGTGCCGCCCTTGCCGTCGACGCCGCCGACCTCGGTGTAGCCGAGATCCTTCAGCTGCTGCTGCACGCGCGCGATCGTTTCCTTGGCCGGAGCGTCCGCAGTGGCTGGCTCTGCCGCCACGGGCGGGGCCGCAGGAGGCGTTGCGGCGACCGGCGGCTGCGGAGCGGCGGCCGTCGCGCCTCCCGCGGCCTTGACCTTGTCAAGCATTGCTTCGACCCGCTCCGGAGCGAGCAGGGCCTTGTTCAGCCTGTCGCCGGCATAATAGGTCTCGCCACGGGCCACCTTGCGATGCGCACCCTTGGTCGCCTGCAGCACCGGAAACGACGCCCATTCCTGCGCCAGCGCCAGGCCGAAGGCGGTACGAGAGCGCCGGCCGGCGATGAACTCGGTAAAGCCGCGTTCCTTGAGCAGCTGATAGCCGAGAGCTTCCTGCATCGGCCCGTCCATCAGTTCCTTGCCGATCAAGCCCAGAACCTTCTTGAGACGCTGAAGCGTCGCCTTCATGAACTGCAGCTTGCCGCAGGCCGAGCTACCGAACCGCTTCGTCCAGCTTGAGCCGGCCGCGATCACCTCGTCGATCGTCATCCTGGTAAGCGGCTTCGGCAGCTTGGCCTGGTTGTTGCCGTACACGGTATCATAGCCGTGCGGCGCCTCGATGCTTCCGATGAAGTCGAGCAGCATCGCCGCTCCCCTGGGAACGTTTCGGTCCATAGCAGTTCCTTTCCGCCCTCACGGGCAGGTTGCTGGATTAACTTGGCTGCGGGGGTTGAGCGCCTAATGGCGTTGCGGATTAGAAGCGGAAAGGAAAAGACCGCCGAAGCGACCTTTGCCTTCGAACGAATCTCGGGTCAGTAAATGCAGGCCTTGTAGGTGCCGCCAGCCTGGGCGGGAAGGCCGCAAAGCAGCCCCGTCTCTACGAGTTTTGCCGCAAGATCGGTGCCATCAGGCAGGAAGCATTGCACGACGATTGCGCCATTGAATTTCGGCGCCGTCCTGCCGTCGCAAGGCGTTCCCAGCCCGACAGGCTTGCAAGTGAGGGTGTTCCCTTGAAACGTCTGCACCGCTGTCGCAGCGTCCCTGGCCGACACCATCGGTCTTGGCTCAACGCCGCACAGGACGATCTTCGTGTAGTACGTGGTATAGAGCGACATGTCGTCCAGCGAACGGACCGTGAGCCTGCCGGTCATAGGCTTAAGTGCCGCCGGCTTCACTTCGACGTGCCTCACGTCAACGCCCATCCTTGCAATCACAACCATGAAGCCGGTCGCGAATAGGGCAAAAAAGGCGAAGAACCACAGTTTCCGCATTACCTGGCGATACGCTCTTTCAGTTGACCCGCGAACTGCCGCGCCGCCAATGAGCCGCGCGGCGGGCCGTAAGGCGCCATCCTGCGCATCTTTGGAGCCGGCATACCGTATGCGATCATCGCCACCATGAACAACCCGCCGCCGGTTACGAGGCCGGTGAGCAGCGGGATATTCGCCTCCTGCATGAGAAACGGCAGCGACACAGTTGCGGCAAAGGCAAGCCGCGCACGCGTCACCACTTTATTGGCAAGACTGAGCAGCACGCCGAAGACAATCCCGACGATCATGACGCCGATCATGCCGAACGCCGCCAGCCCGTCGCTTGCCCAAAAGCTCGAATTGGCGTTGAAGCCGTCGCCGCCGGCAAGCCGGATGCCAACGACAAACCCCAACGGGACCTTGTAGGGGTACTGGATGAACA
Source organism: Mesorhizobium sp. M0174 (assembly GCF_040322275.1). Taxonomy (NCBI): domain Bacteria; kingdom Pseudomonadati; phylum Pseudomonadota; class Alphaproteobacteria; order Hyphomicrobiales; family Phyllobacteriaceae; genus Mesorhizobium; species Mesorhizobium sp. M0174. Next base: position 283,353 of record NZ_JAMYTB010000003.1, read on the forward strand.
GGTTGAGGATATTCGAATGTGACCAATAGGTTAGAGGGCTATCGGAAAACACGTCCGCGTAAACCCCTACCATTGCCCCTTGCAAGGCGAGAGTTCGCATGAAGATGGTGGACACAATGTCAAAAGCAACTCCTGACGGCCGATCCCCGGTAACGATGAGGATCGCGGAAACCAGCATGCCCAGCGCCGCCGCTCCAAACGCAAGCCGCGAAACCACGATGCGGCCATTCTTGACCGCGAAGATGTAAAACCCGACCACCACGAACAACATGACCAGCATCACCTTGCCGGCGAAGGCCATGAAGACCAGGACCTGACCCGCTATGGCGACAGGCAGCAACCATCTCCTTGACCTGTCGAACATGCCCACCGCCAGCAGGTAAGGGTTCATCGCGTTCGATAGCCAGCCTGTGAGATATAAGGCGAGTGTACTAGGGGCAGCCGCAGCGAATAGAGCGCGCTGAGTGTACAGCGATTCAAGGGTGGAAAACCTCAGCATTCCCCTGAACTCGTAGAAATAAAACGCAACCGCAGCGAAATAGACCCCCATGAACAGAAACAGGAACCGATCCGCTTGAAGGCGTTGCGTGATGACACCTTGGCGGAAAATAAGAACTCTCGGAATGTAGATCATAAACAGGAACGATATCGTCAACGACAGCATCAGGCCTGGAGCGCTAAACGATTCGAACCCTTGGACAGAGATGCACAATATCGCCGGAATGAAGATGATCAGGAAAATGATCCAGCAGGCGAAGTCAGAATATCTGTTGATCGATACCGGCAGGATGCACCCGAACAAGGCTATGATACTGTAGGCCAGTAAGGCATTGACGAGATCGTGGTTGTACCACAAGCCGAGATAGAAAAACGTTACTGTTCCCCAACTGATGTAAGCGTGCATAAAGCAAACGACATAGACGGTAAGCCAGAGCAGAGCCGTTAATCTCTGATAGCTAATATTGCCCGGTGTTACGTGCTCCACGTCCCCTGCCCCACCCCAAGAATAATTGCCCGTTGGTGGGTATAGGGTCTGCCAATTATTTAGGCAATGGCAAAGTTCTCTCTAGGCTTGGTTGATGGCGTCAGATTTCCAGGCCATTGCCGCGTCACTGATGGCGCCATAGAGTTGCGGGCCATCGCTCGACGCGAGAAGGCCCGAGATACCTCTTAGTTCGAAATAGCCATCCCCAGATTCATATCGCGTTTGATTGTCGGACACCACCACAACGCCGTTTTCGTAGACAATAACTGTTCTTTTCCCAACCGTGATTTCTACCTTGATAGTCATATGCTCAGGTCCCTTAGAGTGAACATGCAAGTATACCAATCTCCCTACGCAATACCAGCTATCAGGTCCGGATAATCGCGCCCGACGTCGGCTTGACGCCGATCTGATCCCAGACGCAGCCGCCATCGACAATCCCTGTGCCGGTTCCTGTCGGCCCTGTCGCACCGGAAATGCCAGTCGTAATGCTTGCAAGCTGGTAGATCTTGCCCGCATCGGCGGTGACTAGCTGCCCAACAACCGGATAGCTCGTCAGCGTTACCCATGCCGGCGCAAGCCAGCCGGTTGTGAGCGTGAAATACATCGCTGCCGCTGCTGCCGCCGGAGCATCATTGCGCATACCCATGATGGAGCCGGCAGGATAAAATCCATGGCCACCTGCTATGACAGGATCGGCTGTCACCAATGCCATTTCCCCATCATCATCGACCGGCGAATACACACGCATTGCACCAAGCCCGGTGATTGTCGGGTAGGCTTCCCCTGGTGCATTCATATGGCTATAGCCGACGATTTCCATCGCTTGGAGAACAGCTGGATTTGTCCCGCCGCCGACCATCATATGAAGGGTCTTGACCTCATCCCGAACCGTAATCCAGAGATCCTTCGCATAGGCAAGATCAGCCTGCACCGCAGCCGGCGGACCGTTCGTCAGGATTGGCTGGGTGGAGTTGAAGGCAAACCCGCCCTTGACGTATTGTTCGGTTCCCCACGTCGCCAGTTCGCCAGCCGTCAGCCAGTCGGCCGCGCCATAGGTCGCGGGCAGTTCGGTGATGGTACCTGTCAATGCCGCTCCCGCAGCGTCGAAAGCGTAGAAAGCAGGCCGGCCAGGGAAGTTATCCTGCGCCGCGTAGCGGAACCGGAATGTCTTAATCTTAGACGTATCAACAGCCACACCAACTCGCGTTCCATTTGCGATAAGCAGTGCATCTCTGTGGGCGCCAATTGAGGCGGCCGACGTAGTGACCCGCTTCTTTGTCGGAGTAGCGCCAGCTCCTTCCACGAGGAAGAGTTCATCCCCCTTTAGGTACGCTGCACCGGCACCGCCGGCTGATTTCAGCAACTTTCCAAGCCCACCCCGGCGCCAGGAATGGGCCACAGCGCCCGGCCCGGTCATGGTGTTGCCGACCGCGCCGTTGATTTGCAGGATCGAGATTTTCTGCACCGTCCCGGCAGAGTTGTTCCATGGCGCATCGAACTCGTTGAAGGACGCGGAGGGGCCGGCAGCGCCGCTGACCAGACCGCCATCGCAGATCATCATCGGTCCCTTGCAGCTCTCGAAGCGGCTGCCGGTAAATTTGTTGTAGATGCCGACGCCATCGAACAGGACCGGGCAGCGATATGTCGCGCCCGCTGGCTGGCCGAGTTCGAAGATCAGATCATGAAAGGCGTGGTTGTTGTTGCCACGGTAAGAGGCGACTTTATTCCAAGTAAACACTTGGCCGTACGCATTGCCAAGTAGTGCGGCAGAAGATGTGCAACCGTGGCGTCCTCCAAAAACTTGGCACGCATTGGTAAATCCGGCGTTAGGGTCAGTTCCAGACGTTGTAAAGATGCGTTGAAACTTAACATCGGAAATATGCAGACCATATATTTTCGTGTAGGGAAAGTTTACGTACTCAATGCCCTTGGTGAAGCCGTAGGTGAAATTCTCAACGACCTTGCAGAAAAAGCCGTATTTCATGCGGATGGCGGTATCGTCAGTCTGAAGGGTGCCGGGCCATTGCAGTGCACCAGTCGCGATGACACAAGGATGCAGGAAGGTGCCTTCCCAGAACCGCAGCACGGAAGTCCCGACGACATCGAACGCTACTTTGGTCCGCGCACCACTGTATTTGAACGTGACGTAGCTCAAGTCAATGAAAAGCGCCGAGGCCTGCGTCCCGCTCACCAAACCATAGACCGGCAAGATCACTGTGTCGGTGATCTTTGAACGTTGGAAGCTCTTAATCTTGATCGGCCTATTAAGGGCCGCCATGCCTGCAAAATAGTTATTCCAGGCGGTGGTGTTGTCGGTTACAAAATTGTCGTTGATGACGCCGTATTTTTCCGGCTGCGGATTCTTGTCGCTATCAAGCCAGTAGGCGCCGGCCGCATCCTGTTTATAGCACTGCGTGGGGATGCCGGTCAGGTCGGCCAATAGGACGCGCCGGTAATTGCCTTCTCCACCATCGCTATTCGATGCGTACCCGTTCAGTGTGATGTTGTTGATCCCGACAGGAATCGTCAACGAGCCAAGTCCGGTGCGCGTGGCATAGATCGGAACATTGCCCTGACTGACGATGTCAGAGGCGAAGCCTTCCGCGATGTCGCGTGCCGCTTCTGCCCTATCGGCCTGTGCGCCGGCCAAAACCACGGCGGCTTCGGCTGCGGCCTGAATCGCAGCGCTAGCCTGGTCGGACAGCAGGCGGAAAGTGGATCCGGATACAAAGCCAAGCACCGGACCGGCCGTGAGCCCGCCCACCACAACATTGTTGCCAGCGGCCGTCTTGATAGTCAGCGCGGAGCCGCCATTGAAGGCAACTGTGACTGGAGACGCCGTGTTGGCCTCAAAGACATCAAGGCGGACGATTTGGGAACCGGATGCCGACAAGCCTATGCTGGTCGTTGCCACAATGGCATTCGGTGTCCCTGCCCCAGCATCAACAGCGTGGACGATCTGAGTGCCCGGAACGAAGTCCAGGAGGCGAGACCACGATCCGGTAGCAGATGCGCCGACCTTCATGTAAAGGCCGTCGTAGCCAGGGTCGCCCGACACCAGCGCTGGAGTATTGGCTGCCGGCGTCAGGTCGGCGTCGAGCGCAGCCTTCGTCGCGTAGACCTTGCCGTTCGTGAACGCGAGAGTGGCGAGGGATTCAAGGTATGTTCCCCACTGGCGGATTTGTGATTTCGTCGGCTGCGATGGAGCTGCGCTCGGTCCGTCAGCCCAGATCGTGTTGGCAAGGTCGACCATGCGAATTTCTCCAGGTCCGGCCAAGAAGGCGGCCGTTCAAAAAATAGTGGCATTCGTTCGGATGAGCGAAGTGACCCCAGGGCGCGCGCCTGATTTAGGCCCTATGGCGCGACGTAGCCGCCGCAGTTGAAATAGACCTGCGCCCCAGTCGTGATGTTGGCGACATTGAGCGCGGTCGCTGCGGTAGATTTCAGCGGCGAAGGAAAGCTTATACGCAGCGGGCCAACCCCGAGCGCTTTGAGGAAGCCCCTGTAGATCACCGTCGAACCGTCCTTGACGACAATTTCGGTGTCGACCGTGGCATGCACGTTTTCGGCGGAAAGCCATGTCATATAGTTGCGCAGACCAGCCGCTGCCGCCGCCTTGACCGGCACGTCAGCCGTGCCGACCTCACCGCCAGACGCTGCGGCATAAGACCAATCAGCCTCTGGGATGGAGAATGGCTTTTGAATAAGCGCGCCAACGAGCGTTGCTACAAGATCAGCCGCATCTCCGGCCTGAACTGCGGTATAGTTTGCTGTTATCGCTCTTGCGCCACCCCGAAGCGGAGCGCCAGAGATTGCCGCGTCATGCGCGGCCGCACCGACGATCGGCAGAGAATTGTTCGCAACATTAACGCCAGCAACACTGCTGACCGAGACTTTACTAAGTTCACCAACGGCCGTTACCGTACCGGACCCATAAACCGAAACCCTCGCCCGGAAATATCGGGCCTTGCGCGGGAACTGGAGGAGCGCCGTCGTGGTCGTGGTGGTCTGCGGAGCGACAGATCCGATATCGAGTGATCTAAGGCCTGCGCATGAGAACCAGTTAGCATTGTCGGCGCTTGCCTCAAAAATTACCGTGCACCCGACGCCAATGCTCGTAATCTGTACGACGATGCTTTCGTAGCCAAGCATATCCTGGGTAAAGATGACGGCGGCACTGGTTGCCGACCCAGAGACCGCCAAGCCATCAAGTTGTGACACCGGCACTCGTGCAGCGTCCGACATCGCCGTCGCGGAAAGCAGGCCTGCAATCAGCGACGTCAATCGCTGCGCAATGCGCTGCAGCCTACCGTTTAGGCCGCTCGATGCCGTATCGCTGGCAGGCGCGGTTTCTGTTACAGCCCCAAGAAGGATGGCCTCGGCAGCGAGATCGGCCTGGATGGTGTCGAGCTTGGTGTTGGCTGCGGTCTGAAGGGTCGACGTTGCCTGCGGCACCGGCACATCAGTTTCGTCAACCGCGATGGTCCGGGCGATATCGAGACCGCCGGCCGTGGTGACCGAGCGATTTCGCGTTGCCGCCAAGGCGTCCTTATAGCTTGCTGCTGTTCCGGCCATGTCGGCTCCTAAACGTCAAAGATGAATTGGCTGTTGGTGGCGACAGAAAAGTCGAAGCTGGCATCGGTGCCGGTCGTGTAGACAATTTCTGAATCGGACCAGGTGCCATACTTTCCGTTCGACCCGATGAACGCGGCCTGCACTTCGATCTGGGTTTCCAGGGGAACCGCATTGGTGTTGACGATGATCAAGCCGGCAGCCGGCACGGCATCCGGGTACTTCTGTTCGATCCAGGCCCCCGGAACGCCGCCGCCGGTGTCAACAATCCGATAGCGCAGCACGGTCGTGACATCGGCGGTGTTTGGGTCGATGATCGCGACGCGGATATAGGCGGAACCGGCGGACGCCACGGCATAGACGGTGTCGATCACAGCGCTCGGCACGCCGTCCGATTCCGGCTTCGGCGGTACCGGCGGCGCCGATCCTTCGTCAATTGCCGGGGTCCACGCATCGATGTCGGCCGGCATGACGACGAAGGTCATCTGGAAGCCGCCGCGCTGCACCGACAGCACCGAGCGGCGGTTGTTGATCAGCTTCCCGTCCATGGAAGGAATGCTTACCGGGGTCTGCAACCTGACCCACGGCGCATAGACTGCGTTGATGCCGGTGAAGCGGACGTCGAGGGAGCCGCGCTTTTTCTGCCGCAGGCGGGCGAATTCGCGCTTGGCCAGACGGCGCGCCTGGCGCCATTGATTGACCCAGAGATAGGCGGCATCCTGCGGCAACACCCGGCCGGCCTGCAGCTGGGCAGGCACATCTTCGAAGAAGTCGGTATCGGTCGAGGTGTAATCCGTCGCCGGATAGGTGAACTTCGGAACGAGGCGGTTGACCTCTTCTTCCGGCAGAACGTCGTGCTGGATGGTGTAGCCGACGATATCGGCGTCGGTCAGCGTGGCGACGTACTTCTCGCGGAACTTGCCGGCGACGAACAGCAGCGCACCATCGCCGCGCTCGCACATCCATCCATCGCATGCGGCGAGAATGGCATTGGTGGCGGCCTTTGGATCATGCTCCGTGGTGTCGAAGCCGCCGCAGGTATATCTTTTCTCTGACCCGCCGACGGCGCGCGCTATGAGCTCGTCGCAGACGTCGGCCTCCTCCTGCCACATGTCGAGCACCGGCAGCAGCGCCTTCCTGAAATCCCGCTTCGTCCCGAATGGATTGAAGCACTCGTGCCAGGCCAGCTGGATGGCCGGGTTTTCGGTGAAGACCCAGGTCGAGGGGTCCTCAGGATCCTGCAACGGCTCACGAAAATCCCAGCACAAAGCCAGTTCGGCAACTACCGAGAGCGCCGGCTTGCCATAGGGGAACAGCGACTGAAAGTCTTCGGCCTGAGGCGATTTGGCAACCATGCCGATGTACGCCTGGCCATCGCCGCGATGGTTTTCGGTCCAGATATCATCCGCCCCAAAATAGGCCACGATCTCCGAGATGGCCGTTTCCGGGGTCAATCCGATCCGAGTATAAAGCTGACATCTCGTCGTGCCGTAGCGATTGCCATGGGCGGCGCTGACATCATTGCCGGTCAACACGATCTTGTCGTCATTGAAGTAGTAATCGATGTAGCCGTTGATCCGATGCGCGACGATCGCCTGCACGGAGATCATGAGATCATCGGCGGTTTCCCAGAGCATCATCGCTCCGGCCAGCCTTGCCCGCCCGACACCCCAGAACCGGTAGGGAATGGCCTGTGTCAGCGGCTGGCGCCCGTCCTCCGGCTTCGGCGGGGTCGGAGCCAGCAGGTAAGAAAGACCTACCGTCAGGGCCGTGGTGACAATTGCGGATGCAATCGCCGCGTAGGTGATCGTCGTGCTGCCGAAGGTTATCCCGCCCCCGCCGAGGATGGCGGTGAAGATCGGAACGAAGATCGGGTCCTTGTGGACCGGCCACTGGTACTCGCCGTTCCATCCCGACGCGAGGAACTCCTGCGTCGTCGTCGTCTCAAACGCGCCAATGCCCGGATTGTAAGAGACCGGCTTGCCCTTCAGCGCCTCGCGGATGGCCGCTTCGAGCAGGGTTATGCGATGCGCCATGCCCTGCCCGTCCAGTCGAGTTTCTTGACCATCGGGCCGCGCGCCGACAGCACCGCCCAGAGTGGACCGAACTTGATCCCGGGAATGTGCTTGACCACCATGCCGGCGGCATCGAAGCCAGTCATGGCGCTGACGATGCCGATATCGCCGTCCTGCGGCTGCTGGACGCGTTGGAAGCCCAAGGCGCCGAGCTTGGCCCCGATCAGCGCCCCAACCCCGCCAGCGGCCCGCAGGACGGCGTCAGCGCCATCGGCGTCGAAGTATGTCCCACGCAAATCGGCGGCAGGATCCTTGCCCGTCCTCGCCAGCACCCAACCAGCGCAAAACGTCGTGCAGTCGTCACCGCCCATGCCGCCCCACCGCCACCGGTGCGGCAGCCTGATATATTCCTCGAGGGTCATGATGCCTCAGTAGTTCGGCCATGCCGGAGCGACGCCGCGGCCAAGTCTCGCGATGTTCGAGCAGAACTCGTCGGTCGGATAGAACGCCTTCTGGTGCGCGGGCGTCCACAGCGACTGGGAGGCCCGCGACCTGGTGTTGGTGCCCGACACGACGGCCAGGCTCAGGGTGGTCTTCTTGTTCTCTCCGCCGGTGACGGCAGGAGATGATTCCGTCGGGTGCGAGGCCGTCCCGGTCCACAGCGCCACGATGCTGGACATCGGCTGGTAATACTGGTCGAGCGTCGTGAAGCCTATCTTCAGGTCCTTGCCGCGCACATCCGGCATGGTGTCCAACACCTTTTGCGCGGTGGACGGATCGATGCCGGAGATACCGAACTCCACGGAGCTCGACTGGCCGTTGACCAGCACTTCCAAAGTCGGGATGTTAAGGAGCCTGCCGCCGCCGAGATAGACGGTGTCATCCTCGTCGATGCTGTCGAAGCCGGCCGGGATGTCGTTGACGCCCGCCCAGATATGCAGACCGGGATCGGTCTCCAGACGGAAGAAGATACCAAGGATATGGCTTGTCGCCATGGCATCCAGCACCGGCTGCGGCACATAGTTGACCGAGTAGGAGCCGATCAGATCCTGCCAGGCCATTGGTCAGTCGGCCCGAAATCCATGAATGGTCCAAGCCGCACCGGCAAGGCCAGCCGCGAGTATTACACCCGCCAGGAAAACTGCTGGCGACGCCGTCCATTCCGGCAAATATCCTGCTTTCATTGCAGCTACACTCGCCTTCAAGAATACGGCGAGCGCCATGTATGTCAGCATCGCGATTTGGATAACTCTGAGGGTGGTGATCATCAAAATGCCTCAACGAACTGGAATGACACACTGGCCTGCATGAAGCCCTTTGCCCGCCAGGCGAGCGTAAAGCCCACCGGGAACTTGCAAACGCACCGCGGCCGGGCGAACTCGATACGGGTGCCCGCCGCAGCCGCCTCGCGCAATGGCCGGTCGAGCGAGAGCAGATATTGCGAGCCGGTGTAAACGACGCCGTCGATCGTCTCGGTGACGTCGACGGGATCAGATGTCTCCCAGTAGCGGTAGGTCCGCCAGCCCTTGATCGGATGACTGATGGAAAACCAGTCCGACCAGCGCAGCGCGCGGCTGGCGCCATAGATGTTGATGGTCATCTGGCCGGCGTTGAGCGCCGCATCCGTCGCGACAGTGCCGAACACCGTCGCCTGACTGTAGCCGGCGCCATCGGAAAACAGCGAACCGTCGGAATGTGGAATGCCGCCGATGATCGGCTTCGGAACACCATTGAACAGCGGGAACGGCCCCATCCAGTCCGATCGCACCGGCACGTTCATGAAGCGGAAGGAGCCGTTCATCCGGGCCGACACCCAGTTGATGTATTCGTGCTCCTCCGGCCGCTGCGCAAAGCAGTTTTCGTAAGTGGCGACGAAGACGCCACCGCCGGTGGTTTCGATGGTGACGGATTCGCCAAGCCCATTGCTGCCGCCCTCGAGGCCGCCGCCCTTGGTGTCGAACGACATTTCCGACGCCTTGATGAAGCCAATGTCGAGCGTGGGCAGGCCTGTGTATCTCATTCAAATTCCTGCCTTGCCAAACGAGCGCGCGGGGTAAACTCTGAGGGTCCACAGGGGGGAGTGAGTTCCATGCGAAACTTGTCGATCGCGCTTGCGATCATCGCGGCAACCGTGTCGGGTTGCCAAAATTCCGGCTACATCATGAAGACGTACAACCCGGTGCAAAAACAGGTCGTACAAACGTCTGGCGGCTCGTTTTGGGTGTTCGATCGCCCCGACCTCGGCAAGATCATGACAACACCTTCGGCCGGCACCATTGCTGCTCCGGCGTTTATCAATGGCGCCACCATCGGGCTGGTAAACATTGATCCGGTGATCGCGGCCCACCAAGCCGTTGCCCAGCAGTATTTCGCTCAGACCGGTCGCCAATGCACAATCAAGACCAGTTTCGAGATTTGGCGTCCGGAATACGAGCACACATACTCTTGCCCCTAACCCTTCTGCGAGTTGTAGCGACGCTGCAATTCGCCGAAGCCGCCGCTGGCCTGCGCCTCGTGATAATCGCCTATCGCCTGCTGCGCGCCTTGCCGGGCCAAAAGGCGGATATGTTCGTCGCCACTACCGCCATAGACATTGACGTGAAGCTCGACCCTGCTCTCTTGGCCACGGCCGCCACCCCTTGCACTCATGTTCGCATTGGCCGCCATGTCCATTGAGTGACCGTGACTGCGGATGACGTCGCCGCCGCGCAGCTTGCGCAATTCCGGGCCGCGCTCGCCGACCCATGCCCAGCCTTCCGGAGCGTTTTCGGTGCCGTCGGCAAAGCCGAACAATTTTGGCAGGAACCCAAGCAGCATGGAGAGCAAGCCGCCGCCTCCGCCGCCGGCGGCGGCAGGTGCTGGAGTTCCTGCGCCTATGCCCAACATGGCCGCAAAGCCGCCAGGATCCGGCGTGAAGTTGCCGGGCTTGAGACCCTCCAGGATGGAGGCAAGGCCACCGCCTGCACCTCCGACGCCGCCCGCCAGCGAGCCGATGGTCTTGGTGACCGTCGTGTCGAGCCCACCAAGGCCCTGCGTCGCCCTGTCCACCGCCGCGTTGAACTTGTCGACATAGACCGAACCGGAAGTGCCGAGCACATCCGTGGCGCCTGCGCCGCTCTTCAGCGGACCGCCGGTGAACCATGCCGAGGCGGCATCCTGAGGGTTGCCGTACTTCGACAGGTATTTGCCGAACTGCTTTTGGAAAATGGCATCCTGTGCGGACGGATCGGCAAGGAACTGGTCAGGCGTAAGCGATTTGCCGAGCGCGTCCTTCGACCAGGACGGAATGTTATTGCCCATGACCTGGTAAGCGCCATAGGCCCGGTCGCCGTTCGTCCAGGGACCAAGCGCGGAATAACCGCCGCTGCCGGCACTTTCGATCGAGCGGATGGCGCTGGCATAGGCAGCCATGTTGCCGCCGACCGCGCCCAGCGGCGAACGCGTCACAGCACCCGGCGCATAGTTGTCGTTCGAGGCGCCAAGAAACGCCGAGAGCGTCGTGTTGGCGGCGAAGCCGACACCGCCACCCATACCGGCACCGGGCGTCTGACCGGTCAGCAGCGATGCGATCCATGTCGCGAGCCGATCGAAGATGTCGGCGAGTTGCTTGTCCATAGAGGTCGTCAGCGCGTTAAGGATCGATTCACCCAGCGCCTTGCCGACATCGCCGCCATTGCGCAGCAATTCGGACTTGAAATCGGTCAGGAAGCCGACGGCGAGACCCTTGGCGTCGGCAAAACGTGCGAGATCGCGCATCTGCTGCGCCGCCGGCGAATTGAGGTCGACGTCGAGCCCGGCGCCCTGCTGGCGCGAGGCGATCTGCTGATCCTGCGCCGAGCGGAACTGCTGCTCGCGCTCGAAATTGAGGTCGGCCGACAGCTTCGCCTTGGCCGATGCCTCCGCCAGGGCTGCGAGTTCGGCAGTGTTCCTGCGGATGGCTTCGGCCTCTTCGCCATAGAGCGGAATACCGAGCTTGCGGATCTCCTGCTCCGCCTTGAGCATGGCGATGGCGCGGTCATGCGCCAGCGTGTTCTCACCGATCAGGCCGAGCTCGGCGCGCTGCGTTTCGATATCCTGCGTCTGGCCGAAGATCGTGCTTCTGGCCTGTTCGAGAGCCTTGAGCCTGCCATACTCCGCCGCCCTTGCTCTGATGGCAGCTATCTCGGCTTCATCGGCCTTGACGTTGTTGCGCGCGGCTTCCTCGCGAACCTGCGCCTCGAGTTGGGCCGCCATCCGGAGGCCGTCGACCTCCGCCGTCGTCTTGCCGATGAGGTCGAGGTCGAGCTTCGCCGAGGCCAGCGTCTGGTCCAGCGAGCGAAGGCGCTGATCCTGCGCCTCCTTCAGCGCGTGCTCGGCTTCGATTAGAGCCTGCTTGCCGGCGAGCTCGATCCTGGTTGACCTGGTGCCTGCAGTCTCGTCCGGGTTGACGGTTGCGGCAGCACGGGCGCGGGCGGCCGCCGCCAATTCCTGCGGCGAGCGAGCATTGAGACTGAGTTGGTCGGCATCCAACTGCTGCTGCATTCGATACTTCGCGCCGATCTCACGAGCGGCGAGTTCGTCACCTGCGGCACCCTTCGGCAGGATGCCCCTTTCCGGCAGCCGGATCTGGTTGATCCGATCGAGGACACCAGCCGTCTTGTCGAGTTGCCCGGAGGCCGCCATGGCCGCATCAGCGATCCCCATTATCTTGTCATGGATACCCTGAAGGCCAGGGTTCTTATCGACGACCGCCTGCATGTCCCGTTCGAAGGTCTGGAAATCGGGATGGGCGGTCTGAAGCCCCTTGCTGAGGTCAGCGATAGGGGTGGCGAAATCGGAGAATTCGGATCGCGCCTGGTAGATGCCCGACTGGTGGTACCCAGGCACGACGAATCGCGCGAGCTGGTTGAGCGTGTCCGTATTTGCAGACTTCGCGGCGGCGCTAAGAGCATCGGTCTCGCGTCGTGCCGCTGCCGCCGCCGCTGCCTGTGACTTCTTGCCGAAATCCTCGGCCTTGAGCCCGGCCATACCATAGGCGTCGGCGAGCTCGTTCACTGCCTTGCGCTGTTCTTGCGTGGCATCCTTGAGCGATTTGGTCTGCGGCAGCAGCTTGGAACCGAACTGGATACCGGCGGCGACAACCGCGGTGAGACCGACCGCAACAAGATTGATCGGGCTGACTAGGCCGAGCACGGCCGAGCCGAGCATCTTGGCGGCGCCGGCGGCGCCCCGCCCTCCAAGCGAAGTCTCCATTGTCATGCCGAGCTGAGTGCCCTGCTGAAGCGCAATCATCATCGGCGACATGCCCATCGCCGATGTCACGGCAATGTCCTGAAACTGGTATGTCGCGTTGGCGATCGCGGAGTGGTTCCCGCCACCACCGTTCTGATTCGCGGCCGCGCGGCTTCGGGCCATGGCTTGCGCCTGCGCCAACTCATCGGCGGATATCGCGCCCCTTGCCGCCAGCGCCGAATATTCGGCCAGCTCGGCGTTGACGCGATCCTGTGCCGCCGCAAGCGGGTTGAGTTCGGCGCGAAGTGCGGCAACCCGCGCCGCCATCTGATCGGCTTCGCGGCCGGCTTCGTCAAACACGGATGCCGAGGCCCGCGCCGACTTGCCGGAGTTAGCCATCACCGACGAATTGAACTGGTCGGCGAAAAGTGCCCCGGCTTGCTGTGCCCGCAGTTGCGCCATTTGATCAAGCTGCGCGAACTCGGCTTCGAAAATCGATGCCGACGAACGGGCGCTGGTCGATGGTGTGGTCTGGACGCCTAGGACAGCGTTGAACTTGCCTTGGTTCGATGCCGCGATCTGCCGGCCGTTTTCCACCTGCTGATCGGCCCGGGCCTGCGCGATCATTGCCTGATGCGCCGAAGCCGCATGCGCCAACGCGGAAGCCTGCCCTTCGATCTGGGCGTTCGCGGCACCGACGGCGGCGGCGAGCTGCGTCTGTCCTTTGGCCGCAAGCTCCGAGGCGTTGGCCGTCAGGCCAAGCTTCTGATTCATGCCGACAAGAACCGTCGCAGCATATTCTACCGATGCCTTGCCGGTATCCAACTGGCGACCAAGGGCACGAAGATCGTTCTGGAACTTCTGGGCTTCTCGCTGGCCGTCAAGATATGTCCGCGCCAGGCGACCGACGACATCCCCGGACTGGCTGATTTTACTGTCGTTGGCGGCAATGACCTGACCGACAGCCTGCGCCGAGGCCACCATGGCGCGATCGGCGGCGACCTTCTGATCGGCGCCGGTCTTGTATTTCGAGGCGTCGATCTCAGCCGAGGTCACCAGGCGGGAGAGCTGTATGGTCATTTGTTCTCAGCCTCCCTTGCTTTTGCAGCGACGTGGATCAGCCATTCGGTGTCGATGGCGGTCATGAATGCGAGGAACCGATCGAAGGCGTCGCCTTCGATACGGTAGCGGCGGGCATAGACATCGTAGGCGATGAAGCTGATCGGCGATTCCCCGCCCATCGCGCCATATTGCCGGTCGAAACGGAGTGCTTCCCACGCCTGCCAGTAGAACTGATGCCAGTATTCGGCACGCGCCTCTTCCGGCCGGGTCGGGACCTTGGCCGCCGGCAGTTCCAGCGGGAATTCGGCAGCGATCTTCGCCAACCATTGGTTCTGGCCTTTCCGCTCGAGATCGTAGCGGAAGGCCGCGGCTAGTTTTTTGTTGCGGCCTTGACGAACTCGACCTTCTTCTTGCCGACGCGGCCGGCGCACCAGAAGATCATCTGCCGCATGACACGATGTTCCTCAGCGACCAAGATGGTGGCGACCAGGTCGGGAGAATACTCGACGTCGAGGCCCTTCCAACCGAGCAGAAGGTGCTCGACCGACAACTGACCCTCGATCCTGGCCTGAACATCCGCCGGAACCTTATCGTTCGGATAGTCCTGCTTCAGTTTTTCCAGAGCATCCTGCCGCGCTGTGACATAGTCCGGATACAGCGTCGAACGGACCCAAAACGAGAGACCGGGCAAGGGCGTCGCTTCGAACGGCTTTTCGGGGTTAAGCCCATGCCATTCCTTGACCGGGATCCAATCCCCTTCGCGTTCCTTGGAAAGGTCAGCGCTCAGGCTGGCCAGCTTGATGGTCATGTCGGTTTCCTTTGTCGGAAGGGTTTTCGTTGTTGAAAGGGAAATTCTGCCACGGCGTGCCACACCGCGCCTTGCCGTGCCACACCCAACCATGCCTCACCTGCCCTACGTGGGCCCGGCCGCGCCAAGACACGCCTAAACTCAACGGGCCTAGCCTTGCCTGCCAAACCGCACCTTGCGATGCCATGCCAGACCAGGACTTGCCTTACCTTGCCTGCCGCGCCTTTGGCTGCCATGAAATCCCGAAGGACGCGAGGTTGATTGGAGAACTCTCGCCGTAACTCCACGCTCGCCCTAGTCTCTTCCGGCGACCTTCGGAAGCATTTTCACCGTCTCGTCGATCGCCTCAATCAGCGTCGAGAATTCCTTCAGATCAGCATATCGCCGCCGCCATGCCTGCAATTCATTCCAGGCCTGCCGAAGGACGATATCGCGCGTCTTGGTCTGCGACAGAGCGTGGCTGGTTTCCCGATAGTGGGCCGCGCCCGGCTCGTTGATGTGCACATAGGCCTTCGTCCGAACCGCCGGCTTGTCCTCACGGACATAGATCGCAACGACAGACCGGATCAGGCCTCTGGCTTGCGAGAGCCGGTGCGCCTCGGCCGCTACTGAGTCATCCCACTCAAAGAAACTGTGAAGCGGCGAGTTGCCGTTCCGAGCGTCCGCGACCACGTCCTGCGGCGTGAGTTCGCCCTTGAACTGCTGGCGCAGCATTTCAAGGTGCGCCCCGACCATCTTCGGATCTTGAATGGCACCTTGCTGGAACCGCGCACCATCAGAGAATTCATAGCCGGCGATCTTCACCGGAGAGTTTGTCGGCGCGAAAGCGATGCTCATGACAAGCCCTCCATGTCGCGCTCGGTGGCAACATGAAACAACCCATATTGCCCGTCCTTTTCGGGGCGCCACTCGCCAACACCAACGGCGAAACCGCCGGTGTTCAGCAGGTTCAATATCTGCGGCGGCGAAAGGACATTCTGGTTGAAGCGCACAAGGATCTTGGTGTGCCACTTGGGGAACTCCGCGCGATAGCGAAGGTCCGCCGTGCCCATTCCGACCCTGACCATGTCTTCCCGCATCTGTGGCGCCCCGCCCTCGATACGGCAGAGATTGACCCGCGAAACCGACCCGTCGAAGGCTCCCCTGATGTCGGCATCCTCGCCGAGAATGTGGAAGGCTTGCCGGGCCTGTATCTTGGTGATTCCTGCAACGGAGGTGCCTGCCGTCACCGCCGCCGCCTTGAAGGCAACGGAAGGAAAACCGTAGCCGCCATCAGCAAGGCGATACATCGACGCTTCGAAGTCAGCCTTCGGGTCCTTCGCTTCCTTGGCCCCTTTCGCGGCCTTCATCTGCTTATCCAGCATTTCCCGCTTGGCCTTTGGTGACCATGCATGGACGATCAGCGGGCTGTCGCCGATGAGCGTCACCTCCATCAAATCGATCTTGAGTGGAGGCAGTTCGATTCCGACTTCCTTTTTGGCTGCGTTCGCCATGGTGGTTCTCCATCGGCGTCCCGGCCCTGGCAGGCCCGGAACGCACGGGTTCGCGTGAGCGAAACCGGGAGCCGATGAAGCTCTCGATTTTCGCGTTCAAACCGCCCTGCCAGAGGCGGAATCCCGTCATTCAGAATGGTTTTCCGTACCTCAGCCGAGGGCCGGCGACGCCTGAAACGTCATGGAGGCCCGCAAACCGCCGGTCCACGGCGATGTGGAGCAATTCACGCTGGCCATCGATCTCAACCCAGTCGCTGGAGAACAGCGCCATGTTCCAGGGCAGCCCAGTCTCCTCGCAAAGCAGTGCGTCGAGCTCTTCGAGGCAGGCCTTGATCTTTTCCTTGCGCGACAAGGCCGGCGCTGCCACTGCCGGAAGGACGGCGGCGGCCATGCCGCCCGCACAAAATGTTGAGAACGCCATACGACGTGTGATATTGCTTAGTTCAGCCACTGTGAGCCTCCAACTAGGTTCGCCTCGGTTAGGGCCGCTTTTGGTGGTGAGACACCTTGGCGGCCCGACTATTATGTGGTACCAGTTATTTATGACTGACGCAATACCCGGTACCAGAAAATCGCGTGGGCGGCCAAGGGTCGGCTCTACGCAGGTTCAGGTGAGGCTCCCGCCCGAGCTGCTGGAGCCTCTCGACAATGCAGCTTCCGAGCTTGAGGAAACCTCGCGCCCCGAAGCGATCCGCAAGATCATCCGAGACTGGCTTGTCGGCCACGGCTATTTGAAAGCCGAATAGGGCAAATCGGTCTCAGGTCCAGTACTCAAACCGATCCACGACTAAATGCGCCGAGGTCAGATCGTCTCTTGACGCCATTCCCACCAAAGGCAGCGTCGTATCGGTGTTCTTGGCCGTCGCCGACGGCGAACCATCGGTGAACGTGACGCGCGGTATGGCAAAGATCAGCGCCTGGTTGTTCTTGGCGATACGACAATTGAGGTTGGTCGGCGTACCGGCGAACAGCTTCGTGAGCAGCGCGTCGGAGCCGAAATAGGTCGGCGCGTTGACGGTGACGTCGAAGCTGCCCTTGCCGATGTCCACCGGCCCGATCGTCTCGTCGCAGTCGAGCGCTGAAATCATCCTGATATTGTTGTTCACGCTGATCTGCAGCGACTGCATCCAGTTCGGCGAGCCGAGACAGACGCCGTTTTCGGCGATCCGGCCGACATTGACGGCCGCCGCCATGATGGCGTTCGTCGTCGCCGCATCGGGCGCGCTGTCGAGCGACGTCGTCGAGGCCTGACCGCTCATGCCGGAGAAGGTGAAGGTGTATTTCGCCTTGTCCTCGGTGGTGAAGTTGAATTGGCCTTCGCCGGCGACCATGCCGCGCTGCGCGATATAAGTCGGCACGGCCTGACCCATGAAGCCGCGCTCGATCGTGCAGCTTTTGGTGTCGACGCCATTCTTGATCTGGTCACCGAAGAAGGCCTGGATGGTCTTGCCGGTGCCGACATCGGTGGTCCAGCCGGACGGAAGGTTATCGAGGGTGAGTTTCGCCGCCGCTATGGCGGTGATGCGAGCCCAGGCGTTGCGGCGGGCAACCAGGCCGGCGGTGACCAGGAAGGCGAAGGTCGAAGCGTCCGCCGAACCGCCGATCTTGACCCACTGGCCGACGGCGAGGCCGAGCGTGGTGAAATTGAGCAGCGTCGAGCCAAGACCGTCGGCGAGCGCCGTGATGTCGGCCGCGGCACCCATGAAGCCGACAACCTTCATGCGGGCAGCTGCGGGCGGCGCAGCTTCGGCGACGAAGCCGGCACCCAAGAAGGCCGGAACGGTCGCGCTGCCGGTGGTGCATTTGAACACGCCATTGTTTGCCGCGGCGGTGAAGCCGGTGAAGCGGACGAGCTGGCCGGCGACGAAGGCGGCGCCAGTCGTCACCGTGGCGACGTCAGTGGTGTCGGTGAGCGCGGTGATGACCGAATCGGCGACGCCGTCATTGTCGCGGAACGGCGTGTTCAGCCAGGTCGAGCACATCAGCGATTTCAGCCAGATCGACAGCGGCGATTCGTCGACCGGGAACGACAGCTCGCCATTGATGGGGCCGCTGTTGGTCTCGTTGACCTTGATCGGGTCGCTCGACATTCTGTCATCGCGAATTTCTTCCGAGGTGACGAAGGTCGGCCGGAACGACAGCGTCTCACCGGTGAAACGCGCCGTGCGCATGCGCGGCGTGGTTGGCGTCGTGCCGAGGGTGACTTCCTCGACGACGGTCATGCGGGTGCGGTTGGAATCCGTCATGGGAGGCTCCATCAAGAAGGCGCTCGGTGGCGCGAAAAATGGGAGGGACGGCCGACGTCGTCGACGTTGGCGGTTCGCCTTGCCCAAGGGCGGTTTGGGCTACCGGATTGGCCGGGATTCTGTTAATCTCTAGATGTGGGGCTGAACTGTGCGTGGACAGCGCGCCAATGCGTACAG
Organism: Mesorhizobium sp. M0174; assembly: GCF_040322275.1. Classification (NCBI taxonomy): domain Bacteria; kingdom Pseudomonadati; phylum Pseudomonadota; class Alphaproteobacteria; order Hyphomicrobiales; family Phyllobacteriaceae; genus Mesorhizobium; species Mesorhizobium sp. M0174. The sequence continues at coordinate 301,925 of NZ_JAMYTB010000003.1, forward strand.
CAAAGTCGGTGGCTTACACTCAGGTCTCGGCCTGACAACCCGAAGGGCGGCAAAGCGGTCTCCCCCACCAGTCTCTCCGGCGCAGGGTCATGTCTTGTCGACGTCTGCTTTCTTGGCCTTCGCCGCGATCGGCAGCTTTTCGATGTAGCCGGCGTCGACCAGGCCTTCGAAGCTCTGCGGCGCTAGATCGTCCTGCGGCGAGACGCGATCGCCTTCTTTGAACCGGCGCAGCCGCGTCGGGAATGCTTTCAGCACCTGTGCCATCATTCGTCCCTTTCGAAGTTCACGGTTGCCGTCATGGCGTAATAGTTGGCGAAGGTCCGGCCCGGATCACCGGCGCCGATCGAGGCGTCGCGAAATGTGACGCCCTCAATGTCCTGGCCGCGGAACAGGCCGACCAGCTGCTTGGCCAGTACGCGGGCCCGGCGGCTGCCGGTGTTGTTCGGCGTCATCAAGTGCAGATAGACCTGCCCGCCTTCGCGCCACAGATTATCCTCGCGCGGCTCGGCACCGAGCGAGATCTGGTCGTAGAAATCGCCATAGATTTCGACATAGACGAACTCGGTCGGAACGTCGGGCAGCTGGTAGTCATCGTTCTCGAAGACGACGGGCGTGATGTTCCAGCGATCGGCGATCTGCTGCTCAACGACGTCGAAGGCTTCCGGGCTGGCCATCAGAGCGCGTTGATCACGAGGGCGGGATAAGTCAGCGGGGTGCCAGCCGCACGCCGGCGGGTTGTCCGCTTGAGCTTGTATGGAGCCAGCGGGTCAATGCCGCCAGGCACGTCGACGAACTTCGTCTCGAATTTGAAGGCGCTGTTGAAGCGGCGGTTGAGCGCACCCTTTGAAAGGTCGAAGTGCCTCTTACCTTGTCCGTTGGAACCGGTCTCTGTTTTGCGCGTGTAGGGCTGAGCGTTGAAGATGATCACTTCTGCATCCGCTCGCAGACGCGAATAATCGGTGACCACTGTCCTGCCGCCGACAACCACCACGAAAGACCTTGCATACCGGCCAGACCTGCGGGGCGAACGCCTGATCAATTCCTGCAGCGCCGCGTTGATGATCAGCGGCCAGTTGACGAATTCGTAGACGATCGGCCCGGGCGCCTTCACTGCCTCTTCCGGCGCACCCTGGACGCCGTTGACATAGCGCTCGTAGTTCGAGCTGGCGATCCCTTCGCCGATGACGCGCGCGAGCTCCTGCTTCGCGAAGGCCGCCAGCGCGTTGTTGATCGCCTCCGGCTCCATGCCGGCGGTCGCGAGCTTGAGATCGCGCTCGAAGAACTGGAAGCCAGCCATCAGCCGCCCACCGTCAAATCAACCCGCACCAGCTCATTCTGGAGCCGGATGTGCTTGGCGAACTCGACATTCCGGACCTTGCCATCCTGCACGATCTTGTCGCCTTTCTTGACCGGCAGACGCCACTGCGCGCGGTTGATGTCGGTCGGACTCAGCACGACGCGCGACCAGGTCTGATCGATGGCGCCGACGAGCTCCTCCGGCCGCAATGGACGGATCGCCGCCCTGACATCGGCATCGAACGGTATCTGGATCGCATTCGGGCCAAGCGTCAGCCGGCGCAGCTTCACGTCCTCGCCGGCATCGAGCAGCGCGGCGTCGAGATCGGCGATCAGTTCGGCCGGCGTCGTCACCTGGCGTGAATCCGGCCCGACAGCACGGTGCTGCCGGCATAGGTTCCGGTCGAGACTAGCTTCAGTCGCAAACGATCGCCGAGCACGCCGTCGATCGCCGTGTCGTCGGCCAGAGCGCCATCGGTCGGAACGACCTGCGTCAGTTTCGGCGTGAGCGCCGAGAAGTTGAGGACAGCCGTTTCGCTGGCCGTGGCGAACATGACGCAAGCGATGTCGACCGCCGTCGTTCCACCGTCGAGACTTGTTTGCAGGTAGGCGCGGATCGTGGTGCCGCCACTGCCATAGGCGAGCCGCAGGTTGGCCAGCGCCGCCAGCATGCCTTCAAGGTCGGTGATCCAGTCACCGACCTGTGTCCCGGCGACGGTAACGGCGAGATCGCCGAGCGAGTACAGGCCAGGATTGTCCATCTATGCCACCATCATGTTGCGGAAGCGGGTCAACTGGCCGGCGACGATGTCGGGCACCGCCCCTTCACTGGACTGACCAGGAACCGAGCCGACCCAGTAGCCGCGCTCGACCCGGCGAACATCAGGGATGTCGACGACTTCGGATTTCAGTGCGGGGTCGCGTTTGCTTTCGGCCCAGGCGAGCCGCATGAAGTCCATGGCCGCCTGCTTGAGATCGCCGGGAACGGTGACGAAGCCGGCTTTATAGACAACCACGACCTTTCCTGCGCACCAGCGACGCGGACAGTCGTCGGAAAGCCTGGTCACAAGGCCTGATTCCGGATCGACCGTGAAGCTGACCTCATTTGTCAGCGTAACGCCGTCTTCGATCAGGCTCGTTATCTCGACATTGTGCCGTCGTGCCAGAACCAAAACAGCAGCATCGACCCTGCGGCACGTCTCGGTCAGGGTTTCCTGCAACAGCGTCGGCTCTGCGCCGGCACCGATGGCGACGTTGCACTCGGCCATGATCGCGGCCCCAAGCCGCAGGTCGAGCGCGGCCAGTCTCGTGTCCTGGCTGGAATCGGTCACGCCGATTGCCTCGCGACGCTCGGCTTGGGTCAGCAGCGAGCGGTCACTCGCCGGTGTCGTGACCGCCAGGACGGACAGCATTGATCAGCCCTGCGCTGCCATGCGAGCGTCGGCGATCTTCCCGAGCACAACATCCTTGCTGTCGCCGTCGACGACGGCGATCTTCTCGGCTTCAACGACCTTGGCGAGATCTTCGTCCGAAAGCTTCATGAGGTCCGCCAGGATGGCATCGCGCATCTTGGCCTTCTCGCCTTCGGCCTTTGCGGCGGCCTTTGCGGCTTTCTCGTCTGCCTTAGCCTTTGCGGCTTCAGCCTTCGCAGCTTCCGCGATATCCTCGGCAGTGCTCCGCGAGGCATAGCCATGCGGAGGATATTGCGACGCCGAATAACCGGCCGCCACGTACTCAGTGACGGTGGGACCATCATCGCGCAGAGCAACGCCGCCGTTGGACTTCGCATCCAGCTCGCCAATCAGTCCGGCCTGCTTCAGCCCTTCGGCCATTGAACCGAAATCGCGTTCGTCGCCGACGTTCAAGGGCTCTGCCTTGATGCCATCGAAGGAGCACGGGAATGCTTTCAGTACCTTGTGCATGGGATCATCCGATCAGGAAATGGAGCGTGCCGGATTTTGCGTTGCCGCCAGCGGCCACAACGATCTTGATCCGGTCGTTCGCGATTGCGATGTGGTCGTTAACTGCGAATCCCGTCCCGGACTCCGCCGCGACACCTGCGGTGGAGTGGGTCGGCTGCCGCGGCGCTCGAGTGGCCGAAGCGTTGACATCCGATTCGGCCCAGATCGTCTGGCCGGTGGCCTCTGATGTGATCGTGAAGTCGACGCCATCGGCAAAATCGGTCTTGACGTAGCGGGCTTGCAGGACGCGGCCTGTGGCCGCACCCTCTGTATATGCCGTCGCCGAACCGTCGGCGGCTGTGGTGATGACGACGGTTTTGCGCTCGACTTGCATATCAGTCTCCGATCAGCGCGTGATCAGGGCGACGAGATGGATGCGGGGCGAACCGCCGGCGCCGCCGCCAGTCACGACGAACTCGATCGCCTGGCCAGCGGTGACCGTATTTGCTGCGGTCGGGGTGGCAACATCGACATCGCCAGCAGCGCTGGCCGCGGTCGCGATTGTCACGACACCGTTGGTAACGGGCACAGTCGCGATCTTGGCCGTAACGGTGATATCGGCGGTCGAGACGGCGCCGTCTATGACGGTGTAGATCTTGCTGATGTCGCCGGCGTGCGGAGCGACCGCAAAATACGAACCCTCGGCCGACCCATCAGCGATGTCGAGCGAGACCGGATAGGCATTCAGTTCGGCCGCGGAAGCGGTCAGACCAGTGAGGGCCAGGGTGCTCCCGTCGATAGTGACGCCGGCGACGACCAAGGCGCCGCCGCTCTCGACGGTGATCAAACCGCCTGATGCGACAACGAGCTCGTCGCCGCCCTGCTTGCGGTAGACTTTCGGCTGGTAGGAAGTGTCAACCATGGAAATTTCTCCTTTGCTACGAGGTCGCCCGCGGCGCCTCTAGCGCTATGCGCTTTGGAGGAAGATGGGAGCGGGCCCGAAGGCCCGCCTGATATCAAACTTCGCTGGGGTCGTTGAGCAGCGCTGAAGCGATCACGCTGGCATCCTGCGAGGTCGGCGCCGACCACGGCATGTACTGGATGGCGATGATGCCATCGACCACCGCATTGGCGGTGCCACGCTCCAGGATCGCTCGGATGTAACGCTCGCGCGGCTTGTGAACGTCGAGAACCAGCGCCTTGCTGTCGGCGCTAGTGGCACCGGCGGTGAATGACGCGGAACCAACCAGTTCCGCCATACCGCCAGCCTGGTTGAGGGGGTTCTGCTCCGCCTTAAGTGCGAGCGCGGAGGTATCCAGGACATCGCCGGTAAGGGCGATGAACATGACGCCTTCGAAGCCGGCCATATCGAGAATGGAGCTGGCAACATCGGTCGTCGCCGCGACGGCCGCAGCCGAGACGCGGGTAATCTTGCAGTTCTTGAGAAGAGACATCGGTTTCGGTCTCCGAAACGAGAGGAAAGGGAGGGCGACAGCGGCGGGTCGAGCCCGCCGCCGATGCGATCGGGAGGCTTAGGAGGCCGCGATCTTCAGCTTCTTCAGGGCGTCGGGCTGGCGCACGCCGCCACCGACGCGCTTGCGGCAGCGGAACACCACGACGCCGTTGTCGGCGCCTGTCGTGTAGTCCGGCTGGAACGAAATCGCGACGCGATCGACGATGACGTATGCGCGACGGAAGTCGCCATAGGCAATCGGGTAGGTTCCGGCAGCGATGTCGGGCATATCCGGGAATTCCAGATAATTCGCGCCGAGGATTGTGTTCGGGACCGACCCCGCGATACCGGGCATCCAGAGATATTGCCCCTCGCCATCCTTCAGCTTGCGGGTCGCGGCGATGGTCCCCCGGTTCATGGTGAACACCGCGCGGCTGGCATAGCCGGTTTTCAGTGCCGCCCACAGATTGATGAGGCCGTCACCGGTCATCGCAGCCGCAGCGCCGCTAACGACTTCGGCCACCCCGGCGGAAGCCAGCAGGAAGCCCTGCGCCTGGTTCGCGGCGCCGGTACCGGACACGAACTCCTGGCCTTCTTTGACCGCGAACTGATCAACGAATTCGCCGCGGAGCTCCGCGATGAGATCGTAATCGGCGTCTTCGAGCATCTGGAGCGAGATCTCGCCACGGGCGAACATCTCCGGAGCCGGGAAGTCGAACATGCCATAGGCAGGATCACCGGTATTCGTGCGGGGCTGCACTTCACCAACACGGGTAGCGGCGCCGGCCGCTGCGGTGCGCTTCGGCTGCTTTAGCGAAGGCCCGCCGATGATGCGGACAGTCGCGATCGAGCGCATCGGCGACATCTCGATGATGTCCTTGATGATCTCGCGGTTGACGTCCGGAGGAGCCAGGAGGTAGCCGGCGCCGGCGTCGTCACCCTTTACCAGAGCGGCGCGCCGCTTGTTGATGATGTCGACCTGGGCGGTGTCGCGGCGATCCGCTGCGCGGCGGATGCAGTGGTCGAAAGCCGCGTTGTACTCGGCGTCCTCTTCCTGGCCTTCCTTGCCGGTCTTCGGCCTGTTCAAGACCTTCTCGACCTTGTCGAGCTGCTCCTGCATGGCCTTTTGGCTGTCCTGAACCTCCTTGGTGAATTTCTGGTTCAGGGGCTCCCACTTGTCGAGGTGGGCGTTGATCTTGGCTAGCTTTTCCTCGAGGACGACGTCGCGCTTTTCGAGGTTGGCATCGTTGGTCTTCTTGAATTCCTCGAAACCGTTCATGAAGTCGCCGACGGACTTCTGGAGGGTTTCCAGCGACGCGGGTGCCACCGCGGTCGCAATTAGCATGTGGTTGTGGTCGATGTGACCGAAAGCCGACAGAATGTCGGCGCCGGCGTCAGGGAACGCCATCACGGCGAAGGCGGCGATCAGCGCAACAGCGCACACCGCCGCAAGAATGCGGGTGATTTTCATTTCAGGTCTCCAGTTTTTCAGGATTTGAAGAGGGATGTCGCCCGGTCGAAAACCGAGGCGAGTTCGGCGATCGCTGCATTCCCGCCCTCTTCGCGAGGATCGGCGTCCGCCTCATCACGAGGCGTCTGGAAGACCCGTTGCGCGGCGGCAGCAAGACGCTTCGCGAGGGCATTGGGCATCTGCTCTGCGTCGCGCAGAAGATGCTCGAATTGGCGGACCTGCGGCGCGTCATGCGTCGGCTTCAGGTCGGATGGGGTGTGATTATAGAGTTTCAGCAACGCGGAACGCGCTGCCTTCTTCTCCTTGCCCTTGTTTGGTACGATGGAATCCGCGAAGCCGTTGTCGACGGCCTGCTGACCCCTGAACCACGTCTCGGCGGCCATCCAGTTCTTCAGCTTTTCGTCGTCAAGCTCCGTGCGAGCCGCATAGATGTCGACGATTGCCTGCTCCAGATTGTCGAGGATGGCGCCTTCTTGCCGCATGTCGTCGGCATCACCGATCACAAAGCTCCACGGCTTGTGGATCATGATGTTGGCGGACTCGCCGATGCGGACCTCGTCGCCGGCCATAACGATAACCGAGGCGATGCTCGCGGCGATGCCTTCGACATTCATGATGACCTTCGCGGAGTGTGCGGCGAACGAGTTGTAGATCGCGATGCCGTCAAACACGAGGCCGCCAGGGCTGTTGACATGGACGTTCAGCGTCTCGACGTCGAGCGCCGCGATTTCGCGCGCGACATCCTCGGGCTGGATGCCATCCCACCACCCGCCGATGTCGCCGTAGATGTAGATATCGGCGCTGTCAGCCCCGGATTCCGCGGCGACCCGAACGGAGCCGACCCCGATAGAGTTCGGTGCGCGGTTACGCGCGGCCGATGCCTTGAAGGGCGCGAGGTCGATGATGATTTTTTTCATCGTCAGGTTTCCTGTTGCTCGTCCAGTTTCGCCAGGACTGCGTCTAGGTTGTCGCGAGCGCTTCGAATCTTGCCTTCATTTTCGGCCGAGAGAACTCGACCGGCATTCATGCGATCGCGAAGGGCGTTGGCTGCTACACTTGCCTTCTCGGCGGCCTCGTCGTCGAGCGGTGGACCGCCGTTGTCACCGATCCCGCGGCCAGGCATCGCCTTGGTCGCGTTCTCGACGGTCATCATGTTGCCGGGCACCAGGTGGATATCGCCGCCTTCGTAGCCGTCCTCGTCCTCGAGCTCTGCGATCTGGTTCGGCGACATGCCCATCTGGAATCGCTTCCAGTAATATTCGGCGCGATCCTTGGCGGCGCCGCGGAGCAGCTCGGTGTCGAAGAATTTGAAGTAATAGCCGGCCTTGACCTCCTCACGCGTCAGCAGCGAGCGCCGCATCGACTTCTCGAAGCGACGATGCCAGGGTCTGACGGTATGAACGGCATGCGCCAGGAACATCTGCTCCGCGCTGGCGTAGGTGGCGGTCTTGTCGGAAAACCCGACCATGATTGGCATCACACCAAAGGCGCGGCAGATCTCTTCGATCTGCAACTTCCTGGTCTCGATGTGCTGGGCATCGACGCCGGTGAGATCCATCGGATGCCACTTGGCGTTCTTGTCGAGCAGCAGCGGTTTCCCGCTGTTCTTGGCGCCGACATAGTTCTGCGTGATGAAGGCGCGGAGCCTCTTGTATTGAGGTTCCTTCAATTCGCCTTCCACCGAATACATGCCGGTCGACTGGATGCCGTTCCCGAACCGGCGGGCATGAGCGTTCTGTGTAGCCATCGAGAGGCTTAGCGCTTCGCGCGCCAGCCTGGTGACGTCGAGCCCGGTCCACGAATTCCATGACGGGCCACGGAAATGCCAGATCGTTTCCTGCGGGTACTCTTCCGCCGTGCCATCTTTTGCGGTGACATGATAGACGAGGCTGTAATCGTTTTTCTGCTCGACACGGACACAGTCCGGCATCAGGGGAATCATCTCGACGATGCGTCCGCGCACCCGGTTGAGAAAAACGTAGGCGTTGCCGGTGAAGACTGCGTGGATGGCCACCGTCTCCATGAACTGAAGCGGGTCCATCCAGTCATTGACCTGGTAACCGAACAGATCGCTGAGCGGATGATCTTCAGCCTCGGCCCGGCGCCCCGTAGCCGGATCCTTCCGCATCACCTTGCACGGCACCGTCGACACGCCGTCCGAGATCGTCAGGCCGCAACGAAGGGCCGTGGTCTGTTCCAGCGTTGTCTTCCATGTGACGCGCTCACCCGAAAGCGTCGGCAGACCTATGCCGAGATCATCATGCCAAAACGATTCGCTGAACGCGACATTCTGAGCGGGTTGACGCCGGAAGTGATCGAACAGCCACATCCAATGATGTCCCTCTCAGGCGGCTTCAGATTCGACATCTTCAGCGGTTTCTTCTTCGTCGAATTCGCCGTCATCCCAGAATGATTTGCCACCGGCGGGTTCCGGGTTCTTCACCATCATCGTGACCGCGTCGAATAGAGCCATCGCCGGGTCTATTTTTGCGTCTCCGGCCGTCTGTTTGGTGGCGCGAATAGCGGTGGCGGTAGGTTCGATTTTTAGGTTGGCGACGCACCACGGCATCAATGGACCGCCTGCGTGCCGCAACATGCCGTTCGACAGCCGCCTCTCCGCCGTTTTGATCGCGTTCATCAGCGCGAATCCCTGCGGCACGCCGACAAGCAATCCGTTCTCCTGAGTGATGTCGATTTCTGGAGATGCAAGTGCGTCGACAAACTCGCCAAGACCGGCAGGATCCACGGCCACCGATGACAACAAGCCGGATTCCTTAACGGTGCTGATGATGTCGATAATTGACGCCAAGTCCTCAAGCGCCATATCAACGATCGTTAGGTGGCCAGCCTTTTCGAAATCCAGCAAGACTGGAGCGATCTTCTTCCGCCGCTTCAAGACATCCCGATGACACCAAGCGTGTGACCAAGTCAGCCAGCGCTTCATTCGGACGATTGCTCGCTGGCCATTAACGACTACCGGGATTTCGATTTCATCGGGCTCTCGCCCGACCAGTGTCAGCCCGAATAGGTCATCAAGGCCACCGCCATCGACGCCGACAACCACGACCTCGACACGTTCCAAGAAGCGAGCCAGTGCCGCGAAATGGTCCAGTCCGGCCAGTTCTTGATCGACGGCACGTTCCCAATAATTTGCGCCAGGCCAGCGATTGCCCCGCTGCCGCATGCCGATCTCAACATTGAGATGCTTGGCGAGGAAGCTTTGGTGTGTATCGCCTTCCTCGTCCTCGCCGCTCTGGATCTTGAGCAGCTTGCGCTCCAGCCAGTCCTTGCGAACCGACCGGCCCATGTTCGGGTTGGTGACATACCAGTTTTCCGAATCGAGATAGGCGTCGTTGTCGATCATGCTGTCTGGAAATTCGTACAGGACACCCAGACTGGTAGGATCGTCGATCTTCCCATCGCGAACATCGCGGAAGTAGTCGAGCTTTTCTTTAAACACGCCGGCTGGAGGTTCGTCCGACTGGGTCGTGATGTAGATCACGAAGCCCTCAGGTCGCGATATCAGGCCGCCGGTTGCCTCCTGAAGCATGCCGGCTGCATTGGCCTTCTTTCCGAACAGCCACAGTTCCTCGATAAGAACAAATGCTGCCTTCTTGCCGGCCGCGGTGTTGGAATCGGCGCTGACGATCTTTAGGACTGCCTTCGTCAGCGTGTGTGTGATTTCCTTGGTGTTTTTGTTGACGTGCAGAAGGACCGTCAGGTCAGGATCCGACGCTACCATTGCCGCGGCGGGATTGAAGGAATTCCCAGCTACCTCCTGCGTGGGTGCCAGTATCATAAGCTCCTGGTTGTGGCGCCAGTTTCTGATCAATGCGGTCAGCATGATCCCTGCTGCCAGCGTCGACTTGATGTTCTTCTTGCTGATCAGCAGGAAGAATTCCTCGATCACCCGATTTGCGGTGTCCGGGTCATAGGCGCCGAAGACTGCCGCGACGAAATCGAAAACATATTGCTCGCAGGACTCGCCAAACGTGGGATGGCGCGCTCGGCCAAGCTTTCGGTCGTAGACCTGCGGCAGATCGGTGATCTGGAGCGACTTGAAGACGTCGAGGGCCGCCTCAGCCTCGCTCGGGAACAAGGGCTGGAACGGGATCAGGCTTTCGCGATTGACGATGCGGTTTTCCCAGTCGACGCATGCCGTGCTGAACCTGCGCATGCCAACTGTCATTCCTCGTCGGAAACCGCTACGGCCTGTCCATTGCTGGCGACCAAACGGGGAGCCGCTGGGACCGCGTATTTCCCACCGATCGCCTGGGCACTCTCAAGCCGCTGATCCTTCTTGGAGATATACCCGCGCGCCACCGGCTGGTTTGCGGCCTTACCCCGAAGATCGCTGGCAACTCGTTCAGCGCTTACGGTGTCGAGCATCCGGAGAGAAGCAGATAGAGCCGCGGCGTTCCCGGCGAGGCCCTGCTGGATTTGTGCGGTGCGCAGCTTGGCCTTGAGCCTGGCCAGCAGGACGTCTCGGTTTCGAGTGAGGTGCAAATAATGCTTGCGCAAAGTTGGAACGGAGATTCCAAGCGTCTTTGCAACTTCGCGGTTCTTCATGCCGCTGGCCAGCAACACCATGATATTAATGATGTTTTCTTCTGTCGGCTTATGCTCCGGCCGACCGGCCTTACGCTGGTCGGTATCGCACGGGTTGCCGAACAGGTCAAAATCACCGCCCATAAGAAAAAAATCCCTGAATGACCCCCAAGCGGTTAGGGGCCCCATCGGCCCCCAGAGATTTGGCCCGCCCCCCCTTGGTCAGGGTCGGGCTGCCATCCTCTTGGCCCGCTCGGCCAGCGTCTTCTTGGTGTGCGATGCCCCGCAGCGGAGCATGATGTTGCGCTTGTCGAGCGGCGCGCCGCCGTCCCTGAGCTCCACGACGTGATCACCGAACACGCGCATGCCAGGTCGATGGGTCCTGCCATCGCAGTGCGGGTCCTCGCATCTGCGACCACGCTCGGCGATGATCTCGGCCATCAGCTTGCGCCACTCGGGCGACAGGTAGAACGGTTCTGCCGTCTTGGGCGCGAGCTTGACCGTGCGCGTGTCGATGGTCCGGATAACCGGAGCCATCATCTTCAGCTTTGCCAAGGGAATCTTTTCCATTGCGGTGAAGCATGCCGGGCCGCGCCCTTCGCTTCACCAGGATCCGTTCGGGGCTCGGCCTTGCGGCTGCCACTCGGTCTTAGAAGCTTTCGCCTCAAGTCAACGGGTCGTCCTTGGGTGAGATTCGCTATTCGGATTTCGTGATTTGCGCAAGATCCAGCTCGGTGGGTGCGAGGCGTCCGAAGATGTCGACCAGCACGATCGCTCGCTGACCGTCGACCAGCTTCTCGATGGAGCCTCCGAAGCTGGCGAAGGGACCATCTTCGATCCGCACTCTGGCACCCACCGGGAACGCAGCCTCAACCACGGCTTCATCAGTGGACTTCTCATCCAGTTTCTTCTTGAGTTCCAAGTATTTACATTCAGGGACAGGGACGGGTCCACGGGCACCGCCAAGCACGGCACGAACCCCTTCCAGCGTCAGCAAAGCAGCCCATGTTTCGTCACGGTTCAGCACCTTTACGAAGACGTATCCGGGCAGCGCGGGCACATGGTACACGACCTTGCGCTTCGCATGCGGAGCGTTCCGCAACCGCTTCTCGACCGGAAACCAGCGTTCAACGCCGGCTTGGCCGAGCGACTTATCCACATCCTTTTCGGCATGATGGGCGATGCATAGCACGAACCACTGCATCACCGGGCCTGATTCTCCCGCTGCCGCGAGCAAGGCCTGTGCCCTTCTAGAGAGATTCATCTGTCTGTCTGATTCGGCGTATGCGCGGTCGACATTGATCGGCTCGCCCTTGCGATCGATCCAAGCACGCTCAACGTCACTCGGCCGCTTGCTGTGCATCATTGGTCCCTCGCACCGCTTGTTCAAATGCTTCCAGTCCTGCCGGCCCGCCAGCCGGGAAATACACCACCGGCATCTGGCCAGGGTCGGGGAGCCACGGCCAGCCGCGCTGCTCATGCTCGGCCCGCCAGAGGTCCCACACCTCGCAGCCGACCTTGACCGGCTCCATCAGAGCGGCCAGCGCCTCGAGGTCGGGTGTCACGGTGATGCCGCGCCGGTTCTCGGCCGCCTCCTGCATGCGCAGCACCACAGGCCAGCCATAGGCAGCCTGCCGGGTCATGCGCGCCTGGTGGCCCTTGTCGTCGTCCTGGGCCAGCAGCGCAGCCATGAAGCCCTTGGCCGGCGGCGCGGCTACGGGTGGTGTGAGCAGCGTCCGCATCCGCACAGCGCCCCACACCGGCCCGAAGGGCGGCGCCACGATCGCCGTCGGCTTGACCTCGACCGGTTCGGGGACCTCGCAAAACAGCTTCTGCCCGAAATAGGTCGAGGGTGCCGGAACATGATCCTTCCGCTGCGCCTTCAGCAGTGCCAGCCAGTGCGGGAACAATCGCTCGGCATTGATGCGCTCGTGCGGCGTCAGCGCCGCGAAGGCGCGCAGCCCGCCGTCCTTCGGCATGCCCTTCTGGCCCGGCCAGACCCGCACCATGCGCCAGAACGCCGCCTCGATCTTTTTCGGACCATCCGGCTCTTTTTCCAGATCATCGGTAGCCTCTCTCTCGCGCGCTTGCGCGCCCGGTTGAGAGGTTCCTTGGACGGTTCTATTGGACGGTTCCTCTATATAGGGCGGTTGCTGGTTGCCGGTAGGAGGGTCCTGGTTGCCGGTAGGATCGGCGTCTGGTTGCCGGTTGGTCCTACCGGCAATTTCTGCCGGTAGGACTTCGGTTTCAGGCGCGCCCGAGCGCAGCCGCTCGGTCCCGTCGAGCACCTTGCAGTCGAGTTTCAGCATGATCAGGTCGTTGGCGCGCGCACCCCTTGCGCCAGTGCGCCGCTGGCGCTCGATCAGGCCCCATTCCTCGAGCCGCTGCAGCCAGTCACGCGCCGTGCGTTCAGACACTTCAGCGTCGGCGGCAAGCTGCTCCTGGCTGGGCCAGCACGATGCCTTTTCCGGCTCGGCATAGTCGCCGAGGCAGAGCAGGATCGACTTCGCCGCCGGCGAGCCGAGCCGCTGTTCTTTCGCCCATGCGGAGGCTTTCCAGCTCATGCGGCACCATTGCTGATGATGTGGAATGGCGCGCGCACGCCGGCACTGAACCGTTCGGCAGCTTCCAGGGCGATCCGCAGCCGGTCCCGTGGCTTGCCGGCCCGGTTGGCATAGAGCGCGCCGAGCGCGATCTCGTCGCCGCAGCCGCAGGCAGCGAACCCATCGACGTGCTCGCCGACCTGATAGTCGTCATAGATGCCGAACAGCCGGCCTTCGTAGCCGACTAGGAAGCTGCCACCGCTTTCGACCTCATCATGCTTGACGGCATAGCCGCCGGCCTTGAGGCAGTCACGCACGCCATTGACGAAGTCGGTGACCATGAACTTGTACACGTCAATATCGGCATGCCGCTTTGGTGGCGTGAAGGCATGCGCCAGCAACTGCCCCATACGGAACGATGTGGTGAAGCCCATGATGAAGTCGCCGTTGCGGAACACCTTGCGATCGGCCCGCACCGACATCTGATAGCCGGCGACGCCGGCACTATCGCCGCCGAGATAGACTTTGCCGCCTTCGACCAGTCCGACGATGCAGGTCATTCCGCCGCCTCCTGGAACCGCACCATGTGGCCGCAATTGGCCGCTACGAGCGCCGCCGCCATTGGTGGCGAGACGCTGTTACCGCAGCAGGCGATCTGGTCGCTCTTCGGCAGCGGCTTGCCCTTGTATTCAAGGTCGATGATGTAGTCTGGCGGGAAGCCTTGCGCCGAGAACAGCTCGCGCGGCGTCAGCATACGCATGCCGATGTCGACGATGGTGAAGGTCTCGCCCTCGATATCGACCGTCACGAACTCGCGCTCGTCCCAAAAGCCGTGCTCGCGCATGAAGCCGGCGACCAATCGCGCCCGCGCCGCCTGTTCTTCAGTGAACGGTGGCCAGCCGAGGTCGCCTTCGACGAAGCCGAAGCGGTCTTTCGTCGTCACCGAGTGACATGGCTCATCAAGGCGCGAGCCGTCGCCGGTGCCGTAGTATTTCTGCATGAATGGCGCGACCAGCATCGACTTGTTGACCTTGGCCGTGGCGGTATGCGTCGGCTCGTCGATGTCGTGTCCGGTCGACGTGCCGAACTGGCGCGACATGAAGGCGGCAATGACGCCTTGCTGCGGGTTGGCGGTGATCGTCGAGACAGGTTCGTCGGCTGGTCGGCCGGGATTGACGCCTCCGGTACGCCGGCCATCGTTGTTGTGCTGGGCAAGGAAGGCCGCTGTGACGCAGACGTCGGCCTTGGCGGTCTGTGTCGCCATCGGTTCGTCGCCGCCGCGTGGCCGGCTCTGCCCTGCCCTGCCGCCGCAGCCGATCAGCGTCGGCACGGCCAACGCATGCTTGACGCCGCCGGCGACGACGGTGCCGATCGGCGCCTCTATGTCGAGTACCCGCGGCGCTTGGCCGTCACGCTCGCCATAGCCCATCTGGATCAGCGTCGGCGCGACCAGCAGGTTCTGGTCTTTCTTGCTCGCTGTGATCGTATGCGCTGGATCCTCGACGCTGCGGTTTGCGCCACCCTGCTGCGCATAGGACAGAACCGGCGCGACGACACCCAGCGGCGCGGCGCCGCCCGGCCGCTTCTTGAAGCTGTTGGCAGTCACCGTGGCCAACGGCTCGCGCGCATCGTGGCCGGTCGCGCCGGTGTTGAAGCGAATGACCGACGGCGAGACCACCGCGTGCGAGATGCCGCCGGCGGTGACGACGCCAAACGGATCATCGATCGGATATTCTCTGCGCCCGCCGCTATAGCCATGCGCAACGCTGACCAGGAACGGCTTCTTCGCCTTCAGCACGTAGCGATCGACGCCACGCGCCACCCGGCTCATCGTCGCATCGGCTAGCGGCCGCACGGCGCGCAGGCCGAGCTTTTCCATGATCTCAGCGCCGGTGTCGAAGATCGAGGGGCACGCGAGCTCCCAATCGATGATCTCCGCAGCCGTCCGCCAGGGCAGCTTGCGCCCGGCAATCACCTCCGGATCGTCGGGCTTGCCATGCGTCGGTTTCGGCCAGACGATCTTTTGGCCGTCGCAGCGGGCGATCAGGAACAGCCGCTTGCGGATAGTCGGCGCGCCGAAGTCGCAGGCGCGCAGCTCGCGCCATTCGAGCTTGTAGCCAAGCTTGCGCAGCTGCTTGCACCATTTGGCGAAGGTCTTGCCCCGCCCATCGGGATCCGGCATCAGACCGCGATCAGTTTCGATCAGCGGTCCCCAATCGCGAAACTCCTCCACGTTTTCGAGCAGGATGACATCCGGCCGCCGGCGTTCGGCCCAAAGGCACACCACCCATGCGAGATCGCGAATGTTGCGCTCGACCGGCTTGCCGCCCTTGGCCTTGGAAAAGTGCTTGCAGTCGGGCGAGAACCAGGCGAGGCCGACATGCCGGCCGTGCGTCACCTCGAACGGGTCGACCTGCCAGACGTTTTCCGACAGGTGCAGCGTATCTGGATGGTTCGCGGCATGCAGCGCCAGTGCCGCCGGATTGTGGTTTATGGCGATGTCGGGCGAGCGGCCGAGCGCCATCTCGATGCCGGTCGAGGCACCGCCGCCGCCGGCGAAGCTGTCGATGATCAGCGGCGGCAGGTCGGATTGACCCAGGCGCGAATCGAAATCGAGAAGTGTCATTGCCCCGCCACCGCCTCAAACCCGGCAGCGTTGCGATGACCGCCACCACCGAAAGACTTGGCGACTTCGGACACGTCGACGCGACTATCCTCAGAGCGAAGCGAGAACTGGATTTGGCCGTCAGCACGGCGGAACCAGCAGGCCACGAAAGGGGCGTCAGGGAAGCGAACCAGCAGTTCGTGTGCGGTGTCGCTGGCGTAGTGGTAGGGAACATTGACCGTCGGCACATGATGGTCGCCGATGTGGGAGAAATAGGCCTCTTGGAGGAATTTGCCGATGTTGGCCTGGTGCGCGCGCAGGATCGCCCTTCCCTCGTCGATCAGATCATCCGGCTTGGTGGCGATCGCATCCCAGACCGCGAAATCCATGGGATAGGTGCGCAGCGCTGCCGAAAATTGCTTTGTGCGGTCACCATAGGAAAAGCGCCAAAGATCACGATCCTCGATCAATTCCAGCATGTGAGGAACCGGATTGTGATAGCCGGTCATCTCGTGCGCGAACTGCCAAGCCATTGTCGCGCCGGATCGGTCCATGTCGAACACCGCCACGACCGGCGACCCAGTCTCAGTGCAGGCTTTGGCCGCTAGAAGCTCGATGTCGGCCAGCGCTGGCATTGGACCATTCCAGTCCTTCAGCTCGGCCTCGGCTGTTTTGTGATGGTCGATCACGACCACGCTCTTAGCCTTGTCGGCGAGCGTCACCAGTTCGGGCCGCTTCGCCGAGAAATCTACAAACAGCACGTGGCGCCCGGCGACGTCAGGCAGGGGTTTGCCGTAGAAGCCCGGCACATAGGCGACCGAGTTGCCCCACTTTTTCCAGATCGCCCACGCGGCGCCGAAGCCGTCGTCGCAATTGCCGTGATAGATGCAAAGGTCAGGCTTCCATGTCATCGCGGTTCCCTCTTCAGCCATGCGGAAAAGCTGCCGCGCAGCGCTATCCACGCCTCGCTGGCCCGCCCGCCATTGTTCAGTTCTTTTCGTGATTGCACGCCGAGCAGCGAGCGTCACCTTTTGCGCCACGCGCTCGTCGGTCAGCGGCTTTTCCAGGCCGTGCGCCTCATGCAGGAACAGCTTGAACGCTGCATCGTCCTTGCACTTCATCGCGCATTCGGCGGCGAAGTTTTTGACGTCGCGCGTCATCGGTTCGCAGGCCGGTTCGTTCTGCCGGCGGGGCTCCGGCAGGCCACGCAACTGGCGGATTTGAAAGCAAGCGGCATCGAACAGCCGCAGGAGGAAAGCGACCGTATCCGGCGCATTGCAGACGAAGTCGATCTCGTCGACCGTCGCTTCGTGGAACTTCGCCAGCACGAACAGCTCGCCCATGTCGCCGCGCGATTCCACGTAAGCGCCATCGGCGCCATGCACACGCGTCCACACCGCAGGCTCGATCGCGGCCAGCGCAGCGCGAACGGCTTTCAGCCGCGCGGCATCGGGCGAGAGCACGGCGGCGTTCACGGCATCCGCCCGTGCTTGCGCATGGCGCGGCCCAGAAACGTTGCAGCCCGTTCCAGCGATTTGCGGGCCGCAATCTCTCCTACCCCGAACTTGGCCTGTGCCAGCGTGTCGGCGGCATTGGCCACTTGGCGGCAGGCTTCCATGATGTCCGTCATCGGCCTTGCTGGCGCCGGTGGCCTTGGGCTTTGCGACTGGAATAGCCGCAGCAAGCCGCTCGACTTCCGCGATCAGCATTTGACGCACGACCGGGGCCAGCAGGCGCGCCAGCGGGTCGACGTTTTTGTCGATCGCGCTCATGACGCGCCTCCCGCAGCGAATTCGGCCATGCCGATACGGTATTGCTCGGCCTTGGCGGCTAGATCGACCGGGGGCAGTCCCGAGGCATCGCGAACCGCCAGAGCCAGCGAAACGCGCAAGGCGACGAAGTTTGATCCGGCCTCAAATTGCGCACGACGGCACGCGGCTTCGATCACCGGGTGATACTTCAGCATGACAGAATCCGGCATGCGCAGCAGCGTGTCGGCGCGGGATCGATCACCATCCGCATCGTGTAATTGCCGCAGGATCGGGATCATCGAATCGTTCATCGCTCTGCCCCTGTTTCACGTTGGACAGGTGGTGTAACCAACTGTTCTGAAATGGTTTTCATCGTCACACGCCGGTGCGGCGCCGTCTCGAAATAGGCGTATGGATCAAGCCCGGCATAGTTGCAGAGCAGCAGGTAATTGCCGGCCGAAAGCGTCTTCCCGTTGGTGGCGCGCGACAGCATGGCGCGGTCGGTGTCCGGCCACTTCTGCTCGGCGATCCGAAGCGAATAGCCGAGCGCGTCGAGGCGCTGCTGGAAGGCATCGGCAAAGCGGCGGAAGGCGACGTCAGCCATGGTCGTCGGCCCTCATGCTGGCGAGGCCATCTGACAAGCGAGGGATGTCGCCGAAGCGGCGCTCGTAGCCGCTGACCAGTTCGGCATGCTCGCTCGTCAATCCCTCGCACCAGGACCGGCACCTTGCCTCGCGCGACGACGCGCGGTTGTCGCGATGGATGGTGATCCACCGCGATGCAATCGACAGAGCGAGTTCCGTCGCTCGGATCGCGGCGACGAGCGGCGCTTGCGGCATGTGATTGGCACGCTCGGCACCGGTCATCATGCCAGCCCGTCCTTGCGCAGCTTGCGGTCGAGTGCGCGCTTCAGCCGCTTCAACTGCTTTTCGGTTTCAGGATCCGGCGCTCGCTCCCTGGGCTCCGGCCAATGCGTGTCGCCGCGCAGCCGCTTGGCCTCGACAGCGGCGGTATAGGAGCCGGCGGAATCCTTGGCGGGATCGTACTTGGTCATAGCCCGAGCTCCCTTTGCTCAGGCGCGGTCACACCGCCGGAAAACTCACCGGTGCGCGAGTTGAGGACACCGTTGGCGCAGGCCCGCCACAACACCACGTCAACGGTCGCAGCGCGGTACCCGGTCTCGGCAGCCAGGCGTTCGCATAGCGCCTGAGGACTGATCCCCTCGCGATCGGCGAGGCGCTGAAGGTGAACGTCGGGCTTCGCCACGTCGGCGCCGAAGTTCTTGGCGAGGTGAAACTTCGTAATGCCGCCGATCCAGGGCAGCGAGGCGCAGAACTCGATTTTGTCAGTCGCGGAGAGATAGCCGGCCAGCAAGTCAGCCCGCGTCCGCCATATGAGGTCGATCGCCTTGGCCTTGCCCGGATGACGGAAGACATCGAAGGCGCTGAGATCGCCCTGGATGGCCGTCATGACCTTTGCGAATATCTTGACGGCGATGGTGTTCTTCATGCCGGAGTTGCAGATGACGAAGATCGCTTCCGATGCGAAGTCTTCGGCATCGGTCGGCGGCTTGAGATTTTCCGACCAGGCGATGTCGTCGACAGCCTGATCTCCGAGTGCAGCGATCATCTCGCGGAAAAGGGCTGCCGATATCATTCCGCCGCCTCCAGCTCGTCGCCGATGCCGAGCATGTCGAACATGGTCGGCACGGCCATCTGCGCTTCGGCCTTGCGGCAGTAGTGCGCGCCGTCATGGAAGTAGGTGGCGGAAAGCTCGGAGGCCTGCCCGCGCCGGCCCTTCAGTATCGCCCGATAGGGCACCGTCATCAGCCCGCCGAACGGGTCGTAGATGATATCGCCCTTGTTGGAATAGCGGTCGATCAGCCGGTCGACGATGTCAAACTGGAGAGGGCAAACGTGCTTCTCCAAATTCTTGAACGCCTGCTCGCCGTTCAGCGTCAGCATGCGCACCACGTCGGTCCAGATATTCGGATCGGCGGATGGCGGATCGAGCATCATGTAGGTCTTGGACAGCGCATCCTTTGCCGCCAGTTCCTCGCCGAGCCGCACATGCGCTTCGAAGTCGTAGACGGCGCCTTCGAACATCGTCTGGAACAGCGCCCGCACCGCTTTCGGCCCGAGCCGCACGATCTCGTCGGTGGTCAGCAGCCGGTCGCCGGAGGACGGCCAGAAGGCATGCGCATCCATCTGCCAGCGCGCCAGCGTGTAGCCGCTGCCCGGCACCTGCGGCCGGCGGTCGCCATCGGTCCACCGCTCGTGGCGGCCGTCGGCGGCGATCACCAGCGGCTTGTCGTGCTCGACAGGCTCGTCGGCATAGCCGCGCGAAAGGTCGCTCTGCGGGCGGCGGAACAGCAGCACATATTCCGGAGAGCCGACGCCCATCTTGGTGGCGTCCTTCATCATCTCGGAATAGCCGAGCCGGTAGGTCTGGTTGTTTTCCTTCACCACGTCGGTGGCGATGGTGATCATGCCGACGAACTGGAAGCCGTGCTTGAGGTAGTGGAAGATCGCCTCGGCATGGAAGGGCGAGACGGTCGGCACGCCTTCGCCGGTCACCGAGCCGAACAGCACCCGGTCCTTGACGTGGATGCAGGCCAGCCGGCCGGGCTTCAGGATCCTGAGGAGCTCCGGCGTCAGGAAATCCATCTGCGCCCAGAAATGGCCATTGTCGTCGGTGTGGCCGAAATCATTGTAGGAAGCCGTGTATTCGTAATGGTTGGCGAACGGGATCGAGGTGACGATCTCGCCGATGCTGGCGCTGGCCGTCTGCCGCGCCTCGAGCACGGCATCGTTATGCGCGATGACGAAGCTTTCGCCGCGCTCCTCACGTCGTGCCACGCCGATCGAGCGCGACAGCACGTCGTCGAGCGGCAGGCCGTCCAGCCCGTAGCGACGGATGATCTCGGCCATGCGCGCCATCAGCCGGTCGTGTTCGGCCCACTTGCCTTCGAGATTGCGGCGCACTTCGCGTTCGGCTTCGGAAAAGATGATGTCGATGCGGCATTCATGCGCCTGGCCGAAGCGCACGATGCGGTGCACCGCCTGGATGAAGTCGTGGAACTTGAAGCCGACGCCGACGAAGATCGCCCAATGGCAATGCATCTGGAAATTGTTGCCCGCGCCCGACATTTCCGGTTTTGTCGCGAGGTCGCGGAACTTACCGTTCTTGAAGCCAACGGCGTTCGTCTCATTGGCATTGATGCCTTGCGCACCATAGATCGAGCGCACGCCCGGCACAGCCGCCTCGATGGCGCGGCGCTCATCCTCTAGGTCGTGCCAGAGGATGCGGTGCGCCTCAGGATCCTGCGCAATCAGCTCGACCATCTTGGCGATCCGCGCCGACAAACTGTCGCGCTTGGCCGCACTCGCTTGGGTGACGCCGAGCGCGGCGTTGCGCAGCAGCAGGCCTTGTCCGTCGCGATCCTCGCCGGCCGTCGAATGGTCGATCGGCACCTCGTGCCAGTTCACCGTCACCGGCGGCAGCACATAGCCGTCATCGGAAAAACCGAGATCGGAAGGCGACTGCAAAAACACCGCCCAGCTGTGCACCCACAGCCAGAACTCATCTTCCTTGTGCGGGAACAGCGTCAGGTCGCCGGCCTTTTCCGAATTGCGCTGGAAGAACCGCGTCAGCGCCTGGCCGGTGTCCATCACGCCAAGGAAGCCGGCATAGTGGATCAGTTCCTTGGTGCGGTTCGGCGACGGCGTTGCCGTGGCGACGAACTTGAAGCGCACGGCCTTGAACAGCGGCAGGAAGGTCTGGAAGGTCTTTGTCCCGTAGCCGCGCAGCACGGCAGCCTCGTCGAGGCTCGCCCCCACAAACCGCGACACGTCGATCTTGCCGGCCAGCACGCTCTCGTAATTGGTCAGGTAGATCGTGTCGTCGCCTTCAATGCCGGCGTCGCTCTGGATGAACTTCAGCTTGACGGCGCAGTCGCCGGCAAAACGCTCTTCCGCCTCGGCGAAGAATTCGTGGCGCACGCCGAGCGGGATCACGATCAGCCGCAGACCAGGCGCGAACTGCCCGACCAGCCGCATCAGCTCGATCTGCATGAAGGTCTTGTGCAGTCCGAACGACGCGAAGATGGCGCGGCTGCCGCCCTTTAGCGCCCAGCGCACGATGGCCCGGCAATGCGGCGCGCCGGCCGGGTTGATGTCTTCAACCGCGACGTCGAAGCCATCGGCCTTGGCCAGTTGCATCTTGCCGCGCAGGAAGTCGAGGTAGGGATCGTCGGCCGGGAAGGTGACGGGCGCGTTCATGCCGATTCCTCGACACGCGAGAGGTCGCAGAGGTATCCGGCCTGAGTTACGCGGAGGCGCCTGCGCTCCTGGTAAAACTCGACGAGCTCAACCGCAGCGAGCTTGTTCCACGTCGCCCGCATGACCGGGGCGCGGTCGCCACCGGCGAGCAGCACCTGGTTGCGGTCGAAGCCGCCGTCGCCATTGCGATTGCGCAACCATTTGAGCGCGGAAAGCTGGCTTGACGGAATCATGCCGGCACCGCCTTTTCAGCCGCTGCGGCCTTCTGAAGCCTGTCGAGATCGCGGCCGATCATTGCGTGCTGAACGCGCAATGCCGCGAGGTGCGCTGCCAATTCATTTGAAGGGATTTCATCCGTCCGCTTCAGCAAGCGACGCAGCTCGAGCGCGTCGGCTCGGGCAAAAGCCAGGCATCTCTGGAATTCGCTCATGCCGGCACCGCCTTGCGCCCGCGCTTGTTTGGCGGCGGCGCGTCGTCGGCAATTGGCGCGAGGTCAGCCTCAACGAGAGGCTTTAGCGCATCACGCCGCGCGATCTCATCGGGACTAAGATCGTCAATGTCGCGCGCATTTAGCCGATTGAATTCAGTCCAATCGGCTAACGCATCACGGAAGCCACGTTTCGTGGCGCTTACAACATTGACGGCATCACCGTCGGATGCGGCATCAACTAACCTTCCCAATTCTGCGAGGCGCTTAGCACCGCCGACCGTGAGTTCTTTGCCAGCCCAAATCAGGCGGCCTTGCTCCTTTAGAGCTTCGAATAGGGGACCAGAAACACTGATGCCGCCGGCGATTGCGCCAAGCAACTTGAACTCGGTGAGCTCCTCGGTGGTCACCGATGGACGCTCAAAAGGTGCCGTCTCTCCGGCTGTCGCGTCCATTCTCTCAGACGTTGCAGATGCCGACCGACCGGCATCGGCCCTACTCACCTCTCCCGTCATGGGGGCGCCCTCAATGGCGCTGATCCCACCGTTGTCCTCGGAGGCTTTCGCTACGGGATTCGTTGCCGTCTCTCCGGCTGTCACGCATCGATCGATGCCGCGTTCCATCTCTGCCCCTTGTCGCGTAGGCAGAATTGCGTCCAGTTCTCTCCGCGTGACAAAGGCGCTGCAGGCACTGGCAACCCCGCCCACCTTCTCGGATGCCGTTTCCGGCATATCCCCTATTTCAAAACCCCAATGATCCCAGCCCGGGCGGGGCGAGCGGCAGAACATCTCCAGCCGCGCCACGCCGGGGAATAGCCGCTCGATCGTCTCGGCATAGAAGTCCGGCTTGGCCGAATGCTTGCCCTTGCGCTCGCGAAAAACCGTCTCCGGTTGCGAGCCGGGCAAGGGTGCGGCGACGTCGCCGCGGCGGCCGATCAGCAGGATCTCGTGACGGTCGCGGCCCCAATAGCCGGTCCCGGCGACTTCCTTGTCCCACACCCAGTGATGCACGTAGGTGAAGCCGAGCGCTTCCAACAGGCGCAGCGCGTCCAGCAACATCGGGTTGGTCGCCCAGCAGAAGAACACAGCGTTTTCGGTGAACGGGTCGAGCTCGCGAAACAGCGCGATGATCTCGTCGGTCGTCATCGTCGGATAGTGGTTTTCCGCGCTCTTCTCGCGGCCGGTCACTTCGGAGCGGACACCGAATTTCCACGGCGGGTCGGCATAGCCGACGGCATACTGGCGCATGAGCTTGCCCGGCGCGCTGGCGCCGCCGGTCTCGCGCACCATGTCCATATGCGCAAGGCGCACCGTGTGGGCGATCTTCTGCTTTTCGGCGCGGATGATCTTGGCGCCCTTCAGGAATTCGCCGACATTTTCACGATCGGGCACGAAGGCCGTCTTGATCGCCTTGCGGGCAGGCTGGCGCACGCCATCCTTGCCCTCCACCTCTTCATGGTGGCTAATTTCGCCACCATCGACCAACCGCTTGCGAACACCCTCGACCGTGGAATGGTGAACACCGAGCATACCGGCGATAGCCCGCGACGAGATCGATGGCGTGTCGCGCAGCTGATCGGCGATGACATCCTGCTTCTGCGAAGTCGTCATATGTCGACGGGCGAAGTTCAGTTCGCGCGACAGCGCCCGCTTGTCGGTTTCAGAAAGGCCCTTGCGCACGAAGCGCGGCCAGTCGACGAGGCCGAGGCTTTCGCAAATCTGGACGCGGTGATGGCCGTCGATGATTTCGCCCGCCTCGTCATACTCGACAGGCACCAGCACGCCATGCGCGATGATCGAGCGCTCGAGCGAGGTGAATTCGTCCGGCGAGAGCGGCGGCAGCAGCTGGTACTTCAAGGCAGCGTCCTCGCGACCAGCCAGGCCAGGATCGCCAGCATCGTCGAGTGAAGGAACCGTCCAAGACCGCCGCGCCAGCCGCTAGCCGGCGCAGGCAAGTTCTTGAATGCCCAGAGGAAAGCAACAGCAGGAAGGATGATGGTGATGATGAGCTTCATCAAACCATCCCCAGCGCTGCTTTATAGAGGTCGAGGATAGCTTCCTCTTCCTGGCGCTCGGCCTCGTCCTTCTTGCGCAACCGGACGATCGACCGCATCGCCTTGGTGTCGAAGCCGGTGCCCTTGGCCTCGGCGAACACTTCCTTGATATCGTCGGCGATCGTCTTCTTCTCTTCCTCGAGCCGTTCGATGCGCTCGATGAAGGCGCGCAGCTGTCCGGCTGCGACGGTCTGCGCCGCGCTCTCGCCGGTCTCGTCGGCGGAAAACATCTCTTCGGTCGGATCGTCCTTGCCGCCCTTGACCACCTTCAATGCGGCCTTCACCACGCTCATCGGGACTTCACCCGTCGACCGCCCGTCCGCCGTGCGAATTGAGATCATCGGTTCGGAATCACCCTTGGCCCGACGGGTCACCTCGGGCGGTAGTTGCTCCGGCTTGCCCTTCGGCTTGCCATCTTTTTTCTTCGGGGTGCGTGGCGTGTAAGGATCGTAAGTCATGCCGCTTGGTCCTCCCCTGCTGCCGCAAGCGCGCGCGGCCAGAGCTCGACGGCAAGCGGCCAATCACCATCAGCGATCAGTTGTTCCCGCACCTCGTCGGCACCGTCATCGGCGATGCGATTGGCAAGTTCGTCGACGGCGTCGTCAGGATCATCGACGAGGCGATCGGCAAAGGTCATGCATTCTTCGCAGACCACGTCGCCCGCAATGATGCGCGCGCCGGACTCAGGATGCGTTTCGTAGCCGCAGCGTTCGCAGCAATGTCCGAGATTGGCCTTCAGCCAGTCCGCCGGACGGATGGAATCCGGATCCTTGCCGTCCCATTGCGGAACGCGCGTCACATAGTCCGCGCAAAATACCCGCTCCTCGGCAAGCCCGTAGCCCTGATGGTCGCACCACTGCGCCCATGCTTCCTCGGCAGACTTAGCGGTGACACTGATCCAGTCATATTCGCCAGGCGTGCCGACGGCGAAGCCGAGCACGTCGGGCTGCGCGCCGAGGTCGATCCCAATGAATCGCGGAGCTTCCTCTGCTCCCACCGTGGGAAGCATCGCCGCTGCGGCTGCTGCAACTGCGCCGACCAGAACTGTTCTGCGTGA
This sequence comes from Mesorhizobium sp. M0174, assembly GCF_040322275.1. Taxonomy (NCBI): domain Bacteria; kingdom Pseudomonadati; phylum Pseudomonadota; class Alphaproteobacteria; order Hyphomicrobiales; family Phyllobacteriaceae; genus Mesorhizobium; species Mesorhizobium sp. M0174. Next base: position 327,310 of record NZ_JAMYTB010000003.1, read on the forward strand.
GACGCCAGCCATCGCTCAGTCCTCGCCGATGACGCGGTAGGTAGCAGACGTGCCCATCTTGCCTTTGCGCACCGTCTCCAGCAGGCCCGCCTCGATTAGCGCGAGAACCAGCCGCCCGGTCGATGCGTGGTCGCAGCCGATGTCTTCGGCGAGCAGGGTCTGGAAGCGCTGGACGTGGCCATTTTCGCCGGCATGAACGCGAAGCGTGCCCCACAGCTTCGCGGCCATCAGCGTGACGTGATGGCGCTTGCTGAATTCCACGGCATCGAATCCGGCAGCATCGAAGGTGGCCAGCTTGGGCGCGTTCGGCCTGGCGTCGAGTATGGCCTCGAAATGCCGCTGAACGAACGCCGTCACGCTTATGCCGGCCTTGCGCGCCGCCGCTTCGATCTTGGCGCTGGTCGCACGGTCGCACCTGACCGAATACCGGTAGACGGCATCGGCACGCTCGGCTTCCTTGAATCCAAACCCGCCCATCAAAACCCCCGCGGCGGCACGAAAAGGCAGATCGTCTTCCCGTCATTGGCGCCGGCGACCGAACACCAATGGAACTTGCCGTCGGGGCTCCGCCTGACCTTCGGATCGGTCATCGCGATCAGTTCGCCGGTGCGGCGGATCTCGTAGCCGCGCGCGCCCTCGACGATGTCGGCGTCGGGGACCTCGCGGCAGTCATAGCCGGAGCAGCAGGCGAATGGATAAGACCAGCCTTGCGGCATAGCGGCAGTTGGAATCGCCTCGTGCGGGAAGGCGACGTCGCTGCCGAATATCATCGAACAGGCGACGCCATAGCCGACCGCAAGAACGGCAGCGGCGATGGTGGCTCTTACGGTGAAGAACGAACGCATCATTTTGCCCCTCCCTGCTTGCGCCATGCCCTGAGGATCATCGTGACCAGCGACAGCCTGACGCCGGTGGCGGTCGAGATCGCTGCCGCATCGCCCTGCCCGGCGCAGGCAAAGACCAGCGTCACCTGCCGGTCGAGTTCGGCATCGCTGGCCGGATCACCGCGTTCCTGCCCGATGCGCGCGGCGAAGGCGGCGTCGAACAGCAGCTTGGCGTAGCCCGTCGGCGACATGCCCTGCGAGCGTGCACGCTTGGTCACCGCATCGAAGACCTTCGGCGACACGGCGAAGGCGAACTGCTTGCGCTCTATGGTGTCAGGCGTCATGCCGCCTCCGCCACGAACAGCGGGCGCACACCGGCGCGCAGCGCATGGTGCGGGCAATAGGAACTGAAGCTCGCAGCCTTGCCGCAGAACAAATGCTTTTCCCCTTGGGCGGCATTGTTGACCGGCCAACGGCATTCGCCATGGCGCAACTCTTCAAGCGGAATGTGCCGGGCAGCGGCGTCATATGCATGAGGCTTGAGGCCATCGACCGGCCGTCGCGCCGGTGGCGCAAACACCGGGTCGAGCGCCCTCGCCTCCTTCTTGCTGCGGATGTTACCGGGATGGAGCCGAGCCTCCGGTTTCGGCGCGCGCGGCACCGAAGGCGCTTGGGGCACAGGCGATCCCGCCGACGGCTTTCCCGATGGTCCGCTCAGGCCGATGGCCGCCAGCACCTTGTTGCGATGCACGATGCCGATGATGGCATTGCGCGAGACGGCGCAGCCTCGTTGCCTTGCCAGCCGGTAGGCGATCTGGGTCGCCGAGAGGTTCTCGCCCAGCCAGTCGGCGATGAGGGCAATCTCCGCCTCGGAATAAGTGCTTGGATTCGTGATCATGCCGCCTCCACCTTCGCCTCGATCGCTGCGATCGCCTGGCGAAGATCGGCGAGCTCATTCAGGATCCGTTTCTTTGCCGATGGCGTGATCGTCTGGTCGGCGATGCCGGCCATGATCGCCGACACCGCTTCCGAGGCCTCGCGGTGCAGGCGCTGCAGATCGTCGAGGTCGAGGTTTTGGCCGGTGCCCTTTTGCTCGGCCTTGACCAGGTCATAGCCTTGCAGGGCGGCCAACGTGCGCGTCACCGCCGGGTCGCCGGCGGCGATCTCGAGGTCGAGCACCACGTCGATGCCGGCGTGCCGGTCGTCTTCGTGCGGCGCGATGTAACGCGACAGCATCGTCGCGTTGACCCGCGTGACCGTCTCGGCGAGATTGCCCGCGCCGATCAGGTCGATGACGCGCGCTACTGCCATCTTCAGGCTGTGACGCTGCTTGTCGGAGGATGAGCGAGACATCAGCGGCCTTTCCCAAACCGGTTGAGGCCGGTGCGGTCGAACGCCGGCACTTCGTGGAAATCGTCGGAAATCGTATTTGCGTGACGCTCGCCCCCGTCGGATTCTATCTGGCGGGCAAGCGAGGGAATCCCGATGGCTTCGGCATACACACAGATGGCGCGAGCGATGATCTCTGCGGCGGGCAAGCCCTTGGCGGTGACCGCTAGATTGAGGATCAGCGCTACTGCCGGTTTCAGCTCGAGCGAAAGGGTGACCGCGCCGGGGCCGGAAGAGGCAGTCTTCAACTCCGGCGCGGTCTTATCCTGCCCCGTTGCGGCGCAAGGACAGGATTCGGTGAAATGGGAAAATGCCGCCGAAGCCGGGAGGTCTTGGGCTTCGGCGGCAGTCGCGGTCTCCTGGGAGGGAGAGGAAATGGCGGGGAGGTCAGCCGAAGCCGCCTCCCCTTCAAGGCGGCCCTCACGATCCGCAAGCGTCCTGCTACCTATGCCGGCAAGGGAGGCTTCGGCTTGCGGACCCGCCCCCAGGGATGGCTCATCGTTGATCGAGGGCCTCTGTGCATTCGAGAAGTCGGCGCGCCGCGGCACCAGGCGCTCGGTGAAGCCGGTGCCAGCAAGGCGGGCGCCGCAATCCGCGGGGACCGTGGCAGTGGCGAGGGGCGCCTTCATGGCAGCACCTCGACGGCATCGCCATTAGATTGGATGATGCGCGGGCCCGCAAAATGGTTACGGCTTAAGGTTACCAATCGGTTTCTGTGGAAAAAACCGGCCCATTGGAGCATTTGAGGGGAATGGAAGGTCATTGCTCAGCTGCGATCGGATCTGAAGTGAGCAGCGCATCTGTGGTGCCTGCATCAGCCGCAGCAGCCAGGATGACCAGCAGCCGCAACACGGGGCCGGACAGCGTCTGGCCGTTTTCCATACGGGAGATGCTGGAGCGGTCGACGCCGAGATATTGCGCCAGCTGCTCCTGGGTCCAGCCGATACGTTCCCGCAGTGCCTTGACTTCGAAAGACTGATTCATGTCGCGTAACGTGCATAACGCACACCACCTTGTCAACGCGAAACGCACACCGGTTTCGTGCTTTATGCACATTATGCCATTTGATGACCGCCCAGATCCCGCTAAGAGACTGCAGATCGCTCGAGAAAACGCAAAGTTTTCCAGCGCCAAGGCGGCAGCCGAGTTCTTTGGCTGGAGCGTACATACCTATCACCAGCACGAGAACGGCCTACGCGGTTTCGGCCGTGCCTCGGCCAAATATGCCAAGGCCTTCAAGGTTTCGGAAGGGTGGCTGCTGACCGGCGAAGGGCCGGGGCCTGGCAAGCAGAGGAGCATCGACCAGCGACTATCGCAGTTGCGGCTCCAGCGTCCCGACATTGCTGACTTGATCGCTGACAGCATCGAGAAACAAATCGATACGGCGTTCGAACACTCGGTCGGAACCGAAGGCGCTGCGCGCAAGAAGCAGTGAATTAACCATCTATTTACCGCGCCAAAAAAAGCTTCGGTTGAAAACTCTTTCATGCGTCGATTTTTTATTTGATTCGTCGACTGGTTCTCCTGCTTGTTCAAAAAATAGGCAGCAAGAACACTAGGCGGGCACGCATATGGACAAACTGGTGATCAGCAGGTTTCCTGCTGAAACCGATACGATTTCCCCGAAACCGGAAGATCAAGAAGTGCTGGGATGGCAGACAATGGTCGAGCCGGACGGAAGCGCGATGACATTGACCCTGCATACATCCGAAGGGAGCAGCCGTTTCCTGGTCCCGTTCGGTCAGGCGTCCGGTCTGGAAGCGGAAGTACACCAGGCAGCACTCTTGATGCTCTACCGCCAGACCGCCGCACCAAGCGCCTCGCACAATCCGATCGACGATCTTATTCGCGCCGCCCTGCGGCCATCGCGAGTGTCGGCTGGGATCGACCGGTCGAACGGTGACCGCCTTTTCTTGCAGGAATTCGGCGGCGAGCGCCTGCCGCGCATAATCCGTATGTCGCCTGACGCGGTCAATGATACCATCACCGAGCTGTCGGCCGCCGTGGCATCCAACGCCAACTGACGACCGCGAATCGCACGCAAGCAGGCTCTCTCGTGTGCGATACGCACTTTTCTGTTGACATAGCTGTGTGCGTAATGCACGCTTGTTATCTCGAATGTTTCGGGAGGCAAGAGTGTCGAACAAGCCCAAGCAGTGCCCATTCGCGCATCCGATCAAATCCGGCTCGGCAATAGAGCCGATCAACAGTCATTTCCATGGCGTCTGCCGGGATTGCGGCGCTCAAGGGCCGGAGGCCGACAGCTTCGCCGAGGCCTTGGAGGCATGGAACGCTCGCCGTGGCGGTGACGGCAAACAATGAACACCGCCGAAAAGCTGATCGCGCTGGCCGACGCGTCGCCCAAGGTCTTCGACTGGATATCCCTGCAACTCAAGGCAGGTCGCAAGCCGTCTGAGATCCTCGCCGATCTTGAGCCGTCACCATCCTTGGCGGAGGCCCGCTGATGGCCCACCGCAACAAGTATCTTGTACGTGCCGTCCGCATGCTTCGCGAGATGCATGACATGGGCTTTACGGTCGACATCATCGCCGAGATAGCGATGACAGGCCGGGAACCCCGCACACATTCCCCAGAGGATCGTGAGATCGTCAAAGGGGTCTACCTCGATTCGCTGCCGCCGGAGTTGCGGCAATGAAATCGTCCCGTATCACCGATCCTCATGGCGGTAGGAGCGTTTCCGAATGGATAGGCTCGACACCCGACGCAACGGTTCCCGACTGGGTGCGCGATCGCATCTTCGTTCGCGCCGGGCGCCGTTGCCATATTTCCGGCCGCAGGATCCGGCCCGGCGAAGGCTGGCAGATCGAGCACATCAGGCCGCTGTCTCTCGGCGGCGAGCATCGCGAGAGCAATCTTGCGCCGGCGCTGAACCTCTACCACCAGGCCAAATCGTCGATTGAAACCGATCTCCGCGCCAAGGCCGACCGCCAGCGGCGCAAGCACGACGGCACATGGCCGAAGCCTGTCCGCCCGCTGCAATCGCGCGGATTTCCCAAACACCACGAGGAGCAACGCTGATGCCGACGTTCCGCATTCATTTCGCCGACGGGACAAAGGTCCATGTCGACGCCGAAAGCGCGGCCGAGGCCAGGAAGATTGCCGAGCGGAGACGCATCGGCATCATCACCAAGGTGAAGCTGGCTAGCGATCTCCAATTTCCTTCGACCACGCTCGCCTTTGCGGTCAGCTTGATGTTCGGCCTGACCTTCTGCGCATGCTGGATGGGAATACCGGCATGACCGCGCGCGATGCCATTGACCACCTCAACCGCAGCCGCTCGCAGATCCGCGGCGAACTGCCCGACCGCGCGCCGCTCGACTACCTCGAGCGCATGTTCGACGATGTCGAGTTCGAAGCTGAAGAGCTGCCGCCGCTCGGCGCTCGTCCGCTCTGGGACTTTCAGGCAAAGTTCCTGATCGTCCTCTTGATGGCGGCGCTGGTCGTTGGCGCCATCGGCTGCTGGCCGAGGCTCGACTGATGAACGCCCGCCTCAATCGCACGCCGCCCCGTGAACTGATTTCGGTGCCGCCGCACGGCAACAAGCAACTGATCTGCGACCAGTGGCCGGAGTGCATGTGCCGCGGCGACTGCCCCGACGATACGGTCAGAAGTCCAGTCGCCTCAGGCATCCTTGCCGTCCTGATGATCGCAGTGGCCCTGATCATCGCTGGCCTGTTCTATGTGGGGCTGCGCTGATGACTAGGCTTGGTCCACGTCCAACACCAGGCGAGCAATTGGCCGACGCCATCAACATGGCGAACCGCCTATTCCCCGGCAAGCATTGGTTGTTCGCCAAGGGCCGTGTCCGGGTTGATGAGCCGCTCTACGGCTTTCGCGTTTTTGAGCCTGGCAACACGGAGACGGTCGTCGCTGAAAGCGAACATGACGATCCCATCGAATGCGTAATGATGGCTATCGATGTCGGCCGGGCAAAAAGGAGGCCGAGATGATGAAGGCCGCCATCATCCTAGCGTTGCTGTTCCTGTCGGCTTGCACGACGACCGAGCCGCACGACTTCGCCGCCGAGCAGCTCGGCGCGCTCGGCCCGCTGCTGAAGGGCGAGCGGCCATGAGTGCGGCGAGCGATCTGCACGATCTCCTGTCCGGCCGCTTCGTCCGCGAAGTCATCGGTCCCGCCATCAAGGGCGGCGCGACCTATGCGGAGCTGATGGTCCTCTTCGAGACCGTCCAGTTCGGCATGATGGAGGTTCTGCACCGTCACTACGAGCTGGCGCCCGCCACCGCAGTCAGCCTCTGCGAGGAAAGCCTGCATAGCGCCATCGAACGCTTTGCCGGCGCCAGGAACAAGGATGGCGCCCGTGGCTGAATTCCCCCCATCCCAGTCCACCGAAGCGAGCTTGCCAGGTGAGGTGCCCGGCAAGGTCGAAATGTTTGAAGGCCGGCTTCAGACCGTGGTCGATGCCGCGCGCACCGGCTGGTGGCGCTTTCATCAGCGCTACGACCGCGACAGCTACTGCGACAACCCGGGAAGGGGTTACTGATGGCAACACTGGAAGAGAAGCTGGTCTTTGCCGTGTCCCCGACCGGGCAGGGCGATGGCGTTCCGCTCCTCATCGTCGGCGTCCCGGCCGGCGCATGGGAGTACATGAAGGACGGCAAGACGCACCACTTCGACCTGACCAAGGCCGGGGTGCCAGTGAAGTTGCTGTTCTTCGGCGCCGCCACTCACGCCGCGGCGATGAAAGTCATCGACGACGCGATGAAGGCGAGCGGCACCGCCTATCTCGACGAGCGCCGTACCGACTTCTCAATCAAGCCGAAGCGGGGTGGCGGCAATGGCTGACCACTTCAACGGCCACATCAATCGCGAGGCTTTCGAGAAGGTGCTGCGCGAGGCTTTTTCAAACATCCCGCCGGAGGCAAAGGCAGCGCCTGTTTTGGCGTGCCAAGCCCGTGCGGTCGAAGTTTCAGTCCAGTTCGCTCTCTTCATCGCGGACGAACTGAATGCCGGCACCAGCGCCACCGTTCTTCTCGATGCGGGATCGCGCGTGATCGGCGGCATGGTCGAGAACTTCGCACGCGGTTTCGCCGCCGATGCGGGCGAGGACATCCTCTCAACCATCCTCGAGCGCGTTCGATGGGCGACAACGTCGGACGATGACGATTTCGAAGTGTCCGTGAAGCGTCCGCAGGTCAAAGGCGGAAGAGCGTGATGGCTGACAAATCCGCCATCGAATGGACCGACGCGACGTGGAATCCCATCGTCGGCTGTTCGATCGACACTACTGGCTGCATCCACTGCTATGCCATGAAGATGGCTGGCCGGATCGAGGCGATGACGGCCGCGCTTCGGGCCAAGGGCCAGACTGGCGCGCCGCATTATGATGGCACCACGAAGGTTGTGAACGGTAAGACCGTCTGGACCGGTAAGCTGGCCATGGCGCCGGATCATATCCTGACCGAGCCTCTGACCTGGCGCACGCCGCGGCGCATCTTCGTCAACTCCATGGGCGACCTGTTCCATGAAGACGTGCCCGACGAGTGGATCGACAAAGTCTTCGCCATCATGGCACTGGCACCGCAGCACACATTCCAGGTGCTGACCAAGCGCGCCAAGCGCATGCGGGAATATCTGGCAGCTTCGCGCGCCAGTCCGGTGGCGTTGGAAGCGATGGAGATCACGCTCTTCGATCACTTCGCCAATCCGGCCTCCGAGGTTGGCAAAGGCTGCATCATCGCCGGCGACATCCCACACCTGAAAGTGTGGCCCCTCCCCAACGTCTGGCTCGGGGTCTCCGCCGAGCGCCAGCAGGAAGCCGACGAGCGCATCCCCGAGCTGCTGGCCACGCCGGCAGCGATCCGCTTCGTCTCCGCCGAGCCGCTGCTCGGGCCGATCGATTTCACGCGCATGCGGCCAGCGCCCGAAAGGCAGATCTACGGTTTCCCGAATCTCGACGCGCTCCGCGGCGCATGGTTCGTCGACGGACATCGGCCAGACGACGAAATTCCCGATACCGCCGTTCGCATCGACTGGATCATCGTCGGCGGCGAGAGCGGCCCCGGCGCGCGGCCCATGCATCCCGCCTGGGCGCGCTCGATCCGCGACCAATGCCAGGCCGCCGGCGTGCCGTTTTTCTTCAAGCAATGGGGCGCGTGGGCGCCCGGCAACTGGGCGTTCGATCTCGACGACCATCTGCATTTCTTCCCCGACGACGAGCGTGTCCCAGTCATCGGTCTGAGCGATCATCAGCGTGCCCAGGCGCGCATGATCTGGTCGGAGGACGATAAGACGCCCGAGGGCCGCGGTTTCCTCAACGTCGGCAAGAAAGCCGCCGGCCGGCTGCTCGACGGCATCGAACACAACGCCATGCCGGAGGTGACAGCATGACGCGCGCTCCGCTCGATATCCGGATTCACGACGCCAGCATCGGGATCTGGCAAGACAATGCGCAAGATGCCAGTTTCCGTTCCGAGGTGTACGGCGTCTTGATCCGCCAGATGCGCGACCGAGGCTGGTCGATCAAGCGCGATCCCGGCATCCATTACCGGCACAAGTGCTTGAGCCCGAGCTACCGCCTTGGCGCACGCGGCACGCTGCGCTGCGCGATCGAGATTTCAGGCCGTGCGGTGAAGGTCGAGTTCTGGTCGGTGACGGCACCTCAGGTGAACCAGAACGGCAGGCGATACGACTTCGACCGGAAGGCTCGCATGCACCACATCGAGCAGCTCCGCGTGGTGCTGGAATTCCGTCGCATCGTAACTTGGCTGGAGACGATAGCTCCGGTGAAAGTGTCCCGCTCCGAAACCCGCGATATGTCTCCGATGGAGCGTATCGAAAAGCGTTACGCCGAGAGCTGGCACAAGGACAAGGTGCTCGGGCGTCCAACGTGGAGCAGCGAATCGCAACGGAAGTCGCAGGACGGGAGTTTGCTCGAACACGGCCAGACGGTCTGGATACCCGACCACAAGGGCCGTCTCGTCCGAGGCGTCGCCTACTACAACATCAACAATATGTGGTGGGTGGTGGCCGGCGGGCAGCTTTATAACGAGGGCTGCCATTCGCTGTTGACTGCGACGCCTGCCGATATTCGCGCAAAGCGCAACCAGCGCGCCCGCCGGCGGCGGCTCGAGGAAGAACTGGCGCTCGCCATCCGGCGCATGAATTTCCAGCGGGCCGAGACACTGAAACGCATTCTGTTCGGCGGCGATGCCACTTTCATGATCTGGGCGCGCGATCACAACGCCTACTACCGCGCCCAATACGCAGGCTACACCACCGACGTCATCAGCGCCGGCAAATACACGCGAGCGGAGGCCGAGGCTGAATGCCGACGGGTGCCGCATGAATTGTCGATAGTCGACCAGGACGGGAGACACACCCGATTCGACAAGGTGGCAGCATGACGCCGGTACAGCGCGACCTCGCCCGCCACGCCATCGGCCTCGACGGCCGGCACAAGCAATCCTTCCGCAACCACTTCGTGACAGGCGAAGGCAGCGCCGACCATCCGCACTGGCTGGCCATGGTGGAATCTGGCCATGCGACGAGGCGTCGGTGCTCAATACTCACCTGCGGCGACGACCTTTTCCGCCTGACGAGGGCCGGTGCCGAGTTGGTGCTGGATCCTGGCGAAAGCCTAAATCCAGATGCTTTTCCGGCGGTGCTGGCATGAAGGTCATCGCCTTTGCCCAGCGCTGCGCCGGCATCTCTCTCGCCGCCCTGAAATGGTCGCACGACACCCTGTCAACGGAACCGGTGCACGTCGACCAGGAAGAGAACCCCGACACCGTTACCCGGTTCATCGCCGAGATGCGGGAGCGTCTCAACTACATCGAAGAGAAACTGAATGGCTGACCACATCAACATCAGAGCCCCACGCCAGCGCGACGGGAACGCCGCTGGCCGGCTGCTCGACGGCGTCGAGAACAACGCCATACCAGAGGTGCCAGCATGAGCGGTTCCGCGCAATGCCCGCATGTCGACTTCCAGTTCGAAGTCAAGGTCGCCCGGTTCGAGGACGACACGATCAAGCAGGCCGACATCACCGGCCGGTGCATCAATTGCGATAAGCCGCTCGTCTTCTTCTGCGACCTTCCCATGGGCGTCAGTTGGACGCATCCGACGTTGTCGACCGACGCGCAGGAACTTCGCCTGCCGGTGGTCGTACTCGGGGACGAGGTCGACGAGGCCAAGCCGCGACCCAGCTTCAGCGTGCGGGAAGTTCGATGAGCGTCTACGTCGACAACATGCGCGCGGCCGTCGGCCGGATGAAGATGTGCCACATGCTCGCCGACAGCACCGATGAACTGCTGGGCATGGCCGATAAGATCGGCGTCGACAGAAAGTGGCTCCAAAAGGCTGGCACGCCTCACGAGCACTTCGACATTGCGCTCTCCAAGCGCGGATTGGCCATATCTGCCGGTGCCGTCGAAGTGTCCAGAATGGAGCTCGGCCGCATCATCCGGGCGCGACGAACCGAGCCGCGGCGTTGCAAGACCAACTTCGTCGGCGGCATGGGCGAGTGCCTCGCCTGTGATGCCGATCAGGGTGAAACCTGCCGGGGGCCGAGATGATCGAAAAACACTCCGGCCTTCAGCAGATCGTCTGCGAATGCGGCGAATCGCAGAGCCGAACCTATCAGGCCGACGAGTTCGACGTGATGGTGTCCGATGCCCGCCGCGAAGGCTTTGTCATCGCCAAGGTCTCCGGCGAATGGCAGCATACCTGCCAGGACTGCGCTCGGCCGGCACGAGCCCAGAGGAGGATGCTGTGAAGGCAATCACCATCTGGCAGCCTTGGGCGACGCTGATTGTTCAAAGCGCGAAGCCCTACGAGTTTCGCGGCTGGCGACCGCCTCGTTCGCTCATCGGGCAGCGAATTGCCATCCATGCCGGCGCGCGGCCGATCCGACGCGATGAGGTTCAGGTGCTACTGCTTCAGCTGCAGGATTCTCTTCGCTATGGGCAGCCTTGCCTGCGTGCGCCACTCGCGCTGCCGGTTCTGGAGTTGGCCCTTCGTAATCCGAAGGCTGGTGCCCTACCCCTTTCACACGTCCTTTGTTCGGCTGTCCTCGGCGAGCCGAGGCGCGGCGACGAATGTGCGGCCGAATTCGGCGAGAACGCCGGCAATGACAGCGACCGCGAAGGGACCTTCAACTGGGGTTGGCCACTCTCGGATATCGAGCCATTCCTGCCACCGATCCAAGCGCGCGGCGCGCAGGGCCTTTGGGACTGGATGCCATGACAAAGCCCGTCCGCCTCCGTCTCTCCCGCTCCAAAGGCTTCGACCTTCAGGCGCACTCTCGGTCGTTCAATGGCCTCGACGCTGTCAACGTCGCCAGGCCATCGGTCTTCGGCAATCCTTTTAAGGTCAGCGCCCGGCACGACCGCGCCTACGCCGTCCAGCTGTTCAGCCAATTTATGTGCTGCTGGACGGTTATGCTGCCGGATCCGGCGCCACAGGAACAGGACGCCGCGAGGCTTAGTATATTTCGCCGCTTAGACACCCTGACCGGCAGGAATCTCGCCTGCTGGTGCGCGCTCGACGGCAAGCCGTGTCATGCCGACGTCCTGCTCAACATCGCCAACGATCCCGAACAACTCGTCAGCCGGCAGCGCTTTGCCACCAGATGCGAAGAGGTTTCACCATGACTACGAAAGAATTCCCGACACGCGACGTTCTGTCGACCATCACCGGCATATTGATGGGCCCGATCGGCGGCGTCTATGAGGTGCTGAACTTCATGACCGGCGAGGACGTGAAGCCCGCAATCGACGCCGCCCGCCGCTCCATCGCCGCCCTTCTCAACATCGCCAACGATCCAGACCAGGTCAAATCGCGTGTGGCCTTTGCTGCCCGCTGCAACGAGGTGAAATGATGGCCCGCACGAAGAAGACTGCCGAAGCCCTTGCCGAAACCGCGGCGCCGCTGATCACCTACAAGGGCTTCAAGCCGGACATGTCGTGTCGCGGCTTCCAGTACGAGATGGGCAAGAACTATAAGGTCAGCGGCAAGATCGTCGCCTGCGAAAACGGTTTTCACGCGTGCGAGCACCCGCTCGCCGTGCTCGGCCACTACCCGCCGGCGACAAGCGTCTACGCCATCACCGAACAGCGCGGCCCGTTCGCCCGCGAGGACGGATCGACCGACACCAAGGTGGCATCGGCGGAGATCACCGTCACGGCACGGATCGAATTGCCAGAACTGGTTGCCGCAGCGATCAAGTATGTTTTCGATCGCGCCAAATGGATCAGCGGCCCTTTCGCCAGCGGCAAGGGCGAAGGTGTCAAGGAAACGAAGGACGGGGGCGCTGCCACCGCATCGGGCGACTGGGGCGCTGCCACCGCATCGGGCGAACAGGGCGCTGCCACCGCATCTGGGCGCTGGGGCGCTGCCACCGCATCTGGATATCAGGGCGCTGCCACCGCATCTGGGAGCGGGGGCGCTGCCACCGCATCGGGCGACTTGGGCGCGGCCACCGCATCGGGCGTATTGGGCGCTGCCACCGCATCTGGATATCAGGGCGCTGCCACCGCATCGGGCTGGCAGGGCGCTGCCACCGCATCGGGCTGGCAGGGCGCTGCCACCGCATCGGGCGAACAGGGCGCTGCCACCGCATCTGGGCGCTGGGGCGCTGCCACCGCATCGGGCGAACAGGGCGCTGCCACCGCATCGGGCTATGAGGGCAAGGCACGCGGCAAGGACGGCTGCGCGCTGTTCCTGGTCGAGCGTTCGACCAGCGGCGAAATCCTCAACGCATGGGCCGGCATCGTCGGCAAGGACGGCATCAAGGCCGACACCTTCTACCGGCTGGCCGACGGCAAGCCGATCGAGGTCGCGTAACGCCCATGCCCGCCCGTTCCACCAAACGAAAGCCGGTGACTCTGGACGAGATCGAGACCTTTCTCGATCTGGTCGCCATACGCATGGACAAGCTCGGGCCGCAGCGGGCCGAGCTCTATCTGCCAATCTGGCGGGCCCTGGAGCGCGAACGGGAAAAACGCATCGAAGCCTCGGCGATCCTGGCCGCCGCCAAAGCGCGCCTCACACGATCGCTGGATCGAACGGCAGCACTATCTTCATGAGCTCGCGCCGGCGCCAGTCGAGCGAGCCGCCGGATCCGTACTTCGGGCGGTCGACCGTATGGCCCATCAAGATCCGGCGCAATTCATCCTCGATGCCGCCGTCCTTCATCCGGTCTTCAAACGAATGCCGGATCGAATAAACGGTGTGCTTTCTGGTCGGCATCAGCGCGTTGCTGCGCAGGTATTTGTTCAACGTCGCCGACAATTCATTTTCACGATTGCGGTAGAGTGGAAAACCGGCCTTGTGGCGCTGGGCGGCAGCAAGCGCCACGCCGACCAGCGGCACCAGGCGGGTCGAGGATTCGGTCTTGATCTCGCGCGGGTCCTCCGGATCCTCGCGCGGCTCGATCGACAGATGCGGCACCTTGTGCGACAGCCGGATGGCATGCGGTTCGAGATTACAAACCTCGCTCGGCCGGGCGCCAGTTTCTATGATAATCAACAGGATACCGCGCGCTTCCTCATTCATCGTGGCAAGGTTGCCAGGCTTCATGATCGTGTCGCGGATCCACTCTGTTGGAACCGGCGGCCTGGAACGCTTCTTCTTCAGCGCGAAGCCGAGACCCTCAAACGGGTTGGCGCGCTTGGAGTCACCCTGGTACTTGAAGTAGGCATCATAGAGAACGCGCATGTTGCCGAGATCGCGATTGCCGGAAGAGGCGCCGGCCGTGGCCGGTCCTTCCTTCGGCGCAATCCTGTTGAGCCAGTGGCGATAAACCTTCTTGGCGTCGTCGATGGTGATCTCCTCCATCGGCTTGTCGCTAACCAGACTGATGAAATTGTTGACCGCGCGCCGCTTGACCTTTTTCCACTGGTTCTTCTGCACATGGCTTTTGTTGACCAGTTCGTCGGCAACGATCTCGTCGCAATAGAGGTCGAAGGCTTTCGACACCGTCATCTTCGGCACTTCGATGGCGCCGAGCAGCGGCTCCATGATCTGGTCCTGCTGGCCGGTCGCAAGCACGTGCCGCAGCCGGTCGACCAGGTCGTCGAAAGCTTCCGGCTGCTCGAAATAACCGGCGCCATGGAAGGTGAAGTCGAGCGCCTCGACCCGCTTGACCGCGGCCTCGTAGCGTCGGCGAGCCGGGTCGGTGACCCCCTTGGTGATCAGCGACGCCCACAGCGCATCGTCGGCCGCCTCGAGCAGATCGCGCTTGCGCCTGGCGAGACCGCGATCGTCCGTTTTCAGCGAGGTGCGGACATGCGGCGCGCGCTCGTCGAGATGCGCGATCGTGACCGGCACCCGGCGCTTGTAGTGGAAGTTACCCTGCCGCTTGGTAAGGTATCTGTCGGGATCGGTTCGGGTACGATTTCGACCCATGCACGCACCTGCAAAAAAGCCTGTCGGGGCTTGGTATGTGGCGCGATTAGTGGCACAAAACGGTGCGTTTCTGCAAGGCCGGAATTATCGAACCGGGTTTTATGTAACGATTACAAAGGAGTAGGCCGGTATTTCGGCTTGAGTAATGGTGCGGTCGAGAAGACTCGAACTTCCACGGGTTGCCCCACAGCGACCTCAACGCTGCGCGTCTACCAATTCCGCCACGACCGCACGTGGTAGGAGCCGGAACCAACCGGCCCGCGGCGTGTAGCAAATCGTTTCCGGTGAAACAAGTGCGCGGCCAGCAATAATCGGCCGGACATCGGCATAACTCTTCAAGGGCCGAACGTGCCGGAACTGGACGTTTGTACCGATTGCCGCCATATGAGTGGCGAGACGAGATATCATGACGGACCGCAGCCAGATCGCCACGTCGTTCCTGCCCTTGCCCGGCTCGGCGCCGGTCGAATGGCGCATCGAGCCTGGGCTCACCGCCTATCCCGATGCGCTCGCCCTGATGGAGGCGCGAGCCGAGGCAATCCGCAGCGGCGCCGCCGGCGAGATGGTCTGGCTGGTCGAGCACCCGCCGCTCTACACCGCCGGCACCAGCGCCCGCGTCGAGGACCTGATCGAGCCGGACCGCTTCCCGGTCTTTGCCGCCGGGCGTGGCGGCGAATACACCTATCATGGGCCAGGCCAGCGGGTCGCCTACGTCATGCTCGACCTGAAGCGGCGGCGCGAGGATGTCCGCGCCTTCGTCGCCGCTCTCGAACAATGGATCATCGGCTCACTGGCCGCCTTCAACGTACGCGGCGAACGCCGCGAGGACCGCGTCGGCGTCTGGGTGGTTCGGCCGGACCGCCCCGCTTTGCCCGACGGCTCGGCGGCCGAGGACAAGATCGCCGCCATCGGCATAAGGCTGAGGCGCTGGGTGAGCTTTCACGGCATCGCCATCAATGTCGAGCCGGACCTTAGCCATTTCAGCGGCATCGTGCCGTGCGGCGTCCAGGATCACGGCGTCACCAGCCTTGTCGACCTCGGCCTTCCCGTAACCATGGCCGACCTCGACCTGGCGCTGAAATCCGCTTTCGAGGACGTGTTCGGGCCCGCCGCGGTGTCGCCTGTCGAAATGTCCCGCAAGGCCGGCTGAAACACTCGCCCAATGCCTGCGCCAATATGCGAAGGCGGCCTTCGCTCATCAGCATCGAGCCCGCCCTTGAGCTCAAGCCTCACATCGCGCCGATCCAGATTGCCATGGAAATGAGGAACGTGCTCATGCACACCAGCGAAACGACATCCTGAACAAGATCGGTCATAACTCTCTCCTGTTGTTAGTATGTTCGTATTTTGTTCTAATTTTGTTCGAATGTCAACGATCGCAGTCCGGGTGTCACCGGAATTGCGCTCGGTCATTTCGACAGGGTTAAGAAAGGGTTGAGAGGGAGATGCCAAGCGTTTCGGGCCAACAGGCGCGCGAAAGCGGCGGGACGGCGCACGGCAGCCCGCAGGCCGTCATCGCCTCAATTGCAGCGCACCCTAAAGCGGCACAACCTTGCCGTCGGCCAGCGTCACGCGGCGGTCCATGCGCGAGGCGAGCTCATGATTATGAGTGGCGATCAGCGCCGCCAGGCCCGATTGCCGGACCAGCGCTGCCAGCGCCTCGAACACATAGGAAGCAGTCACCGGGTCGAGATTGCCGGTCGGCTCGTCGGCCAAAAGCACCAGCGGCGCATTGGCGACGGCACGCGCAATGGCGACCCGCTGCTGCTCGCCGCCGGAGAGCTCGGAGGGGCGATGCTGTGCCCGCTTGCCGATCTGCATATAGTCGAGCAATTGCGCCGCCCGCTCGGCCGCCTCCTTGCGCGGCAGCCCTTTTATCAGCTGCGGCATCATGATGTTTTCCAGCGCCGAGAATTCAGGCAGCAAATGATGGAACTGATAGACGAAGCCGACGTCGTTGCGGCGGATCGCCGTGCGCTCGTCGTCGGAAAGCCGGCCGCAGGCGCGCCCCGCCAGGATCACGTCGCCGGCGTCCGGTCGCTCCAGCAGCCCGGCGGTGTGTAGCAGCGTCGACTTGCCGGTGCCCGACGGCGCCACAAGCGCCACCATCTCGCCACGCTTCAGCGAAAAATCGGCGCCGTTCAGGATGGTCAGCTTGCGCGGTCCCTGCACATAGTGCCGTTCGACGCTCTTCAGCTCGATAATGGCTTCGGCCATCACTCGTACCTCAGCGCTTCGACCGGATCGAGCCTGGCCGCGCGCCACGCCGGAAACAGCGTGGCCAGGAACGACAGCGCCAGCGCCATGAGAACGACGGAGATCGTCTCGCCGGCATCCATGCGGGCCGGCAATTGGCTCAGGAAATAAAGCTCGGGATTGAACAGCCGCTCGTTGGCCAGCCAGGAGAAGAACTGGCGAATGCGCTCGACGTTGAGGCAGATCACGATGCCGAGCAGCACGCCGGCGATGGTGCCGACAACGCCGATCGCAGCCCCGGTCATCAGGAAGATGCGCAGGATCGCGCTGCGCGTCGCGCCCATGGTGCGCAGGATGGCGATGTCGTGGCCCTTGTCCTTCACCAGCATGATCAGGCCCGAAATGATGTTGAGCGCCGCCACCAGCACGATCAGGGTCAGGATCATGAACATGACGTTGCGCTCGACCTGCAGCGCGTCGAAGAACGTCTTGTTGCGTTGCCGCCAATCGACAAGGCTGATCGGCCGCTGCGCCGCATCTTCGACCTTCGGCTTCAGCGCGTCGATATTGTCGGGATTGTCGGCGTAGATCTCGATCGTCTGCGCCCGGCCGTCCATGTTGAAGTAAAGCTGCGCTTCCGAGAACGGCATGTAGACGATCGAGCTGTCATATTCCGACATGCCGACCTCGAAGATCGCGGTGACCGGATAGCCTTTCATGCGCGGCGTCGTGCCAAGCGGCGTGATGTCGCCCTCGGGCGAAATCAGCGTGATCGTATCGCCAAGCACTAGCCCGAGATTCTCGGCCATGCGGCTGCCGATGGCGACGCCTTCGCCGGTGTCGAAGCCGACGATCGAGCCCTCCTTGATATTGTTGGCGACGATGGTGATCTTGCCGAGATCCTCGCCGCGTATGCCGCGCACCAGCGCGCCGGTGCCGCCGCCGACATTGCCTTGCGCCAGCACCTGCCCGTCGATCAGCGGGATGGCGTATTTGACGCCGGGCACGCCGTTGATGCGGCCGGCGACCTGGGCATAGTCCTCCAGCGGCATATCGAGCGGCTGCACGATCAGGTGCCCGTTGACGCCTAGGATGCGCGTCAGCAGTTCGGCGCGAAAGCCGTTCATCACCGCCATGACGACGATCAGCGTGGCGACGCCCAGCATGATGCCGAGGAAGGAGATCGAAGCGATGACCGAGATCACCGTCTCCTTGCGACGCGAGCGCAGATAGCGCCACGCCACCATGCGCTCGAAGCCGGAAAAAGGCCCGGCGCCCGATGGTCTTGCTGCCGCCGCTTTGTTCATGCGGCGGCACCGAAACGCTGCTTCACGTCCGCGATCGGCAGCGTCTCGCGCTCGCCGGTCCTGCGGTTCTTGATTTCGACCTCGCCGGCGGCGATGCCGCGCGGCCCGACGATCACCTGCCACGGCAGCCCGATCAGATCGGCGGTGGCGAACTTGCCGCCCGGCCGCTGGTCGGTGTCGTCGTAGAGCACCTCCTTGCCGGCGGCGGCAAAAGCGGCGTGCAGCTCGCCGCAGACGCGATCGCATTCGGCATCGCCGGCCTTCATGTTGATCAAGCCGACATCGAACGGCGTCACCGCCTCCGGCCAGATGATGCCGTTATCGTCATGACTGGCTTCGATGATCGCGGCGACCAGCCTGGACGGGCCGATGCCGTAGGAACCGCCAGAAACGAAATGATCCTTGCCGTCCGGGCCTGTCACCTTGGCGCCCATCGGCTTGGAATATTTGTCGCCGAAATGGAAGATATGACCAACCTCGATGCCGCGCGCCGAGACCCGGTCGCTCGCGGGCACCTTCTCCCATGCCGCCTCGTCATGCATCTCGTCGGTGGCGGCATAGGGCGTCGTCCATGTCTTGACGATGGCGCCGATCTCGGCGTCGTTCGAAAAATCCGTGTCTGCGCCAGGCACTGCCAGCGAGAGATAATCGCGGTGGCAAAACACCTGGCTCTCGCCGGTGTCGGCCAGGATGATGAACTCATGGCTGAGGTCGCCGCCGATCGGCCCGGTGTCGGCGCGCATCGGGATAGCCTGCAGCCCCATGCGCGTAAACGTCCTGAGGTAGGACACGAACATGCGGTTATAGGCAGCCTTGGCGCCTTCATAATCGAGGTCGAAGGAATAGGCGTCCTTCATCAGGAACTCGCGCGAACGCATGACGCCGAAGCGCGGGCGCACCTCGTCGCGAAACTTCCACTGGATGTGATAGAGGTTGAGCGGCAGGTCCTTGTAGGACTTGACGTAGGAGCGGAAGATCTCGGTGACCATCTCCTCGTTGGTCGGCCCGTAGAGCATATCGCGGTCTTGCCGGTCCTTGATGCGCAGCATCTCCTTGCCGTAATCTTCATAGCGGCCACTTTCGCGCCACAGCTCGGCCGATTGGATGGTCGGCATCAGGATTTCGAGCGCGCCGGCGCGATTCTGCTCCTCGCGGATAATCCGGCAGACCTTGTCCAGCACCCGCTTGCCGAGCGGCAGCCAGGAAAAGCTGCCCTGCCCCTGCTGGCGGATCATGCCGGCACGCAGCATCAGCCGATGCGAGACGATCTCGGCCTCGCGCGGGTTTTCTTTGAGGATGGGCAGGAAATAGCGCGACAAACGCATGAACTGGTCCGTGAGAGAGGATGGCGGCGCCGGAATCGGCGCGGCACAGGCTTGCTTGCCCCGGCTTCATAGCCATTTCATGGCGGAATGGAAACCCGGCCCAGGCGCTGCACAGGCGCCGCAATTGCCGCACGCGGCTTGCTGGGCGTTTCGCAAGCAACGCCTGCCGTACTATTGTGCACTGCAGCACGAGATTGCCTGTTTCCGGGCAAAATTCTTCGTGACATTTTCACCCGCCTTAGGCTAGTGTGCCCACATAACCGAGAGGGTAGAGAAAAATCTGCCCTCCTACGCGGTCAAAGTCTTGGGAGGATGCGATCTAGGCGCGGTAACTCGCTGCCGCCGGACACCGGAAACAGATCGGACGCGTTTAAATTGCAAGGCCTCGCGCCTTGCATTTTTTTTGTGCAATCATTTGGTTAGCGCGACAGATTACCAGACTACATGACGTCGCGTCAGCCCAAGCCCGCCCCGGCCTTTACTTTGGGTTTACCTTGCTGGCTCAGCTTGATTTCAGGGCGTCGGCTAGGCTGGGATAGCCGGACACGGTAGGTAGCCGGCTAATGCGCTGGGCTCTGGTTGAAATCCGGCACGATGTGGGGGATGTCGTCGATGCCGAGGCCAAGCCCTTTCGTGATGCCGTAGAAGATACCCATGAGGACCAGCGTGGCGATTGTCGTGCGCAGCGCCGCGCGCAGCATATGCGGTCCGCGCGGTGCACTCGGAACCGTGCCAAGCGTCACGTCCCGGTCCTCGTCCTGTGTCCGCATGCTGAACGGCAGGACGGCGAACAACACCACCCACCATGTGGCGAAGAACAGGGCAACAAACGAAACCCAACTCATGCTTGCTCCAGTTCGACCAGCGTGCCGAAGAAATCCTTGGGGTGCAGAAACAATACCGGTTTGCCATGCGCGCCGGTCTTCGGCTTGCCGTCGCCCAGCACGCGCGCGCCGCTGGCCTTGAGACGGTCGCGCGCCGCAACAATGTCGTCCACCTCGTAGCAGAGATGGTGCATGCCGCCGGACGGATTCTTCTCGAGGAATGCGGCGATCGGTGAGGCTTCGCCGAGCGGCTCGAGCAACTCGATCCTGGTGTTGCCGACGTCGACGAACACCACCGTAACGCCATGCTCCGGCAGCGCCTGCGGCGCGGTTACGCGGGCGCCAAGCGTATCGCGATAGACCGCCGCAGCCGCGGCCAGATCCGGCACCGCAAGCGCGACATGGTTGAGACGTCCGAGCATAGGGTACTCCCGGGTTAAGGGAGTAGGGGAGTAAGGCAGTAGGGAGTAGGGAAAAAAGGATCTAGAAGTGCAGACTGTTTGCGCTCCTACCTCCTACTTCCCTACTCCCTTACTGCCCTACTCCCCTATTCCCTTGTTCGTCACCGCGTGACGAACACTGTCACCAGTGGCTTCTTGCCCCAGGCTTCGTTGGCCGCGCCGCGCACCGCGCGCCGCACCGCCTCCTGGACCAGGTCGAGGTCTTTTCGGCGCTGGCGGGGGATGGAGTCCACGGCGCCGATTGCCGCATCGATCATCAGGTCTTCCAGGCTCTCGCCGCTGCCGTCGGCCTCGGCGACGCCGATGGCGACGAGATCGGGATCGCCGGCAAGCTCGTATTTGTCGTCGAGCACGACGTTGACGGCGACATGGCCGGCAAAGGACAGCTTGCGGCGGTCGCGAATGCCCATCGCCTGATCGCTGCCGATCAGCCTTCCGTCCTTGTAGATGCGGCCGAACGGAACCTGGTCGATGATGGCGGCAGCACCCGGATACAGCCTGAGCATGTCGCCGTCGCGCACCTGCGCCACCTGGCCGATGCCGGACGTCGACATCAGCGAGCCCTGCGCCACCAGATGCGCCGCCTCGCCATGAACGGGAACGCCGATCTGCGGCCGCACCCATTCATACATCTTGCGCAATTCGCTGCGGCGTGGATGGCCGGAGACATGCACCAGCGCATCGCCGTCCTCGATGATCTTGATGCCGAGATCGATCAGGCGGTTCTTGATTTCGAGGATCGCCTTCTCGTTGCCGGGAATGGTGCGCGAGGAAAACACCACCGTGTCGCCGGCCGTCAGCGCCACCGACTTCATCTCGTCGCGCGACAGCTTGGCAAGTGCGGCAAGCGGCTCGCCTTGGCTTCCGGTGCAGATGATGACGAGGTTTTCGCGCGGGATGAAGCCGTAATCCTCCTCGGCGATGAATTCCGGCAACCCGTCCATATAACCGAGTTCATCAGCCACATCGATGACGCGCTTCATCGAGCGGCCAAGCACCAGGCATTGGCGGCCGGCATCCCGCGCTGCCTTGGCGATCGAGACGATGCGGCCGACATTGGAGGAGAAGCTGCTGACGGCGACACGGCCCTTGGCATTCTGGATGACACCTTTGAGGCCCTCGCCCACCGCCACTTCCGACGGTGATTCCCCTTCCCGCAGCGCGTTGGTGGAATCGCAGATCAACGCCAGCACGCCCTTGTCGCCATAGGCACGGAAGCGTGCCTCGTCGGTCATCGGCCCCACCGTCGGCGCCGGATCGATCTTCCAGTCGCCGGTATGGATGACGACGCCGGCCGGCGTGGTGATCGCCAGCGACATCGGTTCGGGAATGGAGTGCGCGACGGGGATGGCCTCGATCTCGAACGGACCGACGGTGAATTTCTCGCCAGCCCGGTAGATCGTCACCGGGATCTTCGGCGCCCCTTGCTCGCCCTGCCGCTTGGCTTCCAGCAGGCCGGCGCCGAACGGCGTCATCCAGACCGGCGCCTTGAGCTTCGGCCAGATGTCGTGCAGCGCGCCGTAGTGGTCCTCATGTGCATGGGTAATGACGATGCCGCGCAGATTGGCGACATTCTCCTCGATGAAGCGGGTGTCGGGCAGTACCAGGTCGACGCCGGGCAGGGTTGCATCGGGAAAAGTAACGCCGACGTCGACGACGATCCATTCGCGCGCATTGGCCGGCCCATAGCCGTAGAGGGCGAAGTTCATGCCGATCTCGCCGACACCGCCGAGCGGCACGAAGACAAGTTCGGCATTTTCCGCTGTCGCCATGGTCTTTCCTTCCTTGCCGGTCAAATTGTGGGCCGGTCAAATTGTGGGCCGGTCAAAATTGTCGGCCAATCAAAATTGTCAGCCGGTCAAATTCAAGCTGGTCAAATACCTGGCCAGTCAAACGTATTGGCCAGTCAACCGACGGCCGATGCGACCGCGCCGAAATGCACGTCGCCGGCGGCGATCGTCAGAACCGAGCCTTCATCGTCGCGGATCACGAAACGGCAGTCTTCGTCAATGGTCTCGAAGGTGCCGCGCACCACATTACCGTCAATTCTGACAGCAACCTGCCCGCCAAGCCCCGCCGCACGCGCCAGCCAGCGCCGCCTGACGGCGGCAAGCCCACGCCCTTCGTTCCACAGCCGGGCATTCTCGCTCCATGCATCCGACAGCGCCAGAAACAGCGTCTCGGCATCGCAAGCAGACCCCAGCGCGTTGAGCGACGTCGCTGGATAGGGCAAATCATTAGGATAAGCCACCACATTGACGCCGATGCCAACAGCCACCGCCGAACGGTCGCCATCCAGCATCGCCGATTCCAGCAGGATGCCGGCGAGCTTAGCGCCCGAGGCAAGCACGTCGTTCGGCCATTTCAACTCGAAGCGGTTCTTGCCCTGGCTCGCACCATCGAGGCCGATCGCAATCCTGCCTTTCGGCACGACGGCGTCGAGCGCGTCGGCCAGCGCCAGTCCGGCAACGAAGCCGAGCGTCGCGGCAAGTCGAAGCTCGGTGTTGGTGATCACCAGCAGCGTCGCCGCCAGGTTGCCTTCGGGCGTCGCCCAGGCGCGGCCGCGGCGGCCACGTCCCGCTTCCTGCTTTTTTGAGACGACCCAGAGTTTGCCCGGATCGCCGGCCCGCGCGTGCTCCAGCGCCAACGCATTGGTGGAGCCGACCGTATCGTGCGCCTCGAGCCGGAACCCTTCCGAAGCCGCGGTTGGAGCCAGCCTGAACGTCATTCCGTTAGAAGAAGGTCTTGGCCGCGGCGGCTGCGTAGGTTCCGATCGGGCCGCCGATCAGCACGTAGAACAGCACGAAAGCGCCGCAGGCGCCGAGCACGACGCGCAGTTCGGTCGCCATCGGCACGAAGCCGCCGACCGGTTCGTCGAACCACATGATCTTGATGATGCGCAGATAATAATAGGCGCCCACCACAGAGGCCAGCACGCCGATGATCGCGAGCGCGTAGAGGTTGGCATTGATGGCGGCGAGGAACACGTACCATTTCCCCCAGAAGCCGGCGAGCGGCGGGATACCGGCCAGCGAGAACATCATGATGGTGAGGATCGTCGCCATGATCGGGTTGGTCGCCGACAGGCCGGCGAGATCGCTGATCTGCTCGACATTGCCCTCCTTGCGCCGCATGGCCAGGATGAAGGCGAAGGTGCCGAGCGTCATCACCAGATAGATCAGCATGTAGATGGCGACGCCGCGCACGCCGTCCTGGCTGTTGGCGGCAAGGCCGACCAGAGCATAACCCATATGACCGATGGAGGAATAGGCCATCAGCCGCTTGATGTTGGTCTGGCCGATGGCCGCGAATGCGCCGAGCGCCATCGAGGCGATCGAGATGAAGACGATGATCTGCTGCCAGTCGGCGGCGATCGGCTTGAAGGCGCCCATGGTGACGCGCACCATCAGCGCCATCGCCGCCATTTTGGGTGCCGCCGCCAGAAAGGCCGTCACCGGCGTCGGCGCGCCCTCATAGACGTCGGGCGTCCACATATGGAACGGCACCGCCGAGATCTTGAAGGCAAGGCCGGCCAGCACAAAGACCAGGCCGAAGACGAGGCCGAGCTGGCGCTCGCCGCCGCTGAGCGCCGCGGCGATCTCCTGGAAGCCGGTGTTGCCCGTGTAGCCGTAGACCAGCGAGATGCCGTAAAGCAGCATGCCCGACGACAGCGCGCCAAGGACGAAGTACTTCAGCCCGGCCTCGGTCGAGCGCAGATTATCGCGGTTGATCGCCGCCAGCACGTAGATCGCCAGCGACTGCAGCTCGAGGCCGAGATAGAGCCCGATCATGCCGTTGGCCGAGATCATCAGCATCATGCCGAGCGTGCAGAGCAGGATCAGCACCGGATATTCGAACTTGTCGAAACGCTCCGCCTGGGCAAAGCGAACCGACATGACCAGCGTCACCGCCGAGCCGACCAGCGCCAACATCTTCATGAAGCGGGCGAATGGGTCCTGGATGAAGGCTTCGCCATAGGCGTTGCCCTGCCCCGGGGAAAAGATCAGCCAGGCGCCGGCGATCACCAGCACGGCAACAGCAAGGCCGCTCACCGTGACGGCGGTGTTGGCGCGCGAATAGGCGCCGAGCATCAACAGCGCCAAGGCGCCGATGGCGAGGATCAGCTCTGGCGTCGAGAGCGACAGGCTGGAGAGAAGGTCCGGCGTCATGGTTCGCAAACCCCCAGTCAGTTCGCCGCCGCGGTCTGCGCGGCGCCGATGGATGCGGTGACATTGGTAACGAGCGCCTTGACCGATTCGGCCGTCGCGTCGAAGATCGGCGCCGGATAGACGCCAAAGAAGATGACCAGCGCGACCAGCGGATAGATGATCACCTTTTCGCGCGTCGACAGGTCGAGCAAACCTTTCAGGCTTTCTTTGGTCAGTGCGCCGAAGATCACCTTGCGGTAGAGCCAGAGCGCATAGGCCGCCGACAGTATGACGCCGGTGGCGGCGAAGAACGCCACCCAGGTGTTGACCCGGAACACGCCGAGCATGGTCAGGAACTCGCCGACGAAGCCGCTGGTGCCGGGCAGGCCGACATTGGCCATGGTGAAGATCATGAACACGGTTGCATATTTCGGCATGTTGTTGACCAACCCGCCATAGGCGTCGATGTCACGCGTGTGCATGCGGTCGTAGACGACGCCGACGCAGAGGAACAGCGCGCCGGAGACCAGGCCGTGCGACAGCATCTGGAAGATCGAGCCCTGGACGCCTTCCTGGTTCATCGCGAAGATGCCCATGGTAACGAAGCCCATGTGAGCGACCGACGAATAGGCGATCAGCTTCTTCATGTCCTCCTGCATCAGCGCCACCAGCGAGGTGTAGATGATGGCGACGACGGAAAGCGTGAAGATCAGCGGCGCGAACATTTCGGATGCGATCGGAAACATCGGCAGCGAAAAACGCAGGAAGCCGTACCCGCCCATCTTGAGCAGGATGGCGGCCAGGATCACCGAGCCGGCCGTCGGTGCTTCGACATGCGCGTCCGGCAGCCAGGTATGCACCGGCCACATCGGCATCTTCACCGCAAAGGACGCGAAGAAGGCAAGCCATAGCCAGGTCTGCATATTGGCCGGGAAATTATGCGTCAGAAGCGTCGGGATATCGGTGGTGCCGGACTGGAAGAACATCGCCATGATGGCGAGCAGCATCAGCACCGAGCCGGCCAGGGTGTAGAGGAAGAACTTGAACGAGGCATAGACGCGCCGCTTGCCGCCCCACACGCCGATGATGATGAACATCGGGATAAGGCCGGCTTCGAAGAAGACGTAGAACAAGACGATGTCGAGCGCACAGAACACGCCGATCATCAGCGTCTCGAGCAGCAGGAAGGCGATCATATAGGCTTTGACGCGCTTCTCGATCGATTCCCACGAGGCGAGAATGCAGAGCGGCATTAGGAAGGTGGTCAGGATGACGAACAGCATGGAGATGCCGTCTACGCCCATATGGTAGGAGATGCCGGAATCCAGCCAGGCAAACTTCTCGACGAACTGGAAGCCAGGTTGCGAATTGTCGAAGCCGGTCCAGATAAACAGCGAAATCACAAACGTGAACGCAGTCGTGAAAAGCGCGATGGCGCGGATGTTGCGGCGCGCGTTCTCGCTGTCATCACGCACGAAAAGGATGAGCAGCACACCAACCAGCGGCAGGAAGGTGACCAGCGATAGGATCGGCCAGGCGGTCATCAGAGCATCATCCAGGTGACGAGTGCGGCAACGCCGATCAGCATGGCGAAGGCATAGTGGTAGAGATAGCCGGTCTGCAGCTTGACGACCCGGTTGGTGACGTCGACGACGCGCGCCGAAATGCCGTCCGGCCCGAGTCCGTCGATGACGGTGCCGTCGCCGGTCTTCCACAGGAAGTGGCCGAGGCGCTTTGCCGGCCGCACGAACAGGAAGTCGTAGAGCTCGTCGAAATACCATTTGTTGAGCAGGAAGGCGTAGAGCAGGCGATGGTTGGCAGCGACGCTCCGAGGCATTTCCGGCGCGCGAACATAGAACTGCCAGGCTATCGCAAAGCCGATCAGCATGGCGATGAACGGCGACAACTCGACCCATAACGGCACTTCGTGGATTTCGTGCAGGATCTGGTTGTCCGGCAGCGTGAACAGCGACGCCTTCCAGAATTCGGCATAGCCCTCGCCGATGAAGGCGCCGTGGAAGATCACACCGGCGAGCAGCGCGCCAGCCGCCAGGATGAACAGCGGCACCAGCATGACCGGCGGCGATTCATGGACATGGTGCATGACCTCGTGGCTGGCCCGCGGCTCGCCGTGGAAGGTCATGAAGATCAGCCGCCAGGAGTAGAAGGAGGTGAAGCAGGCAGCAATGACCAGCAATATGAAGGCAAATGCGGCGACCGCATTGTGGCCGGCGAAGGCCGCTTCGATGATGGCGTCCTTGGAAAAGAAGCCGGCCGTGCCGATGATCGTTACCGGAATGCCGACACCGGTCAGCGCCAGCGTGCCGATCACCATCATCCAGTAAGTCGTCGGGATCAGCGTCCTTAGGCCACCCATTTTGCGCATGTCCTGCTCGTCGGAGACGGCGTGGATGACCGAGCCCGAGCCGAGGAACAGCAGCGCCTTGAAGAAGGCGTGGGTGAACAGATGGAAAATCGCCGCGCCATAGGCGCCGACGCCGAGCGCCACGAACATGTAGCCGAGCTGCGAACAGGTCGAATAGGCGATGACGCGCTTGATGTCGTTCTGGACAAGACCGACTGTCGCCGCGAAGAAGGCGGTGAAGGCGCCGATGAAGGTGACCACCGTCAGTGCCGAATGCGACAGCTCGAATAGCGGCGACAGCCGCGCCAGCATGAACACGCCTGCCGTCACCATGGTGGCGGCATGGATCAGTGCCGAGACCGGCGTCGGGCCCTCCATGGCATCCGGGAGCCAGGTGTGCAGCGGCACCTGCGCCGACTTGCCCATGGCGCCCATGAACAGGAGCAGGCAGACAACCGTCATCGCGGCCTGCTTATCAAGCGCATAGCCGAGGAAGGTCAGTACGGCCGCGCCTTGCGGCGCGCCTTCCGCCGGAATGAACGTCGCCGCATTGGCGAAGATGGTGCCGAGATTGACCGAGCCGAACAGCACGAACACGCCGAATATGCCGAGCGCAAAGCCGAAATCGCCGACGCGGTTGACGACGAAGGCCTTGATCGCAGCTGCATTGGCCGACGGCTTCTTGTACCAGAAGCCGATCAGCAGATAGGAGGCAAGGCCGACGCCTTCCCAGCCGAAGAACATCTGCACGAGGTTGTCGGCCGTCACCAGCATCAGCATGGCGAAGGTGAACAGCGACAGATAGGCGAAGAAGCGCGGCCGGTCCGGGTCGTGATGCATGTAGCCGATCGAGTAGATATGGACCAGCGCCGACACCGTATTGACGACGACCAGCATCACCACGGTCAGCGTATCGATCCGCAGCGCCCACGACGCTTCGAGGCCGCCGGACTGGATCCAGCGCAGTACCGGCACGGTGAACACCTCGCCGCCGCCGAAGCCGACCGAGAAGAAGGCAACCCACGACAGCACTGCCGCGATCACCAGGAAGCCGGAGGTGATGTATTCGGAAGCCTTGGCCCCCAGCGAAGTGCCGAACAGGCCGACGATCAGGAAGCCGAGCAGCGGAAGGAAGACGATGGCCTGATACATGGTGGTTCCGTCAACCCTTCATCATGTTCACGTCTTCGACCGCGATCGAGCCGCGGTTGCGGAAGAAGACGACGAGAATGGCAAGGCCGATCGCCGCTTCGGCCGCCGCGACCGTCAGCACGAACAGTGCGAACACCTGGCCGACCAAATCGCCGAGCGCCGCCGAAAAGGCGACGAAATTGATGTTGACCGCAAGCAGGATCAGCTCGATCGACATCAGGATGACGATGACGTTCCTGCGGTTCAGGAAGATGCCGAACACGCCGAGCGTGAACAGGATCGCCGATACGGTCAGGTAGTGCGCGATGCCGACGACCATTTCAGACTCCTTCGCCCGTCTTGACCTTGCGGATTTCCACTCCGGTTGCCGCCGTGCGGCCGACCTGGGCGGCGATCGACTGCCGCTTGACGCCCGGCTTATGGCGCAGCGTCAGCACGATGGCGCCGATCATGGCGACCAGCAGCACCAGGCCGGCGATCTGGAAGTAATAGAGGTAATCCGTATAGAGGATGTCGCCGAGCGCTGCCGTGTTCGAGCGGGCGGCCAGGTCCGGAATGGGCTTGGCGACCATCGCCGCCAGTTTCGGCGCGAATGTATAGCCGCCGAGCACCACGATCAGCTCCGCCGCCAGGATCAGCCCGACCAGCGCGCCGATCGGTGCATATTGCAGGGCGCCTTCCTTCATTTCGGCGAAGTCAACGTCGAGCATCATGACGACGAACAGGAACAGCACCAGCACGGCGCCGACATAGACGACGAGCAGGATCATCGCCAGGAACTCGGCGCCGGTCAGCATGAACAGGCCGGCGGCGTTGAAGAAGGTCAGGATCAGAAACAGCACAGAATGCACGGGATTGCGCGCCGAAATGACCATGAACGCCGATGCCACCGCGACAAAGGCGAAGAGGTAGAAAAAGGCCGCCTCTAGTCCACTCAGCATGGGTTCCCCCGGGTTTCCTGTCCAAACAGGACGTTCGTCCTGTTTTTTGCCACCGCCTCCGGTCGGCAAGTTGCGTGTTCCTATCGCATGTTCCGATCGGGTTGAAAGACCCGATCGAAAAGAAAACATGCGACACTCTTTCATTCCGGAGGATGATCTTGTCCGAAAAGTATGCAACTTTTCGGGATCATCCTCTGAACGAGGCCCTCGCCCCGTTCATGCATCAAATATCAGCGGTAAGGCGCATCCAGCGAGATGTTGCGCGCCAGCTCACGCTCCCAGCGGTCGCCATTGGCCAGAAGCCTGTCCTTGTCGTAATAAAGTTCCTCGCGCGTCTCCGTCGCGAACTCGAAATTCGGCCCCTCGACGATGGCGTCGACCGGGCAGGCTTCCTGGCAGAAGCCGCAATAGATGCATTTCACCATATCGATGTCGTAGCGCACGGTGCGCCGCGTGCCGTCATTGCGGCGTGGGCCGGCTTCGATGGTGATGGCCTGCGCCGGGCAGATCGCCTCGCACAATTTGCAGGCGATGCAGCGTTCCTCGCCGTTCGGATAACGGCGCAGCGCATGCTCGCCGCGGAAGCGCGGGCTGACCGGTCCCTTCTCATGCGGATAGTTGATCGTCTCCTTCGGCGCGAAGAACTGGCGCATCGACAGGAAGAAAGCGCTGACGAAATCCTGCAAAAGCAGTGACTTGGCGGCCTGGGATAATGCAGACATCAGGCAAACCCCGTGATCTTTAGGAAAGCGGCGGTGGCGACCACCATGAACAGCGAGATCGGTAGGAAGACCTTCCAGCCGAGCCGCATCAGCTGGTCGTAGCGATAGCGCGGCACGAACGCCTTCACCATCGAGAACATGAAGAACACCAGGCAGACCTTGAGCACGAACCAGATCAGCCCCGGCACCCAGGTGAACGGCGCGAAGTTGAAGGGCGGCAGCCAGCCGCCGAGGAACAGGATGGTGGCCAGCGCGCACATCAGGACCACGGCGACATATTCGCCGAGGAAGAACAGCAGGAACGGCGTCGACGAATATTCGACCATGTGGCCGGCGACGAGTTCCGATTCGGCTTCCACAAGGTCGAAGGGCGGCCGGTTGGTCTCGGCCAACGCCGAGATGAAGAAGACGATGAACATCGGGAACAGCGACAGCCAATGCCAGTCGAGGAAGGTGTTGGGCAGGCCGAGCCGCGTGCCCAGCCCGTCCTGCTGCGACAAGACGATGTCGGACAGGTTGAGCGAGCCGACGCAAAGCAGCACGGTGACGATGACGAAACCGATGGAGACTTCGTAGGACACCATCTGCGCCGCCGAGCGCAGCGCGCCAAGGAACGGGTATTTCGAATTGGACGCCCAGCCGCCCATGATCACGCCATAGACCTCGAGCGAGGAGATGGCGAAGACATAGAGGATGCCGACATTGACGTTGGCGATCGCCCAGCCCTCATTGACCGGGATCACCGCCCAGGCCGAGATCGCCAGCACCGCCGAGACCAAGGGCGCCAGCAGGAAAACGCCCTTGTTGGCGCCGGACGGGATCACCGGCTCCTTGAACACGAATTTCAGCAGATCGGCGAAGGCCTGCAGTGTGCCCCACGGGCCGACGACGTTCGGGCCGCGGCGCAATTGCACCGCCGCCCAGATCTTGCGGTCGGCATAAAGCACATAGGCGACGAAGATCAACAGAACGACGATCAGCACGACCGACTTCAAAAGGATCAGCAGCGCCGGCAGCACGTAGAAGGAGAAGAAAGTGTCCATGTCTACTCCGCCGCCTGCCTGAAGCCGTTTTTCGCCAAAGCCGAGCATTCGGCCATCACCGCGGAAGCCCGCGCGATCGGATTGGTCAGGTAGAAATCCTTGACCGGCGAGGTGAAGGTGCCCTTGTTCAGCCGACCGCCGAGCTTGGCAACCCTGGCGATGTCGGCCGGGTCGCCGGCCGCGACATGGTCGACGCGGGCAAGATGCGGGTATTGCGCATAGAGCTTTGCGCGCAGTTGCTGCAGCGAATCGAACGGCAGCTTCTTGCCGAGCACATCCGACAGTGCCCGAAGGATCGCCCAGTCCTCGCGCGCTTCGCCGGGCGCGAAGCCGGCACGGTTGGTCTGCTGCACGCGGCCTTCGGTGTTGACGAAGGTGCCCGACTTCTCGGTATAGGCGGCGCCCGGCAGGATGACGTTGGCGCGATGCGCGCCCTTGTCGCCATGCGTGCCGATATAGACGACGAAAGCGCCGCCGGTCTTGGCCATGTCGATTTCGTCGGCGCCGAGCAGGAACAGCACGTCGGTCTCGCCCAGCATGCCGGCGACATTCCTGCCGCCCTCGCCCGGTACGAAGCCGACATCGAGGCCGCCGACGCGTGCCGCGGCGGTGTGCAGCAGGGCAAAGCCGTTCCAATCGGCCCTAGCGGCGTTGACTGCGACGGCGAGCTTCGCCGCCTGGCCGAGCACGGCCGCGCCGTCCGGACGCGCCAGCGCACCCTGGCCGACGATGATCAGCGGATGCGTCGCCTTCTTTAGCAGATGGAAGAACTTGCCGTTGCCGTCGGCCAGATCCTTCAGCGATTCCGGTCCGGCGCCGAGCTGCTCGTAATCATAGCGCGTATCGCCGACATCGCCGATGACGCCGACCGGCAGATTGCCGGCCCGCCAGCGCTTGCGGATGCGGGCGTTGAGCAGGGATGCCTCGAAGCGCGGATTGGCGCCGATGATCAGCACCGCATCGGCCTGTTCGATGCCTTCGATGGTCGGGTTGAAGACATAGCTGGCCCGGCCGAGCGACGGATCGAGTGCGGCACCGTCCTGGCGGCAGTCGGTGTTCCTCGAGCCGAGCGAAGCCATCAGAAGCTTCAGCGCGTAGATCTCCTCGACGGCTGCGAGATCGCCGGCAATGGCGCCGATCTTTTCGGGTGCGGCATTCGACACCGCTTCCTTGATCGCGGCAAAAGCCTCCGCCCAGCTTGCCGGGGCCAGTCTGCCGTCCTTGAGCACATAGGGCCGGTCGAGGCGCTGCGTGCGCAGGCCGTCCCAGATAAAGCGGGTCTTGTCGGAAATCCACTCCTCGTTCACCGCCTCGTTGGTACGCGGCAGGATGCGCATCACTTCGCGGCCCCGGCTATCGACGCGGATCGCCGAGCCGACGGCGTCCATCACGTCGATGGACTCGGTCTTGGTCAGTTCCCAAGGCCGTGCCTGGAAGGCGTAGGGTTTGGAGGTCAGCGCACCGACCGGGCAAAGGTCGATGACATTGCCCTGCAGTTCCGAAGTCATTGCGCTTTCGAGATAGGTGGTGATCTCGGCATCCTCGCCGCGGCCGATCAGGCCGAGCTCGGATATGCCCGCAATCTCGGTGGTGAAGCGGACGCAGCGCGTGCAATGGATGCAGCGGTTCATGATCGTCTTGACCAGCGGCCCGATATACTTGTCTTCGACCGCCCGCTTGTTCTCGTGGTAGCGTGAGGAATCGACGCCGAACGCCATCGCCTGGTCCTGCAGGTCGCACTCGCCGCCCTGATCGCAGATCGGGCAGTCCAGCGGATGGTTGATCAGCAGGAATTCCATCACGCCTTCGCGGGCCTTCTTGACCATCGGCGTGTTGGTGAAGATTTCCGGCGGCTCGCCGTTCGGACCGGGGCGCAGGTCGCGCACGCCCATGGCGCAGGACGCCTGCGGCTTGGGCGGGCCGCCCTTCACCTCGATCAGGCACATGCGGCAATTGCCGGCGATCGACAGCCGCTCGTGGAAGCAGAAGCGCGGCACTTCCGCACCGGCGTCCTCGGCCGCCTGCAGCAGCGTGTAGTGGTCGGGTACAGTGATCTCTTTCCCGTCGACCTTGAGCTTTGCCATTTCGCCTCAAACCCCTGCGGACGTTCCGCAATCTTTCCTTCCGGGCGCAGCCGACACCGCGCACGGTATTGAATTCAATTTTTGGCCCCGGCCAATGCGGCCGCCTGACCGATCCAGCCGTCACGGCCGATACGGCCCTTCAACGACAGGTAATCTTCGACCCAGGCGATCTCTTGCGGCGTCCACGCGGCAATCTGGGCGTATGTCCAGATGCCAAGGCCGTTCAGCACCTTTTCCAGTTTCGGCCCGATGCCCGATATTGCCTTGAGGTCGGCGGGCACGGCTGGCCGGTCCATCGGCTTGGGCTGCTTGAAATCTTCCGGCATCAGCCCGGCCGACGCATCCGCTGCAACGGTGCTGGCATTCGCCACGCTCCGCGCCGCAGTGCTTGTTGCAATGTCGGTCACGTCATTAGCGAAGGACTGCGCCTCGGCAATCAGGGTTTTGGTGGCTGCGCGCGCCTTGGTCGAGGAGCTTTTGCCGGTCGCGGAAACGCGTTCGGTCCGGGCCTCGAAATCCTCGGTGACCGGCTGCCAAAGCCGCTGCGAGGTCTCGGCCACGCCTGAAAGCACGCCCATCCAGACGCCAAAGGCGTGGTTGGCAAGCCCGATGCCGAGTGC
Organism: Mesorhizobium sp. M0174; assembly: GCF_040322275.1. Taxonomy (NCBI): domain Bacteria; kingdom Pseudomonadati; phylum Pseudomonadota; class Alphaproteobacteria; order Hyphomicrobiales; family Phyllobacteriaceae; genus Mesorhizobium; species Mesorhizobium sp. M0174. Next base: position 361,098 of record NZ_JAMYTB010000003.1, read on the forward strand.
CGTCATCGCCGCCGCGCCGGCGACAGGATGCGCCAGGAGATTGACGGCGCTGGCCATCTCCTTCGGCATTGTCCTGGTCAGGTCCTGGTTCATCTTCAAGAACGGGTCCCCATCGGGCGTCAAATCGTCGGGTATCGAAAACAGCGACATAGGTGGTCTCCTGGTCGTTTCCGTCTGCCCCGCGCTCGTTTCCTCGTTTCGGGCATTCGCCCGCATTTTTTGAATTCTTCTATTCCGCCGCCGCCAGCACCGGTTCGGCGCGGTGTGCGTTGCGCGAGAACTCGTCGATGCGCCGCTCCACCTCGCCGCGGAAATGCCGCATCAGGCCCTGGATCGGCCATGCCGCCGCATCGCCCAGAGCGCAGATCGTGTGGCCCTCGACCTGCTTGGTCACGTCGAGCAGCATGTCGATCTCGCGCTTCTGCGCCTCGCCGCGCACCAGCCGTTCCATCACCCGCCACATCCAGCCCGTGCCCTCACGGCAGGGCGTGCACTGGCCGCAGCTCTCATGCTTGTAGAAGTAGGACAGCCGCGCGATCGCTTTCACGATATCGGTCGATTTGTCCATGACGATGACAGCCGCGGTGCCGAGGCCCGATTTCAGGTCGCGCAGCGCATCGAAATCCATCGGCGCGTCGATGATCTGCTCGGCCGGCACCAACGGCACCGAGGCGCCGCCCGGAATGACCGCCAGCAGATTGTCCCAGCCGCCGCGGATGCCGCCGCAATGCGTCTCGATCAGTTCGCGGAACGGGATCGACATCGCCTCTTCGACGGTGCACGGATTGTTGACGTGGCCGGAGATGCAGAACAGCTTGGTGCCGGCATTGTTGGGCCGGCCGAAGGACGAGAACCAGGCCGCACCGCGGCGCAGAATGGTTGGCGCCACGGCGATGGACTCGACGTTGTTGACCGTCGTCGGGCAGCCATAGAGGCCGACATTGGCCGGAAACGGCGGCTTCAGCCGCGGCTGGCCTTTCTTGCCTTCGAGGCTTTCGAGCAGCGCCGTTTCCTCGCCACAGATATAGGCGCCGGCGCCATGGTGCATGTAGATGTCGAAATCGTAGCCGGAGGTATTGTTCTTGCCGATCAGCTTGGCCGCATAGGCCTCGTCGATGGCGAGTTGCAGCGCCTCGCGCTCGCGGATGAACTCGCCGCGCACGTAGATGTAGGCGGCGACCGCGCCCATGGCGAAGCCGGCGATCAGGCAGCCCTCGACCAGCGTATGCGGATCGTGGCGCAATATATCGCGGTCCTTGCAGGTGCCGGGTTCGGACTCGTCGGCATTGACGACGAGATAACTCGGCCGGCCGTCGCTCTGCTTGGGCATGAACGACCATTTGAGCCCGGTCGGGAAGCCGGCGCCGCCGCGGCCGCGCAGGCCCGATGCCTTCATCTCGTTGACGATCCACTCGCGCCCCTTGGCGATGATGCCGGGCGTGTTGTCCCAGGCGCCGCGCGCCATGGCGCCGGCCAGCGACTTGTCGAAGCGGCCGTAGATGTTGTTGAAGATGCGGTCTCTGTCCTGAAGCATTGCTCGTTCCTCAGACCGGCTTCTTGCCGGTCGGCCGGCTCTTGTTTCCGGGCGACGGCTTGGCCGCTTCGGCGGCAGCCTTCGCTGGTTTAACCTTGGCCTCCGGCGCTTTGAAAGCAGACGCCGGCTCGGCCTTGTTCTTGGAGCCTTTGCGCTGTTTCGAGACGTCCTCGACCTGCGGCTCGGCCTTGTTGGCATTGGCGGCCGAATGCAGAGGCGCTGCAATGCTCGCCGCCTTCTCCGCCGCGGGCGCGACTTTTGTCGCCGACGGCGATTTCAGCGCCGGGCTGGTCTCGACCGCATCGGTCTTCGGCTTGCTGGCATTCGAGGGCGCAACTGGCGCCGGTGCAGGCGCGGCAGCAGGCGGAACCGGCGCTGCGGCGGCGGCCACCGGCGCCGTTTCCTTGGCGGCCTTGGTTGCCGCCCTGGCTTCCCGGTCGCGGGTCGCCTTGAGGATCGCCTTTTCACTCTTAAGGGTCGTCAGGCCACTGGCCGGCTCAGAGGTGATGCGGCCGTTTTGCGGTCCCGGTTTCACCGCGGCGCCCTTGCCTGCGTCATAGAGGTCGATGATCTCGGCAAGCCGCTCCGGCGTCAAATCCTCATAGGTGTCCTTGAATATCATCACCATCGGCGCGTTGACGCAGGCGCCGAGGCATTCGACCTCCTCCCACGACAGCGTGCCTTTGTCGTTGGTGTGGAACTGGTCGTGATGGATCTTCGAGCGGCACACATCCATCAGCGCTTCCGAGCCGCGCAGCATGCAGGGCGTGGTGCCGCAGACCTGGATATGGGCGCGGCTGCCGACCGGATTGAGCTGGTATTGCGTATAGAAGGTGGCGACTTCCAGCCCTCTGATATAGGGCATGCCGAGCATGTCGGCGATCGCCTCGATCGCCGCCTTGGTCACCCAGCCTTCCTGCTCCTGCGCCAGCATGAGCAAGGGAATGATCGCGGATTGCTCGCGCCCCTTCGGATATTTCTTGATCCACTGCTTCGCCGCTGCCGCATTCGCCCGGTTGAAGGCGAAGGAGGCTGGCTGGAGGCTGGCTTCTGCGAGACGGCGGACTGACATTTAGCGATCGACCTCACCAAACACGATGTCGAGGGAGCCGAGAACGGCGGTGACGTCGGCCAACATGTGGCCGCGGCACAAAAAGTCCATGGCTTGCAGATGCGCAAAGCCCGGCGCGCGCAGCTTGCAGCGGTAGGGCTTGTTGGTGCCGTCGGAGACGAGATAGACGCCGAACTCGCCCTTCGGAGCCTCGACCGCGGCATAGACCTCGCCGGCCGGAACGCGGTAGCCTTCGGTGTAGAGCTTGAAGTGATGGATCAGCGCTTCCATCGAGCGCTTCATCGCCGCGCGCTTCGGCGGCACCACCTTGCCGTCGAGGTTCGACACCGGCCCGCCGCCCTCCTTGCCGAGCAACAGGTCGACGCACTGGCGCATGATTTTCGCCGACTGCCGCATCTCTTCCATGCGCACCAGATAACGGTCGAAACAGTCGCCGTTCTTGCCGACCGGAATGTCGAAATCCAGCTCGGCATAGCATTCGTAGGGTTGCGATTTGCGCAGGTCCCACGGCGCACCCGAGCCGCGCACCATGACGCCTGAAAAACCCCAGGCCCAGGCGTCCGCCAGGGAGACGGTGGCAATGTCGACATTTCGCTGCTTGAAGATGCGATTGCCGGTCAAAAGCGCGTCAAGGTCGTCGATCGACTTCAGGAACGGGTCGATCCACTTGCCGATGTCCTCGATCAGCTTCTTCGGCAGGTCCTGATGCACACCGCCCGGCCGGAAATAGGCCGCATGCATGCGCGAGCCACTGGCACGCTCATAGAACACCATCAGCTTTTCGCGCTCGACGAAGCCCCACAGCGGCGGCGTCAGCGCGCCGACATCCATCGCCTGCGTCGTCACATTGAGGATGTGCGACATGATGCGGCCGATCTCAGAGTAGAGAACTCGAATAAGCTGCCCGCGCTTCGGCACCTCGATGCCGAGCAGCCGCTCGGCTGCGAGCGCAAAGGCATGCTCCTGGTTCATCGGCGCGCAATAGTCGAGCCGGTCGAGATAAGGCACCGCCTGCAGATAAGTCTTGTGCTCGATCAGCTTTTCCGTGCCGCGATGCAACAGTCCGATATGCGGATCGACCCGGTCGACGACCTCGCCGTCGAGCTCCAGCACGAGGCGCAAAACGCCGTGCGCCGCAGGGTGTTGCGGGCCGAAATTGATGTTGAAGTTGCGGACGGAGGTTTCAGCCATGGAGGCGCCTCTGGCGAAGAGTCAGTAGTGAGTAGTGAGTAGTGATCATCAACCTCAATGCCTGCTTCATTCCGCCTGCTTGGCCTGCACCGTCCGGATAAGAGATCTCGTCATTTTTCCAATCTCTTCGCATCGCAGTAGCAGTTCAATCTCATCGTCTTTTCGTAGCAGCCCAACCCGGCATGCCAGCAAAATGTGCGTTTCCAGTTCCTTCAACGAACCTTGCGCCATGCGCAAAAATTGAACGAACGAACCTCTGTTTTCTCGACCGTATCCCTCCGCGACGTTGGCTGCGATCGAAACCGCCGATCGGCGCATCTGCGAGGTCATGCCGTAGATCTCCTCCTTCGGAAACCCTTTACTGATGCGGTAACAGTCTTCAGCAAGCACCATCGCCGATTGCCACACCTTCAGGTCGCGATAAGATTCGATCCTTTTTTCCAATTCCTACTCACTACTCACTACTCACTACTCACTGTTTCGCCTTCTCGTCCCCCGGCAGAACATAATCCGTGCCTTCCCATGGGGACAGAAAATCGAAATTGCGGAATTCCTGCTTGAGCTCCACCGGCTCGTAGATGACGCGCTTGGCTTCGTCGTCGTAGCGCACCTCGACGAAGCCGGTCAGCGGAAAGTCCTTGCGCAGCGGATGGCCTTCGAAGCCGTAGTCGGTCAGAATCCGCCGCAGATCGGGATGACCCGAAAACAGCACGCCGTAGAGATCGTAGGTTTCGCGTTCGAACCAGTCGGCGCCGGGATATATGCCCGTGATTGACGGCACCAGCGTCTCTTCGCCGGCCTGGACCTTGATGCGGATGCGGATATTCTGCCTCGGCGACAGCAAATGATAGACGACGTCGAAGCGCTTTGCCCGCGACGGATAATCGGCGCCGCAGACATCAATGATCGAGATGAACTGGCATTTCGGGTCGTCGCGCAGGAAGGTCACTACCTCGATCAGGTCGCGCGGTTCGACCGAGATGGTGAGTTCGCCGTAGGCAAACACCACCTCGCCGATCCGGCCGGCCAGCTTCTCGCCGAGATAGGTCGAGAGGTCATTCAACGCCTGGGTCATGCCGCTCACCGCTCGATCGTGCCGGTGCGGCGGATCTTCTTCTGCAGGAGAAGGATGCCGTAGAGCAGCGCTTCGGCGCTCGGCGGGCAGCCGGGCACGTAGATGTCGACCGGCACGATGCGGTCGCAGCCGCGCACCACCGAATAGGAATAATGATAATAGCCGCCGCCATTGGCGCAGGAGCCCATCGAGATGACGTAGCGCGGCTCCGGCATCTGATCGTAGACCTTGCGCAGCGCCGGCGCCATCTTGTTGGTCAGCGTGCCGGCAACGATCATGATGTCGGACTGACGCGGAGACGCGCGCGGCGCGACACCGAACCTCTCGGAGTCATAGCGCGGCATCGAGGTATGGATCATCTCGACCGCGCAGCAGGCGAGACCGAAGGTCATGAACATCAGCGAGCCGCTGCGCGCCCAGGTGATCAGCGCCTCGGTCGAGGTGACGAGAAAGCCCTTGTCGGCGAGCTCGTTGTTGATCTCCAGGAAGAACGGATCGTCGGACCCCACCGGCCTGCCGGTGTTGGGGTCGATGAGGCCCTTGGGCTTCGGCGCGACGAGCGTGCCGGAACTGTCGTTCAATCCCATTCCAGCGCTCCTTTTTTCCATTCATAGGCAAAGCCGATGGTCAGCACCGCCAAAAACACCATCATCGACCAGAAGCCGAGCATGCCGATCTGGCTGAACGACACCGCCCAAGGAAACAGGAAGGCTACCTCCAGATCGAAGATGATGAACAGGATCGACACCAGGTAGAAGCGGATGTCGAACTTCATGCGCGCATCGTCGAACGAGTTGAAGCCGCATTCATAGGCCGAAAGCTTTTCCGGATCGGGGTTGCGGTAGGCCACTAGGAAGGGTGCGGCAAGCAGCGCCAGCCCGACCACCAGCGCCACGCCGATGAACAGGACGATGGGCAGGTACGAACCTAAAAGTGCGTTCATGCTGCAGTTTCCGTTGGCGGCCAATCCACTCTGATTACAGCACCGGACCCACTTGCGGAAGCGTGACAGTTTAACCACTGAACCGTTTTAAGGGGGCTCTATGCTGCAACGCGGCGAGGGTTAGCGCAGCGCTTTCGGCGAAGCAAGTCAAACCTTGTTCAAATCGCGGTACTGGGCGGCATATCCGGGAAAACTGGTCAGATCCGCTCCTGTTTGATTTCTTTCACTTTTCACTCCACTTTTCTCTCCTAACATGGATGCCGCCAAAACCCTGCTAGCATGGCGCGGAATCGCAGATTCTCTGCTCTGTCCGGCATCATCAGGATACCCGCATTGATGAAGGAAAAAATCTCACTTCGCATGGCCCGCCGCATCGCGCTGGCGGCACAGGGATTCAATGACCCCCGACCCGCCGGTACACCCGACCGCCGACATCTGGCCCGCGTGCTTGCCCGTACCGGCCTGCTGCAGATCGATTCCGTCAGCGCCGTGGTGCGCGCCCACTACATGCCGCTCTATTCGCGGCTTGGCCCCTACAAGCTGGCGCTGCTCGACGACGCCGCCATAACGCGCAAGCGCATGGTCTTTGAATATTGGGCGCACGAAGCCTCCTTCCTGCCGGTCGAGACCTATCCGCTGATGCGCTGGCGCATGCAGCGGGCCGAGCGCGGCGAGGAAATGTACAGCGGACTGGCCAAATGGGGCCGCGAGCACGCCGCCTATATCGAAGACATCTATCGCGAGGTCGCCGAACGAGGCCCGATCGCGGCGTCGGCTTTCGAAGGCCAGAAGGGTTCGGGCGGCTGGTGGGGCTGGAGCCATGCCAAGCACGCCTTCGAATGGCTGTTCTGGGCCGGCCGCATCACCACCGCGCATCGCCGCGGCTTCGAACGGTTCTACGATCTGCCGGAGCGCGTACTGCCGCCCGCGATACTCGCTCTACCGGTTCCCTGCCCCGAGGACGCCCACCGCGAATTGCTGCGCATCTCCGCCCGCGCCCATGGCGTCGCCACGGCAGGCGACCTGCGCGACTATTTCCGCCTCTCGCCCGCCGATATTAAGGGCCGCATCGAGGAGCTGGTCGAGGCTGGCGAGCTGTTGCCGGTGAGCGTCGACGGCTGGAGCAAAACAGCCTATCTCCACAAGAACGTCCGTTTGCCGCGCAGGATCGAGGCGCGCGCCTTGCTTGCGCCGTTCGATCCCGTGGTCTTCGAGCGGTCGCGCACCGAGCGATTGTTCGACTTCCACTACCGCATCGAGATCTACACGCCGGCCGAAAAGCGCCGGTATGGCTATTATGTGCTGCCGTTCCTGCTCGGCGACAGCCTCGTCGGGCGCGTCGACCTCAGGGCCGACCGTCCGGCCGGCGTATTGCGCGTCCATGCCGCCTATGCGGAGCCCGGCGCCCCGCCACAAACCGCTGCCGAACTCTTCGAGGAATTGAAGCAGATGCAGGGCTGGCTCGGGCTTGAGCGCATCGAGGTGACGGCTGCCGGCGACCTTGGCCGGCCGCTCGCAGATATCGCCGCGTCATAGACGTGCGTTGACACGACTGCCTCCACAAGCCTAAATCCGTTCCAGACGGTCCCCTGCCCGCAACGGCAGGGGCCAAGAGGGAATGCGGTGCGAAATCTCGATTTCAAATCCGCGGCTGTCCCCGCAACTGTAAGCGACGAGCCAAGGCCGAAAACCACTGGGATATTCCCGGGAAGGCGGCACCAAGGCGATGACCCGCGAGCCAGGAGACCTGCCGTCTAGGACATAAGAATCCGATCGCCTGGCGGGTTTTCCGGGCAAGGAGCCTGATTTGGAACGCGACAGCAGTTTTTCGGCTGAGACAGCGGATTTATTGTCCGGCCCTGACGATTCCCTGGCCGGCGTTACCGTCATCGTCTGCTCTTCCTGCCGTGACGAGACCGGTTCGGACGCTCATCCCCGCGCCGGCGAACTGCTCGCCGAGGACACGCGCCGCGCCGCTTCCGGCGAAAACATCAAAATCCGCACCGTCGAATGCCTCGGCAATTGCAAGCGCCGGCTCAGCGCCGCCATGCTGCGCGGCGGCTGCTGGAGTTACGTCTTCGGCGACCAGACCGCGACCAGCGGCGCCGATCTCGTGACCGGCGCAAAGCTGTTCGCCACCTCGACGGATGGGCTCATTCCGTGGCGCGGCCGTCCCGATTGTCTGAAGCGCGGTCTGGTTGCCCGCATCCCTCCCCTCGACCTTTTGAAGGACTTGATATGACCGCTGCCTCCCTTTCGCGCGTCCCCTGCACCGTCGTTACCGGCTTTCTCGGCGCCGGCAAGACGACATTGATCCGCCATTTGCTCGAAAACGCCAAAGGCAAGCGGCTGGCCATCATCGTCAACGAGTTCGGCGACATCGGCATCGACGGCGAGATCCTGAAGGGCTGCGGCATCGACACCTGCCCCGAGGAAAACATTGTCGAGCTGGCCAATGGCTGCATCTGCTGCACCGTCGCCGACGATTTCGTCCCGGCGCTCGACCAGATCCTGTCGCTGATGCCGAGGGTCGACCATATCCTGATCGAGACGTCCGGGCTGGCCCTGCCCAAGCCGCTGGTCCAGGCCTTCCAGTGGCCGTCGGTCAAGAGCCGGGTGACCGTCGATGGCGTTATCGCCGTCGTCGACGGACCGGCGCTGGCTGATGGCCGCGTCGCCAACGACATGGACGCCCTGCAGGCGCAGCGCACGCAGGACGAGACGCTCGAACACGACGATCCGGTCGAGGAAGTATTCGAGGACCAGCTCGCTTGCGCCGACCTGATCATCCTGTCGAAGAGCGACCTGATGGACGCAGCCGGCTCGGCCCGTGCCAATGCCGTCATCGGCAAGCATGTTGCGCGGGCGGTGAAGATCGTGCCGACTTCGCAAGGCAAGGTCGATCCGTCGGTGCTGCTCGGCCTCGGCCTCGCCGTCGAGGACGACATCGAGAACCGCAAGACCCATCACGACGACGAGCTCGACCACGAACATGACGATTTTGACTCGTTCGTCATCGACATCGCGTCCGTGTCCAACCCGGACGAGCTCGCACAACGCGTCGCCACGGCGGCGGCGGAGGAAAACGTGTTGCGCGTCAAGGGCTTCGTCGAGGTTGGCGGCAAGCCGATGCGGCTCCTGCTGCAGGCCGTCGGCCCGCGCGTCAACCATTATTACGACCGCGCCTGGACGGCTGAAGACGATCGCCGCTCGCGCCTTGTCGTCATCGGCCTGAAAGGGCTGAACCGCCCGGCGATAGAGCGTATCCTCGCCGGCTGACCCCAGGTACGAGCCGCGATGCACATCCTCACCACCACATCCGCCTCGCTCGACGATCTCGCCGAGCCTGTCGATCTCAGGCAAACGCCTGCGGATGTCGTGGCCCTGTCCTTCACCGACAGCGACCTGGCCGGGCTGGCGGCGGCGTGGAAGGCGGATGCGGACCGCCTGCCCTCGATGCGGCTCGCCGCCTTGCGCGACCTGCGCCATCCGATGTCCGTCGACCTCTGGACCGAGAGCGTCGCCCGCCACGCCAAGGTCATTCTGGTCCGCATTCTCGGCGGCTACGAGTGGTGGCGCTATGGCTGCGACCAGCTCGCCGTTATCGCGCGAAATCGCGGTATCAAGCTGGCGCTCCTACCGGGCGAGAGCCACGACGAGGATTTGCGACTGATCGAAGGCTCGACGCTGCCGCGCGAGGAGTTGGACGCCCTGCTGGGCTATTTTCGCGAGGGCGGGCCGGCAAATATGACGGCGCTGGTGCAGAGGCTGGCAAGTCTCGCTGGATCGGGTGCGGCGGTAGCCGAACCTGTTAGCGTGCCAAAGGCGGGATTTTACGAGCCGGGGCTGGGGGTCGTCCCCCTCCCCCTCGAGGGGAGGGTCCGGCCGAAGGCCGAGGGTGGGGTCCTCTCCGAAGCGTGCCAACACTTTGAAGCGCGCCGACAGAAAAAAATGTCGAGCACTGCCGCAACGACCCCACCCGGCCCTTCGGGCCACCCTCCCCTCGAGGGGGATGGGGACGTCGTGCCAATTCTCTTCTACCGTTCGATGCTGCTCGCCGCCGACGTCGCGCCCATCGACGCACTTTTCGAAGCGCTGAGCGCGCGCGGCATGGCTCCCGTGCCTATCTTCGTCTCCAGCCTCAAGGACCCGGCCTCACTCGCCTTTGTTGAAACCGCGCTTGCAACGCTGAAGCCTGCCGCCATCATCACTGCCACAGCTTTCGCCTCCGGGGCCGAGCCGGGCGTTGAAACCCTGTTCGACCGCGCCGGCGTGCCGGTGTTCCAGGTCATCGTCGCAACCACCCGCCGCGACATCTGGCAAACCAATCAGCGCGGCCTGGCGCCGGCCGACCTTGTTATGCATGTCGTCCTGCCCGAGCTCGACGGCCGCATCCTGGCCGGCGCCATTTCCTTCAAGGGCGAAAGCGAAACCGATCCTGCATTGGCCTTCCGCGCCTTCGCCAACCGGCCAGAGCCCGACCGCGTCGCGCAAGTGGCGAACCGTATCGAGGCATTCGTGCGCCTGCAGCGGACGCCGCGCGCGGAACGCAAGCTCGCCATCCTGATCCCCGACTATCCGAGCGCCCCCGGTCGCACCGGCTACGCCGTCGGCCTCGACGTGCCGTCCAGCGTGCTGGCAATGCTGCACGACCTGAGCGAACAGGGCTACGCCGTTGAAAGGATTCCGCAAACGCCAAGGGAGTTGTTGGATTTGCTGGAACGGGGCAATGGTGGGCTGAGACTGGACGATTATCTCGCTCTTTCTGCAGAGTTACCGACTGCGGCACTCGCTGCCGTGGAGGCGGCATGGGGTAAGGCGGAAGATGAGACAGGTTCGCGCGAGGCGCCCCCCTCTGTCCTGCCGGACATCTCCCCCTCAAGGGGGGAGATTGGCCGTTTCGCCGACGGCACCCGTTCTGCAACCTCAGTGATTGGCGAAACCGGCAATGAGAGCGCAACCTCCCCCCTTGCGGGGGAGATGTCCGGCAGGACAGAGGGGGGTGTTCAAGCGCCTGCCGTCGCCAAATTCCGCTTCCGCACGGCCACGTTCGGCAACATCACCGTGGCGCTCGCCCCCGATCGCGGGCGCTCAGTCGACCGCCGCGCCGACTATCACGACCCGACATTGCCGCCGCGCCATGCGCTGGTCGCCTTTGGCCTCTGGCTGCGCCAGTCGCTCGGCATCCATGCAATTGTCCATGTCGGCGCCCACGGCACGTTGGAATGGCTGCCCGGCAAGACCGTTGCGCTCAGCGAAAACTGCTTTCCCGAAATCGTCACCGGCGCCCTGCCCGTCGTCTACCCCTTCATCGTCTCCAACCCCGGCGAGGCAGCGCAAGCCAAGCGGCGCGTTGCCGCCGTCACGCTTGGCCATCTGCCGCCGCCGCTGACCGGCGCCGGGCTGGACGAAAACCAGCACAGGCTCGAACGACTGGTCGACGAATATGCCCAGGCCGACGGGCTCGACCGCCGCCGCCGCGACCGCCTGGCGAAGCTGATAGTCGAAACGGCGGAAAAGACCGGCCTCGCCTCAGAGGCTGGTGTCGCCAGGACCGACGTAGCCGACGAGGCTTTGCGCCGCATCGACGCCTGGCTCTGCGATCTCAAGGATTTCGCCATCAAGGACGGCCTGCACATTTACGGCCGCTCGCCGGAAGGCGAAGCTGATCCGGTACGGCGGCAAAGTGCGGCAGCTGAAAAAACCGCGCTGCTTGCCGCCCTCGACGGCCGCCACGTCGCTGCCGGTCCGGCCGGCGCGCCGGCGCGTGGCCGGAGCGATGTGCTGCCCACCGGCCGCAATTTGTTTACCGCCGACCCGCGCACCATGCCGACGCCGACCGCCTATGATCTGGGTAAGGCGGCAGCGGAAGAAGTCGTCCGCAACTACATGCAATCGCATGGCGACTGGCCGCGCTCGCTGGTCATCGACCTCTGGGGGTCGGCCTCGCTGCGCACCGGCGGCGAGGAGATCGCGCAAGGCCTGGCGCTGATGGGCTGCCGGCCGCAATGGGATTCAGCCACCGGCCGCATCACCGGCATCGAGGTGCTGCCGCCGGCAACGCTCGGCCGCCCGCGCGTCGACGTCACCTGGCGCATATCGGGCCTGTTCCGCGATATGTTCCCGACCCAGATCGCGCTGATCGACGCCGCGGCCAACGCCGTGGCGACCCGCGACGAGCACGATTCGGAAAACCCGCTGGCGGCCAGGACCCGCATCGACGGCAAGATCAGCCCGCGCATTTTCGGCACTTCGCCCGGCACTTACGGCGCCGGCGTCGAGGACATGTTGTCGAGCGGCGACTGGTCGGCGCGCGAAGAGATCGGCCGCGCCTATCTCGACGCCACTTCGCATGCCTATGGCGGCGCCGAGGGCGAAGGCATTTCGGCGCCTGGCGCGTTTGAGGGTCGCATCGCTGAGGCCGACCTTCTGGTTCATACCGGCGACGACCCCGGCCGCGACATCCTCGAAGGCTCGGCCGACGTCGCCTTTATCGGCGGCTTTTCGGCAGCGCTTGCCGCGCTCGGCAAGAACGCCGACGTGATCGTGCTCGACACCACGGACCCGCAAAAGCCCAAGCCGCGCTCGGTTGGTGAGGCCGTATCCCGGGTAGTTCGCGCCCGCGCGGTCAACCCGCGCTTCATCGCCGGCCAGATGCGGCACGGGCCGCGCGGCGCCTCGGAATTCGCCGAGACGGTCGACCGGCTGGTCGGCTTTGCCGAGACTACCCATGCCATATCAGGCACGCTGATCGAGGCCGTGCACGACGCCTATCTCGGCGACCCCGTGGTGCGCGCCTTCATCCTGCGCGAGAACCCGGCGGCGGCGAAGGTGATTGCCGAGCGTTTGCTGTCAGCACGGCGGCGCGGGCTCTGGCATCCGCTGCGCAACTCGATCGATAACGATCTCGCCGCACTGATTGCCGAAGCGCAAGCTCTGGGAGTGGCGGCATGAACGCTTTCTCGCGCCGTGGCGCCTGCCCTGCCTTGTCCGCGCCGATGCAAACCGGCGACGGGCTGCTGGTGCGGCTCAATCCGGTCGCTGGAGGACTGTTGCCGAAGTCGTTGATCGGACTCTGCGAATCCGCCTTGCGCCATGGCAACGGCATCATGGAAGTGACCGCCCGCGGCGGCCTGCAGATACGCGGCCTGACGCACGAAAGCGCCCGGCTACTGGCGATGGAGGTCGATGCGCTCGGCATCGCCGTGCGCACCGGCGTGCCGGTCGAGACCGGCCCACTGGCCGGGCTCGACCCGGAGGAGATAGCCGACCCGCGCCCGATGGCGGAGCGGATTCGGGTGGCGATTGAAGAGGCTGGTCTGACGGCAAGGCTCGGTCCGAAGGTTTCAGTCGTCATCGACGGCGGCGGGCAACTGACGATGGATGCGGTAGTGGCCGATGTACGACTGGCTGCGATCAGAACCGACGCGGGCGTCGGCTGGCGGATAGCTGTTGCTGGTGACGGGCAGAATGTCAGGCCTCTCGCCATGATCGAGAAAGATGCTGCCCGTGATATCGCCGTCGCGATTCTCAGGATGGTCGCCGAAAAAGGCCGCGAAGCTCATGCAAGGGATTTGACGGAACGGCAGCGTAGATCACTCGCAAGCTGGCATTCCTTCGCGCCCCCCTCTGTCCTGCCGGACATCTCCCCCTCTAGGGGGGAGATCGGCAGTTCCGCCGACGGCCGTACTTCTGCTGCCTCGGTATTCGGCGCGACTTCGGCGATTAGCGAAGGCGGAGACCAAGGCGCAATCTCCCCCCTAGAGGGGGAGATGTCCGGCAGGACAGAGGGGGGCGCCGCCGAACGCTTTCGCCCGCCCATTGGTATCTTCAACCTGAGCAACGGCCGTGCCCTCGGCATCGGCCTGCCCTTCGGCAGCATGCCCGCGCAAAAACTCATCGGCCTCACGCAAGAAGCCATCGCCCTGGGCGTCACCGAAATCCGTCTCGCTCCAAGCCGCGCGCTGCTTTTCATCGGCCTGCCACCGGCCGCCTGCCCCCAGCTGCACCAAGCCGCCGCAACCCTCGGCTTTGTCACCGACGCAGCCGATCCGCGCACGAAAATCGCCGCCTGCCCTGGCGCACCCGCCTGTGCCTCCGGCCGCATCGCTACCCGCGACATCGCCGAGATCATCGCTACAGAAAACCGCGACATCCTCGATTCCTCGCTGACGCTGCACATCTCCGGCTGCGCCAAGGGCTGCGCCCATCCCGGTCCGGCGAAGCTGACCCTGGTCGGTGGCGAAAACGGAGCCGGGCTTGTCGTGGACGGGACGGCAAAGGCATTGCCCGCCGGATACAGGCCGGGCTACGACGCCGCGCACGGCATCGGCCGCGTTGCAGCGGCGATCCGCAGCGCAAGACATCCCGGCGAAACCGCTGCCGCCTGCCTAGCGAGGCTCGGCACGGCGGGCGTCGTCAAAGCTTACCGACAGGAATGAACATGACCGCCTACGACTACATCCATGACGGCACGGCGATCTATGAGCGCTCCTTCGCCATCATCCGCGCCGAGGCCGACCTGTCGCGCTTTTCCGAAGCCGAGGCCGACGTCGCTATCCGCATGATCCATGCATGCGGCCAGGTCGAGGCCGCGCGGCACTTCGTTTTCTCGACCGATTTCGTCGCCGCCGCGCGCACAGCGTTGGGCGCCGGCGCGCCGATCTTCTGCGACGCGCAGATGGTCTCGCACGGCGTCACGCGCGCCCGGCTGCCTGCCGGCAACGAGGTAATCTGCACGCTGCGCGATCCGCGGACCGCCGACATCGCGAAAAAGATCGGCAACACCCGCTCGGCCGCGGCGATCGACCTGTGGGGCGAGCGCATGGCCGGTTCGGTCGTCGCCATCGGCAATGCGCCGACCGCCCTGTTTTATCTGCTGGAAAAGCTGCGCGACGGCGCGCCGAGGCCGGCGGCGATTATCGGCATGCCGGTCGGGTTTGTCGGTGCCGCCGAATCGAAAGATGCGCTGGCCGAAAATTGCTATGGCGTGCCTTACGCCATCGTGCGCGGCCGGCTGGGCGGCAGCGCCATGACCGCCGCCGCCCTCAATGCATTGGCGAGGCCGGGCCTATGAACGTGATCGCAAAAGGTCGACTGGTCGGCGTCGGCACCGGTCCCGGCGACCCCGACCTGCTGACGCTGAAGGCGGTGCGTGCGCTGGCCGAGGCCGATGTCGTTGCGCATTTCGCCAAGCGCGGCAACAACAGCAATGCGCGCGCCATCGTCGGTGCCCATTTTCGCCCCGATTTGATTGAACTGCCGCTGCTCTATCCGGTGACAACCGAAATCGACAAGGATCACAGCGATTACCGCTCGCAGATCACCGATTTCTATGAGCAATCGGCCGAAAAGGTCGCCGAGCACCTCAGCGCCGGCAGGATGGTCGCGGTGCTCTCGGAGGGCGACCCGCTTTTCTACGGCTCCTACATGCATCTTCATGTCCGGCTGGCGCACCGCTTTCCGACCGAAGTCATCCCGGGCGTCACCGCCATGTCCGGCTGCTGGTCGGCGACCGGCCTGCCGATCGTCCAGGGCGACGACGTGCTGACGGTGCTGCCGGGCACGATGAGCGAATTCGAGCTGACGCGTCGCCTCGCCGACACCGACGCTGCGGTGATCATGAAGGTCGGCCGCAACCTGCCCAAGATCAGGCGCGCGCTGGAGGCAACCGACAAACTGGCGCGGGCCGTCTACGTCGAGCGCGGCACCATGCCGGGCGGCGTCTCGATGCGGCTGGCCGATAAAAAGGACGACCAGGCGCCCTATTTCGCCATCGTTCTGGTGGCCGGCTGGTCGGGCCGGCCAAGCGCATTGAGAGCCGAAGCATGAGCGGCCGCCTCACCGTCATCGGCCTCGGGCCCGGCAACGCCGACCAGGTGACGCCGGAAGCCAGCCGCGCCGTTGGCGAGGCAAAATTCTTCTATGGCTACAAGCCTTATCTCGACCGGCTAGATCTGCGCCCCGAGCAGACCCGCGTCGCTTCCGATAATCGCGAGGAACTCGCGCGCGCCAGGGACGCGCTGCTGAAGGCTGCGGAAGGCCACGATGTCGCCGTCGTGTCGGGCGGCGATCCCGGCGTCTTCGCCATGGCGGCGGCCGTCTGCGAGGCGATCGAGGCGGGCCCACCCGAATGGCGCACGGTCGACATCGCTATCGTGCCCGGCATTACCGCCATGCTCGCCGTCGCCGCCCGCATCGGCGCGCCGCTCGGCCATGATTTCTGCGCCATCTCGTTGTCCGACAATCTGAAGCCGTGGGATTTGATCGAGCTGCGCCTACTTGCGGCGGCGGGCGCCGGCTTCGTCATCGCGCTCTACAATCCGATCAGCAAGGCACGCCCCTGGCAGCTTGGCCGCGCGTTCGAATGCCTGACGGCGATCCTGCCCGGCACCACGCCGGTGATCTTTGGCCGTGCCGCCGGCCGTCCCGACGAGCGCATCGAGGTTTTTCTGCTGGCCGACGCCGATGCCGCGAAGGCTGACATGGCCACCTGCATCATCATCGGCTCGCCGGAAACCAGGATCATCAAGCGGCGTGACAAGGCCGCGCTGGTCTACACGCCGCGTTCGGCAGCGGGCCCAAGAACATGACCGACCAGAAAATGATCGACCATAGCGGCAAGCGATTCGATGGTTTCGGCCGACGTAACGTCCGGCAACGCCGGCCTACGGATCATGATCACCTCGACACCGAGCGCCCGCGCCGCCGCGATCTTGCCGTAGGTCGCCTCGCCGCCGCTGTTTTTGGAAACAACGACTTCGATGCCACGGCTTTCGAGCAGCGCGCGCTCATCGACCTCATGAAACGGCCCGCGCGCCAAGAGATAGGCCGCGTCGGGCACAGCGAGCCTGGGCTCGACCGGGTCGACACTGCGAACGAGATAATGATGCCGGGGAGCTGCCTCGAAGGCAGCGACCTCCTGCCGCCCGAGCGCCAGGAACACACGGCGCGGCACCGATCCCAAAGCCGTCACCGCGCTGGCAACGGTGTCGACCAACGTCCAGCGATCACCTTCGACCGCCTCCCATCCGGGACGCCTGAGCGCAACGATAGGCACGCCGGTCATGCGCGCTGCTTCCGCCGCATTGGCGGAGATTTGCGCCGCATAGGGATGCGTGGCGTCAATCAGCAGGTCGATCTTGTTCTGGCGGAGATACGCCGCCAGCCCGCCGGCACCGCCGAAGCCGCCGACCCGCACCGGCACCCCCTGCGCGGCCGGGTTTTCGGTACGACCGGCCAGCGACAGCATGACCGAAATATCCGCGCGCGCGGCAAGCTTGCCGGCCAGTTGCCGTGCTTCGGTGGTTCCGCCGAGGATCAGAATGCGGTGGGTCATTATGCCTGCTGAAGCTCCGCGCGGCGCCAAGCTCACCTCAAAGTGGCTTACGATCGTCGGCATCGGCGAGGACGGTGTAGCGGGTCTCGGCGACGAGGCCAAGCGGTTGATCGCTGAGGCCGAGTTCGTCTTCGGCGGCAAGCGCCACCTCGCCCTTGTCGCATCACTGATCAAAGGTGAAGCGCGCGCCTGGCCGACGCCCTTCGATGCCGAGATGCGCGACGTGCTGGCGCTCTCCGGCAGACGCGTCTGCGTGCTGGCCTCCGGCGATCCCTTCTACCACGGTGCCGGCGTCACCCTCGCCCGCAAGGTCGCGGCAGAGGATATGCGGGTGATCCCCGCGCCCTCGGCCTTTTCGCTGGCCGCCTCACGCCTGGGCTGGGCGCTGCAGGACGTCGAGACCATTTCGCTGCATGGCCGCTCGCTCGACCTGATCCGGCCGTTGCTGCATCCTTGCACCCGCATTCTCGCGCTGACCTCGGACAGCGATGCACCGGGAGCGATTGCCCGTCTCATTATCGAACTTGGCTTCGGCGCTTCGCGGTTGACGGTGCTGGAGGCGCTGGGTGGGCCGAACGAAAGGCTGCGCTCGGCGAGCGCCGGCACCTTCGACCTCGCAAAGATCAATCCGCTCAACGTGCTCGCGATCGAAGTTGAATCGACTCCGCAAGCACCCATCCTGCCGCTGACAGCGGGACTTGCCGATCGTTTGTTCGAGCATGACGGCCAGATCACCAAGCGCGAAGTGCGCGCCGTCACCCTGTCCGCTCTCGCGCCAAGGCGCGGCGAACTGCTGTGGGACATCGGCGCCGGATCGGGCTCCATCGGCATCGAATGGATGCTGGCCCATCCTTCCATGCGTGCCATCGCCGTTGAGGCCGATCCGGCCCGCGCCGTCCGCATCCGACGTAACGCCGCGGCCTGCGGCGTTCCCGGTCTCGCCGTCGTTGAAGGTTCCGCACCGCAAGCTCTTGCTGGGCTGGAAACGCCGGCAGCGATCTTCATCGGCGGC
This sequence comes from Mesorhizobium sp. M0174, assembly GCF_040322275.1. Taxonomy (NCBI): domain Bacteria; kingdom Pseudomonadati; phylum Pseudomonadota; class Alphaproteobacteria; order Hyphomicrobiales; family Phyllobacteriaceae; genus Mesorhizobium; species Mesorhizobium sp. M0174. The sequence goes on from NZ_JAMYTB010000003.1 coordinate 379,263, forward strand.
GGCGGCAGCGATGCCGGCGTGCTGGAAAGAGCCATCGATGCCTTACCTGCCGGCGGCCGCCTAGTCGCCAACGCAGTGACCCTGGAGATGGAGGCACTGCTGCTTTCCCGTCACGCTGCGCTCGGAGGCGAGCTTACCCGGATCGCTATATCCCGTGCTTCGCCGGTTGGTTCGATGCAGGCCTGGCGGCCGGCTGTGCCGGTCACCCAATGGAGTTGGGCCAAGCCATGATGGTCGCGGGCATCGGCAGCCGCAAAGGTGTCAGCGCACGCGACGTGCTTGCTGCGGTAGAAACCGCACTGGAGGCGCACGGGCTTGCCCTGCCCGCGCTTTCAGCCCTCGCGACCGCGTCTCTCAAGCAGGATGAAGCGGCAATCTTCGCCGCCGGACGTGAACTGCGCCTCCCGGTGATCGTTGTCGAGCAGGACGAACTCAAAGCTGCATCTACGACCAGCCACTCCGACCTATCACAGGAGCATGCCGGCACGCCGTCTGTTTCCGAAGCCTCGGCGCTTGCCGCCGCCGGCAAAGGCGCAAAGCTGCTCGGGCCGCGCACGGTGCTCGGTGCTGTCACCTGCGCCATCGCCATCAGCGGAGATGCGGCATGACCGTCCATTTCATCGGTGCCGGCCCGGGTGCTGCCGACCTGATCACCTTGCGCGGCAGCCGCCTGCTCGGCAGTTGTCCCGTCTGCCTCTATGCCGGATCGATCGTCGCGCCGGAGCTGTTGCAGCACTGCGCGCCCGGAACGAGGTTGATCGACACCGCGCCGATGTCACTCGACGAGATCGAGGCCGAATATGTGGCCGCCCACGCGGCCGGCCATGATGTCGCCCGCCTGCATTCCGGTGATCTGTCGGTCTGGAGCGCAGTTGCCGAGCAGATCCGCCGGCTGGAAAAGCACGGCATCCCTTATACACTGACGCCGGGCGTGCCGTCCTTCGCCGCTGCGGCGGCAGCGCTGCGCCGCGAGCTGACCATTCCAGAAGTCGCGCAAAGCCTGGTGCTGACCCGCATCTCCGGCCGCGCCTCGAAAATGCCGCCCGGCGAAACGCTGGCCGGCTTCGGCCGCACCGGCGCCACGCTGGCCATCCACCTTGCCATCCACGCCATCGACCGCGTCGTCGCCGAGCTGACGCCGCATTACGGCGCCGACTGCCCGGTCGCGGTCGTCTTCCGTGCCTCCTGGCCGGACGAGCGCGTGCTGACCGGCACGCTGGCCACCATCGAGGCGCAATTGGCCGCCGATCCGATGGAGCGCACGGCAATCATCTTCGTCGGCCGCTCGCTGGCGGCGGAAGGCTTTGGCGAAAGTTCACTGTATGACGCGCACTACCAGCGGCGCTTTCGCGGACGGGACGGATTGTGAGCGGCAGCAATAGAAACACTACGGTCGAGCAGGCGCTCACCCGGCTGAACTTCAAACCGCGCCAGCTGGAGCCCGGTCATGTCTGGCTGGCCGGTGCCGGCCCTGGCGATCCCGGCTGCCTGACGCTGGAAGTGCTGGCCGCCCTCGGACAGTGCGACGCGCTGGTTTATGACGCGCTGGTCTCGCCCGCGGTCGTCGCCGTCGCTGAGGGCGCGGAACTGTTCTATGCCGGCAAGCGCGGTGGCAAGCCATCGATGAAGCAGGACGACATTACCGCTCTTCTGGTTCGGCTGGCGCGCGCGGGCCGGCGCGTCGTCAGGCTGAAGGGGGGCGACCCCTATATTTTCGGGCGTGGCGGCGAAGAGGCGCTGGCGCTGGCCGGGAAAACCATCCCGTTCCGCATCCTGCCTGGCCTGACGTCCGGCCTCAGCGCGCTGGCCGCCACCGGCATTCCCGGCACCATGCGCGGCATCAACAAGGCGCTGATCCTGGCGACCGGTCACGCCGCCGGCACCGATGACGATCTCGACTGGGCGGCCATCGCCCGTACCGGCCAGCCGGTGGTCATCTATATGGGCATGGCCAATCTGCCGCTGATCGCCGCCTCGCTGCTCGAGGGCGGGCTGGCGCCTTCGACGCCCGCCGCGGTGATTGTCGCTGCGACGACACCGCAGGAACGGATCGTCGTCGCCACGCTCGCCACCATTGCGGAAGAGGCAGCGGCCGCCGGTCTGACCTCGCCGGCGCTGATCGTCGTCGGGGGTATTGTCGCTATGCGTGCGGCACTGGCGGGCGAGCCATGACCCGCGCCATCATCATCGGCGCGCCGCGCTCGGGCTCGGGCAAGACCAGCGTCACCATCGGCATTCTGCGCGCGCTCGCCCGGCGCGGCCTGAAGGTGCGCGGCGCCAAGTCCGGCCCGGACTATATCGATCCCGGCTTCCACACCGCCGCCACAGGCTTATCCGGCATCAACCTCGACAGCTGGGCAATGCCGCCCGCCCTGCTTAACGCACTGGCCGGCGAAGCGACCGAAGATGCCGATCTTATCTTCCTCGAAAGCGCCATGGGCCTGTTCGACGGGATTCCGGCTGCTCCGGGCCGCACCGGCTCGGCCGCCGACCTTGCCCGACTTTATGGCTTGCCGGTGCTGCTGGTGCTCGACGTTTCCGGCCAGTCGACCACGGCGGCGGCCGTTGCCAAGGGCTTTACTACTTATGACCCGGATGTGCGCATGGCCGGTGCCGTGCTCAACCGATTGGGCAGTGAACGCCACCGCCGACTGTGCGGCGATGCCATCGAAGCGCTCGGCTTGCCTGTCGTCGGCGCTATCCTGCGCGATCCCTCGCTCAACCTGCCCGAGCGCCATCTCGGCCTCGTCCAGGCCGGCGAATATGAGAATCTGATGGCGCATCTCGACCGGCTGGCCGATATGGTCGAGCGCTCGCTCGACCTCGACGCCATCATGGCTCTGGCGGCGCCATTCACGCCCGCGCCTGGCAATTTCGGCGACGCGCTGCCGCCCCCCGGCCAGCGCATTGCACTCGCCGAGGACGCCGCCTTTACCTTCCTCTATCCGCACGTTGCCGCGCATTGGCGCAAGGCCGGCGCCGAGATCGTCCCATTCTCGCCGCTCGCCGATGAAGCGCCCGGCGACAATTGCGATGTCTGCTGGCTGCCCGGCGGCTATCCCGAGCTCCACGCCGGCCGCCTCGCCGCCGCTGCGAATTTCAGGGCGGGCATGGCGAGGTTCGCCGCCACGCGGCCGGTGCATGGCGAGTGCGGCGGCTTCATGGTGCTGGGCGAAGCGCTCGAGGACGCATCGGGCGAGACGCATCGGATGCTTGGCCTGCTCGGCCATTCGACCAGCTTCGCCAAGCGCAAGATGAATCTCGGCTACCGCGAGGCGCGGCTGCGGTCCGGCTGTCCGCTCGGCAGCCAAGGCACGCTGATCCGCGGCCATGAGTTCCACTACGCGCAGATGGTTGCGACCGGCAATGACGGGCCGCTGGCCGATCTCGCCGACGGGCAAGGCAACCCGCTCGGCGCCTCCGGCTACCGGCGCGGCAATGTCAGCGGCACGTTCTTCCATGCCATTGCGAGGGCCGGATGAAGGCCTCGCAACAGCAAATTCTCGATGATATCGCGCTTTGCCTCGTCTTCTTTACCCGGCTGCCGCTGCCGCGAGCCGACTTCCGTGGCCGAAGCCTTGCCGCTGCGATCTGGGCTGCACCGGTCGCCGGTCTCGCCGTCGCTATGGCCGGTGCGCTGGCCTGCGCCGTCGGCACGACGCTGGGCCTAGCCGGAGGTCCTGCTGCAGCGTTCGCCCTTGCCGCGATCTTGCTTGTCACCGGCTGCCTGCATGAGGACGCGCTGTCGGATGTTGCTGATGGTTTTGGCGGCGGCAAGACCCGCGACAGGAAACTGGAGATCATGCGTGACAGCCGCATCGGTGCCTACGGCGCCTGCGCGCTCGGCATCTCGCTGTTGATCCGCTGGAGCGCGCTCTCAGAACTCGCCGGCCCGGCTCATGTCTTCTGGGCCCTCATTGCCGCGCATGCCGCCTCGCGCGGCCTGCTCGGCGCCTTCATGCACCTGCTGCAGCCGGCCCGCAGCGACGGCCTTTCGGCCGAAGCGGGGACCGTCTCGGCTAAAACAGCTGGCATCGGTGCCGTACTCGGTGCGGTCGCACTGCTGACGCTTGGGTTCGGCGCTGCCGTTTTCGCGATCATCCTGCTCGGTCTGTCATTCGCCGCCTTCCGCGCGCTTTGCCTCAACCAGATCGGCGGCCAGACCGGCGACACCGTCGGCGCCCTTCAGCAGCTGGGCGAGATCGCAATCCTGCTCGTCGCTTCCATTTCCCTTTCCTGACTCTGTTTCGGAGATTTTGCCCCCATGCCTTTCAAATCGCTCGATGAACTGCGCGCCGCCTGCCTCGGCCTGCCCATTGGCAGCGACGCCGCGGCCAATGCCGTCGCCCGCCGCCAGGACACGCTGACCAAGCCCCAAGGCAGCCTTGGCCGGCTGGAGACAATAGTCGCCTGGCTGGCGCGCTGGCAGGGCCGCGACATGCCAAAGCTCGACCGTGTCAAGGTCTTCGTCTTCGCCGGCAATCACGGCGTCACCGCGCAAGGCGTGTCGGCCTTCCCGTCGGAGGTCACCGTGCAGATGGTGGCGAATTTCGCCGGCGGCGGCGCCGCCATCAACCAGCTTGCCCGCATCGCCGGCGCGGAGCTAGACGTCATCCCGCTTGATCTGGATCATCCGACCGGCGATATCACGCAAGAGCCGGCGATGGACGACGAGGCCTTCCTCGCCGCTGTCTCGGCCGGCTACGACGCGGTCAGCAAGGACCTCGACCTCGTCTGCTTCGGCGAAATGGGCATCGGCAACACCACGCCGGCGGCGGCCATCTCAACCGCGCTGTTCGGCGGCGGCGCCGAACGATGGACTGGGCGCGGCACCGGCGTCGACGATGCCGGCCTCGTGCGCAAGATCGTCGCCATCGAGGCCGGCCTGAAGCGCCACGCCCCGGCGCTGGCCGATCCGCTGAAGGTAGCGGCGGCCCTCGGCGGCCGCGAGCTTGCGGCGATCTTGGGCGCAACGCTGGCTGCGCGTCATCTCGGCGTGCCGGTATTGCTCGACGGCTTCGTCTGCACCGCCGCAGCGGCACCTTTGGCAGCGCTGCACCCTGCTGGCCTCGCCCACACGCTGGCAGCCCATGTCTCGGCCGAATCCGGCCACCGTCGTCTATTGGAGGCGCTCGGCCTGCCGCCCTTGCTCGACCTCGGCATGCGGCTCGGCGAAGGCTCCGGCGCCTGCCTCGCCGTCAACGTCGTCCGCTCGGCACTCGAATGCCATGCCAGGATGGCAAGTTTTGCGGAGGCTGGTGTTTCGGAGAAGTAATCGGATACGGCCTATGAACTCGATCCACTAAGTATGAACTCGATCCACTAAGGCAGCAGCTTCCGTTCGCGATGATTCTCAGATAATCTGGTGGGATGAAAAAGTTTCACCCCGCCTACTCTGCTGCGTTTCTCATTGTCGGTAGCGGTGCGCTGATTTCGCGCGGCAGATATTCCAGCTACGGTCCGATCGACACCGCGATTCTCGTCCTTTTCTTGATCTTCTTCTGGTGCTTATCAGCGACTTTTCAGGGGGAAAAGCCGATGTTGATGCTGACAGACGTCAGAGTGCTGACAATGGCATCGCTTTTCGGTTCGGCAAGTTTCTGAGCCGCGTTTTCGGGCGCGGCAATCGCAGCGTTTGATCCAGTCGGCTGCGAGCGCTGCGAGCTAAGAGCACGCCTCGCCAAAGACTATCGGACTCCAAAGGCAGCCCAAAGTTGATGAAACGAGCGCGGTGAATGAAACCGGCTCGTTCTAAGGTCTTTCCACCAAATCCTGGAGATTTTTGGTGGGTGCGCACAGGATTGAACTGTGGACCCGCTGATTAAGAGTCAGCTGCTCTACCAACTGAGCTACGCACCCACTCGGCCGGTAAAAAACCGGCGTTGGCGGGCATATAGCCGCCGCCATCCGCCATGTCCAGCCCCGTGGGATTCATTTCCCGACAAATCGCCGAAGTGCCGAGGTCGTCAAACAAAAAGCCTGCCTTCAGCCACCTTCACCGCATGGCCGCCGATGCGGGCGGCGGCCAGTTTGCCGCCGTCGACATTCAGTTCGAGGCGAATGCGCGAAGGCCGGCCCATCTCCAGCCCCTGCTCGATCCACAGTTGTGAAACGCCGTCTGTCGGGCCGTCGAAATGCATGATCGCGCCGGCGAACGCGGCCGCCGCTGATCCGGTCGCCGGGTCTTCGTAGGACGGATTGCCGGGCACCATCATGCGGACGTGGAAGGCACTGTCATGGTGCACCGTCTCGCGGCAATAGACATAGGGGCTGGCGAAGGCCCATTCGCTCTTGCGTGGTGCCAACTCCGACCACGCCTGGTTGTCCAGCCTGATCCGGGCGGCCGCCTCCAGATTGGCGACGGGGATGGTCACGTAGGGCACTCCAGCCGACCAGAACGAAACGCGGTGGTTCTCGAAGCCGATCTCGTGCGGCCCAAGGCCAAGGGCCGCGCCGATCGCCTCGGGAGCGGCCGACAATTCCAGCTGCGCCGGCAGTTTCGCCAGGTCGAACTCGGCAAAGGTCGAACCATCGTGCTTGCTGACAGCGCAGCGCACCGGGCCGATATTCTCCTCGAGCACGAAGATGCCGGCGGCCTCTCCCGCCATTTCGGCGAGCGCTATCGCCGAGCCGACGGTCGGGTGGCCGGCGAACGGCATTTCATAGTCGGGTGTGAAGATACGGATGCGGGCCCGATGCTTGGGATTATCAGGCGGCAGCACGAAGACGGTTTCGGACAGGTTGAACTCGCGCGCCACCGCCTGCATCGCAGCAAGGTCCAGCCCGTCGCTGTCGAGCACCACGGCCAGCGGATTGCCCGCCAGCCGGTTGGTGGTGAATACGTCGTAAAGTAAGTAATTCCGCGGCTGCATCTCAGTAAGTCCTCTGCCTCATTCCCAACATGGGCGAAATTTAATTTGAATTTCGAACCATAAGGCCTGATTTGTGCACTGATGGGAAATCACTGAACATAGGGGGCCGGCGTGGACCAGATTGTCAATCTGCCAAAGACGGAATCCGCTTCCGCCATCGAGACGGCGCTCGGGCTCGACCACCAGGGCCTGAAGACAAAACGCCGTCGCGGTTGGTTTTACGCGCTGCTTGCGCTACTCGCAGTGGCCGCGGGTGTCGTCGGCTACCCCTGGTATGCGGGCTCGCCCGCCAAGATCGAGTATACCACGACACTGGCCGCCATGACCGACCTTACCGTCGCGGTTTCGGCTACCGGCACGCTGCAGCCCCTCACCCAGGTCGATATTTCCAGCGAACTCTCCGGCGTCGTCCGCTCGGTTTCGGTCAACGAGAACCAGCTGGTGAAGAAGGGCGATGTGCTGGCTGCGCTCGACACCGCAAAGCTGGAGGTGCAGATCGAGCGCGCCCAGGCCTCCGCCAAGGCAGCGGCGGCGAGCGTCGAGGACGCCACTGTGACCCTGGCCGAAAACGAAAAGGCGCTGGTGCGCGCGGCACAACTGACCAAGCGCGGCATGGCGACGGACCAGTCGCTCGAAGCGGCAACCGCCACGCGCGACCGCTCGAAGGCGGCGCTCGATATTGCCAAAGCCAACCTCGCCATGGCCAGTGCCGATCTCAAGGCGCAGCAGACGGATCTTGCCAAGAGCACCATCTACGCTCCGATCGACGGCATCATACTGACGCGCTCGGTCGATCCCGGCCAGACGGTCGCCTCTTCGCTGCAGGCGCCAGTCCTGTTCGTCATCGCCGCCGATCTGAAGAACATGGAGTTGAAGGCGGCGGTCGACGAGGCCGATATCGGCGCCGTCAAACCCGGCCAGCATGCGCGCTTCACCGTCGATGCCTTCCCGGAACGGCCGTTCGACGCCGAAATCCGAGACATCTCCTATGCCTCGGTCACCACCGACGGCGTCGTCACTTACGATGCAAGGCTGGATGTCGACAACAGCGAACTTCTGTTGCGGCCCGGCATGACAGCCACCGTCTCGGTCGTCACCAAGCAGGCCAGGAACGTGCTCACCGTGCCGTCGATCGCCTTCCGCTACCGGCCGGCCCAGACGGCGGAGCGCGGCTGGAGCCTCACCGACCTGTTCACCGGCCGCATGGGACGCCCCGGCGGCAACCGCCGGCACCAGGCGGCGACGAAGCCCACCGACGGCTCGCGCACGCTCTACGTGCTGGAGAATGGGCGGCCGCATCCGGTCAACGTCAGGGTCGGCTCGACCGACGGCGAACTGACCGAGATCGTCTCCGGCCTGGAGGAAGGCGCACAAGTCATTACCGCCTCGCAGCAGCGGAGTTGATCGTGGCATCGGTCGCGACCACGCTCATAGGCTTCGACAAGGTCTGGAAAAGCTATGGCCAGGGCGAAGCCCGGGTGCATGCGCTGGCCGGCGTCGACCTCGCAATCAGACGCGGCGAATTCGTCGCCATCATGGGCCCATCCGGTTCCGGCAAATCGACGGCCATGAACATCATTGGCTGCCTCGACACGCCGACCGCTGGGACTTACAGCTTCGAAGGCATCGACGCCGGCCGTCTCGACCGCAACCGCCGTGCTCAGCTGCGCAATCTCTATGTGGCTTCGTCTTCCAGGGCTATAATCTCTTGCCGCGCACTACGGCGGCGGAGAATGTCGAACTGCCGCTGATCTACCGCGGCGTAGGTGCCCGCGAGCGCCGCGGCCTTGCCATGCAGGCACTTGCCGAGGTCGGCCTTGTCGGCCGCGAGCATCATACGCCAGCCGAGCTGTCCGGCGGCCAGCAGCAGCGCGTGGCGATCGCCCGCGCCATCGTCACCAGGCCGACGCTGCTCGTTGCCGACGAGCCGACCGGCAATCTCGACACCGCCCGCACGCACGAGATCATGGAGCTCCTGACGCAGCTGAACAGCGAGCTCGGCCTGACCATCGCCATGGTCACGCACGAAGCCGATGTTGCCGGCTATGCCCAGCGCACGATCCGTTTCCTCGATGGCCATGTCGCCTCGGATACCGCCAATCTCGAGATGGCCTAGCCATGATCTGGGAAACCGTCCGCCTCTCGCTCCGCTCCATCCGCCGCAACGTGCTGCGCTCGTTCTTGACGCTGCTCGGCATCGTCATCGGCGTTGCCGCCGTCATCGCCATGCTGACCATCGGCTCGGGCACCACCGAGAAGGTCAAGTCCGATATTTCCAAGCTTGGTAGCAACCTGCTCGTCATTCGTTCCGGCCGTCCGGCGGGGCCTGGCGGACCTGGAGGGCTCGATCAGGTCGTCCGACCGCTGAGCGACAGAGATCTTGCAGCGCTTGTCGCGCACCTGGACGGCGCGCGCGCCATCTCACCGGCGTCGCAAAAGCAGGTGCGCGTCATTTTCGGCACCGAAAGCCTGACCTCGGGCGTTACCGGCACCGACAGCGCCTATCTCGAGGCTCGCGACTGGAAGCTGGTTTCGGGCCGCCCGTTCAGCGATTCGGAAACCCGCTCGGGGACCGGCGTCTGCCTCATCGGCGAGACGGTGCGCCAGCAGTTCTTCGGCGCCGGTGACCCCGAAGGCGAGATCATCCGCGTCAACCGCACCTCCTGCAAGATCATCGGCTTGCTCGAACCGAAGGGCTATACCGGCTTCGGCCAGGACCAGGACAATGTCGTGCTGATGCCGCTCGCCGCCTATCAGCGTCGCATTGCCGGCAATCGCGACATCGAATCGGTCTATGTCGCCGCCGACGACCGTACGCCAACCACGGTGCTGCAGCAGCGCGTCGAGGACATCTTGCGCGACACACGCCGCATCACGCCCGACCGAGACGATGATTTCTCGATCCGCGACATGACCCAGATCGCCGATGCCATGGCCAGCGCCACCACCACCATGACTGGCATGCTCGGCGCCGTCGCCGGCGTCAGCCTGCTCGTCGGCGGCATCGGCATTATGAATATCATGCTGGTGTCGGTAACCGAGCGCACGCGCGAGATCGGCATCAGGCTCGCCATCGGCGCCCACGAAAAGCACATCCTCATCCAGTTCCTGGTCGAGGCGACGGTGCTGTCGCTGCTTGGCGGCATCATCGGCATCCTGATCGGCCTGGCATTGGCCGGCCTCGCCTCGCTGACGCTGACGATCCCGTTTGCGCCAAGCCCGGCGGTCATCCTGCTTGCGGTCGGCTTTTCCGCGCTGATCGGCATGGTGTTCGGCTTCTTCCCGGCGCTGCGCGGCGCACGGCTCAACCCCATCGACGCGCTGAGGCATGAATAGAGCGTTGCAGCAAATGTCGCCTCGCGACGCTGCCAATTTTATAAGCAACCTGCCCTTGTCGCAGCACAATCTGCAATGATAACAATGCTGTTGGGGACTAAGGGGGAACAATGGATGAGCAAGAGAGGGCGACTGGCTCTGGCGATGGTGATCGTCGAAGCCGCATTGGCAGGGCTTTGGTGGAATTTGATCCGTTATGGAATGGATAATCCCGATCGCGTCACAGCTGACTTCCAGCAGGTAATTGGGCAGACGATGGGAACGGCCATGGGGGCACTCCTGGGTCTCGGCGTGCTGCTGTATTTTGTCGCTGCCCGCAGCGACCGCAAGGCTATTGAAGGCAGGTCGCGACGTTAGAGTCGGAATCCTTGCGCGAAGTGCCATTCGATCAGCGGTCTCATATGCGGCATCAATCCGTCCGGCAGGTCGGCTGCATTGCGGATGATCACAGGACCTTCGATTTCAGGCTCTGACTCGGCCGCGACGAAAGCGCGGATCCGCTGTGCCAGGTCGTCGGCGGAGGCCGTCTCGCGGTAGCGGCGAAAGATCACCGTGCCGCTTGCCGTCGACAGGGCGTAGTGGCGCCTGCCGCGTGTCGCGCCTGATAGGTCGAGGCCGGTTTCCTCCCGTACCTCGCGGATCATGTTGAAGTCGACGTCGACAAGGCCGTCGCGGAAATCGGTGGGCTCGAACGAACCGGCGGCGAAGTAGATGCGGCCGGCATTGACCGTATGCGGCGCCATGCGGATCGCCACCAGCGCATTGTCGCCAGCGACCAGCATGGCGTGCGCGTAGGCATGTTCGGCGCCAGGCACCTGTCTATTGCTGCGCCAAAGCATGAAGGTCGAATACCGCACCGCATGGCAGCGGCCGACGAGGCGATTGTCGCGGTAGCTGAGTGCGGAAAGCAGCACCACGGTGCCGTCGAAAAGCGCCGGCTTCGATGCGGTCTCACGCCGCCAGTTCGCCGCGATCGCCTCGGCATTATCGCGCTCGAACGGATGCAGGCCAGGATCGAGCCTGACGTCGATGGCATCGACCGGCAGGATGATATTGCGCGGCAGGTCGAAACTCACGCCTGTCTCACGCCATGTCGAGGGCAATTGCTACCGGGCAATGGTCGGATGCCTTCGGCCGGTCCCACCCGGCGCGTGGGAAGCGCTCGACCTCCTGGCCTGCCGGAAATATGGTGCGCCAAGGCTGCCCGTTACGGATGATATCGGGAACGGCGGTGGCGTTCTGCCTGGCTAGCGCCCTCGACAAAAGGATGTAGTCGAGTTGGCAGAGATGCCGCTCTTCCGGTCCGCGCGTGTGATAGAAAGTCCAGCGGTCCATTTCCGGCCGCCGCTCGACCGCGTTTTCGCAAAAACCGCCGGCAGTGAGCACGTCGATGCAGGACCGGGTCTCGTCGATCACCTCGAAGCGATAGCCGTCGAAAACATCGCCAGTGATCTTCACGCGCTGCCGGTAGTCGTTCATGTCGCCGCAGATTGCCCAGCGCTTGTCGGCGGCATGGTCCTTGCCGAAGCGCTCCTCGATGATCCGGCGCACCGCCTGCGCCTCGGCGGTGCGCAGCGGCATTGTCGCCTCGCGGCCGTCGAGGCCGTTACGGGGCGAGCCCATCGACTTGAAATGCACGAGATAGAGCGTCAACGGCGCGCCAGCCACGGTCAGATCGATTTCCAGGCAGTCGCGCCGGAAGATGCGCTCATTGGCCTGATGTCCAAGTGCTGCCAATTCCGCCGTGTGCAGCCCGAATTGCTCGAACGTGACATAGGCGTAGCTGGTCATGCGCACGAATTCGATCGGCTGGCCCTGCGCGGTCTCGTTGCGCATCATCACGGCGACGTCGATGCCGCGCGAATCATTGCCGGCGGTGGTGTATTTCTGCCGGTAGCCTTGCCCCACCATCTTGAACAGATAGCCATATTCGAAGGCCCTCAGCGCCTCGATATTGTCGACCTCCTGCATGCAGATGATGTCGGCGCGGGTGGCCGCGATCGCCAGCGCCGTCAACTGCCGCGTGTCGTCGGACTGCGCGATGGCCCGCGCCTGCTCGAGCATCTTGTATTCGGCCTCGCTCTGAATGTCGAAAAGCGCCAGCGTGCGATCTTCGTTGAGCTGATTGCGGTATCCGGAATAATCAAACCTGTTCATCAGGTTTTCGACGTTGAAAGTGGCAAGGCGCAGCGACATGGCTTTGACCTTTGCCCGCAAGCGCGCCCGAAAACAAGGGCGCAGAAATCAGGCGGCTCTGCTTGATCGCGCGCTCGCTATGGCTGACGGAACCTTTTTGTTCATCTTCCGTTCAGATGGAAAGTTCCATCAATAGGCCCTTCCCCGGGGTATTCTGGGCGTGGGGCCTGAATCTTCGGAGAGTGCGATGAAACCGCTCTTTTTATCTTCTGTCAGATCCGGGCTGATGGCCCTCGGTCTGATCACCGGCCTCTCGTCCCCCTCGCTTGCCGGGCCAATACCCAAACCTCTGCTGCCGGTGGCGGGCAATGCTGCCGACATCGTGCAAATTCGTGAAGATTGGGCAGGCGGCAATGACAGGCAGATCTGGCGTTGGCGCAATCGCGGCTTTCGGCAATGGCACGGCGGCGACGATTGGAGATGGCGGTCCCACAATTTCCGCGGCCGTCATTTTTCGAGACACTGGGATAATGGCGGCTGGGACGACAGCTGGCGCTGGCGCCACCATCGCCGCCATTACCGCGGCGGCTACTATGATGATGGTGCGGGTGCCGCGATTCTTGGCTTGGGCCTGGGGCTCGGCCTTGGCAGCCTGTACAACAGCTACAACTACTACGACGCGCCGCCACCGCGCCGCTATTATCGCGCAGGGCGGCTTTCCAGTGCACATGTCCAATGGTGTTACAATCGCTACCGGTCGTACCGCGCCTGGGACAATACCTTCCAGCCCTATTACGGGCCGCGCCAGCAATGCTACTCGCCCTATAGGTAAGCAGGCCGACAACAAGCATCGTTCGGCGCCGTGCTTCGCGGCGCCTTTTTCTTCCAGCCAGGAACCGCGAACATCTCCCAGTCCCGACTGCTGATAACGCTATTTTTATCAGGCAGGTCTAATAATCCTCCCGATCAGAACGCCCGAGACGCGAAAAATGGCTGGATTGCGTGCGATGGCCGAGGACGAACAGAGGGACAAACGCCGGCAGCGCGTCTTGAAGGGCGCAACGATCCTGACCGGCATGACCAATTCCGAGGTCACATGCACGCTGCGCAACATGCATGCCGGCGGCGCCGAATTGAAGGTCTCGATCGACGCGCGCGTGCCCGATGAGTTCCTGCTCTATGTTCCGACCGACGGCATCGCCTACAAGGCCGTGGTCCGCTGGCGCCGCGAGGACCGCATCGGCGTGATGTTCACCGGCACCGAACCAAAGCCCAGTTGGCACTACGGCTGATATCTACCGGCGCTATCCGGGTGGCAGGACTTGCAGTGTCTGCTCGTCAAACAGCGGCTCATCCTGGCCGACGCGAACGAATAGAAGCTTTCGCAGTTCGGGTGATTGCACCTCGAAATACTGAATGCCGTCCGGGGCTTCGCCCCATTCGCCGCAAGGCGGTTCGCCGACCTCGTCAGGGTTGGCGACGGTCTTCAATTCCTCACGATAGGCGGCATCGGGACTGAAAACATACCGGAGGATGCGCGCGGGCGTCGCCGCGTCGGTGTAAGGCGTGAGCACGCAACGTGTGCTGATGGCTTTCTCGGTCTTCTGCGTAAAAATGCGCTGCAACGCAGCATCGGCGGCCTCGCCCGGCAGCATATCGAAGACTTCGACGACGGGATCGGCCGAACCGCCATCGCTGTATTTGATGGCAAGAGCATTGCCGCCAAGCTCGAAATGAATCCGGCGAAAACCGAAATCGCAGCGCTGTACCCAGGCAGCCAGCCCGACATCCCTGTCCGCCAAGCGTTCCCAGCTGCATTTATCGATAGGTGGACGCGACGGCTTGCTTTGGTCGGCACCAGCCCCCGTGGCCATGGCCACAAGGACCGACAGGGTGCAGATACAGGCCGGCAGACTCTTGTTATTCATCGCTGCAACCCGTCAACGTAAAGGCATCCCAAGCCACGCCGTCGGGATTGGCTTTGGCGAAATCGGGCCATTCGATAAAAATCGCGCCGAAGTCAGGCAACAGCAACCCTGCCGGTGCCGGCGAGGCTTCGCGGGAACTCAGCTGCTCGGCACCGCCTGCATTGAACGCATAGACCTGCCCATCCCACACTCTGCACAGTCCGGTGCCGTCCTCGAGACCCGCCTCGCGATCGTCGTCGGTGCAGGTGTGCCGGATCGTACCCACAGGAAATGAGTACTTGCCATTGGTCCAGGTGATGTCCGACGGCAGACGAAGGTCGGTGTTGGGTACGATCAGCGAAAAGACCTCGGTCGTCAGCGCAGCCGGCTCGTTGTCTGTGGGCCGGAACTGTATCGTCGCTCCCGAGCGCGGCTCGCGATAGGTCGCATGGCTGAGCGAACATTCTGTTGCGTTCGCTGCTTGCGACAGGCTCAGCATGCCCAGAAAAATAGCTGCTGCTTTGCGGATGATCATTTAAGTCCCTGGAGCAGCATCATTGTGAAGTCTAAGCATCGATGCTTTAGCATGGCCGATGTCATGGTCGAAAGAAAGAATCGATGATCCGAAATCTCTTGATGCTCATTTCGATCTCAACATTTTCGTGCGGGAGCGCCTTTGCCACGGAACCCTATGTCGGCACATGGTCCCGGGACAGATCGAACTGCACCGCCGTTGCGGATGTTCAACGCCAGACTGTCTACACATTGTACCGCGATGCGCTGTCGGTCCCTGCTCTCGGCTGTGAACACGCAATGTTTCTCAAGACACCCACGGGTTGGGTGGCGCGGGCCAGCCAATGCTACGGATCCGACCCGTCGGCGGAAGAGCCGTTCTCCCGTGTCATCCATATTGTGGTCGACGGGGCGACGGTGAGATTGACATGGCCTGGCTTCGACAGCGGAGTTCTTGTCAGGTGCTGAAGACAAGTGCCCTTCCTCTGGATCTACAGCGTCGAGGACGGCAGCTTCAGCCTTAGATCACCCCCACAAGCAGCGCGGCTCCACCTATGAAGCCAACTGCGCAGACCCACAGAAGCCAAAGCCCACTCACCCTGCATTCGAGAACCGCGGCAGCCGGATTGGCGGGATCGTAGTGGACTTCGACCTTGTCGCCCTCGAGGTAGCGCCGTGATTGGCCGCTGACGAGGCTCGGCAGCGAAGCCGTCACGTTTGCGCCGAAAGCGATGCGATCGGCGGCGTAGCGCTGGCCGGCGACGCTATAGCTGTAGACGATGCGGGATTTGAAGACTGTTCGCCAGGGCCGATAGCCGCCTCCGGACCTGTCGCGGGTCTCAAATTTCTGCAAGCCCGAAGCATCGATGTGTCCTGCCGTGATGGGCCATTTCGCCGCCTGTTCCGCTAGTGACTTCTGGGCGAAGCCCATGCGCAGGACAAACAATCCCATGAACAGCAGCAGGGCCGCGGCGCCGAGGTTCTGCGGCTTGGGCAAAAACGGCCGGATCGCTTCCAGGGCGCCGCCGACGGAGAAGACCAATACCAGCGCGCCAACCACCAGCCCAGCCGAAAGCTGGACCATGAATTTGAAGGAACCTTCGGGCATGGTGCGTTCGATCACGGCCTTGGCTGGATCGGCCGGATTGTAGAAGACGGTTACGCCAGAGCCGTTTGGAAATTTCGCAAGGGTTTCCGCCACGGCAAAGTTTCCAAGGTTCTCCTGCACGCTGTAGTGCGAACTGCGAAATGTCTTGCCGTTCACCTTGTATTCGAAGGTGATCGCCGGGAAGTTGCGCATTTCGGTCGACCCTCTGCTGTCCGAACCGGATCCCGAACTGGTCACCTCGCGAGCCTCGACCCGCGACGAGACGATCTTTCCCAGCGTCGGAGACCAGCGGCTGACCGCCCTCACCTCCCACCACTTCAGGAACGTGACGAGGGAGAGCATGCCGGCAACCGCGCAGGCAAACCCGACCAACAGAAATTTGAGTTCCAAGTCTCAGCCCCCTTTGGCACTTCTGTGCCATGCCCCGCACAGGCATACCACGGTGATGAGGATAATGCGCCTGTCCACAAGCGTGGGAACCACACAATCTTTATGCGAAAAGGCCGGCGGATCGCTCCGCCGGCCTTTCTTGATCGGCAATGAAATTGCGATAGTTCTTGGCCTTGTCGACCAGCTTGTTTTTGGAAATCCCCCGCGCGCCCGCAGCGCGAAGCCTGAGGACGCGCAACGAAACGAATGTGGATTCCTTCAGTTCTTGGCCTTGTCGACCAGCTTGTTTTGGAAATCCCCCGCGCGCCCGCAGCGCGAAGCCTGAGGACGCGCAACGAAACGAATGTGGATTTCCTTCAGTTCTTGGCCTTGTCGACCAGCTTGTTTTGGAAATCCCCCGCGCGCCCGCAGCGCGAAGCCTGAGGACGCGCAACGAAACGAATGTGAATTTCCTTCAGTTCTTGGCCTTGTCGACCAGCTTGTTCTTGGAAATCCACGGCATCATCGCGCGCAGCTTGGCGCCGACTTCCTCGATCTGGTGGCTGTCATTGTTGCGGCGGATGCCCTTGAAGCGCGACATGCCGGCGCGGTATTCCTGCATCCATTCCGAGGTGAACTTGCCGGTCTGGATATCCTTCAGAACGCGCTTCATCTCGGCCTTGGTCTCGGCGGTGATGATGCGCGGGCCCGAGACGTATTCGCCCCATTCGGCGGTGTTCGAGATCGAGTAGTTCATGTTGGCGATGCCGCCTTCGTAGATCAGGTCGACGATCAATTTGACCTCGTGCAGGCACTCGAAATAGGCCATTTCCGGCGCGTAGCCGGCTTCCACCAGTGTCTCGAAGCCGGCGCGGATCAATTCGACCAGACCGCCGCACAGCACGACCTGCTCGCCGAACAGGTCGGTCTCGCACTCCTCGCGGAAATTGGTCTCGATAATGCCCGAACGGCCGCCGCCAACGCCGCAGGCGTAGGAGAGCGCCAGATCGAGCGCATTGCCCGAAGCATCCTGGTTGACCGCGACCAGGCACGGCACGCCGCCGCCCTTCTGGTATTCGCCGCGCACCGTATGGCCGGGCCCCTTCGGCGCGATCATCACGACGTCGACCGAGGCTTTAGGCTCGATCAGGCCAAAATGAACGTTGAGGCCGTGGGCAAAGGCGATCGCTGCGCCATCGCGGATGTTCGGCGCGATCTCGGATTTGTAGATGTCGGCCTGCAGCTCGTCGGGCGTGGCCATCATCATCAGGTCGGCCCACTTGGCGGCATCGGCCACGCTCATCACCTTGAGCCCGTCGGCCTCGACCTTCTTGGCGGTCGCCGAGCCGGCCTTGAGGCCGATGGCGATGTCCTTGACGCCGGAATCCTTGAGGTTGAGCGCATGCGCCCTGCCCTGGCTGCCATAGCCGATGATGGCGACCTTCTTGCCCTTGATCAGGTTGAGATCGGCATCGCGATCGTAATAGACACGCATTTTTCTTCCTTCCCGTTTTGAATTCAGAGGCCTTGCGGCCCGGTTTTTGCCCTGTAAAGAGCGAGAAACTGCTGCGTCGCCCGGACGGCATCGCCGCCGATCGCCGCATCAGTCAATTCCAGCCGGTCGCCAAGCAGCAGGCGGATCTGCACGTCACGGGCGACCAGCCCGAAAAAGGTGCGGAACGCCGTCTCAGCATCGGAAAACTCGAGGAAACCAGCTTCCTTGCCTGCCTCGAGCACCGGCTTAAGGCGCCTGGCCAGTGCGAAGCGGCCGTTCTCCAGCACGATGGCGCCGAGATCCTCTTTCCCCGAACTAGCCTGGCCGACCGCCACCCGGTTCAGCGCGATCGAGGTGTCGCTCGAAATTACCTTGAGCCAGTCCGAAGCGAAGCGTTCGAGGCTCCCCGTCAGCGAAGCAAAGTCGAGCCCCTTGCGATCAACCGGCACTACCCGCACCTTGGACGCCTGCCATTGCACCGTTGCCGTCAACAGCCCGTCGCGATCGCCGAACCATTTGTAGAGCGTCTCCTTCGAGCAGCTCGCCCGCCGCGCCACGGCGGTCATGGTCAACTGATCGCCCTCTTCGACCAGCAGGCGAAGGGCAGCGTCGAGCACGGCTTTCTGCCGCTCCGTCAGCGTCTCGCTGGTGTCTATATCGGTCACAGCGTGCAACACGGTCTTTCCTCAGGAAGCGAACTCACCGCAGTTTAGGTACGAACTCGACGGCGTACCGTACGTTACGGTTCGGCTTTATGGCGTATTGCCCGACCCGGCGCAAGCCTTTATTTCTATAGCTTGCTCCATGCGGGGCATCACGGGAGACGGATCATGCTCGCCGGATTGCTTGCCTTGACCGTTACCGCAGTGTTCGCGGGCGCGGCTATCTACGTCAGCGTCGCCGAGCAGCCGGCGCGGCTTCGCCTCGATGACAAGGCATTGCTGCAGGAATGGCAGCCTTCCTACAAGCGCGGCGCGGCCATGCAGGCTTCGATCGCCGTCATCGCCTGTATTCTGGGCCTCGTCGCGTGGTGGCTGACCGGCAGTCTCGCTTACCTGGCCGGCGCCGTGCTGATCATCCTGCCCTGGCCATGGACGCTGCTGGTGATGATGCCGGCAAATAGGTTGCTGGAGGCGATGGACGCGAACACCATCAATCCTGAATCTCGGACATTGATCGTCAAATGGGGCAATCTGCATATGGTCCGCGTCGGGCTTGGCGTTCTGGCGACATTGGCATTCCTCTGGGGCAGTGCCTGACCTCGCCAATCGGCGCATCTTCGCCATGAAGGCGTGTCACTCCAGGGCGGGCGGAACTCGCAGGCGCCCAAGCAGAGCTGACAGCGCATCGAGCTCATCATTGGAAAGCCGGGAGCCGACCAACTCCGCGATCGAGCGGCCGTAGACAGCCCACATGCGGCGACGCGTCTCGCGCCCCTTGTCGGTGACACGAACGGTTTGCCCGCGGCCGTCATCGGCAACGGGAAGCTTCTCGACCAGCCCGTCGGCTTCCAGCCGCGCCAGCAGCCGGGAGATGTTGTACTGCGCAAACAGGGTGCGCTCGGTGAGTTGGAATGGCCGCAATCCACCCTCGCCCGCCTCGGCAAGCTCATGCAGGACGTCGTACCAGGCAAGCGGCGGCAGGCCACTGTCCTTCAGCGCGTCCTCGGCTCTTTCCAACAACTGGCGCGAAACCCGCATCAGGCGGGCCCAGGCTTTGATTGCTGGAGGTGTAGGAATCCCGGTCATGATTGCATCGTAGGGGATAGATGCAATTGCATCAAGCTTGACGATCGATGCAAATGCATCTATATAGATGCAGTCGCATCAATCACGAGAGGCAAATTCCGATGAAAGTATGAAATCTGCAGGATCGCCGACGTTCCGGAAACAGGCAGCCTGATCGCTCCGTTCTTCGGCCGCGAGGTCCATGTCTACCGCAGCGGCGAGCGTATCCGCGCTGCCGCCAACGTCTGCCTGCATTTCGGTGGTCCGCTCGACTGCAAGGACGGCAAGCTCGTCTGCCAGTGGCACGGCGCCTCGTTCGACATGGCGAACGGTGATCGCCTCGAAGGCCCGGCGTCGAAGGGCTCCCGCCTGATGTTCCTCTCCACCCGCATCGAGGACGGCGCCTTGAACTATGTCTGGGGAGAGTGAGATGACCGGTAAGCTCATCCTCGTCAGCCACCATCTTTGTCCCTATGTGCAGCGCGCGGCGATTTCACTTCGCGAAAAGGGCGTGCCGTTCGAACGCATCACGGTCGATCTCGCCAACAAGCCTGCCTGGTTCAAGGCGATATCACCGCTCGGCAAGGTGCCGCTGCTTCGCGTTGAGCATGACGGCCAGGAAACGGTGATCTTCGAATCGGCGGTCATCCTCGAATTCCTCGAGGAAACCCAGCCCAATCCACTGCATCCCACCGACCCCTATGCCCGTGCCCGGCATCGCGCCTGGATCGAGTTCGGCTCGGCAATCCTCAATGCCGTCGCCCGCTTCTATTCAGCGCCTACGGAAGCCGCGCTGCTCGCTGAAAGCGAGACGCTATCGGCAATGTTCGATCGCCTGGAAGTGGAACGGGCCAATGGCGCGGCTGGGCCAGGCTTCGACGGCGAGCGCTTTTCACTGGTCGACGCGGTCTACGGCCCGATTTTCCGCTATTTCGACGTCTTCGACCGGATCGGCGATTTCGGCATCCTGGACGGAAAGCCGCATGTCCAGGTATGGCGCGAGGCGTTGCGCATACGCCCATCCGTGAAGGGCGCGGTCGCTCCCGACTATCCGCAACGCCTCCATGCATTCTTGCAGGCTAAGGGTTCGCACCTTTCGGAAATCATCCGCCAAGGCGATCCGGCCATAGCGCTTCCGCAAGCCCTATCGGCTTGAATGGATTGATCACCGTTCCTGTAACCATGGAAGCAAGAAACTGCGGCGCCGGCGGGACTTTTGCCAGCGTCGCCACCAGCCTGTCGCGGACGAACGGCATCACA
The DNA here is from genome assembly GCF_040322275.1 of Mesorhizobium sp. M0174. Classification (NCBI taxonomy): domain Bacteria; kingdom Pseudomonadati; phylum Pseudomonadota; class Alphaproteobacteria; order Hyphomicrobiales; family Phyllobacteriaceae; genus Mesorhizobium; species Mesorhizobium sp. M0174. Next base: position 399,986 of record NZ_JAMYTB010000003.1, read on the forward strand.
ATCGAATCCGACTGATAAAACGGCGTCAGCACCAGCGACAGCGCCTGGAACACCCGCACATGCCATCGCCGCGTCCGGACATAGGCCTCCAGTGCAGTATCGACACGGTCCGTTCCCATGAGTGCGTAGTTGAGCGCGGCTGCATCGAGCAGCGCCATGTTCGCGCCCTGGCCGAGCTGCGGGCTGGTTGAATGGGCCGCATCGCCGATGACAGCCAATAGCCGTCCGGCTGGCGTCTTCATCGTGTGATGGCCATAGCGCGCCAGCGACAGCTGCTCGAAACTGTCGATCTGGTCGATGAAGGCCGCGCATTCAGGCCACAGCCCGACCAATCTCGCCTTCCATGCCTCGAGACCTGCCCCCCAGACGTACTCGGCATCCGCCGGCTTGAGGCTCCAGAAGAATGCCGCCATCTTCTGGGCATCCGGCTCGGGCCGGCCGATTGGCAGCACGCCGATCATCACGCTTGCGCTGTCGTAGCGCTGCAGCAGCGCGTGCTCGTCGAAACCCTCGCCGCGCCAGCCAAGCGATGCCCAGAAAGCGCCATAGGCGAGCGATCGCGGTTCGCCCGGATTGTTCACGCACCGCCGCAGTTTGGAGCGTGAACCGCTGGCGTCCACTACCAGGTCGAACGACCCCATCCGTCGTCCGTTGCGGCAGATCAATGTTGCCCATTCGCCGGCTTCCAGCGTCTCAAGCTCGATGCCTGTCTCAATGTGGATCGCTTGGCGCCGGGCGGCGCGGAAAAGCACGCCGAACAGAGCCGCGCGATGTACCGCCAGCCCGAAACGGCCGCCACGCCGGGCATCGTAGCGGACGTCGAGCACTGTGCGGCCGGTCTTGGCATCTGCAACATGCAGGCGGTCTATGCGGCAGCCCAGCGCCAGAATGTCTTCAAGCAGGCCGAGATCGGCAAGCACCGTCAGCCCGGTCGGCTGCAGGATCAGCCCGGACCCGACCGGTTTTGGCCGGTCGAAGCGCTCGAAGATCGTGACCCTATGTCCGGCGCGCTCGAGATAGAGCGCGGCGGCAAGTCCAGCCGGCCCGGCGCCGGCAATCGCGATGTCCAGAGAATTGGCCATCTGCCCGCCCCAACCCAGGCCGGACAATCCTTCAGCGCTGTCGCTAAATCTAGGCGCCGTCTCGGCCTGGAGGCTCAGCCTTCGGCAGCATCGAAAACCTTCCGCGCCTCGCGTACAGCGCCGTGATTGAGCTCGGCCCATTGGATCAGCTGATGCAAGGGTCCAAACATCGAGCGCCCGAGATCGGTGAGGCTATATTCGACGCTCGGCGGCTTGGTCGGGAAGACCTGGCGATGGACATAGCCGTCGCGCTGCAGATCGTGCAACGTCTGGGTGAGCATGCGCTGTGAAATATCGGGCACGAGGCGCCGCAACTCGCCGAAGCGGTACGGCTTCTCGGCCAAGGCCTCCATCAGCAGCGAACTCCATTTGTTGCTGATCCCCTGGATCACGTCGCGAACCGGGCAATCCGCAAGGTTTCCGCCCCCGCTGCCTGCCTTGTATATCTCGAGCTTCGATCTCAGATTAACGATCTTGCCGTCCATGGCTGGTTCCCTGGGTGTGCCTACCTCCCGCAAAACTGCCTTCTTTACGAGGATGGGTCAATTCCTATTTTAGTGCTGGTCTCTTTTTGAGACTAACATATGCACCCGCCGCTCCGGCGCAACGTCAGGACCCTTCATGACCGACACCCTTCTTGTCACCGGCGCCTCCGGCCAGCTTGGCCGCGGCGTCATCAATCATCTGCTTGACACGCTCATCTCCCCTCAGCGCATCATCGCCGCCACCCGCAATCCGGAAAATCTGGCCGATCTGGCAGCGCGCGGCGTCACTGTCAGGGCGGCCGACTTCGACGACACCGCATCGTTGGCCAGTGCATTTACCGGCGCCGACAGAGTTCTGATCATTTCGACAAACGAGCTTGCCCTTCCGGGCAAGCGCCTGAAGCAACATGAGACTGCGGTCGCCGCCGCAAAAAGCGCCGGCGTTTCGCATCTGCTCTACACATCGATGCCCAATCCGGAGCCAGGATCGCCGGTGCTGTTTGCGCCCGATCACCACGGCACCGAGCAGGCGATCAAGGCGAGCGGCATTTCCTACACCATCTTCCGCAACGGCTGGTACCAGGAGAACCTGTTCATGGCGCTGCCGCACGCCATCGCCTCGGGGCAGTGGTACACATCCGCCGGAGACGGCCGTATTGCCCATGGCGCGCGCGACGATATGGCCGCGGCGATCGCCGCCGGTCTCGCATCGGGGGCAACCGAAAGCACGACACACACGCTGACGGGTCCGCAGGCCTATACGGTCGCTGAAATCGCGGCCCTCGTCACCGAAGTTACCGGCAAGCCAATCGAGGTCGTCCAGCTTTCCGACGAAGCGCTGACCGGGGGATTGAAGGCAGCCGGCGTCCCCGAAGGTTTCGCCCCGGTCATCGTTTCCTTCGACACCAATACCCGCTCCGGCCGCATCAGCATGGTGACGGACGCGATCGAGACGCTGTCTGGCAGGAGGCCGCGGCCGCTGAAGCAATTTCTTGAAGTAAATAAGGCGGCTCTGGTGAGCTGAGCCTGACAAATGGCCGTGCCCTTCGAAGGGCACGGCCATTTGTTCAGATAGCCACCTGCGTCCCGATCTCGACCACCCGTCCGGTCGGGATCTGGAAATATTCCGTTGCATCGGCCGCCGAGCGCGCCAGCCCGATGAACAGCTTGTCCTGCCAGACCGGCATGCCGGAATTGGGCGAGGCCTTGAGCGAGCGCCGCGACAGGAAGAAGGAGGTCGTCATGATGTCGAACTTCCAGCCCTGCTTGCGGCAGATCGCCAGCGCACGCGGGATGTTGGGCTGCTCCATGTAGCCGAAGGTCAGCGTCACCCGCATGAACAGCTCGTTGACGGTCTCCATCTTCACCCGCTCGCTGTCGGGCACGACCGGCTGCGGCGCCGTCACAACCGAAAGGATGACGTTCTGCTCGTGCAGCACCTTGTAGTGCTTGAGGCTGTGCATCAGTGCCGTCGGCGCGCTCAGCGGATCGCTGGTCAGGAACACCGCGGTGCCCGACACCAGATGCGGCTTCTTCTTCAGCAGATTGCCGGCGAGGAAATCGAGCGGGATCTCGTTCCGGCGGGTCTTGTCGAACAAATAGCGGCTACCGCGGATCCAGGTCCACATAGTCATCACGATAACTGCGGCGATGGCAAGCGATGCCCAGCCACCTTCAAACACCTTGACTATGTTGGCAGCAAAGAAGCCGGTATCGACGAAGGCGAACACGGCCATCAAGGCGATCGCGACGCCAAGCGGCCATTTCCAGATGCGCGTCATCACAACAAAAAGCAGCACATTCGTCACCAGCATGTTGCCGGTCACCGAAATACCGTAGGCCGAGGCCAGGCGGCTGGATTCGCCGAAGCCGACCACCAGCAACATCACGACCAGCGCCAGCATCAGGTTGATGCGCGGCAGATAGATCTGGCCCGACTGTTTTTCCGACGTGTGCTGGATGACGAAACGCGGCAGCATGTTGAGCTGCACCGCCTGCCTGGTCAGCGAGAAAGCGCCGGAGATCACCGCCTGGCTGGCGATGACGGTCGCCGCCGTCGCCAGCACGACCATCGGAATAAGCGTCCAGCCCTGGTTCATCTCAAAGAAGGGATGGCCGACAACGCCGCCATTTGCCAGCACGAAGGCGCCTTGCCCGACATAGTTGAGCAATAGACAAGGGAACACGATTGCCAGCCAGGCGAGCACGATCGGCTTGCGGCCGAAATGGCCGAGATCGGCATAGAGCGCCTCGGCGCCGGTGACGGCGAGGAAGACCGCACCAACCGTGACGAAGGCCACGTCGGGCGAGTTGACCAGGAACGACACGATGTAATGCGGGCTGATCGCCAGCAGGATTTCCGGATCGGCGATGATGTGGTTAATGCCGGAAAGGCCGATGGCCAGGAACCATAGCGCCGTGACTGGCCCGAACACCAATCCTACGCCGCCGGTGCCGAACCGCTGTACCGCAAACAGGATCGCCAGGATGGCCAATGTCAGCGGCACCACATAGGGCTGAAATGTCGGCGTGACGACATTCATACCTTCGACCGCTGATAGCACCGAGATCGCCGGCGTAATGACCGCGTCGCCGAAAAAAAGCGCCGCGCCGACGATGCCGATGCCGAGGATCACCGCCGAGCGCGTCGGAAAACTGTTGCGCGCCAGCGCCATCAGCGACAGCACCCCGCCTTCGCCTCGATTGTCGGCACGGAGCACGAACATGATGTATTTGATGGTGACGGTGATCGTCAGCGACCAGATGATCAGCGAGAGTACGCCCAGGATGTCGCCACGGTTGGCGACATTGCCACCGGCTGATGCATGCAACGCCTCTCGGAATGCATAGATCGGGCTGGTCCCGATATCGCCGTAAACCACGCCGAGCGCGCCCAGCATCAGCACCTTGGTGCTGTGCTGCTCGACCTCAGAATGGCTGGATTGTTCGACAGGTTCTGCCTCGTTACCAGCATTGGTAAGGGCCATGGACGACACTCCAATAAGCGCGCGGTGCTCTACGCTTGCTGCGCTGCAATATCAAGTGCCGTCACGTAATGGCTCCGTCCCGATATTGCGAGTCCTCCACGACTTGGCAGACTCAGTCCCATCGGCAGACTACCTGGAATGTCGCAACGGAAACGTTTTTAAATAGCCACCTGCGTCCCGATCTCGACGACGCGTCCGGTCGGTATCTGGAAATATTCCGTTGCATCGGCCGCCGAGCGCGCCAGCCCGATGAACAGCTTGTCCTGCCAGACCGGCATGCCGGAATTGGGCGAGGCCTTGAGCGAGCGCCGCGATAGGAAGAAGGAGGTCGTCATGATGTCGAACTTCCAGCCTTGCTTGCGGCAGATCGCCAGCGCACGCGGGATGTTGGGCTGCTCCATGTAGCCGAAGGTCAGCGTCACCCGCATGAACAGCTCGTTGACCGTTTCCATCTTCACCCGCTCGCTGTCGGGCACGACCGGCTGCGGCGCCGTCACAACCGAAAGGATGACGTTCTGCTCATGCAGCACCTTGTAGTGCTTCAGGCTGTGCATCAGCGCCGTCGGTGCGCTCAACGGATCGCTGGTCAGGAACACCGCGGTGCCCGACACCAGATGTGGCTTCTTCTTCAGCAGATTGCCGGCAAGGAAATCCAGCGGGATCTCGTTCCGGCGGGTCTTGTCGAACAAATAGCGGGTGCCGCGGATCCATGTGGACATGATCAGCCCCATGCCGCAGGCGACCGTGATCGACACCCACCCGCCTTCGAGGATCTTGACGACGTTTGCGAGGAAAAATCCGGTATCGATCGTGCCGAACAGCAGTGTGAGCGCGGCCGCCAGTGCAAGCTGCCATTTCCACCGGAACCGCATCACCACGAACAGCAGGATGGTCGTCATAAGCATTTCGCCAGTCACCGAAATGCCATAGGCGGAAGCCAGCGAACTCGAACTGCCAAAGCCGACCACCAGCAACATCACGCCCAGCGCGACCACCAGATTGACCCGCGGCATGTAGATCTGGCCGGACTGCATCTCGGAAGTGTGCTGCACCTCGATACGTGGCAGCAGATTGAGCTGCACCGCCTGACGGGTCAGTGAGAAAGCGCCGGAGATCACCGCCTGACTGGCGATCACCGTCGCTGCCGTGGCCAGCCCAACCATGGGCATTAGCGCCCAATCCGGCAGCATCTGGAAGAATGGATTGGTGGGTTTGCCGCCGTTGGCAAGAACGAACGCGCCTTGTCCGAAATAGTTGAGGAGCAAACAAGGAAACACGACAGCAAACCATGCCAGCACGATCGGCCTGCGCCCGAAATGGCCGAGATCGACATAGAGGGCTTCGGCCCCGGTGACCGCCAGGAACACCGCCCCGACCGTGACGAAAGCGCCGGTGGGCGTATTGGCCAGATAAGCGACTGCGTAATAGGGATTGACCGCCAGCAGGACCGACGGATCGTCAAGCAGATGGTAGACCCCGGCGGCGCCGATGGCCAGGAACCACGCTGCCGTCACCGGCCCGAACACGGCCGCCACCCTGCCGGTGCCGAACCGTTGCACGGCAAAGAGCATTGCCAGGATGACAAGAGTGATCGGAACGACAAAGGTTTCGAGCGTCGGAGCCATCACTTCCAGGCCCTCGACAGCCGAAAGCACGGAGATGGCGGGCGTTATTATCGCGTCGCCGAAAAAAAGCGCCGCGCCGCAGAGTCCGATCCCCAGAATGAACGGGGCTCCCTTTGGATAAGCACTACGCGCAAGCGACATCAGCGACAGCGTGCCGCCCTCGCCCTTGTTGTCGGCTCTGAGGACGAAAGCGACGTACTTTATCGTGACGATGATCGTCAGCGCCCAGACGATAAGCGACAGTACGCCGAGGACGTCGTTGCGCGCGACCGGTCCCGACGACGCGTGCAGTGCTTCCCGAAATGCGTAAATTGGGCTGGTGCCGATATCGCCGTAAACCACGCCCAACGCGCCCAGCATCAGCACCTTGGTGCTGTGCTGCTCGACGGTGGAGTGGCTGGATTGCTCGATGGGTTCTGCCTCGCTACCAGCGTTGGCAAGGGCCATGGACGACACTCCCATAGACGTTCGGTGCTCTATGCCGCGGGGATGGAAAGGGCGCGCTGCCATGCCGGGGACGCAGGGCTATCGGCTCGCCTCTCTCTACCAGCCACAAGCCTTCAGAAACCGCCTGACCGTTCCAGCCATGCCATACTCCAACGCATCGGCTGTCAACCCATGCCCGATCGACACTTCGGCCAATGCCGGGATGCGCCTGGCCAGTGCCGGCAAATTGCTCACCACAAGGTCGTGCCCGGCATTGACCTGGAGCCCTGCGGCCAGTGCGGCATCCGCCGTCTTTCCCAATTTCTCCAATTCCTTCGCCGCTTTTGCCGAATCGGAATGATAGCTGCCGTACGGACCCGTATAGAGTTCGATCCGGTCGGCGCCGGTGTCGCGAGCGGCTTTCACGCCATCGGGGTCAGGATCGGAAAACAGCGACACGCGAAAGCCTCCCTTCTTCAGGCGCTTGACAACCGGTGTCAGGAACGCAGCCTCGGCGGCGAAGTTCCAGCCATGATCGGAAGTCGCTTGCGCCGGGTCGTCGGGCACCAGCGTCACCTGCTCGGGCTGATGCTTTTCCACAAGCGCCAGGAACTCCGCGGTCGGATAGCCCTCGATGTTGAATTCCGCATTCGGGAACTCGTCGTCGATCAGCGCCCTGATCTCAGGCAGGTCGGAATGCCTGGTGTGCCGCTCGTCGGGTCGCGGGTGCACCGTCAGCCCGTGCGCGCCGGCGGCAAGGGCAATGCGTCCAAGCCCGGTCACGCTTGGCCACGGCAGGTCCCGCCGGTTGCGCAGCATGGCGATGGCGTTGAGGTTGACGGAAAGCTTTGCAGGCATTTGCACGGTTCCAGGCTGATCTCGGCGCGCATCTATACCGCCTTTAAGCGGAACAGACAGAGGGTTTCAGGTGTTCCAAGGTGAACGAAGAAAATCGAGCGCAAGGAGTTCCCTGTTGAATTTTCTCGATGCCGTGCCGGCGATCCGCCGCATCGATACCGATCGCGAAGACCTCCTCGCCATCGATGTCGTCGGCCATGTCGCAGCGGCCGACGCCGAAAACCTGTTCGGATTGCTGGAAGCGGCCTACGCGCTGCACTCGAAAATCGACGTGCTGGTGCGCCTGATCGATCATGAGGGTGTCGACTGGACCGACGTATCGGACGAGACGATCGAACAGGGCATAGCTCATGCAGTGGAGCATATCGGCCGCTGCGCCGCGGTCGGTGAGCCGAACTGGATAGCCGAGGCAAGAGCCTTTCTGCCTGCCTCTGTGCCTATCGAACTCCGGCATTTCGAGGCCAAGGACGAGGCCGCCGCTTGGGAATGGCTTGGCGCCAACCCGATCACCCAGCGCTGATGCGGCCTATCGGACGATCGTCAGCCGTTCGGCCGCGCGCGTGATAGCGGTGTAGAGCCAACGCTGCCGGGTTTCCTTGAACGCCCAGCTTTCGTCGAAAAGCACGATCTCGTTCCACTGCGACCCTTGCGCCTTGTGCACGGTCAGCGCGTAGCCATAGTCGAAATCGTCGAAACGCTTCTTCTGCTGCCAGGGAATGTCGGCGTCCGGATCTTCGAACGCCGCCTTGAGCAGCTTGATCTTGGCGACGCCGCGATCCGGGTCGTCTTCCTCCGGCGAAACCAGCAGATTGATGCCGGGCTTGACCGTCTCGCGCGACGAGGTCATCACCTTCCACAGCGAGCCGTTGAGCAGTCCCTTGGCCGGATCGTTGCGCAGGCAGACCAGCTTGTCGCCGGCTTGCGGATAATCGGCGTTGAACCCCTTCAGCTCGCGCAGCCGCTGGTTATAGCGGCGGCGCGTGCGGTTGGTACCGACCAGCACCTGGTCCGACTTCAGCACCAGTTCCTGGGTGACGTCTTCCTTGCCGATCACTTGCGCCGCGCCATAGTCGCCGCGCATGAACTCGCGGCCCTCGCGCACGTCCAGCGCCAGCCTGATGATCGGGTTGTCGCGCGCCTGGCGGTGGATTTCGGTGAGCAAAATGTCCGGCTCGTGGTCGGTGAAGAAGCCGCCGCCGGAGATCGGCGGCAACTGGCCGGGATCGCCAAGCACCAGGATCGGCGTGCCGAAGCTCATCAGGTCACGGCCAAGCTGCTCGTCGACCATCGAGCATTCGTCGATGACGACGAGCTTGGCTCGCGAGATCGGGCTCTGCCGGTTGAGCGAAAAGGTCGGCGACATCGAGGTTTTGCCGGTCACCTCGTCCGCTACCGATTCCTCGCCTTTCGGCCGGTAGATCAGCGAATGGATGGTACGGGCATTGACCGCGCCCTTGGAACGCAGCACCTGCGCCGCCTTGCCGGTAAACGCGGCGAACTGCACCTGGCCGTCGACATGCTCGGCGAAATAGCGCGCCAGCGTCGTCTTGCCGGTGCCGGCATAGCCGAACAGCCGGAACAGCTGCGGCTTGCCGGCTTTCAGCCAGCCGGCCACTGCCTTCAGCGCCTCGTCCTGTTGAGGAGAGAATTCCATCAGCGCGACAGACCGGATTCGCGAGGGAAAGACAAGGTGAGTGCCATCACCATCAATTTCACCGCCGGCAACTGCGCCGCTGCGACAGGATTATCAGTGCCGAACAGGAACGTAAAGAGAACAAACCAGGCGACCGCAGCTTACCGAGCCCGCTGTGGATCGTTCTCCAGCAGGATCGGCTTGCCATGCGGCGTTGCGTGCGCGGCGCGTTCCCAGGCAGCGGCAATGGTGTCCACGTCTTTCTTGCCGGCAATGCCTTTGGCCGACAGCAGCTTTTCCAGCGCCGCCAGCCAGTGCTCGTAGTAATCGCGACCGTCGCGCGCGGCGCCCGGCCGCTTCACCTCTGCCGACAAAGCATCCGCCCATTCGCTCCACGAAAACAACCCGTTATCGTGCAGTGCTACCGTCATGGCAAAGGCCTCTGCCTGCCACGGCTCGGCAAACACAGGCGCCTCGACACCGGCTGGCGACATAGCGGCGATTGAGCTCGTCTCACGCCGACTCAAGGTAGTTCTCCCACGCATCGATCGAAACGACAAGTGTCGGGTCGGCGCCCTCGCCCCAGATTTCGCTGCCGGTGAAGGCCACCGTATAGACCCATTGCGGGTTTTCACCCTGGCCGTGCGCGTTTGTGTCGGGAAAAACAAAGCCGCCGCGCACAGCCTCGACGACACCTTGCTTGCCGCGTGCATAGCGCGGGAGCCTGGTGTGGCCCGTCGGATGGAAATTCTTCGTACGCACAGTGTCGCCCGCCTTGAACCGCGCCGGCGTAGCGACCGGCCGGTCGCAAGGCCCGCCCTTGGCCAGCACCGCCGGAACATCTTTAGCCTTCAGCACCCGTTTGGGTGTCGCTGCAGGGTCGACTGCGTCGCCCGTGGCCAGGTCGCGGTCGCCGACGAAACCATGGCGCTTGAGCAGCACCTCCAGCGCCTTGATCCATATCTGGTAGTAGCTGGAGGCATAATAATCCGCTGGATGCAGCGATTCCCGCGCGTGCCGGCTCTCGTCGATGTTCCAAGCGCCCATGGCGCCGGCGCACAACGTCACGCCCAGCGCCCGCCTTTCCCAATCGGTATGGAAATAGGGTTCGTCCGGTTCTGGCGCGACCGGCCCGAAACCCATCTGGCCGCCGAGATCCTGCGGCCCGTTCATGCCGGCTCCCGCGCCAACGCGGTGCCGATCATGGCATTGCGCGTCACAAGATCGGCGAGCCGTGCCTCATCCCAGCCCTCGGTGCCCCTTGGCTGCATAGGCACCACCAGATAGCGAAGCTCGGCGGTCGAATCCCACACCCGGATTGTTGTCGTCGCCGGCAAGATCAGCCCGAATTCCTCGAGCACGCCGCGCGGATCGATCACTGCGCGCGAACGGTAGGGCGGCGCCTTGTACCAGACCGGCGGCAGGCCGAGCACCGACCACGGATAGCAGGAGCATAGCGTGCAGACGACGAGGTTGTGCGTGTCGGCCGTGTTGAAGACCGCCTGCATGTGCTCGCCTTGCCGGCCGGTGTAGCCGAGCGATTCGATTGCTGCCGTCGCGTCACACTTCAGCCATGCGGCAAACGCGGGATCAACCCAGGCTTTCGCCACCACCTTTGCGCCGTTGCGCGGCCCGATCTTGGTCTCGTAGGTGTCGACAATGACATCGATCGCCGCCGGATCGATCAGGCCTTTGCGGGTGAGAATCGTCTCCAGCGCGCGCACGCGCGCCGCAAAAGGATCAAGCTCGTTGTCATGGTGGTGATTATGCGGCATGGCGTCAAATTACGATCGCGGACCCCCGGCCGCAAGCACCACGGCTTGGGCCAGCGCTATTCGGCTGCCGCCTTTTGCGGCACTGGTTCTTCCTCCTCGTCGAACAGTGACGGCTGGTCGACCGCTTCGACCGGCCTCGGCTCGCCCCGGCGCCGCGCCCACAGCCTGACCAGCCAGCCGGAAAAATGCTCCATGTAGACGTAGATGACGGGCGTGACGAACAGCGTCAGTGCCTGCGAGGCGACCAGACCGCCGACCACCGCCACGCCGAGAGGCTGGCGCAGTTCCGCACTGGCACCGGTGCCGAGCGCGATCGGGATGGTACCCATCAGCGCCGCAAGCGTGGTCATCATGATCGGTCGGAAGCGCATCAGGCAGGCCTTGTGGATGGATTCGACAGGCGACATCCCCTCGCGCCTAAGCTCGAGCGCCACGTCGATCATCATGATGCCGTTCTTCTTGACGATGCCGATCAGCATCAGGATGCCGATCACCGCGATCACCGACAAATCCATCCCCGCCAGCCGCAGTGCCACCAGCGCGCCAAGCACCGCCGACGGAAGCCCGGTCAGGATGGTAAGCGGATGAATGAAGCTCTCATAGAGCATGCCGAGAACGATATAGATGGTGAGGATCGCGCCACCGATCAGCAGTCCCTGGTTGGAAAGCGAATCCTGGAAGGTCTTCGCCGTGCCCGAGAAAGTGGTCGAGATCGTCGGCGGCATGCCGATCTTTTCCTTCAGGGCATTGATGTGGCTCACGCTGTCACCGAGGGCTACGCCTTGCGGCAGATTGTAGGAGATGGTCACAGCCGGAAGCTGGCCGAGTTGGTTGACGGTCAAAGCACCGGCGGTCCGATCGACGCGGGCGAACGCGCCGAGCGGCACCAGGCTGCCGCTCGCCGTTCTCACCTTGATGGCCAGCATCCGCTCGGGCGACCACTCGATCTTCGGATCGAGTTCCATGATCACGTCGTAGCTGTCGGCCGAGCCGAAGATGGTCGACACCTGCTGGGTGCCGAAACCGCCATAGAGACTGGAGCGCAACGTATCGGTATCGACGCCGAGCGTCGCCGCCTTGTCGCGGTCGATCACCAGCGTCGCCTGAAGCGCATTGTTCTGCAGGTCATTTGTGACGTCGGTGAAGGCGGCATGGTCGGCAGCCATCGCGTCCGTCAGCTTCTGCGCCCAGACGTTCGTCAGGCGGGTATCCAGGCCCTGCACGGCAAGCTGGTAGGCACTCGCCGAAGAACGCGCGCCGAGCCGCAGGTTCTGCACCGGCTGCATGTAGGTTTCGATGCCGGGCACGTTGGCAAGTTGGCGCCGCAGATCCGAAAGCACCTTGTCGATGTTCGGTCGCTGGTCCTTGTCTTTCAGCTGCACAAACAGCTGGCCCTGGTTGAGCGCATTGCTTCCACTGCCCGCCGACCAGCCGACATGCGCGACGTAGGGCGAATGGGTGAAGACATCCGCCACTTGCCCCTGCAGCTTCACCATGGCGTCAAACGAAATATCCTGGCGCGCAATGGTCGTCACTGAGACCTGGCCGATATCCTCCTGCGGGAAAAAGCCCTTCGGCGAGATCTGGATCAGCCACACCGACAGCCCGGCGGTCACGAGGAAGACAAGGAAGACAAGGAAATTGTGGTGCAGGCAGAATGTCAGCAGCCTGTCATAGCCCCGTATGAAGACGTTTTGTCTGTGGTCCCCGCCATGCGCTGGTTTCTGCTCGGCTTTCGATAATGACAGCAGCCGCGAGCACAGCATCGGTGTCAGCGTCAGCGAGACGAACATCGACGCCAGGATGGCGACCGTCACCACCACCGCGAATTCGTTGAAGATGCGCCCGATCACGCCGCCCATCAAAAGCACTGGAATGAACACGGCGACCAGCGAGATCGAGATCGAGATGATGGTGAAGCCGATCTCGCGCGCCCCCTTGAGCGACGCCTCGAGGGCCGAGAGCCCGTCCTCCTCCATATGGCGGAAAATATTTTCCAGCATGACGATGGCATCGTCGACGACAAGGCCGACCGCCAGCGTCAGCCCCATCAATGAGACGTTGTCGATGGAAAAGCCGAACAGGTACATCACACCCAGCGTGGCAATGAGCGAAATTGGCACCGCCACGGCGGGGATGACCGTCGCCGTCACCCGGCGCAGGAACAGGAAGATCACCATCACTACCAGCGCGATGGTGAGCAGCAGCGTGAACTGCACGTCATCCACCGCCTCGCGGATCGACGTCGAGCGGTCGTTGAGCAACTGGATGCTCGCCGCCGCCGGCATCTGACCCTCGAAGGAAGGCAGCATCGCCTTGACGCGGTCGACGACATCGACGGTATTGGCGTCCGGCTGACGCTGCACCGCCATGATGATGGCGCGGGTGCCGTCGTACCAGCTTGCCGTCGTCGTGGTCTCGACCGAATCGATGACGCGGGTCACCTCGCCGAGCCGCACCGGATGGCCGTTCTTTGTTGCGATGATGATGTTGGAGAATCCCGCCGCGTTGGTCAGCTGCGTGTTCGCGGTGATCGTCAGCTGCTGTTTGTTGTTCTTGAGCACGCCGAGCGGCGTGTTGCTGTTGGCCGAGGCAATGGCCGCCTGCAGCTGGTCGATCGAGATGCCGCGAGCGGCGAGCGCCGTCGGATCGATCTGGACGCGTACGGCATATTTTTGCTGGCCGTAAATCGAAACCTGCGCAACGCCATCGATCGTCGACAGCGATGGCGAAATCACATTCTCGGCAAAGGCATCGAGATCGGTCAGCGGAATGGTGTCGCTGACCAGCGACATCAGCAGGATCGGCGCGTCGGCTGGATTGACCTTGCGATAGCTCGGCGGGCTGGTCATCTCCGGCGGCAATTGTCGCTGCGTGCGTGCGATCGCCGCCTGCACGTCGGCGGCGGCGTCGTCTATGTCGCGGTTGAGCACGAACTGAATGGCGATCGAGGTCGAGCCGAGCGAGTTGGTCGTCGAAATCGAATCGATGCCGGCGATGGTGGCAAACTGCTTGATCAGCGGCGTTGCCACCGAGGTCGCCATGGTTTCCGGCGAGGCCCCGGGCAGCGAGGCCGAGACGTTGACCACCGGAAATTCCGCGCTTGGCAGTGCCGCTACCGGCAGGAATTTGTAAGCAAATAGCCCGCCCAGAACCAGAGCGAACGACATGAGCAGCGTTGCGACCGGCCTGCGGATGCAGAATTCGGAAATCATGGCTGTGTTCCGCCCGTCCGGTCAGCCTCGGCGACCTTCGGAGCCGCCTGGTCGCCGGTGCCGGTCGAAGCCTTGCCTTCGCGCACCGCCGCACCGTTCTTCAGCTTGGTCTGGCCTTCGACGACGACACGCTCGCCGCTTTTCAATCCTTGGCTGATCGCAGTGTTGGCGCCTTCTGTCAGCGCGACCTGCACCGGCCGCATTTCAACGGTGTTGTCCGGCTTGATCACATAGACGAACGGCCCCTTCTGGCTAGGCTGGACGGCAACCGTCGGAACCGACGTCATTTGCGGCATAATGCCGGCATCGAGCACGACGTTGACATATTGGCCCGGCCACAGCGAAAGATCGGCGTTGGGCACGCTGGCCCGCGTTGCGATCGTGCCGGACGCGGTATCGACGGAGGAATCGACGAAATCCAGGGTTCCCCTGCCGATCGGCTTCGGGTCGCCATCCTTGGTCAGCGTCACCGCGCCTTGCTGCGGCGCCGCCAGCGCTTTGTGCAGTAACCCAAGATCGCTTTCGGGGAGATTGAAATTCACCTGCAACGGGTCGACCTGCGTGATCGTCACCAGCGGGGTCGACGTGCTGCTGCTGTTGCTGGTGGTGACGAGATCGCCGACGGCGACGCTGACCGCGCCAAGCCTGCCGGAGATCGGCGCCCTGATCGTGGCGAAGCCAAGCTGGATTTGGTCGGCATCGATCGTTGCCTTGTCGGCGTCGACGGTGGCCGCTGCGGATTTCTGCGCCGCGACAGCCTGATCGTAGGTCTGCTGTGTGCCGGCTTGCCTGGCGACAAGATTTTTGGCCCGCAGAAGATCGGCCGTGGCGCTGGCAAGCAGCGCCTGATCTTTTGCGAGCGTCGCCTGATCGCGTGCCAATTGCGCCTTCAACGAGCGATCGTCCAGCGAGAACAGAAGATCGCCTGCCTTCACCATCTGTCCGTCCTTGACCGCGATTGCGACGATCTGGCTCGAGACCCTTGCGTTGATGCTGACCACGGCAGGAGAGGACACGAAGCCGATGGCATAGCGCCGGACCGGAAAATCGGCCGTCGAGGCGGTGGCGGCAACCACCGAAGTCGAACGCGCGGCACTTGCCGCTGCAGCGGGTTTGTCCGCCGCCGTCTGCTTCGCCGACAGGAGATGCTGAAGATCGCTCATTGCGCTGGGCGAAAGATACAGCCACGCCGCGGCAACGCAGGCTGCAGCGATCACCGCAAATACGATCTTTCCGCGCATCGACAAAAGGCCTCTCGATCCGACACGCCGCTATCCGGTGGCCGTAGTCTAGCTCAACTCGCAGCCGATTGCCGCGCTTTTGCCAGATAATAGAGGATGCCGAAGGCGAAAAAGGGCCAAAACCCGTCATTACGAAGATTTAATGTGCAGTGCACAATAAAACGGCAGCTAACGCAGCATCGGCCACAGCGTCGCCGCCAGCATCACGCCCATGGCGATGTTGAACCATTTGAGCCGCACCGCATCTGCCAGAAAACCGCGCAGCGCCATGCCGAAACCGGCCCAGGTCGAAATGCTCGGCAGCATGACGACGGCGAACGCAGCCGCGATCAGTACCACGGACACAAACGGGCGTTCCGGGTTGGTATAGACGGCCATGGCGGTAATCGCCATCACCCAGGCCTTGGGATTGACCCACTGGAAAGCCGCAGCCTCGATGAAGCGCATTGGCTGGCCCTTCGCCTCGCCTTCGCCGCCGAGCGACCGCGACATGGCGATCTTCCAGGCGAGATAAAGCAGGTAAAGGCCGCCGGCGATCTTCAACCCGGTATGCAGCACCGGAAAGGCCGTCAACACGGCGCCAAGCCCGAAGCCTACGGCAAGCAACAGCACGAGGAAGCCGATGCCGATGCCGAGCATGTGTGGCACGGTCTTGACCAAGCCGAAATTCACACCCGAGGCCAGAAGCATGAAATTGTTAGGACCCGGCGTGACCGAGGTCACGAAGGCATAAACCAGCAAGGCGAAAAATGCGTCGAATGTCATGCCGTTTCCCTAATCAATGCGATCGATGGCAAAGCGACGAGATAGAGCCAAGCTGGATGACTACATCCCTTGCGGGCCGCGGTTCATCGCCGCCACCCCGGTGCGGCAGATCTCGACGAGCCCGAGCGGTTTCATGATGGCGATGAACTGATCGAGCTTGGACCCCTTGCCGGTGATCTCGAAGATGAAATGCTCGGTGTTGGCATCGATGACGCTGGCGCGGAATGCATCGGCGAGCCGGAGCGCCTCGACGCGGGCTTCGCCGGTGCCGGCGACCTTGACCAGCGCGAGTTCCCGCTCCAGTGGCCGCTCCTGTCCGAATTCCTGCGACCGCACGGTGAGATCGACGACGCGGTGCACCGGCACGATGCGCTCGAGCTGGTGCTTGATCTGCTCCAGCACGTGCGGCGTGCCGCACGTCACGATGGTGATGCGCGACAGGTGCTTTTCGTGCTCGGTTTCCGAGACCGTCAGGCTCTCGATGTTGTAGCCACGTCCGGAAAACAGGCCGATGACCCGGGCAAGCACGCCCGGCTCATTGTCAACCAGGACCGAAAGCGTGTGGTTCTCTGGTTTTTCCGTCTCCTTGGCGATGAAATAGGCGGAGCCGGTCGGTTGAAGCTGTGCGTTCATGACATGAATCTCGATTTCAAACTTTTGCGCTAATCTGCTGTTTCCGCACAGCTTCCTCGAATCAGGCTACACCAGTTCCCTGCCTTTGGCGTCGATCGCGTTGGCCACAGCTTCGTCGGTCGCCTCGTCAGGCAACAGCATCTCGTTATGCGCCTTGCCGGACGGAATCATCGGGAAGCAGTTGGCGAGCGTCGCCACGCGACAGTCGAAGAGGACGGGCTTCTTAACCGCGATCATCTCCTTGATGGCGTCATCGAGCTCGTCCGGCTTGTCGCAGCGAATGCCGTGGCCGCCATAGGCTTCGGCGAGCTTGACGAAATCCGGCATCGCCTCGGTGTAGGAGTGCGACAGCCGGTTGCCGTGCAGCAGCTGCTGCCATTGCCGCACCATGCCCATATACTGGTTGTTGAGGATGAAGATCTTGATGGGCGCCTCGTGCTGCACCGCCGCGCTCATCTCCTGCATCGTCATCTGCACCGAGGCGTCGCCGGCGATATCAATGACCAGCGCATCCGGATGCGCGATCTGCACACCGAGCGCCGCCGGCAGGCCGTAGCCCATGGTGCCCAATCCGCCGGAGGTCATCCAGCGGTTCGGTTTCTCGAAATGATAGTGCTGCGCCGCCCACATCTGGTGCTGGCCGACCTCGGTGGTGATGTAGGTGTCGAGGTCCTTGGTCAGCGCATAGAGCCGCTGGACGGCATATTGCGGCATGATCACCTCGTGGTTCATCTTGTAGGCGAGCGAATCGCGGGCGCGCCATTTGGCAATCTGCTCCCACCACGGGTGAAGCGCTTTCTTGTCGGCCTTGGCGGTTGCCCGCCACAGCCGCACCAGATCCTCCAGCACACGCCCGACATCGCCGATGATCGGCACGTCGGTGTGGACGTTCTTGTTGATCGACGACGGGTCGATGTCGATGTGGATCTTCTTCGAATTCGGCGAAAACGCCGTCAGCCGCCCGGTGATGCGGTCGTCGAAGCGCGCGCCGATGCAGAGCATGACGTCGCAATCGTGCATCGCCATGTTCGCCTCATACGTGCCGTGCATGCCGAGCATGCCCATCCAGTTCTTGCCCGACGCCGGATAGGCGCCGAGGCCCATCAGCGTCGAGGTGATGGGAAAGCCGGTCAGGTCGACCAGCTCGCGCAGCAGATGGCTCGCCTCCGGGCCGGAATTGATGACGCCGCCGCCCGAATAGATGATCGGCTTCCTGGCGCCGGCCATCAGCTCGACCGCCGCCTTGATCTTTTCCAGGTCGCCCTGGACCTTCGGCTGGTAGCTGGTGCGCGGCGCCGTCTGCGGCGGGACATAGATACCCTTGGCGAACTGAACGTCCTTCGGAATGTCGACGACGACCGGACCGGGGCGCCCTGTCGTTGCCACATGGAAGGCCTCGTGGATCGTTGCCGCGAGCTCGTTGACGTCCTTCACCAGCCAGTTGTGCTTGGTGCAGGGCCGCGTGATGCCGACCGTGTCGCACTCCTGGAACGCATCCGAGCCGATCAGCGAAGTCGGCACCTGGCCGGTCAGGCAGACCAGCGGGATCGAGTCCATCAGCGCGTCCTGCAATGGCGTCACCGCGTTGGTGGCGCCCGGCCCTGAGGTCACCAGCATGACGCCGGCCTTGCCGGTCGAGCGCGCATAGCCTTCCGCCGCATGGCCCGCGCCCTGCTCGTGGCGGACAAGGATGTGCTCGACCTCGTCCTGCTGGAAGATTTCATCGTAGATTGGCAGAACCGCGCCGCCCGGATAGCCGAAAACATGCTTGACGCCATTGTCCTTCAGCGCCTGCACCACCATTTCGGCGCCAGTCATTTCAGTTCTTGGCATTTCAGTTCTTGGCATGTCGCGCCGCTCATTCTGTCCACTGCTCATCGGTCTGGTCCCGTACTGTTCGCCATCAGGCGATTGCTCGTCGTTTAGTCGTGTTTCGGGCAATAAAAAAGGCCCCCGAGGGAGCCTGTGTCTTGCGCATGGGAGGTCATCGCCCGGCGGTTACACCGCCTCGCCCACGCGCTTTCCTACGAGAATGAGTGCCTTTTTCATGGTGGCGGACAATAGAATTGGTTTGACGCCGCTGTCAACGGCGAATGTGCACGGGCCGGATCAGGCTGAACCAATGCGTTTCCAGTAGATGAGGGTGGCTGTGAGCCCGCCATGCGGCTTCAGCGCATAATCCGGTATTTCGCCGGCCAGCGTGAAGCCGAGCTTTTCATAGAGGCCGGAAGCCCCCTCCTCTTTTGCCGTGTCGAGGACCAACAGCGTGCGGCCTTTCTCCACGGCAACGACTTCCGCCGCCTCCATAAGGCGGGTTGCTATGCCCTTGCCGCGGCAATCGAGGCGGGTCATCAGCTTGGCGATCTCGGCCCGGTGCGGCTGGTTGGGAGGGCAGTCGAGCAGCAAGGTGACTGTACCGACCAGAGCCTCGCCGTTCCAAGCCCCAAGCACCGCCCTTTCGCCTTTGGCGGCCGCCTGAAGCGACTTGCTCCAGAAGGCCGCGGCCATCTCCGGCGCTAGCGGATGCATGAAGCTGACCGAGCCGCCGGCAGCGACTGTCCCGATCAGCAGATCCGCCAGCATTTTTTGCGTTCCGTCAGTATTGCTGAGTGGCCTGATTTCGATCGAACTCATGTGGTTTCCCCTTCGCCGCCCGTCAGTCGAAATGACTGGTCCGCTTCCGCTTCCTGGCCCGGCGGATTTCCGCGATGCGATCGGCGTCTTCCTCTTGCAGATGTCGCCCGCGTTCCAGCAGTTCGAGCGTGTATTCCTCATAGGTCAGGCCCAGCCGCTCGGCCTTGTCCAGCCGCATCAGCATGATCTCGCGGCTCGGCGCTTTCCATGCCTGGGCATGGGCGGTCCGCCAGGCAAGAAAGACATAGGGATCGCCCTTGCCCCAGGGCGGACCGTCATAGTCGTCGAGCGGCGGCCCACCATTGTCGGAGCGTTTCGGACGGCGTGCCTTCACCTCAGCGCCTGGCCAACGCAACCAGATAGTCGGCGGCGTCCGGCCCCGGAGCGTGGAAGACGCAATCTGATGGCGCGCCGAGCGCCAGGCAGTCGCCGGTTTCGAGCTTGTGAACGATGTCGCCCTCGGTGAATTCGAGGCGCCCGGAGATCAGCCATATCTGTTGCCTGATGAAGGCATAGGACGCCGCCGGGAAACTTACCTTGGCGCCGGCCGGCAACTGGACCCGGATCAGTTCGAGCGGCATGTCGGAGACCGGCGAAAGATGCCGCCGCACATAACCCGTAGCCGGATCGCGCCAGACCGGCTGGTCACCTTCGCGAAGCAGGCCACCGCCCTGCAATTCCGCCCTTGCGATCAATGTGGACAGCGTCATGCCGAAGGCGGCCGCAATGCGCACGAGGAGTGCCGCCGTCGGGCTGGTCATGCCGCGCTCGATCGTGCTCAGCATGGCTTTCGAGACATCGGACCGCTCCGCCAATTCAGCCAGGGACCAGCTGCGAGCCACCCTTTCGGTGTGTATCCTTCTGCCGATAGTCGAGGATATATCGTTCGCTATATCATCCATTAATCCAATATATCGAAATTTTTTTGCGAGGCAACGACCGTTTCGTCCAGTTTTCGCAAACTCCTTAATGTCCGCTAAACCATCCGGCCTCATCCCACCTTAACCCCGTTCGCCTAGGCTCATCGCTTGGGAAAAAGGGACCGGCCTGTCCATGCTCGTTGAACGCGAAGCCTCCATTGGGGAACCGACTTTGCTGGAGCGGCGCAGGGCGGAGCAGAACGACAAGCGCATTCTGGGCAATGTCGTGCAATGCGACGGCGCGCGCGCCACCATCAGCGCCTATGCCGACGACATCGAAGGCACGGTCACCGGCCTGTGGAGCGTCGGCAAGATGATCTCGATCAATCTCGGCACATCACGAACCGTCGGCCTTGTCTATGAAATCGGCAAGTCGGATCGTGCCTGGAGCAGCGAGGGCCAGAATCCGATCGAGGTCAGCATCGAATTGATCGGCGAGGTGCGCGACGGTGCCGAACCCGGCGCGAAGCCGATCTTCGACCGTGGTATCACAACCTACCCGCATATCGGCGCCATTGCCCATCGTATCCGCAGCCGCGACCTGCAGGCCGTCTACGATCTCGCCGGTCGTCATTCGATCACCATCGGCACGCTGTCGCAGGACGAGGCCATCGACGCCAATATCGCCATCGACGATACGCTGGCGCGCCATTTCGCCATTGTCGGCACCACCGGGGTCGGCAAATCGACCGCCGTGTCGCTGCTCTTGCGCAAGTCGATCGCCGCCCGGCCCGATCTACGCGTGCTCATCCTCGATCCACACAACGAGTTCGCCGCGTCGTTGCCCGAACATTGCGTCAGGGTCGATTCGACGACGCTCGACCTGCCCTTCTGGATGTTCAAGCTCGAGGAATTTGCCGAGGTGCTGTTTCGCGGCCGCGAGACGGTCCCGGAAGAGGTCGACGCCTTGCGCGATCTCATCCCCGCGGCCAAGAACCTCTACCGCAATCCGAACTCCGGCAACTATCTACGGCGCAGCACCGACGCGCTGACCGCCGACGCGCCGGTGCCCTATCGCATTGCCGACCTCATCAAGCTGGTCGATGAGCGCATGGGATTGCTGGAAAGCAAGAACGATCGCCCGACCCTCAAGTCACTGAAGGCACGTATCGAATCGGCGGCATCCGATCCGCGCTACCGTTTCATGTTTAACTCGCGCCTGATCGAGGACACCATCCACGAGACGATCGGCAACATTTTCCGCGTGCCGCATCACGGCCGCCCGGTAACCTGCTTCGAAATGGCCGGCATGCCGTCCGAGGTGGTCAATTCCGTTTGCTCGGTGCTGGCGCGGCTGGCCTTCGACCTGGCATTGTGGAGCGAAGGCCGCTTGCGGCTGCTCTTCCTGTGCGAGGAAGCGCATCGCTATATGCCGGCCGATCCGCGCCTCGGTTTCGCGCCTACGCGGCACGCGCTGTCGCGCATCGCCAAGGAAGGCCGCAAATATGGCTGTTATCTCGGCGTCGTCACCCAGCGCCCGGGCGAACTCGACCCGACCATCCTGTCGCAGTGCTCGACGTTCTTTGCCATGCGGCTCGCCAACGAGCAGGACCAGGCGATCATCCGCTCGGCGATCGCCGATTCCTCGGCCTCGACGCTGGCGTTCCTGTCTTCCATGGGCCAGCGCGAGGCCATCGCCTTCGGAGAAGGCGTGGCAACGACGATGCGGATGAAGTTCGAAAAACTCTCCGAGGATTTGATCCCAGGCACCGCCAAACGCGAGAATGCCTTGCCGTCCGAAACCGGCGACGAGGTCGACCTAGTGGCGATCGTCGAACGGCTGCGCAACATGCCGAAATCACAGCAGGCAATGCCTTTCGCGGAAGTCGTCGATCCGGGCCGGCAGGCCGGCGATTCGGACTATCGCAAGCCGTCGGCCGCACGCACCCAGCGGAACGACGATTTCGACTTGCGATACGGCCTCAAGCCGGCGACCTTCGGGCTGCGTCCGCCAGAATGATCGAGCCGAGCGACTTTTAGGCAGCGCTCGCAGATATCACAGCTGAGCTTCGATGGCTGTCTTGTCTATAATTGACCACACCTGGCCAATTTTCCCTCTGTGAAACTCATAGAATACGTTCTCGGCAAACGAAATTCTTTTCTCGCTCACATCGAGCCCAAGGAACGTTCCCCTTGGCGCGCAGTCGAAGCTTAGCCGGCTCGCTACATAAGGCGGATCGGCAACCAATAGCTGAATGTCGAAGTAAAGGTCCGGAATTTGGTCGAAGTCTCTCACCAACATTTCGAGATAGCCGGACAATCCGAGCTTGCGACCGTTGTGGGTCACTTCATCATGGACAAACCGCCCCAAGTTTGGCCAATCCTGCTTGTTTAGACATGCAATATAGCCCCGATAACGATCTGAGAGGTAGGATTTAGTCACGGCAACACCTCTATTTCCGGCAAGCCCCACAAAGGCAGCATCTCAGCTTGACTGGGTGACATCGGTCTGCGTGCACCGGAAACGCAGAAAATGATACAGACGGCCAGCATCACGAATTTGACGACGGAATTTCAGGCGCAGACGCGGTTGCGCCCTTGCCTCTTCGCCTCATAGAGCTGGCGATCGGCGCGGCGATAGAACTCCTCGGCGGTTTCCTTGCGATCCCAGACAGCAAGCCCGACGCTGGTGGTGATTTTCAGTCGGACATTGCCTGTCAGCACCGACATGTTGGCGATCGCCTTGCGGATGCGCTCGGCGAATTTGGATAGCAGCTCGGCATCCATATTGGGCGTGACCACCGCGAACTCCTCGCCGCCGAGGCGCGCCACCACGTCGTGATAGCGTGTCATGTCCTTGAGACAGTTTGCGACCGCCCGCAACACCTCGTCGCCGACATCGTGGCCGTGGCTGTCGTTGACCTGCTTGAAATGGTCGAGGTCGAGGATCATCAGCCCGACTGGTTTCTCGATGCGGCGGAACTCTTCGAGATATTCCTTCAGCGCATCATCGAAGTAGCGCCGGTTCTGCATGCCGGTGAGGCTGTCGGTGAGCGCCGCGTGCTCCAGCGTCTCTGAACGCGCGCTGAGCGAAACGGTCATGGCACGCAGCTTGCCTTCTTCCGTCGCCTGCTTTCGGATCAGTGGGTAGATGAAGAAAATGCCGAAGAACAGCGCAGTCGCCAGCAGCACGCCGGTCGCAAACAGCAGCTTGTTGAGATAGATGATTTCATCGAGTTCCGAAGGCGTATTGCTAATGTCGGCGGCCAGGGTTTGCAGGAGCCCATAGGCGTAAAGCGTCACCAGGCCGGCGGCCAGGATCACAAAAATAAACACAAAAAAGGCTGATTCCGCCTTGTGGAAACGCATCTGCTCCCCGTTGGAAAGTTCCTATCGATCTTATGGCATGCGGGAACTTACGGACAGTTAACCTGGACAACTTCAACGCGAAATGGCCCCTCGGTGTCGACTTTTCAGGTTGCGCTCGAAGGAGGGGGTGAGGGCATCGAGTCCATCCCCTCACCCGGACGCAATCTCTGCCATTCCGGGCCCAATTGGTGCCTGAACCAGGTCGTCTGCCGTTTGGCATATTGCCGCGTCGCGATCTTCGCGCGCTCGATGGCCTCGGGAAAACTGATGGCGCCGGCCAGCGCGGCCTGGAGCTCGCGAACACCGATCGCCTTCATCGCCGGCAGGTCGGGATCGAGGCCGGGCGCCGAAAGCTGCTTCACCTCGTCCAGTGCCCCCTTGTCCAGCATGCGGTCGAAGCGGGCATCGATCCGCTCCACCAGCGCCGCTCGCTCCGGCTCGATGACGAAAAAGCGCGCGCTGCTCCTGTCGATCAACGGCCGGCCACGCGCGGCCTGCCATTCCAGGATGGAACGGCCCGATGCGTCGAGCACCTCCAGCGCCCGCACGATGCGCTGGCCATCCGTCGGCTTCAGCATCATGCCGGCCGCAGAATCCTCCCGCAACAGGATGCGGTGCAATCTCACTGCGCCCTGTTCCTGGAGCTCGTAGCGCCAGCGATCGCGGATCGACTTCGGAATGTCGGGCATCTCCGAGATACCTTCCGTGAGCGCCCGGAAATAAAGCCCGGTACCTCCGACGAAAATCACTGGCCGCTCGGAGAGCGTGCCGTCGTCGATCAGCTTCGTGACATCACGCAACCAGGCGCCGGTGGAATAGGCGGTGGACGGATCGACGTGTCCATAAAGAAAGTGGGGGACGCGGGCGAGTTCGGCAGGACCAGGCCGCGCCGTCAGCACGTCGAGCACCGAATAGCCTTGCATGGAATCGGTGTTGACGATGACACCGCCATTGCGCTCGGCGAGGTCGAGTGCAAGCGCCGACTTGCCGCTGGCGGTCGGCCCGGCTATCAGGATCGCGTTCTTCACGCGGCCTTCGCCCGCCTGTCCGCTGGAATTTTCGATGCCGCTGATCGCCACGCTTCTATCCCATCCCGCCGGCCGCGCATTGACGCCGACGCTAGCGAATATGGCCTCGCGGTCGGTCGGCGCAAGCGCTGTTCGCTGGCTGGCCGAAGACATCGCCTGCGAGCTCGACTTGCCGGAGACCGCCGACGCTTCCGAAATAACGGCACGCCTGCATGCCGCGCTTGCTTCCGAACCGATCGACGTGGCCGTCCAGCCGGCTGAGAACAGGCGCAAGAAGATCCTGATCGCCGACATGGATTCGACGATGATCGACCAGGAATGCATCGACGAGCTTGCCGACGAGATCGGCGTCAAGGATCGTGTCGCCGCCATCACCGCGCGATCGATGAACGGCGAGATCGCATTCGAGCCGGCCTTGCGCGAGCGCGTGGCGCTGCTCAAGGGTCTCGATGCCGCAATCATCGACCGCATCATCGACAATCGCCTGACGCTTGCCTCCGGCGGCCGCACGCTCGTCCAGACGATGGCGGCCAGCGGCGCCTGGACGGCGCTGATCTCCGGTGGTTTCGACATCTTCACCACCCGCATCGCAGGATTGCTCGGCTTTCACGAAAATCGCGCCAACCGCCTGATCGAGCAGGATCGCCGCTTCACCGGCTTGGTCGCCGAACCGATCCTCGGCCGCGCCGCCAAGGCCGAAGCCCTTATCGAGATTTCCGCCCGCCTCGGCCTGACACCTGCCGATGCCATTGCCGTCGGCGATGGCGCCAACGATCTCGACATGATCCGTCTTGCCGGCATCGGCGTCGCCTTGCATGCCAAGCCGGCCGTGGCATCCGAGGCAAAGATCCGCATCGACCACGGCGACCTCACCGCCTTGCTTTATCTGCAGGGTTATCGCCGGGAGGAATTTGTCGAATGACGCCGATCCGCACCGAGCGCCTAATCCTGCGCAACTGGGAAGATGGTGACCGCGAGCTCTTCCATCGCATCAATTCCGACGAGTTGGTCATGGAATTCTTTCCGTTTCGCCGCGACCGCGCCCAGGCTGACGCCAAGATGGAGGAATTGCGCGCGGCTATCGATCGCGACGGCTTCGGCTTCGCGGCCGCTGAGATCGCAGCCACAGGTGAATGCATCGGCTTTGTCGGCATAACCCGAACCGATCATTTGCCCTTCCTGCCGCCCGGCACGATCGAGATCGGCTGGCGGCTGGCACCCGAATTCTGGGGCCGCTTCTATGTCACCGAAGCAGCCGAAGCCTGGCTCACCTACGGCTTTGAAAGACTTGGCCTCGACGAAATCGTGTCCTTCGCAGTCAAGGATAACAGCCGGTCCACTGCCGTCATGGGGCGCCTGGGCATGATCGCCGACCCCGCCTCCGACTTCAACTATCCAGGTGTTCCGGACAACCACACCGCACTCAGGCGACATGTCTTCTACAGGCTGTCACGCACAGACTGGCAGGCAAGAAAAAGAGCGGCCCGCTAGCCGCCCTTTTCCTTTCAACATCAGAGTGTTGCAGGCTCTTCCGGACTCAATCCATCCGGATTGTCACAAACCTCAGCTCGCCGGTCTTCGACGCCAGCATCAAAAGCGCGTTCTTGCGCCCCTGCTCCTTCAGCGCGCCGATCCGGTCCATGACGTCCTTGGGCGTTGCGACCGATTCCTGCGCGATCTCGGTGATCACCTCGCCCGGCTGGATGCCGCGTTCGGCCGCCGCCGAATCCTTTGAGACGTCGGTCACGACGACGCCGGAGATGTCGGCGGCGATGCCGAATTTCGTGCGCGTCTCGTCGTTGAGCTCGCCGATCGTCATGCCGAGCACGGAAGCCGTCGAAACCGCAGGCGCCTTGTCGGCGTCGTCCTGGTCGGTGTTGCCGTTTTCACCGCCGCTGGCGAGCTTTTCGCCGTCTTCGAGCCGGCCGAGCGTCACCTTGACCATCTGCTCGACCCCTTTGCGCACGATGATTACGTCGACCGCCTTGCCGACTGGGCTCTCCGCCACGACGCGAGGCAGGTCGCGCATTTCATGGATGTCCTTGCCGTCGAACTTGATGATGACGTCGCCGGCCTGGATGGTGCCGTTGTCGACCGGCCCGCCCTTGATGACGCCGGCGACCAGCGCGCCCTTGGCGGTCGCCATGCCCAGGCTCTCGGCAATGTCGTCGGTCACCGGCTGGATGCGCACGCCAAGCCAGCCGCGCCGCGTCTCGCCGAACTGGCGAAGCTGGTCGACGACGCCCGAGGCAAGCTGCGACGGGATCGAGAAGCCGATGCCGATCGAGCCGCCCGACGGCGAGATGATTGCCGTGTTGATGCCGATGACCTCGCCGCTGCTGTTGAACAGCGGTCCACCTGAATTGCCGCGGTTGATCGCGGCATCGGTCTGGATGAAGTCGTCATACGGGCCCGAATTGATGTCGCGATTGCGCGCCGAGACGATGCCGACCGTCACCGTGCCGCCGAGACCGAACGGATTGCCGATCGCCATTACCCAGTCGCCGACACGCATCTTGTTGGAATCGCCAAACTTCACAGCCGTCAGCTTGTGCCCTTTCGGATCGACCTTCAGCACCGCGACGTCGGTCTTGGTGTCGGTGCCGACCAGCGTCGCCTTGAGCGTCACCCCATCGGAGAAATTCACCTCGATGTCGTCGGCATCGGCAATGACGTGGTTGTTGGTCACCACGATGCCCTGCTCGGCGTCGACCACGAAGCCGGAGCCCAGCGACTGCACCTTTTGCCCGCCGCCGCCCTTCTCGCCGCCACGGTTCTTGAAGAAATCGTCGAAGAAGTCCTGGAAGGGCGAGCCTTCCGGCAGCTGCGGCATCGGCACTGCGCCCGGCCCCTCAGTGCCTTTAACAGTCTGCGACGTCGAGATGTTGACCACGGCGCCAAGCAGGCCGGCGGCGAGATCGGCAACCGAGGGCGGCCCGTCGGCTGCCATCGTCGGCGCCACGAACGAGGGAACGGCAACGGCGCCGACCAGAAGCGCGGCGGCCCCGGCGATGAACGTCCGCCTCGCTGCACGCAGAAGGGTGGTGGATGTCATCGAAAGGCCTCCGGGCGTTCTGAAAAAACCGCTTCGGCAAAAATGCCGGTCCGCGTCATGTTGGCAAGAAATAAGGCACGTTTGCGGCTATGGCTACGGCCAGAGGATAAATCCTCCGTTACGCCGCCGCCCCTGCACCGGCCCTACTGGCCGGTGCTTGGCTGTGCCGCCGGTGCGGCGGGAGCGGCAGGCGGTGGTGCCGCCGGTGCCGCAGGCGTTTCCTTGCTGTTCGGGTCGCGGAAAAAGCGGAAGAACTCGGAATTCGGCGACAGCACCATCGTCGTTCCGGTACTGTTCAGCGCCGTGCCATAGGCATTCATCGACCGATAGAAATCGAAGAAGGCCGGATCGCGCTGATAGGCACCGGCAAACGTGGCACTGCGCTGGGCTTCACCTTCACCACGCAGGATTTCAGACTCTTTTTGCGCTTCGGCGACGATTTCCACCACTTCGCGGTCGGCGCGAGCCCTGATCCGCTGCGCTGCCTCGTTGCCGCGCGCTCTCAGCCGCTCGGCTTCAGCGAGACGTTCGGCCTTCATGCGGTCGAAGGTCTGCTGCGAAACTTCGGCCGTGAGATCGGTGCGGCGGATGCGGACATCCTCGATCTGCAGGCCAAGCGAGGTGGCATCGGGCCTCAGCTGATCGCGCACCTCGCGCATCATCACGGCGCGCTCTTCCGAGAGCGCCGCCTCGAAGTCTCGCAGGCCATAGACGCGGCGCAAGGCGGCGTCGAGACGCGTCCTCAGCCGGGCCTCGGCCAGTTCGATCTGGCCGGAGACCGCGGCGCGGAACACACGCGGGTCCGAGATACGATAGGCGATAAAGGCATCGACCTCATAGAACTTGCCGCCCGAAACCTGGACACGGATGTTGTCGAGGTCGAAGCGCAGCACCCTGTTTTCGATCAGCTGCACGGTGTCGGCATCGAAGAAGGAGAATGGCGCCTTGAAATAGATGCCCGGCTGGTTCTTGACGTCGACGATTTCGCCGAACCTGAGCACCAGCGCCTGCTGGCGCGCATTGACGACGAAGACCGACGAATAGAGCAGGAACAGGATGACCGCGGCGATGACCGCAATGACGGGAAGACGGTTGGCCATCACTGGTTTCCTCCGGTGGCCGGTGCCGGCGCCTTCTGCTGCAATGCCGGCAGCGGCAGGTAGGGAACCACCCCTTGCCCATTGCCCTGCTCGACGATGACCTTGCTCGAATCCTTCAGCACCCTCTCCATCGTCTCCAGGTAGAGCCGCTTGCGCGTCACTTCCGGCGCCTTTGCATATTCGTCATAGACCGAGATGAAGCGCTGCGCCTCGCCTTCGGCCTCCTGCACGACCCGGTTCTTGTAGGCGGCCGCGTCTTCCCGGATCTGCGCGGCCGCACCGCGCGCCTGCCCGAGCTTCTGATTGGAATACTGATTGGCCTGCTCGACGAACTTGTCCTCGTCCTGTTCGGCCCGCTGCACCTCGTCGAACGCGTCTGCCACCTCGCGCGGCGGCGCGGCGTCCTCGATCGAAATTGCGTTGACGTTGAGGCCGGCCTTGTAGCCGTCCAGCGTCGTCTGGATGATCTCACGCACCGACGCCGCAATGCCTTGCCGGTCGTCGCGGAAAATGTCCTGCGCCGGGCGCCGGCCGACCGCTTCGCGCATCGCGCTTTCGGCGACCTGCTGCAGCATGCCGTCCGGGTCGGACACGTCGAACAGATAGGCCTTAGGGTCGGAGACCTGATAGGCCACAGAGAACTGCACATTGACGATGTTCTGGTCGCCGGAAAGCATCAGGCCATTGCCGCTGGAACTGCCGCCGCCGATGCTGACAAGCTGCTCGGCGATGTTGGCGGTCTCGACCGTTTCAATGGGCCACCAATGGAAATGCAGGCCAGGCTGCGAGAGCTCCGCCTTCGGCTTGCCGAACCTGAGCTCGACCGCAACTTCGTCGGGCTGCACGGTGTAGACCGCCTTGAACGCCCATAGCACCACCAGCGCCGCGGCAATCAGCCCGAACACGGCCGGGCTCGCGCCACCGCCGCCCGGCAGCGCGCGCCGCAACCTGTCCTGCCCGCGCCGAATGATATCCTCGAGATCGGGAGGCGAGCCCTGCGGGCCGCTGGGTCCCTTGGGTCCCTGACCCCAAGGCCCCTGATTGTTGCCGCCGCCCCACGGGCCGCCGCCGCCGCTCTTGTCGTTCCAGGGCATGAATGTCCTTTCGCTTGGAATTCCCTCAAGCGCCGGCTCACCGGCGCAAAATCCAATATTATTCTTCTATAGGGATGCGACGGCACGCTTTCAACGCGATCGGCTGCCGCCACTGTCCGCCTTTTGGGTCCATTTAAACCTGTCGCGACGCTTTGTCGTCTTCAATGCACGTCGCGGCGCCGCCCGTAAACCGAATAGCGTGTCGCATGGCTGTCCTTTTCGCCAGCCGCCACGTCTTGCGAGCGGACGATCCGCCACAGCGCCGGATCGATCGGCGGGAAATGGGCATCGCCGTCGACCGCGGCTAGAACATGGGTCACGTGCAGCCGATCAGCCAACGGCAGCGCCTGAGCGTAGATCTCCCCGCCGCCGATGACGCAGATCTCGTCGGCGCCGGCCATGCAGCGCCCGCGCACCGTCGCCAGCGCGATCGCGTCCTCGATCGAATGCGCGACTTCGACGCCCTCGGCGCGCCATGCCCTGTCTCGTGTCACCACGATGTTGAGCCTGCCCGGCAATGGCCGGCCGATGCCTTCATAGGTCTTGCGACCCATGATGATGGGCTTGCCCATCGTATCGGCCTTGAACCGCTTGAGATCGGTGGAAAGCCGCCACGGCAACCCACCCTCGCGCCCGATCACGCCGTTCTCGGCGATGGCGACATAAATCGCGAGATCCATCAGCCGCCGTTCCCGCCATCGGATGGCTCCAGCAGCAATATGTCGATGTCGTGCTCGGGGTAGAAGTTCTGCGCCTTCATCTCGAACGTCGTCGGTCCGATCTTCCTGACGTTTTCGCCGCAAAACGAGACCAGGTTCTTCGGATCGCCCTTGTCGACGGTCAGCTTGAACGTACCGATGTTTCCCGAGGCCCAGTTGCCGCCCGTGGTCAGGATATAGGCGATGCGGTTCTCGAAATATTTGGGATAGCCGTCGGGATCGTCCTTGGCTGCCTTGCGCACGGCATTCTCGAAGGCATCGTCCATGCAGTAGCGTGTCTTGTAGGCGGCATACTGGCCCTGGAACTGGCCGTCATAGAAGAAGCTGACCGAGGAGGTGCCGCCGACGCTCGGCTTGTAGCGATGCGAGACATGGACCGCCCTGTTGGCCGGAAAGGTCGAGCGCCACCAATAGGTCGAGCGCAATTGCCAGAACGGCGTATAGACGGTCTTCATGCCCGAACCGTCGTCGGCGGTGTCCTCGATGATGATGCCGCGATTGACCCAGTCGTCGGTGACCGCTTGCGGCAGCTTTGCCAGCGCTGCCTTGGCCGCATCGCCGAACGGATAGAACGGCACGCCCTGCGCCTTCAGGTCAGCGCCGATGTCGATGCCGAGCGCGAACACCTTCTGCTCGAGCTGCGGCTTTGCCGGCACCCCGTCGATCGTCACTTCGAAGCCGAGGAAATTGTCGCTCTGCGCCTCCGGAATTGCCGGTATTTCTTCGGGGTCGCCTTCGATGTCGGGCATCGGAAAGGCGACGATCGCATTGACATCCTTGTCGGTGTTGTTGCGGAAGACGTAGTCGACCGTCACCTTTTCCGGCGAGATGTAGAGATCCTCGCTTTCCATCGCCACCGCATCGCTGCGCGAAAGGATCAGCCCACCAGTGCCGAGTTCGGCGACCGAATCATTGGCGAGCGCAGGCGTAGCCGAGAGCGCCAAGGCTGCGGTCAAGACGTAACGGAACATGGAAACTCCCCCGGCGAGAATGCCAACAGGACTCTAGCTGTTCAATGTGGCGTTTCAAAGCCTTTCGGCAAATGCGCCGGCGCCTGCCGGCATGTCGTGTCGGTCTAGACACGCCGGTTCCGATCGGGCAGGAGTTCGCCCATGCGCAAGCTTCTCGTCATCGGCATCGGCGCCGGCAATCCGGAGCACATGACGGTCCAGGCCATCAACGGCCTCAATCGGGCCGACGTGCTGTTCATTCCCGACAAGGGCGCCAAGAAGAGCGACCTCGCCGAATTGCGCCACCAGATCTGCGACCGCTTCGTCACTAATCCGAACTCCCGCCGTGTCGAATTCGAGTTGCCGGTGCGCGCCGAACCGGCGCCTTCCTACCGCTCGACCGTCGACGACTGGCACGAAGCGATCGCCGTGATCTACGAAGGCCTGATCCGCGACGAACTCCCCGAAGATGGCTGCGGCGCCTTCCTGATCTGGGGCGATCCATCGCTCTACGACAGCGCGCTGCGCATCCTGGATCGCGTGCGCCTCAGAGGCAATATCGCGTTCGAGCTGGAGGTCATCCCTGGCATCACCGCCATCCAGGCACTCGCCGCCAGTCACAAAATGGCATTGAACCGAATCGGCGACGCCATTTTGATCACCACCGGCCGCCGGCTCACCGAGGAAGGTCTGCCCGAAAACGCCGGCAGCACCATCGTCATGCTGGACGGCAAATGCGCCTTCAACACGCTGGACGACAAGGACGTCACCGTCCACTGGGGCGCCTACCTCGGCACCCCCGACGAGATCGTCATCTCGGGCCGGATTGGCGACGTCGGCGACAAGATCGTGAGCACCTGTGAGGAGGCCCGCCGGAAAAAAGGCTGGATCATGGACACCTATCTGCTGCGCAAGCCGGGCGAGCCGGAGGAGTAGCAGGGATCGAGCGCGGCATGAATTCCGCCGAGTTCACGCTGCGTCGATCTCGGCCTGCAGCGCCTCCATATGCGCCGCCGCTGCTGAAGACGCAGCCCGCTCGATGGCGCGGAAGCGGCTGACCACAGCAAGCCCGACCGACGTCAACTGGGCGCCACCGCCTTTTTTGCCGCCCGTCTGTGCCGCAACCAGCGGCTTACCGAACACCCGGTTCATGTCTTCGACCAGATCCCATGCGTGCTTGTAGGACATCTCCATGCCGCGCGCCGCGGCGGAAATCGAGCCGAAGGCGGCGATCTGTTCCAGAAGCTCGATCTTGCCCGGCCCGATGCGGCCATCCGGATCGAGATTTATCCGCAAACTCAGCGACGGCATTTGCTCCTCCGCGGTCACGCTATTCTACAAGTTCTGCGGCGATACCGCTATTCCCAAACGATATAGCGAATCATCGGCCGTTCACCCATCCGCCTCGGCCGGCAAGCCGGCGCCGGTATTCGCCCGGTCGAAGCTCACCGTCTTGACCACGGCGAAGACCTGTCGACCAAGCCGAAGCCCCAGCGTCTGCCGCGACTGTTCGGTGATGCGGGCAAGCACAGTTGCGCCATTGCAGTCGAGGCCAATCTCGACCGTAGGCCCTTCGCCCGGCTCTATCGCCACGATCGTGCCCGGCAGTATGTTGAGCGCGCTGAGGCCAACCGGCTGCTCGGTGGCGATCATCACGTCGCGGGCTCGGATGCGGACGCGCACCGGCGCACCGACTGGCGTTGCCAGAAGCGGCACCCGGATCTCGCCCGCCAATGAGCCTAGCACCGTCATGCCAAAGGCTTCGTCGTGGCGCAGAACCGCGGTATCCAGCACGGCACCGCCCTCGCCGCGCTCTTCGGCCGGCAATAGATCCAGACGCTGCATGATCGCTCCGGTCGGACCGGAAGCAGCGACCTTGCCTTGCATCAGCACCACGACGTCACTCGCCAACCGCGCCACTTCGGCGATCGAGTGGCTGACATAGACGATCGGAATTTTCGTCTCGTCGCGTAGCCGCTCGATATAAGGCAAGATCTCGGCCTTGCGCGCCTCGTCGAGCGACGCCAGCGGCTCGTCCATCAGCAGCAATTTCGGACTGGCAAGCAGCGCCCGGCCGATTGCCACGCGCTGCTTCTCGCCACCGGAGAGTTTTGCCGGCCGCCGGTCGAGCAGATGACCGATGCCGAGCAGTTCGACCACGCCATCGATATCCGCGTAGCGCTCGGCAGCCGGCGTGAACCAACGGCCATAGCGCAGATTGCTCCCCACGCTCATATGCGGAAACAGCCGCGCATCCTGGAACACCATGCCGATCCGCCGTTTGTGTTTCGGCACGAACACGCCGGCGTCGCTATCGACCAGCACGCGACCCTCGGCCGCGACACGGCCTTTGTCGGGGCGGATCAGCCCGGCAATCAAATTGATGAGCGTCGTCTTTCCGGAACCGGAAGGCCCGAACAGCGCAGTCAGCCGCCCGGCGCTCTCGAAGCGGGCATTGACGGCGAAATCGCCAAGCCGGTGGCTGATGTCGACCTGAACCGTCATTCGATGTCCATCCGCCGGCCGACACGCCGCGCCAGCACTTCCGAGGCCACGAGTGCCGCCATCGATATGACGATCGAGATCAGTGTCAGCCTGAGCGCGCCGGCGTCGCCGCCGGGAACCTGCGTGAAAGTGTAGATCGCCGACGGCAGCGTCTGCGTCTCGTTCGGGATGTTGGAGACGAAGGTGATCGTCGCGCCGAATTCGCCCATCGCCTTGGCGAAGGAGAGAATCGCACCGGCGATCAGGCCGGGCAGGATAAGCGGCAGGGTGATCGTGCCGAATACCCATAGCGGATTAGCGCCGAGCGTGCCGGCGGCCGCCTCGATTTTGCGGTCGACGGCCTCGATCGACAGCCGGATCGCCCTCACCATCAGCGGAAAACCCATCACGCCGCAGGCGAGCGCGGCGCCCGTCCAGCGAAAGGAAAAAACGATGCCGAAATGCTCGGCCAGGAAAGCCCCGGCCGGACCGCTCTTGCCGAAAGTCAAAAGCAGCAAATAGCCGGTCACCACCGGCGGCAGGATCAGCGGCAGATGCACCAGACCATTGAGCAGCGTCTTGCCCCAGAACTGGCCGCGGGCGAGCACAAGGGCGATTGCTACGCCCGGCGGCAGGCTGGCGATCATCGCCACGGTCGCCACCTTGATCGACAGCCGGACCGCGTTCCATTCGTCGGGAGTAAGATCCAGCAGCCAGTTCATGCGTCAGCGCGTTGCCCTAATTGCTCGGCGCGAGCACGGTAAAACCTTGCGCCTTAAAGAGTTCGCCAGCCTTGGCGGATTGCAGGCATTTTAGGAATGCCGGGGCATCCTTGCCCTTCGAATCCGCAAGCTGGGCGACTGGATAGATGATCGGCGGATGGGTACCCGCGGGGAACGTGCCGACCACCTTCACGCCAGGCTCCGCATGCGCATCCGTGGCGTAGACGATGCCGAGTGCTGCCTCGCCGGTCGACACCAGTTTTAGAGCGGCGCGGACATTCTCGGCCTGCGCCACCTTGCCTTTGACGGAAGACCAGACACCGAGCGATTCGAGGGCTGCCTTGCCGTATTTGCCGGCAGGCACCGCCTTGACATCGCCCATGGCAAGTTTGCCGTCACCGACGAGCCCGGCAAGAGCGAACCCCTTTTCAATCCTGGTCTCGACCTTGGAATCCCGCGGCGCGACCAGCACAATCTGGTTACCGAGCAGTTTCACTTCGGTTTCGGGCTTGGTCAGCTTCCTGTCGGAAAGATATTTCATCCAGTCGAGATCGGCCGAGATGAACACGTCTGCCGGCGCGCCGCTTTCGATCTGCCTGGCCAGCGCCGAGCTCGCCGCGTAGGAAATGGTTGCCACCTCGCCGACGTCGGCCTCGCAGGCCTTGTTGACGGCGTCGAGCCCTTCCTTGAGGCTCGCCGCGGCAAACACGACCACCTTGTCATCGGCATAGGCCGCCGGCACCACGACCATCAGCATGGCGGCGAGACCGACTTTGGCAATCGTCGTCGAACCCTTGCGCGTCAGCATGAAACTCTCCTCGTCCCGGATCGCCCGAAGCCGTCTATCGATATATCCATGTGAACATAACAAGGAAAGGTTCTTTACCGGCCGCGGTCTTCTGGGCTGAGGTTTTCCTGGCCTGCGATAATCTTCGTCGGATACAGCGGTATCGAGGCCGAAGGAAATATTGCATAAAACAGCGACCAGGGATTGCGTCAGGTCGACGTCGGCGAGCAAGTCGAATGCTGACAACGCCCAAGGGCGTAGCCGCAGTAGGCAATTTCGATATGGACGGTCAGCTATAGTGCTAGACCGCGATCGGCGCCTTGATCGTCGCGTCGGCGAAATAGTTGTCGAGCCGGAAATCCTCGAAGCGGAAAGCAAAGAGATCCTTCACCTCGGGGTTTATCCATAGCGTCGGCAACGCCTTGGGCGTGCGCCGCAATTGCTCGCGCGCCTGCTCGAAATGGTTCGAGTAAAGATGCGCATCGCCGAGCGTGTGGATGAAATCGCCGGGTTTCAATCCGGTCACCTGCGCCACCATCAGCGTCAGCAACGCATAGGAAGCGATGTTGAACGGCACACCGAGAAAAATATCGCCCGAACGCTGGTAGAGCTGGCAGGAAAGCTTGCCTTCCGAAACATAGAACTGGAACAGGCAGTGGCAGGGCGGCAACGCCATGGCCTCCACCTCGGCCGGGTTCCACGCCGAAACGATCAGCCGCCGCGAATTAGGATTTTTGCGTATCTCCTTCAGAAGATTCGCAATCTGGTCGATGGCGCCGCCATGGCCGTCCGGCCACGACCGCCACTGTTTGCCATAGACCGGGCCAAGATCGCCGTTCTCGTCGGCCCACTCATCCCAGATCGAGACGCCGTGATCGTTGAGATATTTGATGTTGGTGTCGCCGGCCAGGAACC
Source organism: Mesorhizobium sp. M0174 (assembly GCF_040322275.1). Taxonomy (NCBI): domain Bacteria; kingdom Pseudomonadati; phylum Pseudomonadota; class Alphaproteobacteria; order Hyphomicrobiales; family Phyllobacteriaceae; genus Mesorhizobium; species Mesorhizobium sp. M0174. Next base: position 436,428 of record NZ_JAMYTB010000003.1, read on the forward strand.
ACAAAAGCTCGTGGATAATCGACTTCAGGTGCAGCTTCTTGGTGGTGGTGACCGGAAAGCCGCGGGCCAGGTCGAAGCGCATCTGGTAGCCGAATACCGAGCGCGTTCCGGTGCCGGTACGGTCGCCGCGATCAGCGCCGTTTTCCAGCACATGCTTCAGAAGATCGAGATACTGGCGCATCGGCTCCGGTCCGATTCGGGTTGTCAGCCACCATAGCCGAATGACCGTCGGCCGAACACAGCAAAGCGAGACGATTCCAGCAGAAGCCTCACCAGCATCAGCGGCGAGGTTGCTCAGAGCGAGCCGAGCATGCCCAGATCCCTGGCGACAAGGTAATAGAACGTCACCCGGCTCTTGCTGTTGTCGGCCGCCATCGCCTTGCAGGCCTTTTCGATAGCCGCATCTGCCTTGGCGCCGTCGGTGACGCCGAGCTTGCCGGCGACCCAGCTGTTCCTGACGCGCTTCAGTTCCTCCGGGTCGGTGCAGGACACCAGCGAGGAATCGCGGTTCCTGAGCGCGATGCCCAGATGTTTGACGATCTTGGCGACCGCGTCGGCATCCGCCGCCGCATCATATTTCTTTACGTCTGCAAGATAATCGGCCATCGAATTTCCCCTCGTCGGCGCCACGGGATCCGGTTGATGAGGATTGTGGCGCGCTGCCGCAAGTATGCGCTAGGTCTCCTCACCGCCACAAAGCTTCGGTTGAGACCGGCTGCAAGTCAACCCTTCATGATCCACTTTGGCACCGACGAAAGTGGCATTCCGGCCTTTCATTTTCCACCGCCAGTCCCTATATTCGCTTCGTCGGCTCGACCGACTATGGCGATAAACAGGCGATGAAATAAGCCGTTCGGACCCGGGGGCGGTACCCGGCGCCTCCACCAAAAACCGCTGCTCAGGAGCGGCTTTTGCTGGGGGCGAAATAGGATCGACGAAGGTGTAAAGATCGTACTTTTGCCCGGCATTGTACCACCGTTATCGGGCTAAACTTATAGTTGCCAACGACAACTATGCGGAAGCACGTCTCGCCGCGTAAGCGGTGCGATAGCTTCAATTCAAGCCCTAGTGGTTCGCACTTCTAGGCGGGGTTCGGAGGTACCTGGCAACAGAAACCTCCATTTCTCCCTTTTTTGATATGCGCAGCTGCAGGTTGGCCGGCGGCTTTTTTATGCGCCCTGACAGACCCAAGGCGCCGCGGCGTTTATACCAATCCCTGGCTGACCGCATCGATCGCACCGGCGAATGTTTCATCAACGTCTCAGGCTGAGGCGTCTCAGGCTGAGGCGAAAGCCCAAGGGCTTGCCATTATCGGAATCTCCGATGGCAGCATTCGTATCTTCCCGTTTCCCTTCTCTCATGCCTTTGCGGGACAAGGCCTCAGGTTCTCGCCGCGTGTGGTCATGCCCGGCGAGCTACCTGATGGAGACAAGATGAACCAGGAAACCACACCAAAACACGAACGCATCCTGATCGTTGGCGGCAGTTCCGGCATGGGGCTTTCGCTGGCCGAACAGCGGCTTGCCGCCGGCGCTGAGGTTACGATCGTCGGCCGCTCCCAGGACCGGTTGTCGGCCGCACGGCAGCGCTTGCCTCACCCGGAAAGGCTGAGGACGATCGCAGCCGACGTCACAAGCGAGGACGAGGTCCGACGCCTGTTCCAGGATGTCGGTACGCTCGACCACATCGTCTCGACCGCCGCCGACGTCACCGGCGTCTATGTATTGCTTCCCGAGATGGACATCTCGTTGGCGCGGAAAGTGATGGATTCCAAGGTCGTCGGACCGCTTCTTCTTGCCAAACATGGCGCGCCTCGTCTGACGCCCAGGGGATCGATCACGCTGACCTCGGGCATCGCAGCCTATCGTCCGGCGGCGAAAGGTTCGGTGGTGGCAGCCGTTAATGGGGCCCTTGGCTCACTCGCCTACGCGCTTGCCGTCGAACTGGCGCCGATCCGCGTCAACGTCGTCTCGCCGGGCTGGGTCGACACGCCGATTTGGGATGCCGTCGCCGGCAGCGGAAAGACGGCTGCGCTGGACGGCATGGCAAAGCGCCTGCTCGTCGGCCGGATCGGGCAGGCAGCCGACATTGCCCACGCCATCACGTCCCTGATGCATAACGGCTTCATCACCGCAACGGTGCTTCATGTCGATGGTGGCCAGCGGCTGGTCTAGCAATGGCCAAATTTCGCGAACCATTGCGAGGAACAGCCGCAACACCGGCGCTTGAATGCGCCGGTGGCGCCATACCATGGTGACCGGCGTCACCGGGCTGCTTCCGACCCAAGGCAACACGACGATATTGGCATCGGCCGCGGAAGCCACGAGACGAGGAACCAGCGCGCATCCAAGGCCGGCTGCAACAAGGCCCCGTATCGCACCCATGCTGGCGAACTCGCCGACGAGTTTTGGACGGTCAGGCAATGTTGCCGCAAACGTTTCGTCGAACACCCGCCTATAGACGCAACCGGGCTGGGTGACGAGGAAGGCTTCGTCAGCCAGGTCGTCGGACCTTATGGCAGTATATCCGGCCAACCGGTGATTTGCCGGCATTATGACGACGAGCTCTTCCTCGGCTATCTGCTCGCTTCGCAGCTCCGGCGCCGCCGCCGGGACGGCTCCGAAATGGAACGATACGTTCAGCGCCCCGCTTGTCACGCCGGCACGCAACCCACTGCTATCGTTCGCCCTGAGGTCCAGTTCCACATCGGGATGGCGCCGATGGAATTCCCCCAGCAAAGCCGGCAAGCGTGTCGAGCAAAGCGTCTCCAGGCCGCCGACCGTCAGGCGACCGGCAACCGTACCGCTCGCGTCGGCGACAGCGGAACGGGCTTCGTCCGCAAGGTCGAGGAGATCGTTTGCGTAGTCCAGCAGGCGCTGTCCTGCCGTCGTCAGCTTCAAGCCACGCCGTGACCTGTCGAACAGCGACGTGCCCAGATCGGCTTCCAGCGCCTGGATCTGTTCGGTCACGCTCGATTGGGCAAGATGAACCCGCTCGGAGGCGCGCGTGATGTTCAAGGTGGTGGCGACCGCCACGAAGGTCTTGAGATGTCTAAGCTGCATGTCTTGAACCCGTCGTATAGGCATAGGCTGCTTTGAACCGGGACCGCAAACGTGAGGAAGGCCGGGAACATCGCCCGGCCTTTTTGTCTCGATAGGTGAAGCTTACTCCGCCGGCGCTTCCGCAACGTCCCGGCTGCGGCCGAGTGTTATCTTGGCCAGTGTGAAGGAGATCGCCGCGCACAGCGTGATGCCCGCCACCATCGGCAGCGGCGTGCCGTCGAAAAACACGCCGGCGACGCCCATTGCGACCGCGCCGATGGCGAAGTGCAGCGTGCCCATCAGCGCCGAAGCGGTGCCGGCGATCTCGCCATGCTCTTCCATGGCCAGCACCGACGTTGTCGGGATGACCAGGCCGAGAAAGCCGTAGCCGATGAACAGCAGCGCCGCCATTACGTCGAGCCCGGTCGACACCCGATGCCATCACCGCGAACAGCACCACCATCGTTGTCGCATAGCCGGTCACCGCGACGCGCACCACGCGCTGCAGCCCGAACCGCTCCGATAGCAACCCGGTCAGCTGCGACATGCCGATGAAGGCAACCGCATTGATCGAGAAGAACACGCTGTAAACCGAAGGCGACAGGCCATAATGGTCGATCAGGATGAAGGACGAGCTCGACAGATAGACGAAGAAGCTCGCAATGCCGAAGCCGGCGATGGCCGTCAGGCCAAGGAAGTTGCGGTCGCCCATCAGGAAGCGGTAGCCGGAAAGTGCCGTCCCGAAGGACGAACCGGCGCGCTCTTCGACCGGCCGCGTCTCCTTGAGAGAGGTCGCCAGCAGGATGGTGGCGAGCACGGCCGCGCCCGTCACCGTCCAGAACACGGCGCGCCAGCCGAAGTTCTCGATGATCTGGCTACCGGTCAGCGGCGCCAGGATCGGCGACACCGAAAACACCAGCATCAGCAGCGACATCAACTTGGCGGCCTCGGTGCCGGTATGCAGGTCGCGCACGATCGCGCGCGGCACGGCCATGCCGGCGCTGGCCCCGAGCCCTTGCAGGAAGCGGAAGGCGATCAGCCATTCGATCGAGGGAGCCAGCGCCGAGCCGACGCCGCCGACCATGAACAGCGCCAGGCCGCCGTAGAGCGGCAGCTTGCGGCCGACCATGTCGGAGATCGGTCCGACGACGATCTGGCCGAAGCCCATGGAAAGAAAGAAGATCAGCAGGCTCATCTGCACCGCGGCAGTGCCGGCATGCAGATCCTCGCCTATTGACGGCAGGGCCGGAAGATACATGTCGATGGCAAACGGACCGATCGCGGACAATAGGCCGAGCACGACCGCAATGCGGAGGAATTTGGCGTTCATGATAGCAGGCTCTTTCGAATTCTGGTTGCCGCCGAGGACCGGCGCGTAACCCTAGGACGTTCCATCCCGTGGAGTTCCGACTCTTCTGCGGAACGAAACTCCCTTCGTGCAGTCCACAAATTTAGACAGGCTTGTCTAATTCGTCAACCACCTCTATATAGTTTTGCATGAAGGCCAACGTTTCTCCTGACATTTTCCCGCCGCGGGGCCATGAGGCCAAGCGGATGTCGATTGTCGATGCCGCCACCTCGGTCTTCTGCCGCGAAAGCTTCGCCGGTGCCAATATCGACATGATTGCCGCCGAGGCCGGCGTCTCCCGCCAGACCATCTACAATCATCACGGCGACAAGGAAAAACTCTTCGTTGCCATCGTCCGCGACCTCACCGAACGTTGCAACGCCGGCATCTTTGCCACGGTTTCCACTTTTCCCGATCAGCCGAAGGATCTCGAGGCCGACCTCATCGCCTTTGCTGTGCGCATGAATCACAACTGCATCTGCAATCGCGACGGCAAATTCCTGCGCAAGCTGATCCAGACCGAGGGCGGGCGCTATCCCGAGTTGTTCGCCGAATGGCGCGAAGAAGGACCGGGCAGGACATGGCCGGCGATCGCCGCCCGCTTCGCCCGCCTCGCTCATGCCGGCTTCCTTGATATCGACGATCCCGACGTCGCAGCGCGCCAGTTCATGGCGCTTGCCAATGCCGAGTTGCAGACGACGTTCATGCTCGGCGGCACACCGACCGAGGACGAGGTGGTGCAGTCGGCGACAAATGGCGTGCGCACCTTCCTGCGCGCCTTCCGCAAGCGGCAGCCTGTGGCTCGTAAACAGGGCGCGCTCGCCAGCGCTTGACGATCAAAGCCGTTTGACGATCAAATCGTCGCCGATGGGCTTCGCTTCCGCACGCAGGCGATCTATATCCGGTTTACGCCGCGCTCAAGCTTGATTACAGCTATCAGGACGATTCAACGGAACCCGACAGCCACATGGCCGACGACCACATCCGCTACGACATTCTGGCCCAGGAGGCGTTGCGCGGCGTCATGCGCAAAGTCCTGGCCGAGGTCGCGCGCACCGGTCTCCCGGGCAACCATCACTTCTTCATCACCTTTCTCACCGGCGCGCCGGGCGTGCGCGTGTCGTCGCGGCTGCGCGAGCGCTATCCCGAACAGATGACCATCGTCATCCAGTTCCAGTATTGGGACCTGAAGGTGAGCGACACGGGCTTCGAAGTCGGGTTGTCGTTTTCCGACGTGCCGGAGAAACTGGAAATCCCGTTCTCGGCAGTGCGCGGCTTTTACGATCCATCCGTCAACTTCGAGCTCGAATTCGACGTCAAGACCGATACCCCGGCGGAACAGGAGACAAAGGCCAAGCCTGCTCCCGAGCCGCTGGCCATCGTCGCCGAGAAAAAGCCTGAGACGAAGAAGAAAAACGCTGAGGTGGAAAAGAAGCCTGCCGCGGCCGACGCCGGTGCCAAGGGCGCCGACGTGGTGTCGCTCGACGCCTTCCGCAAGAAATGACCCGACGGGCGGCGTGACATGGCCGAGATCGTCAATCTCCGTCAGGCACGCAAGCAGAAGGCGCGAACCGAGAAGGAGCGCCTGGCCGAGCAGAACCGGGCGCTGCATGGCCGTTCCAAAACCAGCCGGGATCGCGACCGCCTGATCGCCGACAAGGCCGATAAGTTCGTCGCCGGCCATCGCCGCGAAAAATCGGGCGATTCGGACAAATCCGATGCTTGAATGTGAATAGGATCGTCGCGTGAGCCCGGTCGAAAAGCGCTCGGTCACGATTCGCGGCCACCGCACCAGCTATTCGCTCGAAAAGCCTTTTTACGACGACCTGATCGCTATTGCGGCCGTGCGAAAACTGACGCTCGCCGCGCTTGTCGCCGAAATCGACGAGAGCCGCCCGCGCGATGCGAACCTCTCCTCGGCGCTCAGGCTCTATGTGCTGGATTGGGCCAAGCGCGGCAAGTTTTAGCCTTCAGGCAACGCTATCCTGTTTCCTGCGCCGGATACGGAAGCCCAGCAAAGCCGAGCGGTCGCGTTCTTCGGCCTGTTTCTTCGATCTGACGCGCATCAGGTCCTTCCAGCCGACATAGCCCACCAGCCGGGCATTTTCTCGTGTGACGACCGGCAAATGGGACACGTTCGCCATCAGCAGCTTGTCGGAGAGACCCTCGAGATACTCATCCGGATAGGCCAGCGTGACCTTGCTGCCGGCCAGCAGTTCGCCAAGCGTCGTCGTGCGGTGCTTGCCGGTGCGTCTCCAGCGCAGGATCGCCGGCGGGTCGATGACGCCAAGCACGTGGCGCTCTTCATCGACGACCGGAAAGCTCGGATGTCGTGTCTCCGGCGCCGTCAGGAACGCTGCCGCGCCGTGCAGCGTCATTGTCGCCGGCACACTCTCGACGTCGCTGGTCATCACCTCGCGCACCCTGGTCAGGGCGAACGGATCGACACGGTATTCGCGAACCATGTGATGCCCTCGCCGTGCGATTTTTTCGGTGAGGATCGAACGCTTCATCAACAGCACGGTCACCGCGTGCGCAGTGGCAGTTGCCGCGATCAGCGGCACCAGGACATGGGTGTTGCCGGTCAGTTCGACCGCAAAGAAGGTGGCGGTCAGCGGCGCACGCATGGTGCCGCCCATCGTCGCCGCCATCGCCAGCAGCGCCCAGAAGCCCGGATCGGCGGCCGGTAGGAAGCCGGCGAGGACCGCGCCCATCGCCCCGCCCATGATCAGCAGCGGCGCCAGCACACCTCCCGACGTTCCCGAGCCGAGTGCGACCGACCAGATGATCGCCTTCACCACCAACAGGGTGAGCGCAGCGGTCGCTATGGTGCGGCCATCCAGCATGTCGGCGATATTGTCATAGCCGACGCCGAGCGCCTGCGGCTCGATCAGCCCGCCAATGCCGACCACCAGGCCGCCGAGCATCGGCCACCACATCCAGTGGATGGGCAGCTTCTGGAAACCGTCCTCGCAGGCATAGACCATCTGGGTCAGCAACCCCGATAGCAGCCCGGCTGCCATGCCGACCAGCACCCAGCCGGCAAGGGCTGGAAATGAAACCTCCATGCCGCCCTGAAACGGGAAGATCGGCCCCGGCAGGTGCAGCATGGTGCGCTCGACCTCGGCAATAACCGCGGCGACCGCTACGGGAATGAAGCTGCGCGGCGTCCATTCGAAGAGCAGCAATTCCACCGCAAGCATGATGGCAGCGATCGGTGTTCCGAACACGGTGGTCATGCCGGCCGCCGCACCCGCCACCAGCAGCGTCTTGCGTTCATTGTCGCCGACCGGCAGCATCTGCGCGATTAGCGAGCCGATGGCGCCGCCGGTCATGATGATAGGCCCTTCCGCGCCGAATGGCCCACCGGTGCCGATCGAGACTGCCGACGACAACGGCTTCAGGATTGCCACCTTGGCGTCGAGCCGCGAGCGTCCGAGCAGGATCGCCTCGATGGCTTCGGGAATGCCATGGCCGCGAATCTTGTCGCTTCCGAAGCGAGCCATCACACCGATGATCAATGCCCCGATGACCGGAACAAATACCGAGGCATAGCCAAACGGCGTATCCTGCAGTTTCAGGTCGGCGAGCGTGAACTGGCCAAAATAGGCGATGTTCGTGGCAAGCCGGATCAGCTTCAAAAGGGCAATGCCGGCAAACAGCCCCACCGTCGCCACCACCACCGCTATGCCGGCAATGAGCAGCACCCGGGCATCGGTGGTAAAATCCCGCAGATGGCCCGGGTTGGCGTGATCGGACTTCATTTGCAAACCTTGCTTTCTGACGGCGTGCCGACTTGCGGATGGGTCGCCGGCCGTGCCACCGATGATGGCGGGCACGAGCCATGTTGGTGCGTTCTGTATCGTAACACGATATAAATGTTCAAGGCCCGTTTGCGGCTTTGTCGGAAAGGATTCGATGGCAGACACTTCGAAGCCACAAAAGCGCGGCGCAACGATCGGGCCGGCCGATTACCAGAGGCTGTCCGAATTTCGTTACCTGATCCGCCGCTTTCTCGAATTCAGCCAAATCCAGGCGCAGGAAGCCGGCCTGACACCACGCCAGCATCAGGCCCTGCTTGCGATCAAAGGGTTTCCCGGCGGAGGGCCGGTGACCATTGGCGACCTCGCGGAGCGCCTGCGCATCCGCCATCACAGCGCAGTGGAATTGGTCAACCGTCTTTGCGAAGCCGGGCTCGTCGCGAGGGAGCACGACGAGGAGGACCACCGCCGCGTGCTGCTGCGGCTGACCGAGCGCGCCGACGACAGTCTCGCCGATCTGTCAGCCGCTCATCTCGACGAACTCGGGCGGATCGAGCCGATGCTGAAGCGCTTGCTTGCTGGACCCGATATATAAAGGATACGCCGTCACCCGCCATTCAGCGATTTTAGCAGATCGTCGATCGACGAGGGATCGAACTTGAGCTTTGGCGGGGGCTGCACTGGCGGTGGCACGTTATTTGCGGCCGGTGGCGCCCGTTCCGCTCGCTCCGCCGCGGCCTTGCGTTCGGCGTCGAGCCTTGCCTTCTCTTCCGAGGCGATCCGCAACGCCTCTTCCGCCCTTTGGCGTTGCTGTTCTTCGGCCTGCGCGGCTTCCTCGGCAGCCTGTTGCGCCGCCTTGGCTTTGGCTTCAGCATCCGCTTTGGCCTTTGCAGCCGCCTCGGCTTTCGCCCTCGCCTCGGCTTCGGCCTTCGCTGCTGCATCCGCCTTCGCCTTGGCTTCGGCCTGCGCCCTGGCCTCCGCTTCGGCTTGGGCCTGCGCCTCGGCTTCGGCCTTTGCCCTGGCGTCCGCTTCAGCCTTCGCCTTGGCTTCAGCCTGCGCCCTCGCCTCCGCTTCGGCTTGGGCCTGAGCCTCGGCTTCGGCCTTTGCCCTGGCGTCGGCCTCAGCCTTCAGCCGCGCCGCTTCCTCCTCCTGCTTGCGCCGTTCCGCCGCCGCTCTTTCACGCTCGGTTTGCAAGGCAGCGTAGTAGCGCACCTCACGCCGCAGCCTTTGTTTCTCGAGCAGTGCGGCTTGCATGGCTTCGACTCGCTGCTGCTCCTTTTCCAGCGCACGCTGGGTCAGGAACTGGGCCAGCGGCTCGCTGTCGAACTGCCGTTTGGTGGCGCCGAACGGACCGTCGACGCTGAAATTCAAAATCGGTTCGGAGCCGACCAGCGCCTCATCGCCGGGTCGATAGGCGATCTCGCCCTTGGCATCGACGGTGCTGGTGTTCAGATCGGCGGTGATGTCGGCGGACAGCGTCGCGCCCGGGCTTTCCAATTTGACCGGCGGTGCTCTCAGCGTGCCGCCGGCGATGGTGAAGGCAATATCGGTGTCCTGCGCCGGAAAACTGCCCGCCGCGGCGATCTGCGGCACAAAACCGGCAGTCTTCGATGCGTCGATATCGCGCCCGATCGGGTCGGCCTTGGCAATAAGTGCGCCAAAGGCATCGGGATTAAAGCCGGCAATGGTCATACCCTTCAGCGTCGCCGTGCCGGAACCGGACAGCGCCGCGACCATCGCGTCGACCGATTTGCCGCTGGTCGAAAGCGCCGTCGAGAAATCGCCGCTTCCGCTGATGCCGGCCTCCGGCAGCACAGCTGTCAAATCGGAGCCGGCGAGTTTCATCTGACCGGAGAAAAGCCCGGTGCCGTCATTGTTCTTGAGCTCGAACAGGCCACTCAACTCGCCCCCGAGGAATTTTGCCTTGAGGTCGGAAACACGGATGCCCTCCTGGTCGAGCTGCAGCGAAAGCGCAGCGTCATAGGCGGTGGCAAGCGGGCCGGCGGCAAGCGACGCCGCCGTCAGATCGAGATCGGCGGTAAATGGCAGACTGGATTTCTGGCTGAACGGTGCCGTCGGCCAGGTCCTGTCATTGACAAGGAAAGCCTGGTCGCCGAACAGCATCACCGCCATCGGATCGAGGTCCAGTTCGTCCAGCGACAGCGCGCCGGCAAGATGCGGCAGCCCCTCTTTGATGTCGATATTTACGTCACCGGAAACCGCCGCTTCGTTGACGGCGCCGCTGAGTCCGCTCAGCACCAGGAGACCATTGCCGTAGTCGGCATCGGCAGCAAGCGACGTCGACATGCCGGTCTCCATGCCGGGCAGGCCGACGCCGGTCGTCATCAGCCATGGCGAGATGTCGGCCGTTTCAAGGCTGACCTTGCCCTTGGCGGCCGCGCCCTGAGGCGTGTCGGCAATTGTCCCGTCGAAACCAGCTTTGAAGTCATTGCCGGCCAGGCTGAATCGTGTCGCCAGGCCGCCGCCAAGCGTGCCTTTGGCCGAGACGTCGGTGGTCGCCTCGCCGAGCATGCCGAGCGGCAGTGCCGGCAGACCGTAAAGCGCCAGAAGCGCGGTGGCGTCGGCGTTCCTTGCGTTGAAGGTCAGCGTCACCGGCGCTTCGAGAGGCCGGTCGAGCGCCCCTTTGCCGGACAACGACGCCGAAAAGGCCGAGCCACCGGCCTTGCCCTGTGCGCTCATGGCCAGTCCGGTCGTACCATCGCCATTGTCTGCGGCACTCGTGACCGCGTCGATACGCGCATCCTGGAACAGCTCGGGATAGGCAGCAGCGCGCTCCGCCAGCCACTTCAGCACCGCATTGTCTGGATAATGCTGGACGGCGACGTCGATCAGCGGCTTGAGGTCGACGGCGACCACCGAGGCGTCGAGCTTGCCGGTCGGGCTCGCCGGGAAATCCTTGATCCGGCCGGTGGCGCTGATCGAGGCGCCGGCAAGTCCGCCGACCGACAGGCGGTCGATCTCAAGCAGCCCCTCACGCAATCTAAGTGAAGTATCGACGCTATCGGCGGTCAAGCCGCCGGCGCTGACCGGCCCGGCCTTGATTTGGAAATCGAGGTCGCGATCGGAAAAGCGGTTGGCGCCCTTGTCGCTGACGAAGATCGAGGCGAAGGCAGCGAGCCCATCGACGTCGAGTTCGCCACCTTCGAGTTGCATCAGCACCGATGGACGGGTTTCGTCGGGCTGGTTGGAATCGATGCGGCCGGAGAACTTCGCCTTGCCGAGGATGAGTTCGAGATCGCTGAAGGCCTGGTGTTTTTCGCTCAAATCCACCTTGGCCTTGAAGCCGGCGGCCGGCAAACGGCGGATCGCCTCGTCGACGTCCTTCGACAGCCAGGCGGCAAAGCCGGAGGGCTGCGCCACCGCCAGAAGCAGCGATCCGGTGAAACCGAAATGGTCCTCGACGCTGACCATGCCATTGGCTTCCAGCTTGGCGCGACCGGGCAGCGTGGCGGCCAGCGATTTTACCGCCCAGCCGCCTTCGGCCGGCTCGGCGGACAGATGCACGTCGCGAACCGTGGTGTCGCCTGCGACCACCGCCGGCAGTTTCACCTCGACCGTGCCCGGTATGGTCGGCTTCGGCAGATCGAGCAGCGCCTCCTCGAGCGCCGCCACCCGTTCGGACAGCGTCAATCCGGCCCCGGCCGCCGCCCCGACGGCCTCGTCGAACTGCACCTGCGCGCCATTGGCCTCGATAGAGAAATGCGGCTTCAGCCCAAGGTCGACCGCAGCCTTGCCGTCGGCGGTGTAGGGATTGTCGAGCGGCCCGGTCTCGAAGCGGAATTCGTCGACGCCGAGCTTCTGGTGGTCGAGCGAAAACTTGCCGTTCAGCCTGAAGCCCGGGTCCGGTTTGCCGGCGCTGACCTTCAGCGCCTCGCCGCCGGTGCCGCGCGGCCGCGCCGCGGTTCGGTCTGCGCCCGATATCTTGAACTGGCCCGAATAGACGGCGGCGCCCTCAACGAGGCCCACATTGCCGTCGGTCTCGATGACCAGCGGATAGGCATCCGGATCGGCCTTGAGCCTGAGCCGCATTTGCCCGTCCGGTTCGGCCTTGCCGGTGGAAGCGGCGATCGTGGTCCGCAACCCGTCCAGCAACAGTGAGCCGTCCAGCCTCCAGGGGCCGGCCAGCGACTTGGCCGAGATCGTTGAGTTGATCTCGGAAATAAGATGGCTGCGCCCGCCGGCGGCGTGGCTGAGCGCGATCTGTCCTTCCGTCACCGTCAGCTTCTCGATGGAAATCTGACCGGGATCGAAGGGCGAGGATGGCCGTATAGTCCAGTCGACCGTGCCGTCGGCGGCGATGTCGATCGTCGCCTTCGGCCGCACCAGCCGCATGTCGAAGATTAGCACTTCACCGCGCAGGAATGGCGCGAGTTCTGCATCCATCGAAAAGGTTTCGACGGTCATCGCCGGCTGGCCGTTGGGGCCACCGGCAACGGCGACATTCGAGAACGTCACCGAGGGGAACGGCAGCAGCCTCGCCGTCGCATCGCCTTGCACGGTCACCTTGCGACCGAGGACGGCACTGGCCTCGCGCTCGAAATCGGCACGGTAACCCGTCCAGTCGACAAAGTACGGCACCACCAGCGCCGCACACAGCACCAGCACAAGAAGCCCACCGAAGATCACGAACAGGCGTGCGAGCATCAGCTCCTGGATAGTTTTGGTTGAAAGTCAGTGGCACTCTACCCGCATCAGCGTGTCGATAAAGAGGCAAATGGGGGCACGGCAGCGGCCTGAAGGTCAGTCCTTTCCAGGCAATATCTTGCCGGGGTTCATTATATTCAGCGGGTCGAGCGCCTTCTTGATCGTGCGCATGATGTCGACGCCATGGCCAAGCTCGTGCCGCAGGAAGCCGATCTTGCCTTGCCCTATGCCATGCTCGCCGGTGCAGGTGCCGTCCATGGCGATGGCGCGCATGTTGAGCCGCGCCACGAATTTTTCCGCCAGCGCGATCTCCTTCGGATCGTTCACGTCCATCAGCACCAGCACATGGAAATTGCCGTCGCCGGCATGGCCGACGATCGGCGCGATCAGGCCCATCTCGGCGATATCCACCTCGGTCTCGGTGACACATTCGGCAAAGCGCGAGATCGGCACGCAGACATCGGTCGACAGGCCCTTGGCACCCGGCCGCAGCGTCAGCGACGACCAGTAGGCATCGTGCCTGGCCTTCCACAATTTCGTCCGCTCTTCGGCGACGCTGGTCCACAGGAACGGACCGCCGCCATTTTCCTCGGCGATCACGCCGAAGGTTTCGGCCTGCTCGGCGACGCCGGCATCGCTGCCGTGGAACTCGACGAACAGGCACGGGCTCTCCGGATAATCAAGCTTCGAATAGGTCTTCATCGCCCGCATCTGCAGCGCGTTGACCAATTCGATGCGCGCCACCGGAATGCCCATCTGGATGGTCGCGATCACCGCATTGCACGCCGCCTCGACACTGGCGAACGGGCAGACGCCGCCCGAAATCGCCTGCGGAATGCCCTGCAGCTTCAACGTCAGCTGGGTGATGATGCCGAGCGTGCCTTCCGAGCCGATCAGCAGCCGTGTCAGATCGTAGCCGGCCGAGCTTTTCTTGGCGCGCTTGCCGGTCGTCACTGCTTCACCGTCGGCCATCACCGCGGTCAGCGACAGGACGTTTTCGCGCATCGTGCCGTAGCGCACGGCGTTGGTGCCCGAGGCCCGCGTCGCCGCCATGCCGCCGAGCGAGGCGTTGGCGCCCGGATCGATCGGAAAGAACAGGCCGGTGTCGCGCAGGTGCCGGTTGAGGTCCTCGCGCGTCACGCCGGGCTCGACGGTGCAATCGAGGTCCTGGGGATTGACTGCAATGATGCGGCTCATGCGTGACGTATCGAGCGAGATGCCGCCGCCCGGCGCGTTGGTGTGACCTTCCAGCGAAGAGCCGACGCCGAAGGCGATCACCGGCACGCGATGCGCCGCGCATGCGCGCACGATCTCCTGCACCTCCTGCGTGGTCTCGGCAAAGGCGACGCCGTCCGGCGCCTGCGTCGGAATATAGGTCGTGGTGTGCGCGTGCTGGGCGCGGATCGCCTGGCCGGTCTGGAATCGCTCGCCGAGCCGCTGCTTGAGGATGCCGAGCACGGCGGCAATGCCTTCTTCGTTGCGCTCGACCGGATTGAGGTCGCTTAGAGCCATCGATTCCTCCGCGAATGGACCAGCGTCCACCCTTGTTCTGCTTCTACGGATGCGTAGTCTCACCAAGCACGCTCTGTCCAGTCCACGCTCACCCCGGCATGACGAGAAGGAAGTTTCCGATGCCCATCCCCGCCCCTTTCGTCTCTCGCGCCATGGACATCGAGGAGGCCTGGATCGACTACAACGGCCATCTCAACATGGCCTATTACAACGTGCTGTTCGATCGTTGCTCCGACGAAGCATTCGAGATGATGGGGATGGGGCCGGATTATGTGAAAGAACGACGGCTGACCATCTACACCGCGGAAGTGCATGTCTGCTACGTCCAGGAGTTGCATCTCGACCACAAGGTCACGGTCTCGTTCCAACTCCTCGACCATGACGAGAAGCGGCTGAGGGCCTATCAGGAAATCCGGCATCGCGACGGCTGGCTTGCCGCCACATCCGAAACGCTGTCGCTGCATGTCGACATGGCTGGCCCGAAGGTAGCGCCCTTCCCCGCCGACGTCCTGGCCAGGGTGGAAGCGATGCGCGCCGCCCATGCCGCCCTGCCGATGCCGGAGCGCGCCGGCCGCTCGATCGGTATTCGTCGTAAGCCGGCTTGAACCAAGAGAGCGCTTGAACCACTGGCCAACCGCCGTTAACCTTACCGAGGTTTTAACGTGAACAAGCCGAATTGAGACGTTGAACGACTCAGCGCGGCGTTGGAAAACCATCCGCATCGAATTGCGATACGGGCGGCGGAGCAGCAGCGGTTCGGGGAACGTGCATGAAAACCGATATCAAGGTCGAAGCGGACAGGCTGGCGGCTGACCCACGCATCACCGACTATGATTTCTGGCGCTCGCTGAAGAACCTCAACAACGAGATCTTCCACATCGCCAACAACAACGAGCCGATCCCCTTCGCCATGATCCGCTGGCGCGCCATCCTGAAGCAGGCGCGGATGAAACGCGGCCACGCCTGAACGGTGCGGGAAGAAACAGACCGGTCGTCCGGTTTGCATTTCTGATGATGTGCTGACGAACGATCCCAAGCGTCAAGGCTGGCGCTTCACGCCCCCAGCGGCGATCGCGGCACCACCGGCGACGACTGGATGATCGCCGTGTTGGTCATCGCAAATGGGATGATGCGGTCGATCACCCGTTCGAGCTCGGCCACCGAGCCGACATGCGCCAAAGCGATGAAACAGTCCTCGCCGGTCACCCTGTCGCATTGGGCGATTTCCGGCAGCTCGCGGATGATCTCGGCCACGACGGCCAATTGGCCCGGCACCGGCCTGATGCGCAGCCATGCCGACAGCTTCATGCCGAGCGCGGCCGGATTGATACGCACCGTATAGGCCTCGATCACACCGCTTTCCTGCAGCCGCTTGATGCGCTCGGCAACGCTCGGCGCCGACAGGCCGACCGACCGCGCCAGTTCGGCGGTGCTGGTGCGCGCGTCCTTTTCCAGCAGGCGCAGGATTTTCAGGTCCGCCGGATCCAGATCGCTATTTTCATTTCGAAGGCGTTTCAGCGGAATACTCCTTGATTTCGGAAAGCAAATAGCCGCAATGACCGGCCATCATCCATATCAATGGCAAAAATCGCCTGCGATACTGATCCCATGCAAGATCGGACGCAAGCCCCAGCAGCAAGTCCGGCACTCGCCGGCCCCGCCTTTACCTTGGCAAACGCGGTCCCGCCGCATCTCTGGTTCGGCGTCAGCGCCGTGTTCCACTATCTCGGACCGGCCTTCGCGGTGCTGCTGTTCCCGCATGTCGGCGTGCTCGGCATGGCTTGGCTGCGCATCGCCACCGCGGCACTCGTCTTTGCCCCGTTGACCCGGCCATGGGCGGTCTTCGCCCGCGCCGATCGCTCGACGCGGTTGTTGCTTCTGGCCTTCGGCGTCTGCCTTGGGGTGATGAATTGCTCGTTTTACCTGGCGCTCGACCGGCTGCCGATCTCGCTGGTGGCGGCGATCGAATTCGTCGGCACCATCGCCGTTGCGCTTGTTGGCCTCAGAAGCCCGCGCAATCTCGCCGCCCTCGCGATCGCTGTCGCCGGCACCCTGTTGCTGATAGACGTCAAATGGTCGAGCGATCCCGTCGGCCTGTTCTGGGCCTTCCTCAACGGCATGCTGTTCGTTGGCTACATCGTGCTCGGCCACCGCGTCGCGCGCGGCGGCGCCGGCGATGGCATCGTCGGGCTGGGTGCCGCCATGGCGGTCGCCCTTCTCGTCGTTCTGCCGATCGGTTTCGCCGATGCTCTGCCGGCTTTCTCGGCGCCGCCGCTGCTGCTTGCGGCGGTCGGCGTCGGCATCTGCTCGTCGGTCATTCCCTATATATGCGACCAGCTTGCCATGTCGCGGCTGCCGCGCTCCAGCTTCGCGCTGATGCTGTCTTTGCTGCCGGTCACCGCGACGTTGATCGGCGTCATCGTGCTGCGGCAGGTGCCGAGCCTCACCGACTGCGTTGGCATCGCGCTGGTGGTGGCCGGCGTCGCCCTTCACAAACCGGCGCCGGCGCCCACCTGATCAGTTCAGCTTCTCCTTGAGGAAAGCGATCGTCCGGCCCCAGGCGAGGTCAGCCGCCTTCTTGTCGTAGCGGGCCGCCGACGTATCGTTGTTGAAGGCATGGTTGGCGCCTTCATAGACATAGACCGAGTATTCGACATGAGCCGCGTCGAGTGCCTTCTTGAAGGCATCGATGCCGGCATTGGTGCGGGTGTCGAGGCCGGCATAATGCAGCATGAGCGCGGCCTTGATCTTCGGCACGTCCTCGGCCTTTGGCTGCATGCCGTAATAGGCGACGGCGGCGGCGAGGTCCGGCGCGTTGACGGCCAGCATGTTCACCGTGCCGCCGCCCCAGCAGAAGCCGACGGCGCCGACCTTGCCGTTGCCGTCCTTGTAGCCTTTGAGGTAGGCGACCGTTGCCACGGCATTGGCGGCGACCTGTGCTGGATCGAGCTGGGAAAACAGGTCACGTGCCCTGTTTTCATCGTCCGGCGTGCCGCCGAGCGGTGTCATGAAGTCCGGCGCGAGCGCCACGAACCCTTCCAGCGCAACGCGCCGCGCCACGTCGCGAATATGCGGGTTGAGACCCCTGTTCTCATGCACGACGATGACGGTACCAAGCTTGCCGGTCTGGTCTCCCGGCCTGACCAGATAGCCCTTCATCTCGCCGCCGCTGCCGGGATAGCTGATGTCCTCGCCTTTCACACGCGGATCGTCTTCCGCCACGATTGCCGCCTGGGCCGAGTTCGCCGCCAGCAGCGGCGCGATCGCGGCAGCTGCCGCACCCGATCCGGCAAGCCTGGTCAATTGCTCCATGAAGCGCCGCCGGTCGAGCGTCAGATGCGTGTATTCGTCATAGGCATCGATCATCGCCTGGGTAATGACAGGCTTGGCGGCAGTGGGTCCGGCAGGTGTTGTCATGGCGCGCTCCTCGTGGGCCCCCGCGGCAACATAGAGCCGAAGCTTGCCTGGTCCAGTCACGGCTGAGTGAGGCTGCCAAAAGTCCCTGCACGACGACCGTGATGCTCGGCGCCGCACTGTCGTTAAATTTTGGTCCTTTGTGGCAATGCTAAATGCACGCACCACGATGTAAAAAGAAGTTACCGGGCTATGCCTCATTCGGGCCATCTGGCGAACGAGAATGGCCATTTGGCGGGAAAAGAATGCGTGATTGACGACGAAGGAATACGCCCATGACCTTTCTCTCCCCGCTTCTGGCAAGTGGGTTCGCCCTCGCCGCCATGGCTTTGCTGGCGCTGCGGTTCACTGCCTTCCCCGCCTTCAAACGATCGTTGATCAAGATCCGCGTCAACCGGCACCCGCCCGCAAACACCAAGGCCTGAGGAAAGATCATGGACGTTCAGGACATCATCAACACCGTCTCCCAGAAATCCGGTCTCAACCAGGCTTTGACGGAAAAGATCGCCGGCACGATTTTCTCGGTGCTTGAACACGAGGCGGAAGGCACGACCCTGTCCAGCTTCTTTGCCAGAATCCCGGGAGCCGACGCCCTGGCCAAGCAATATGATGTCATGGCTCCCGGCGCGGCTTCCGGTGGTGGCCTCCTGTCCTCGCTGGAGGGCGCGCTCGGCGGCGCTCTCGGCGAAAAGACCGGCGCGCTGATCAACGGCGTCGCCATACTCAAGGCATCAGGCCTTACGCTGACACAAATCAGCCAGGCCGGCACGATGCTGGTCCAGCAGGCCGAGGCAGCAGCCGGCCCGCAGCTGACCAATGAGGTCCTTGCATCGGTACCCGACCTGAAAGGGCATCTCGGGCTCTGAAGGAACTTCTCTATTTCGGCAGCGTATAGGCCATCACATAATCGCCCGGCTTGGTGCCGACCGAGCCGTGGCCGCCGGCAACGATGACGACGAACTGGCGTCCGTCGGCTACCGTGTAGGTCATGGGTGTCGACTGCCCGCCGGCAGGCAGCCGCGCCTGCCAGAGCTGTTTGCCGGTCGACAGGTCATAGGCGCGCACATAGTCGTCGACCGCCGCACTAAGGAAGGCGACGCCGCCGGCAGTGATCATCGGCCCGCCAATGCCGGGCACGCCGACCTTGAACGGCAGCGGCAGCGGCGTCATGTCGTAGACGGTGCCATTGCGATGCTTGTAGACGATCTTGCCGGTCCGAAGGTCGGCACCCGCCACATAGCCCCAGGGCGGCGCCTGGCAGGGAATGCCGAGCGGCGACAGGAACGGCTTCAATATCACTGCGTAAGGCGCACCCTCATTGCGGTTCAGGCCTTGTTCGCTGCCCTTGGTGTCACCGGGCGGCGGCACGTCGGCGCGCGGCACCAGTTTGGAGATGAACGCCAGGTATGTCGGCATGCCGAACATCACCTGCCGGACCGGATCGACTGCCACACCGCCCCAGTTGAAGGTGCCGAAATTTCCGGGGTAGATCAGCGAGCCCTGCAGCGATGGCGGGGTATAGCGGCCCTCATAACGCAGCTTCCGGAGCTCGATCCGGCAGGCCAGCTGGTCGAACATGGTGATGCCCCACATGTCGGCGCCGGTCAGCGGTTTCGGACTGAAGCTCAGGTCCGAGATCGGCTGTGTCGGCGAGGTATGATCGCCCTCGATCGCGCCGCCCGGCGCCGGCACTTCCTTGACCGGAACGATCGGCTCGCCACTGCGCCGGTCGAGAACATAGAGGTCGCCCTGCTTGGTCGGCCCGACCAGCGCCGGCACCACGCCACTTTCCGTGGTGATGTCGACCAGCGTCGGCTGCGCCGGCACGTCCATGTCCCAGAGATCGTGATGCACGGTCTGCCGCACCCAGCGCAATTGTCCGCTGTTGAGATCGAGCGCGGTGATCGACGAGGAGAATTTCTCGTCATTGGCGCTGCGCCCGGCGCCGAGCTGGTCCGGCGTCTTGTTGCCGAGCGGCACATAAAGCAGGCCGAGCTTTTCGTCGGCGCTTGCCGTCGACCACATGTTGGGCGAGTTGTTGGTGTAGGTCTGGCCCGGCGGCAGCGGCGTCGTCTGGTCTGGATTGCCGGAATCCCAGTTCCACAACAGCGCGCCTGTGTCGGCATCGTAGGCACGGATGACCCCGGACGGCTCCTGCGTCGAATAATTGTCGTTGACCGCGCCGCCGACGATGATCTTGTTGGCGACGATCAGCGGCGCCGACGTCGAATAATAATAGCCCGGCTTCGGATATGGCATGTTGGCGAGCAGGTTCAGCGTGCCGCCTTCGGCAAATGTAGGACAGACCTGGCCATTCGCCGCGTCGAGCGCGATCAGCCGGGCGTCGGATGTAGGCAGGTAGATGCGCGTGGCGCAGGGCTGGCCGGCAGCGATCTTGGCGTCGGCATAATAGGACACGCCGCGGCAGGTCTGGTGCTGGCGGTCCTTGTTGAGCTTGACCTGCGGATCGAAGCGCCACTTCTCCTTACCGCTCGCGGCGTCGATGGCGATGGCGAAATTATGCGGCGTGCAGATGTAGAGCGTGTCGGCGATTTTCAGCGGCGTCACCTGATAGGTCGTCTCGCCGATGTCGTGGGGCCCTTTCACGTCGCCGGTGCGATAGGTCCAGGCCGGCTGCAGATTGGCGACGTTTTCGGGGGTGATCTGGTCGAGCGGCGAATAGCGCTGGCCATAGGGCGTACGGCCGTAATAGTGCCATTCGCCGGGCGGCACGTTGCCGCCGAGATCGGCCGTCGGCGTCACCTTGTCGGTGTTGAGTTCACCCGTAATATCCTTTGGATCGACCGTCATCGAATAACCGGCGACGGCAAGCGATGCCAGCACGGCGAGGATAAGTGGTGCGCGTCCGTCGGGACCGGTAAGCCCGCGCCGCGCCCATGGCGTCAACAGCCATAGCGCGACAAGCACGATGATGCCGCCGCGCGGACCGAGTTCCCACCAGTCGAAGCCGATCTCCCAGACCGCCCAGGCGAGCGTGCCGAGCACGATCGCCGCGTAGAGCCACAGCGCCGTGGTTCTGCGCCTGTAGAGCAGCCAGGCCGCGACAAGGAAAGCTAGACCGGCGATGACGTAATACCAGCTGCCGCCCAGCGTCACGAGCCAGATGCCGCCGCCGCCAAGCGCCAGGCCGATGAGGAAAAGGATCAGGGAGGTGATGACCACAGCCAAGACGGTGCTCCTTCGACTGGTGCGCTCCGCGACGCGTCCATGGGCAACCCGGCATTGCGCTCCTGCCCCGAGCACAACTTTCTCCGGCCCGCCTCCCCTGTCAAGCAAGCTCGGCGTTTTGCGGCGCCGGCCCATCGCAAGCCCGGCGTTTTGGTTAGCAGACCCATTCAGATTGTGAGTTCTACCGACTGGACAGAGAACAAAACGGAGACGCTTCTGGCCTTTCGCTGCCGAATCACTACATTCGGGGAGAGATGTCCGGCTTTTCGGAAGACATGCCCTTTTTTGACGAACCGAACGCGCGGCCCGTGGCCCCGTCGGGCATTGCCGCGCGCGCCATGGCTGCCCGCAGCAACCAGAACAACGCGCCCGATTATCTCAACGGCCTCAACCCCGAGCAGCGGCTGGCGGTGGAAACCACCGAAGGCCCGGTGCTGGTGCTGGCCGGCGCCGGCACCGGCAAGACGCGGGTGCTCACCACCCGCATCGCCCACATCCTTGCCACCGGCAAAGCCTTCCCTTCGCAGATCCTCGCCGTCACCTTCACCAACAAGGCGGCGCGCGAGATGAAGCAGCGCATCGGCCTGTTGATCGGCGAAGGCAATGTCGAGGGCATGCCGTGGCTCGGCACCTTCCATTCGATCGGCGTCAAACTGCTGCGCCGGCACGCCGAGCTGGCCGGGCTCAAATCCGACTTCACCATTCTCGACACCGACGACGTGGTGCGCCTGATCAAGCAGCTGATCCAGGCCGAAGGGCTGGACGACAAGCGCTGGCCGGCCAAGCAGTTCGCTCAGATGATCGACGGCTGGAAGAACAAGGGCCTCGGTCCCGCCGACATCCCCGAGGGCGATGCCCGTGCCTTCGCCAACGGCAAGGGCCGCGAGCTCTACAAAGCCTATCAGGAGCGGCTGCAAACGCTGAACGCTTGCGACTTCGGCGATCTATTGTGCCACCCGATCCGCATCTTCCGCGCCAATCCGGACGTGCTGAAGGAATACCACAAGCGCTTCCGCTACATCCTCGTTGACGAGTATCAGGACACCAACACCGCGCAATACATGTGGCTGCGGCTGCTGGCGCAGCGGCCGCAATCCTCCCCCCTTGAGGGGGAGGTGCCCGCGAAGCGGGCGGAGGGGGTTGCCGCAGAAGGCACCGCTAGAGCGTCGAGCACTGCCGCCGGTAGGTCGAGCACTGCCGCACGGACCCCACCCGACCGGGCTTCGCCCGGCCACCCTCCCCTCGAGGGGGAGGGAAGCCCGCGCCTGTCCACCGTAAATATCTGCTGCGTCGGCGACGACGACCAGTCGATCTATGGCTGGCGCGGCGCCGAGGTCGACAATATCCTGCGCTTCGACAAGGATTTTCCTGGCGCCACCATCATCAGGCTGGAGCGCAACTACCGCTCGACCGCGCACATCCTCGGCACCGCCTCCCACCTCATCGCCCACAATGAGGGCCGTTTCGGCAAGACGCTGTTCACCGAAAAGATCGCCGAGGACGACGAGAAGGTGCATGTCCACGCCGCCTGGGATTCCGAGGAGGAGGCCCGCGCCGTCGGCGAGACGATCGAGGCCTACCAGCGCCAGAAGCACAATTTGAACGATATGGCGATTCTCGTCCGCGCCTCCTTCCAGATGCGCGAATTCGAGGACCGCTTCGTCACGCTCGGCCTCAACTACCGCGTCATCGGCGGCCCGCGCTTTTATGAGCGGCTCGAGATACGCGATGCGCTGGCCTTCTTCCGCGTCGTCGCGCAAGGCGCCGACGACCTCGCTTTCGAGCGCATCGTCAACGTGCCGAAACGCGGCTTGGGCGAGGCCACCATCCGCCAGATCCACGACACCGCACGTGCGCTGCGCATCCCGATGCTGGAGGCGGCGGCAAAACTTGCCGAGAGCGACGAGCTGAAGCCGAAGCCGCGCGCGGCACTGCGCGAGGTGTCGGCCAATTTCGAGCGCTGGCAGAAGGCGCTGGAAACCACGCCGCACACCGAGCTCGCCGAGACCATACTGGAGGAGAGCGGCTACACCGACATGTGGAAGAACGACCGCTCGGTTGAAGCGCCCGGTCGGCTCGAGAACTTAAAAGAACTGATCCGCTCCATGGAGGAGTATGAATCGCTGCGCTCCTTCCTCGAACATGTCGCCTTGGTGATGGACGCCGAGCAGAACGCCGAGCTCGATGCCGTCAACATCATGACGCTGCATTCGGCCAAGGGCCTCGAATTCGAAACCGTGTTCCTGCCCGGCTGGGAGGAAGGCCTGTTCCCGCATCAGCGTTCCCTCGACGAGGGTGGCCGCTCCGGCCTGGAGGAGGAACGCCGCCTCGCCTATGTCGGCCTGACCCGCGCCAAGAAGAACCTGCACATCTGGTTCGTCTCCAACCGCCGCATCCACGGCCTCTGGCAGTCGACCATCCCGTCGCGCTTCCTGGAAGAACTGCCGGAAGCCCATGTCGAAGTTTCCGAGAGCGGCAACTCCTATGGCGGCTACGGCAATGCCTATGGTGGCGGCTCGTTCGCCTCCGGTCGTGGCGGCCAAGGGGCGGGCAGGCAGAACCCCTATGGAGCATCGCGCTTCGACAACATCGGCGGCAATAACGGCGCCGAGAAATCCGGCGCTTTCTCCAGCACCTATGCGACGCCGGGCTGGCAGCGCGCTCAAGCCAACCGCACCGAAGCCACCGACCGCAATTGGGGCACGCGCTCCGGCCATCAAGTCGAGCGCATCGGCTATGGCGAAACCGACTCCGGCTACGGCGCCGGCCGCACCTCGGTCAAGGGCCGCACCATCGACGGCGAGCTGGTCGCCAAATCCGTCGCCGACACGCCGTCCCCCTTCAGCGTCGGCGACCGCGTCTTCCACCAGAAATTCGGCAACGGCAACATCTCGGCCATCGAAGGCAACAAGCTGACCATCGACTTCGACAAGGCCGGCCAGAAACGCGTGCTGGACGGGTTTGTCGCTGCGGTGTGAAGTTCAAGTTGGGAAAGCAAATCGTTCCACAATTTTATTTGCCAGGAAACGAACAACATCCTCTCGTTCGATATTATACTCAAATGAACTGTTTCCAAACCCGCTGACATCAATCGCTTGCAATTCCTCGTTGGATGACAAGAAATATCTCCAGTTGAGCGCATACCAATCTATTTTATTCTTCCTTTTATCTGGTTCATCTGAGAACCGATAGAGATTCTTGACATCTCGATACGTCAGGGTTCCATTTTTGGCCTTCGAAAACAACACCGGCGACGAAAGCTTCAAATCACAAAGTATATGTATCAATGCTGGATGGCGGATGGTTCTTTTGTTTGTAAAAGCCAGACACAACCCAAACAGTGTGCAAAGGCGCTCAAGTCGACGGAGAGAATACTCTCCTCTTTCCCAGACAAGTGAAATAAATTCCGCGAATCCGTCCTTCAAACGGCCAGATTCGTCGTCGTCTGGCATCTCTTTAAGGACATTCAAGACAAACTTCTTTAGAAGCCGATCATTCTCTCTTTTTTCGAATTGCGGAAATGTAACTCTAAAATGAATGAATTTCTCGAGATACAAACTCGAATCTATCTCGGATCCGTACATTTTTCTGGTCGCTGCCGAGAGCTGATCAAGCTGGCAAACAAGGAGAAAGTGAACGTTCTTGACAGAAAATAGATGTTTTATCGTCTCCAAAACCGACAAAGCATATGTTGGTCTACGTCTATCAAGCTCGTCTACGATAAATATAAGAGGCTTTTGACTGTCGTCTGCCGACATAAGGTCCGAAAGGGTTTGGCGAAAAGTCTCGAATGCTTTCTTCTCCGCTTTCGCGCTTTCCAATCGGTTGTCAATAATTTTGTCGAGTTCGGCTTCGATCTCTTTGCCCACCTCATTGGCTATATCTTCATTTGCATCTTCGAAATCAGAAGCCCGAACCACACCGGCTGTTAGCCCGCGAATTGCACCTTTTATAGCAACCCGCCCGACAATCTTCGCTACGTCTTTTGCTTTTGCCTTAAGTGCCTTTTTTTCTTTCGGTTTTATTCCCGTCTCTTCAATAATCTCTGCAGCAAGCGAAACAAAAACGTCGGAATCATAGTCGCGTTTAAATGCATCGAAATAGACAACTTTGAATTTCTGATCCCTTGCCCTACGAGCCAAACGTCTTGCAAAGACCGTTTTTCCTGATCCCCATGGCTCGTCAAGCGCGACAACCAATGCATCATCGCTGAGATCAAAAACCTTTAAAAGCCCATCGCCAAACAAGTCGCGGCCGAAAATATCTTCACTGGCTCCAACTGCTTGCTCAATATCCGGCGCAAGTATCTTCATCTAACGCTCCCTCAAAGCAGGAGCCGTTTCTAGCACATCAAATCGCTTATTTAAGCTTGACCCAACGCCTATTCACTAGTTCTTTTTGCCAGCCCTGCGGCGAGGCAGACCGATGAGGCGCCCTCACCGATACCTTGCCTGGTTCCATTTGTGGCCGAGCAGCGACAGGATGATGATCAGCCCGTTGAAGAACTGCACGTAAAAGCCGCTCAACCCCGCCGCCACCACGCCGGTCTGAATGAACGACACTGTGACCGCACCGATCGCGCCGCCGACAACAGTGCCGATGCCGCCCCAGGTCGGGGTGCCGCCGACGAACACCGATGCCAGCACCGGCAGCAGGTATCCGTCGCCCGCCGTCGGCCACCAGGTGAAGTTGATCATCACCGAGAACGTGCCGGCGATCGCCGCGCCGATGCCGACGAAGACGAACACTTTTACGCGCACGCGCTTGACGTCGATACCCATCTGCTGGGCGCTGTCTGGATTGTCGCCGACCACCTTGACCTGGGCACCGAAGCGATGGCGGTTGTAAAGCAGCGCCGACAGCACGACGAAGCCGATGGCCCAGAAGATCTGCACCGGAATGCCGTAAAGCTGGCTGGAGAAGATCTTGTGGGCCCAGCTGTCGGCAAGGCCGGTCAGCGCCGTCGACCTGCCCTCGTTGATGATCTGGATCAGGCCGCGCAGCAGGAAATTCATGCCGAGCGTGGCGATCAGCGACGACAGCCCGCCATAGACGACCAGCGAGCCGACCAGGAAGCCGAGCAGCATGCCGGTGACCATTGCGGCGGCGATGCCGAGGAACGGGTCGTAGCCGGCCTGCACGACCAGCGCGAAGACCCATGAGGCAAAGCCCATCGTCGCCGGAAACGACAGGTCGATCTCGCCGCAGGTGACGACGAAGACCAGCGGCACCACCACGAACAGCGCCACCGGCAGCGTGGTCAGCACGGAGCTGTAAAGATACCAGGTGGTGAACACGATCGGATTGGCGATCATGAACACCGCCATCATGACGATGAACACGGCAAGCGTGCCGAGCGCGGCGCGGTTGTCGAGGATGAACCCGCGCAGCCAATTGTCGGACGGGTGTCTCCACTCTTTCCCGGCGGTTTCGCCATGCGTGCCGCCGAGGGGGCTCTGCAGATCGGGTTCCATGGTCTTGCTCATCGTGCCGCCCTCCCCGCATCGCCCGCGTCGTGCAACCCCGGCAATCCGCTGGGGTGGGCGACGTCCTCCATGAAATTGATCAGGTCTTCGGCCGATTTGACCTCGCTGCGGTCGGCGGTGAGCGCGACCTTGCCGCGGTCCAACACCACGAAGCGATCGGCGATATCGAAGACGTGGTGGATGTTGTGGCCGATGAACAGGATCGAGCGCCCGCTCGCCCGCACCTGGCGCACGAAGTGGAAGACCTTGGCGGTCTCGGTCAGCGATAGCGCGGTCGTCGGTTCGTCGAGGACTATCAGCTCCGCCTTCTTATAGATGGCCCGCGCGATCGCCACGCCCTGGCGTTCGCCGCCCGAGAGCTGACCGACGATCGACTGTGGCGTGAATACTTTCGAGGTGAAGCCGATCTCGCGCATCAGCCGGCTCGCCTCCGCGATCTCCTTGTTGACCTTCAGCCAGCCAAGCCAGCCGGTGAGCTCGCGGCCCATGAAGATGTTGCGCACGATCGTCTGCTGCACGGCGAGCGCCCGGTCCTGGAACACCGTCTCGATGCCGGCGTCGCGCGAGCGCGCAGGGCTCCATCCGGTCACCGGCTTGCCGCGGACGAGAATCTCGCCGCTGGTCGGTTTGACCACGCCGGACAGGATCTTGATCAGCGTCGACTTGCCGGCGCCATTATCGCCGATCAGGCCGACCACCTCGCCTCGATCGACGCTGAGATTGACCCCGCCAAGCGCATAGACCTGGCCATAGGACTTGCTGATGTCGCGCAGTTCGATGATGCGTTCGGCCATGGCGATCCTCGCTTGATTGTCGCGTGCCGGCCTTTTCGCCGGCGGTCCCGCCGGCCGGGCTCAATCCCGGCCGGCGGCTTGGGAGGTCAGCGCAGCGCCTGCTTGGCGAGCTCGGCGACAATCTCGTAATTCTGCGGCGTGACGAAGCCGGCGCCGGTATCGACATTCATCGGTGCGAGACCCAGCACAACCTGCTGGCAGAGGCTGAGGATCGGCAGATAGCCCTGCAGGAACGGCTGCTGGTCGGCCGTCAGCTGCACCCAGCCGCCCTTGAAGCCCTCGACGATCTGCGGGCTGGTGTCGAAGCCGAAGTTGAAGATATCGCCCGGCTTCCTGCCCGCCGCCTGCATGTAAGTCGGGACGTTGCCCAGCATCTGTCCGCCGGGATAGCCAACCGCCTTGACGTCGGGATTGTTGAGCAGTGCCGCGGTGATCACCGGAAGGGCCAGATTGGGGTCGGAAGCCCATTCGCCGCTCGGTGGCGAGGAGAGCTGTATGACCTCGACGCCCGCTTCCTTGAGGGCAGCGACAGTGCCGCGTTCTCGCGCGCCGCGGCTCTCGTTCTCGAACGGGCCGATCATGATTGCCTTGTCGCCGGCCTTGAGCCCGGCCAGCTTGACCGCCTCGGCGCCAAGCGCGCGGCCCTGCTGCTCCTGCTGGGCACCGACATAGCCGCCGCCGAACGCCGCCGTGACCGTCGGCACCGGCACGTTCTGGTACATCATCTTGATGCCGTCCTTGTGCGCCTGTTCGGCCAGCGGCATGATCGCGGCGTCGCCGGGGTGGCCCATCATGGCGATGCCTTGGGGCTTGACCGCGACAGCCTCGCGCAATTGCTGCACCATCTTCTCGACATCCCACTGGGAAAAGATGTAGTCGACCTTCGGCCCGAGATCGGCCGCCGCCTGCTTTGCGCCATTATAGACGATCGTGCCGAAGGCATCGCCCTCGGCGCCGCCGACGAAGAAGCGGATATGGACGTCCTTGCACCACTGGGCATCGAGCGCCTGCGCCGGCAAGGTCGAGAGTGCGGCGGCGAGCGCCATCGCGGCCGCCGCGACGGTCGAGCGCAGAACTGTCCTTCTCATCGTAATGCTCATGCACTTATCCTCCCTTTGTTCCCTCGCTAGCCGAGGGGTTTTGACGATCGCTTCGGCAAGGCGCCGCAATCTTTCCCTGGCCGGCACCTCCCGCCGGCTTGTCCTGTTTTTATGCATGTCGTTATCGCAAAACCGCTGGGCACTTTTGCGCGACATGCATTAGCCTCACACCGGGTTCGGCAGGTAGCTCGCGCCTCCCCGGCATTGTTGGAGATAGTCCAGCGCACGCGCCTGGCCGGTGATCTCGAGATCGCCGCGATAGACCGGGTCGTGCCAGCCCTCAATGTCGATGGCGCCCTTGTAGCCGGCCAGCCGCAGCTCACTGATCACCCGCGTCCAGTCGCTATCGCCGAAGCCAGGGGTGCGCATCTGCACGAACGGCAGGCGGCCGAACACGCCATGTTCGCGGATCACGTCCCAGCGCACCGTCGCGTCCTTGCCGTGGACGTGGAAGATACGCGGCGCCCATTTGCGGATCTGCGGGATCGGATCGATCAGATAGACCAGTTGATGGCAGGGCTCCCACTCCAGGCCGAGATTGCCGTCCGGCAACTCGTTGAACATCAACTCCCAGGCGTCCGGATTGTGGGCGATGTTCCAGTCACCGCTGGCCCAGTTGCCGTCCATGGCGCAGTTCTCGAACGCGATGCGCACGCCCTTGTCGGCGGCACGCCTGGCCAACGGTCCCCAGACCTCGCGGAAACGCGGCAGGCTGTCGGGCAGCGGCTTGCCGCGAATGCGGCCGGTAAAGCCGCTGACCATATTGGTGCCGAACAGATGCGCGTTGTCGATGATCGTTTCCCACGCCTGGAGCACGCCGCGATCGATCTCGCCGCTCTCCAGCGGATTGCCGAAAACGCCGATCGATGAGACGATGACATCGGCATCGCCGATCGCCTCGCGGATCTCGCCCGCTAGCCGCGGAATGTCCTTGCCGCCCAGCGTCTGCCAGAAGAACGGCTGGATGCTCTCGAAGCCGAGCGGCAGGATCTGCCTGACATAGGCGGCCGGGTCGTCGAGATTGGCCCGCACCATTGTGCCGATCCTGATGTCGAGCAGCGGGTTTGGCATCATGATCCTTCCTGTGCAGCGATGGCGACCCGGCGCCCGGTCTCGGCGCTCTCGATCGCAGCGAAAACCATGGCCAGGCTCTTGATGTTGTCGGCGCCGCGCGTCTCCGGCTCGGTGCCGGTTTCGACGGCGCGGACGAAATCCTGGATGATGCCGAGATGGCCGCCGACGCGATCGGCCGGGTCGAGCGGCGGCACGGCTATCGGTTCGGTGCGGTCGAACAGGCCTTCACGGACCGGCTGCACGATTTCCGCCTTCAGCCCGTCCTCGCCGTCCCACACAATGCTGCCGCGCTCTGCGACGATCCGCCATGTACTGTCCCAGCTGGTGCGGAAGCCGGCCGCGCACCAGCTGCCGGCATAGGTGAACAGCTTGCCGCCGCCGAGGTCGAAGCTTGCGGTCGCCGACGACCCTTGCCGATACCAGGAATTGGCCGGCTCCCACTCCTGGCAATAGACACCGGTCGGCTCGCCGGCCGCCATGTAGCGGGCGGCATCGAATGTGTGGATCGCCATGTCGAGCAGCAGCACATGACGCATCTCCTCGCGAAAGCCGCCGAAATGCGGCGCGACGAAGAACTCGGCATGGATGCTGGTTGGCGCACCAATGGCGCCGGAATCGAGAAAGCGCCGGATGCGCCTGACATTGGCGACATAGCGGCGGTTCTGGACGACGGCATGGATACGCCCGGCGCTGCGGGCGGCCTCGACGATGGCACGCGCATTGTCCGGGCTGTCGGCGAGTGGCTTTTCGGTCAGCAGGTGGCAATTATGGGCAAAGGCGGAAAGCGCGACCTCGCGGCGGGCGGCGGGAACCACCACGTCGAATACCGCGTCGGGCCTGGTCTGGTCGAGCACGGCGTCGAGGTCGGTTCCAATGATGGCGCTCGAAAGCTCGTATTCGCGCGCCCTCGCCCGCGCCCGTTCGACATCGATATCGACCAGGCCGACAATGGCGAGCCCGTCGATCTGCCTGGCTGCATCGAGCCATGCCTTGCTCATGGCGCCGCAGCCGACCAGGACGACATTGATCATCCAGTGCTCCTCCCTCTCGGCCCCTCCAGACCGATCGTCACGGCGTTCACGGCAGGGCCGTGAATGTTTTCCGTAAACGTTTACGAGAACACACCCGATGGCGTAGAATGTCAATCGGCCGATAGCGAAAAACGTGATGCCGGCTTGGCCTGAACAGCAGCCGGTGCTAGCCAACCAAGGGGGAGAACTGTCCTTTGGCGTCCAGCATTCACGACCTTGCGCGTCACCTGAACATTTCGATCGGCACGGTGTCGCGCGCGCTCAACGGCCGCGCCGACGTCAACGCCGACACACGCCAGCGCGTGCTCGATGCGGCCAAGAAGCTGAATTATTCGCCGAACCAGTCCGGCCGCAGTTTGCGGCGCGGCGCCACCCATTCGATCGCCTTCATGCTGCAGCCGCATCCGGGCGATCAGGAATATGGCGAGCCGTTCTTCATTCCGTTCCTGACCGGGTTGCAGGCCAAGCTCGCCGAAAGCGGACTCGACCTGATCGTGGTGATGGGCGCGCCGGGCGACTATCAGCAGGAGCGCCTGCGCCGTGTCGTCGAGACCCGGCGGGCCGATGCGGTGGTGCTGGCCTGGACGCGGCGCGAGGACGAGCGCATCGACTATCTGACCCAGGCCGGTTTCCCGTTCGCGACGCTCGGCCGCAGCCGCTCCGGCGGCGATGCCTACCCCTCGCTCGACCTCGACTTCGAAAAAGCCGGTGCTGACGCGGTCGATCGTCTTGTCGCGCGCGGTCACCGCCGCATCGCGGCCATCCGCCCGTCGCTCGATCTCAATTTCGGCTATCTGTTCCTCGCCGGCTATCGCAAGGCGTTGCGGCGGCACGGCATCGAATTCGACCCCGAGTTGATCGCCGACGGCTTCATCAACGAGGCAGGCGGCTACGCGGTGACGCCGAAGGTCATGCGCTCCAAGGACCCGCCGACCGCCATCATCTTCAACAATGACGCGATGGCGCTTGGCGGCTGCAAGGCTTTGGCCGAGGCGGGCATCAAGCCCGGCCACGACATCGCGGTGATCGTCATCGTCGACACCCCGCTCTGCCGCTATTTTTCGCCGGCGCTGACCGGCTTCCGCCCGGCGCTTGAGCCGATGGGCGAGCGGCTGGCCGAAATGCTGCTGGCATCGATCCCGGCTTACGCCGGCGCCGAAGGCGCACGCATCATCCGTGAAGTCTGGCCGCTGCAGCTGATCGCGCGCGACAGCGATTGAGCGCGGCACTTCCCTTCTCCCCTTGGGGAGAAGGTGGCCGAGCCCACGGGTCTTGCCTTCGGCAAGCCAGAGGACAGGCTCAGCTCGGTCGGATGAGGGTGCTCCAGCTCGGCACCGAGGCACTCCGTCCAGCACCCCTCTTCCGTCTCGGCGCTGCGCGCCGATCCACCTGCTCCCACAAGGGACGAAGGAACAAGCGCCCTCTGTCACGCAAGTATCATGTTCGCGTCCTAGACCTTTTTCGGAAAGCGCTGGCGGCATGTCGATGCGACGCCCGCTTCGGCTGTTTTGTCACAAAGAGGATTTCCATGAAAAACCTGCACCGAAACGCGTCCCTCGCGGTCGCGCTGGCGATGTTCACCGCCTTGACTCCGGCCTTGGCTGAAAACGCAGCGACCGTCGGCGGCGTCAGCTTCGTCAACAAGGGCCTGGTCGGTGTCGGTCGCATCCCGGCCAGCCAAAGGGACAAGTTCGGCGAGACGTTTGGCTCCGGCTCGGGCATGGCGATCGACGCTGCCGGCTGGACGCATGGCGCCGATGGCTATAAGGGCTCGCTGTGGCTGCTGCCGGATCGTGGCTACAATGTCGTCGGCACCACCGATTACCGTCCGCGCATCAACACGATTGCCATCGAATTCGCCCCGATCGCACCGGGTGCGGCACCAGCCGCCGGCCAGGAACAGTCGGGCCTCAAGGCAACCCTTGCCGACACCATGCTTTTGACCGACGACAAGGGCGCCGACGCAACCGGCCTCGATCCGCTCAACGGCGTGCGCGCCGCGACCGACGACATGCCGATCCTGCCCGAAGCCAACGGCAAGCTCGCGCTCGATAACGAGGCGATCGTGCGGCTGCCCGACGGCACCATGTTCATCTCGGACGAATATGGTCCGAACATCTACCACTTCTCCGCCGATGGGCGTCTGATGTCGGCAACGCAGTCGCCGGCGGCGCTTGTCCCGATGCGTCATGGAACGCCGAACTTCGCGTCCAACAATCCGGGACCGGGCGCGGCAGACCCAGATCCGACGGATCCCGAAACCGGCCGTCAGAACAACCAGGGCCTCGAAGGCATGGCACTGACGCCGGACGGGAAGTTCCTGATCGCTGTGCTGCAATCGGCCCCCAGACAGGATGGCGGCGATTCCGCTTCGACGCGCCAGAACACGCGCGCGCTGGTCTACGATGCCTCGGATCCGGCCCAACTCAAGCTTGCGCATGAATATGTTGTGGCGCTGCCGGTGTTCACCGATGCCAAGGGCAAGACCAAGATTGCCGCGCAGAGCGAAATCGTGGCTCTGTCGGACAAGACCTTCCTGATGCTGGCGCGCGACAGCGGCAACGGCCAAGGGGTGAAGGGCGACACCTCGCTCTATCGCGAGATCAGCGTCGTCGATGTGTCGGCGGCAACCGACATCGCCGGCACCGAGTTCGACAAGGACAAGCCGGTTGCGCCCAAAGGTGAGCTCGATCCCTCGGTGACGCCGGCCAAGCTGACGCCGTTCATCGACATCAACGACAAGACCGAGCTCGGCCGCTTCGGGCTGCACAATGGCGCGCCCAATGACCGCAACAACCTTTCGGAGAAGTGGGAGGCGATGTCGGTGGTGAGCGTCCTCGATCCAACACGGCCCGACGACTATTTCCTGTTCGTCGCCAACGACAATGACTTTCTCACCCAGGACGGCTTCCAGGTCGGCGCGGCCTACAAGGCCGACGATGGCGCCGATGTCGACACGATGTTCCTGGTCTATCAGGTCACGCTTCCAGGCCTCGCCGGGAAGTAGCGACACCCCCAGGCAGGCGGACGCGCCGAACGCGTCCGCCTGCCTGGCACGATCGAAAGGTCGGGCCCTTCAGTTGCGGCTCGCCGGCACAAGGATTGTGTTCTAGTGGGTTTGCAAAACCTAAGACTGATGATCCGTCGAAGGCACTTACCTCAACATCTCCGCGTCCTTTGGCACGCCCGCATCGATCGGCTCGGCCGTCCTGTCCGACACGGCGGCGATCTTCCCGGCGGCCGACAGGTTCGGGCGCACGAAGACCGGCGCGACGCCGTCGACGCGGCTGTAGAGGTCGATAATGTCCTGATTCATGAAGCGCACACAGCCGGAGGAAGCGTTCTTCCCGATGGAATCCCACTCCGGCGTGCCGTGCAGCCGGTACATCGTGTCCTTGCCGTCGCGGAAGAGATATAGCGCGCGTGCGCCCAGCGGGCTGTGCGGGCCGGGCGGCATGCCGTCCTTGTATTTCGCCAGTTCCGGCCGGCGCTGGATCATCTCCGGCGGCGGCGTCCAGACCGGCCACTTCTTCCTCGCCTGAACCACGGCGCTGCCGGTCCATCCGAAACCGGCCTTGCCGAGGCTGACGCCATAGCGAATTGCCTTGCCGCCGTCGTGCACCAGATAGAGGAAGTGCTCGGAGGTATCGACGACGATCGTGCCGGGTTTTTCTCCGGTCGGATCGGACACGATTTGGCGCACGAATTTCGGATCGACCTTGGCTACCGGGATTGCCGGCAGTTGATAGCCCTCGTCGACGCGCGCCGCATACATACTTGCGGCATCGCCGAAAGCCGGATCGCTTGGCGCCGCGGTCACTGGCGGCGCCGCTACGTCCGTCGTGGTGC
This sequence comes from Mesorhizobium sp. M0174, assembly GCF_040322275.1. Classification (NCBI taxonomy): domain Bacteria; kingdom Pseudomonadati; phylum Pseudomonadota; class Alphaproteobacteria; order Hyphomicrobiales; family Phyllobacteriaceae; genus Mesorhizobium; species Mesorhizobium sp. M0174. The sequence goes on from NZ_JAMYTB010000003.1 coordinate 470,692, forward strand.
ACGCCGAAAGAGCCACGGAGGCCGCGCCCAAAGCGGATGCACCAAGAAACGCACGCCGGTTCAGGCGCTCAAAAAACAGCGGAATATCGGACATGAACCCCCGGCTTGCCCATGAGATCTAGGAAAGATGCGGCCCCACGCGTGCAGGATCAATATACGATTCCGGAAGCTTTGAGAACATGATTGGATCAAGGCACGCCAGGCGGAATTCGCAACGCTGCGTCGACCTGTCTCGTTAAATCGGCAATCATTGCGGACCGGACTCAAGATAAGCCTTCGCCGAGTTGCCTGCCATGGACGACAAGATGCCCGCACGCCGGCGGACCAGCGACCTCACCAGTGGACCTATCCCGCGTACATTGCTGCTGTTCGCCCTGCCGGTGCTCGGCTCCAATGTTCTGCAGTCGCTCAACGGCTCAATCAATGCCGTCTGGGTCGGTCGTTTCCTCGGCGAAGCGGCGCTGACCGCCACGTCCAATGCCAACCTCGTGCTGTTTCTCATCCTCGGCACCGTCTTCGGCATCGGCATGGCGGCGACCATCCTGGTCGCGCAATCGGTCGGCGCCCGCGATCTGCCCGAAGCCCGCCGCATCGTCGGCACCAGTGCCACCTTCTTCTTCCTTGTCTCGGTGGTGTTCGCGGTCTGCGGCTGGATCTGGGTCGATACAATCCTCAATGCGCTCGGCACGCCGGCCGATGCGTTGCCGCTGGCGCGTTCCTATCTGCGTATCATTTTTCTCGCCGTACCGATGATGAACCTGCTGTCCTTCGTCATGACGGTGCTGCGCGGCGCCGGCGATTCGCGCACGCCTTTCCTATTCATGGCGCTGGCCGTCGTGCTCGACGTCATTTTGAACCCGTTGCTTATTCTCGGCATCGGCCCGTTCCCCGAACTCGGCATCGCCGGCTCGGCCACCTCGACGCTGATCGGCCAGACGGTAAGCGTGCTTGCCATCCTGATCGTGCTTTATGCGCGCAAGCACCCGCTGCGGCTGGCCGGCGCCAATCTTGCTCTGCTGCGGCCGGACCCGGCGCTGCTGCGCATTGTCGTCTTCAAGGGCGTGCCGATGGGCCTGCAGATGATCGTCGTCTCGTCCGCGGCGCTGACTGTGATGGGCATGGTCAATGCCTACGGCTCGCAGGTCGCGGCTGCCTACGGCATAGCCGCCCAGCTCTGGACCTATATCCAGATGCCGGCGCTCGCCATCGGCGCCGCGGTCTCGTCCATGGCGGCGCAAAATGTCGGCGCCGGGCGCTGGGACCGGATCGGCCGCATCGCCGCGTCCGGCGTCGGCTTCAACCTTGTGCTTACCGGCGTGCTTGTCGCGCTGCTGTTCGTATTCGATCGCGCGGTGCTCAGCCTCTTCCTCAGCAGCGACAGTGCAGCGATCGACATCGCCACTCACATCAACAAGGTCGCATCCTGGTCCTTCATCCTGTTCGGCATCACCATCGTGCTCTTCGCCACTGTGCGTGCCACGGGCGCGGTGATGCCGCCGCTGATCATCCTGGTGATCTCGGTACTTCTGGTGCGCACCAGCTTCGCCTATTTCTTTCGAAGTGCGATCGGTGAGGAAGCGTTGTGGTGGAGCTTTCCGGCCGGCTCGATAACCTCGCTCGTGCTGGCCACGGCCTATTATCGCTTCGGCCGTTGGCGCAGCGTGCACATGATCGAAAGCCGGCCGGCTGCCGGCGAACCGCCGGATACCGGCCTCGGCGTACCACGCCAGCGCGCGCACCTTTCGCCCGAGACACCGACCGGCTGAAAGATCGGTTCAGTGCCCGTATTTCGCGCCGAACCCGAGCGCCACCAGGGAAAAGATAACGATCATGCCGGCAAAGGCCCCGCTTGCCACGGTCGCGCTTGTCATGGTCGACAGGACGCCGATGCCGATCACCGGCAGCGCGTTGCCGCAAAAACAGCAGATGAAGAAGGCCGAGACGACTTCGGCGCGCCGGTCCGCCGGCGCGATCTCGTTCACCACTTGCAAGCCGCCGCGATAACCGAGCGCTGCCGCCACGCCGCACAAGGCGGTCCCGGCAATCATTATGGCCATCGATGCGAAGACCTGCGCCGCAACAATCAGCGCGACGGTTGGAATCATCAGCGCAAGCGCCGCGAACATCGCGGCTCGGCTCGAAAGACGTGCCGTCACTACAATGGTGGCGGCCGTCACGATCGCCAATTCAAAGAACAGAGCGCCCGCTTCGGCATGGTTGGTTACCTGCAGCTGCTGCGCCAAAATGCTCGGTGCGAGTGCTGCATAAAAGCCGACCAGTGCCATTGCGCCAAAGCCGGTCACCGCCGGCGCAACGAAATTTGGGCGGATGGCATCGGGCACGGAAAGGCGCGGCCGCGTCGAAACGTCAGCCAGTTTCCCCGGCCGCGAAACGGTTTCCGGCGTGCGCCAGACCAGCAGGGTTACAGTCGCGAGCATCGCCAGGTAGACGACGAATGTCAGCCTGAGCGGCCAAGGCGCGTATTCGGCGAGCAACCCGGCCCCCAGCGCACCAAGGCCGAGACCGAGGAAATTGGTGCTGGTGGCAATCGTCGCCGCCTGTGACTTGTCGTCGGTCGGGAGCAATTCGGCAAGCCAGGCGGTGCCGGTACCCGCGCCGACGCCGATTCCCAATCCGCTCAGAATTCGGGCGACGTCGAGCCAGGCGACATTTTCGGCGAACAGGAAAACCACCGCGCTGACGACGGCCACCGCCATTCCGGCCAACGCCATCGGACGGCGCCCGATGACATCTGACACACGCCCCAACATCAGCAGCGCCGCCAGATTGCCGATGACATAGACGGCGTAGACCAGCGTCAAAGTGATCTGCGAGAAGCCGAAGACCTGCTTGTAGATGATGTAAAGCGGCGTCAGCGCGGTGCTGCCGGCGAAAAGAGCCGCGATCATGGCGGCCACGGCGGCCGCTGCAGCGCGCCCGCCGAGTTCGTAATCGCGCGTCATGACTTGAGCGTGAGCAGTCATTTTTCGGACCTTCTTGCTGTTCGGGATCTGACACCCTAACGCCTTTTTTTCGTCAGCCGTTCCCCCCTCCCCGACTTGCTCCTGACAATTTTGGCAGCTTTGCGATGGCGCTGAGCGAGATCCTCTTTTAACTTCAGCGGATTGTCAGGGGAGATTGATGGGCAAGGGACGAGTCGAGGCATTCACCGATGGCGTGGTCGCCATCATCATCACCATCATGGTGCTGGAATTGAAGGTGCCGCATGGCGAGGATTTTTCCGCGCTGGCGCCACTCTGGCCGGTATTCCTCAGCTATGTGCTGTCCTTCATCAATGTCGGCATCTACTGGAACAATTTGCACAACATGTTCCATACCGTGCAGCGGGTCGACGGCCGCGTGCTGTGGGCGAATCTCAACCTGCTGTTCTGGCTATCGCTGATGCCGGCGACGACAGCCTTCATGGGTGAGAACCATTTCGCGCCGGTGCCGGTCGCCGTTTATGGCGTCGACCTGGCGCTCTGCGCCATCGGCTTCAACATCCTCACCATAGCCCTGCATCGGCTGCACGGCAGCGAAACCCTCTTCGCCAGGGCTTTGGGCAATGACCTCAAGGGAAAAATCTCGCTGGCCCTCTATATCGCCGCCGTCGCGCTGACCTTCGTCAATCACTGGATCGGTGTCTCGATCTATGTCCTGGTGGCGATGGTCTGGCTAGTGCCGGACAGGCGCTTCGAGCGGCTAATCGAGAAATAGGCAGACCAAGATCCCGAACCGAAGGACCGCGTCAACGAAAAGTGGATGCCGGTTTTCGGAAAAGATCATGAGAAGATAGAGCCCATACCGAATCTTATCGAATGGAACAGGCTCTAGCCTCGCATTTCTTTGAGCTTTTCCGCTACCGAAGCGGCAAGGTCGGCGTAGCGCTCCTCCAGCCGCTCGGCCGCTTTGATCACTGAAAAATCATGGCCGAATTTTTCCAGCGCCATGCGCAGCTTTTCGACGAATTCGGCCTGTTTTTCGAGCGCCGAAAACAGCGTTTTCACTTGCGCTTCGCTGATGTCGGGGTTGGCAAGCATTTGCGGCACTTCGCGGCTCATCTGGTCGCCGGTTGCGGTCTGTTCTTTCAGGATCTCGATCCAGTCGGTCAATCGTCAGTCTCCTTTTCGATATCAGCATGCGCAGCGCCCGCCGACGCGGTCAACCCGAAGATGTCGCACCGGCTTGCGCGAGCCTCTTTCCGCGCTAAGTTCGCCGCGGCCAGAACAGGAGAAAATCATGACCACCGACGCCGAGATCCAGACCGCCCTGCCCGCACTTGCCTCCGGTAATGTCGCCGTCATCACCGGCGCGGCCAGCGGCATCGGCCTCGCCGCGGCCAAACGGCTGGCGGCGATGGGCATGAAGATCGTGCTGGCCGATATCGGCGGCGCACGCCTCGATGAGGCCCGACATGCCGTCGCTACCTTCGCCGGCGAGAGCGCCGTGCTTGCTGTCGCCACTGACGTCTCGAAAGCCGACGACCTCGAACGGCTGGCCGAAAGGACATTCGGCACCTTCGGCGACGTCTCGCTTCTGATGAACAATGCCGGCGTCGGCAACAACCCCGGCAAGCCGTGGGAGAACCGTGACGCCTGGAAGCGACTGCTGGACATCAATTTCTGGGGTGTCGTGCATGGCGTCGAGGCCTTCGCGCCGCGCATGCTGGCGGCTGGAAAGCCCGGCCTGATCGTCAATACCGGCTCCAAGCAAGGCATTACCACGCCGCCCGGAAACCTCGCCTACAACGTCTCCAAGGCCGGCGTGAAGACCTATACCGAGGGCCTTGCACACGCGCTGCGCAATGAGCCCGGCGCAAACGTCGCGGCGCATCTGCTCATTCCGGGGTTCACTTTTACCGGCCTGACCGAAGGCGCCACCGAAAAGCCGGCCGGCGCCTGGACCGGCGAGCAGGTCATCGACTTCATGCTGGCCTCGCTGCTGCGTGGCGACTTCTACATCCTGTGTCCCGATAACGAGGCGACCCGGTCGATGGACGAAAAACGCATGGCGTGGGCGATTGGCGACATCATCGAGAATCGTCCTGCTCTGTCGCGCTGGCACCCGGAATACAAGGAAGCCTTTGCAGCATTCATGGAATGATCCCGCGACCGTTCGGGCAGGAACCCGGACAACAAGCTCGCTCACGCCGCCGCGTGCTTCTTCGCGTTGCGCTTTTTAGCCACCGCCTTGGATGCGGCCATGTCGGCGATCTGTTCGTCGTGCCGCTTCGCCGCGCGTTCACATTTGGCGCGGATTTCCTCGAGCTCGGATTCGGTCAGGTGCTCGATGCCGATAAAGGTATTTTTGGCTTTGCTGACGCGGATCAGCTCGTCAAGCTTGGCCTGGATCGCCGCGCTGTCGCGGTTCTGGGTGTTCTGGATGAGAAACACCATCAGGAAGGTGACGATCGTGGTGCCGGTATTGATGACGAGTTGCCAGGTATCGGAAAAGCCGAAGACCGGACCGCTTACCGCCCAGACCACAATGATCAGGAAACAGACGGCAAACGTCGGCGGCAGACCGGCAAGATGGGCGATATAGTTGGCGATCCTGGTGAACAGCTTTTCGATCATGGCAGGGAGAAACAATCGGCAACTGCTTCGAGTTCCCTGCGAGGAGGAATTCACTGTCAAACCGTGCACGCGCCGCGCTCGCAACGATCAGGTAGCGTCGTTTTCCCAGCGGTCGAGGAAAGCCTCGATGGGCAAGGCCTGCATGTCGGGGACTGCCCTGGCCAGTTTCTCGACCGGCCAGTCCCACCAGCCAAGACGTTCGATCCGGGCCGCAGTTCCCGCGCTGAAGCGCTGCCGCAATGGCCTGGCCGGAACGCCGGCGACGATTGCATAGGCCGGCACGTCTCGCGTCACAACCGCATTGGCACCGACGATCGCGCCGTTGCCGATCACCATGCCAGGCATGATCACGGCGCCATGGCCAATCCAGACATCATGGCCGATGCTGACGGGTCTCGCCCGCCGCCGGTCGCGGAATGCCTGATCGACACCCAGCCAGCGGAAGTACTCGTTGGGCCGATAGCTGACTTTGTGCTGCGTCAGCCGCTCGACCGGATGCTCCAGCGCATTGATGCGGCTGTTGGCGGCAATCGAGCAGAATTTGCCGATCGTCGTATAGATCGCCTCGGCATGCCGCTCGAAGTAGGAAAAGTCGCCGACCATCACCTCGCGCAGGATGACCCGCTCGCCGATCGATGCGTAGCGTCCAAGCTTGCAGGCCTTCAGTTCCGCCGTCGGATGGATGCGCGGCTCGGGATCTTTCAGGACAAGGTGTTCGGGACGGTCCATGCGGGCGCTTTACGCCCGCGCGCATAGTCTCGCAAGCCGAGTGCAGCGCCGCGCATCCGTTTGGACGCGCCAAGGACCCCGGAGCACCTTCAGTCTCTATTTCGGCTTGCCGCTGGTCCACACCACATTCTGGCCGTAGAGCGGCACGGTGGTGACCGACATTTTTGCCGAGCCATCCTGCACCTGGCGCGAATGCGAGAGGTAGATCAGCGTCTCGTTGGCCTTGTCGTAGATGCGGTTCACCACCTGCTTTTTCCAGATCAGGCTGATGCCTTGCTTGAACACCTCCTCGCCGGCCTCGCTCATGTCGATGTCCCCAATGGTGATCGGCCCGGTCTGGCGGCAGGAGATCGAGGAATCGGACGGGTCCTCGAACCAGTTGCCTTTCTGCAGGCGGTCGATCATGCCACGGTCGAAATAGGAGACGTGGCAGGTTACCCCCTCGACCTTCGGATCCTTGATCGCCTCGACGATGATGTCGTTGCCGAGCCAATCGACGCCGACCTTGCCGACTTCCTCGGCGGCGGCGGCGCCAGCGCCAATGACAAGGCATGCGGCCAACGCGCCGCCAATCAGTTTTCGCAAAGAGGCCTCCTGCGGTTCGAATTTTGCCGACCTCAGGTGGGACGAACGGCCGCGCTTTGCAAGCAGATCTCCTCCCACAGCATTGCCGGTTGCGGCAACGCGACATCTTTGCGTCGGCGCGACCGAACCGCTAAGAGTGTTCGCCAAGCCAGGGCTTCATGGCGCCAATCCGGCGCCCGATGGAAATGACGACGGACTTCACTGATGATGCGTTCAATTCTGGTCGGTATTCTCGTCCTGATGGCCGCTGGCATCGGCTGGCTAACGTTCGACTGGTACCGCGGACATTATGGCGGCGAGCCGTTCGGCGCGCCGTTCACGCTGGTCGACCAGAAGGGCGCACCGGTCACCGAAGCCGCCTTTCGTGGCCACCCCAGTGTCGTCTTTTTTGGCTTCACGCATTGCCCGGAAGTCTGCCCGACCACGCTTTTCGAGTTGGCCGGCTGGCTGAAGACGATGGGCGACGACGGCAAGAACCTGCATGCATATTTCGTTTCGGTCGACCCGGAGCGCGATACGCCCGAAATCATGAACACGTATGTCAGCAATTTCTCCGATCGCATCCTCGGCATCACCGGCGATCCCGATAAGGTCCACGCCATGGCCAAGTCCTTCGGCATCTACTGGAAGAAAGTCGACACGAACGACGGCGACTACACGATGGACCACACCGCTTCGGTGCTGCTGCTCAACGGCAAGGGCGATTTCGCCGGCACCATTGCCTATGGCGAAAGCCCGGACGCCGCCATCGCCAAGCTCAAGCGGCTGGCGGCGGAAGGTTGACGTATCCGGGAATGACGCAGACGCGTTTGTATTTCACCGCGGGCAAGATCGAGGCTGATCGCATCTTCACGGCGCTCGGTGCGGCGTTCGACGAAGAGGGCCTGCCGGTTGCGGTGCTCGAGGTCGACGAGGACCGCGATATCCACGAAGTATCGCTCTATGCCGACGACGACGTCGATGCGGTCGAGGCGCGGCTTAGGGACATCCTGGCCGGACTGTCGCTGTCGAAACCGATAGAGCGAGAAGCGCTGCCCGACATCGACTGGGTGGCGCGCTCGCTGGAGGGATTGAAGCCGGTACGGGCCGGGCGCTTCTTCGTCCACGGCGCGCATGACCGCAGGAAGCGCCACAGCGGCGAACTCGCCATCGAGATCGAGGCCGGCCTTGCCTTCGGCACCGGCCATCACGGCACCACCGCCGGCTGCCTCGAAATGCTGGAGCAGGTCATACAGCGCGAGCATCCGCGCAACGCGCTCGACCTTGGCACTGGCAGCGCGGTGCTCGCCATCGCGGTGGCCAAGCTCGCGCATGTTCCGGTGCTGGCAACGGACATCGACCCGGTCGCCGTCAAGGTGGCCGCTGCCAATGCGCGGCTGAACCACGTCAAGGGGCTCATTGAAGCGGTAGCGGCGCCCGGTTTTCATCATCCGATCTTTGCCGCGCGTGCGCCCTTCGACCTGATTGTCGCCAACATATTGGCGCGGCCGCTGATGCGTCTGGCGCCGCAAATGGCTGGGCGTATCGCGCTCGGTCGCTCGATTGTTTTGTCGGGCATCCTCGAGCGCCAGCGCGATGCGGTAATCGCGGCCTATGTCGGCCAGAAATTCCGGCACGTCCGCACCTTGCACCGCGAGGGCTGGGTGACGATTCACCTCAAGCGCTGAGGCGCGACGCTTTCAACGCAAGCCGGAACCTGCTCGGACCTAGCGCGAGTTCGCCGCTTTCTTCAGCTGTTCGCGATCGTAGCCGTGAGCTTTCAGCGTTTCGTCATCAAAGCCAAGCAGAACGCCGCTCACATACCGGCTCGCTTCGCGCTGGCGAGCTTCGATCAGCGCTTTCACAGCGTTTCTGAAAAATCCACGTCTGGCTGAAATCGAGGACATGACGGTCTCCTTTGCAGGGCAACAGGACTTTTCCTCCACGTTAAGAAGGTAAGCTCTGCTGACGCTTTTTGAAATCGCCGATTCTGCATGGCCTCCATGCACAAAAAGACACTGCGGCGACCGCGGATGATCGTTCCGAAAATCGATTCCGATTTTCGAAGTCATGCGCTACGGTCGCGCCAGCATTCGAGGAGAGCCGACATGTTCCAGACCTTCGATTCCGCCGGCGATCCGGCCGTTGGCAAGCCGCGCGTGGCAATGCTGCGCCAATGGTTGGCGTCGAACGGGCTGGATGGCTTCATCGTGCCCCGTGCCGACGAGCACCAGGGCGAATATGTCGCCGACCGCTCGGCACGGCTGAAATGGCTGACCGGCTTCAGCGGCTCGGCCGGTGTCGCCATTGTACTTGGCGAGCGCGCCGTCATGTTTGTCGACGGGCGCTACACGCTGCAGGTGCGCCAGGAGGTCGATCTCGACATCTTTTCGATCGAGAGCCTTGTCGACAACCCGCCGGCCAACTGGATCAAGGACAATCTCGGCAAGGGCGTGCGATTGGGCTTCGATCCGTGGCTGCATACGATCAGCGACGTCAAGGCGCTGAAAGCCTCGGCCGAGAAATCCGGCGCGACACTGGTGCCGCTCGAAGAGAATCCGATCGACGCGATCTGGCAGGACCAGCCCGGGCCGCCACTGGCGCCGGTCGAGATCCACCCGATCGGCTTTGCCGGCGAACTGGCTAAGGACAAGCTGGTGCGGCTGGCAGCGGCCATCGAGAAGGACGGCGCCACCCATGCGGTGCTGACCGACCCCTCCTCCATTGCCTGGGCCTTCGACATCCGTGGCGGCGACGTACCGCACACACCGCTGGCGCTCGGCTTTGCCGTGCTGGCCGCCGACGGCTCGCATCTGCTTTTCATGGACCAGCGCAAGTTTTCGCGCACCGTTGCGGCCTGCCTGACGCAGCTCGCCGAATTGCACGAACCAGGTGAATTCGAATCGGCAATCGTCACCCGGGCCAAGGGCGGCGCAAAAATCGCGCTGGACCCGGTTCTCGCGGCGGACAAGCTCAGAATGCTGGTCGAGGATAATGGCGGCACCGTCATTGCCACGGCCGATCCGGCCCGCATTCCACGCGCAACAAAGAACAAAGCCGAGATCGCCGGCGCCCGCGCCGCACATCGCCGCGACGGCGCCGCGGTCGCCAAGCTGCTGTGCTGGCTCGACCGCCAGAAGCCCGGCACGCTCGACGAAATCGCCGTTGTCACCAGGCTTGAGGAGATGCGCCGTCAGACCGGCGAAGAAACGCAGATGCCGCTGCGCGACGTATCGTTCGACACCATCTCCGGCGCCGGCCCTAACGGCGCCATCATGCACTACCGCGTCTCCCGCGCCACCAATCGCAAGCTGGGGGATGGCGAGCTGTTCCTGCTCGATTCCGGCGGGCAGTACCAGGACGGCACCACCGACATCACCCGCACGGTGCCGATCGGCGCGCCGACCGAAGAGATGCGCGAACGCTTCACGCTGGTGCTGAAAGGCATGATCGGCATCTCCATGCTGCGCTTTCCCCAAGGCACGCGCGGTTCCGAAATCGATGCGGTGGCGCGCCTGGCGCTATGGAGACACGGCTGCGATTTCGCCCATGGCACCGGGCACGGTGTCGGGTCCTATCTTGCCGTGCATGAGGGCCCGCAGCGTATCGCCAAGACCGGCACCGAAAAGCTGCTAGCCGGCATGATCGTCTCCAACGAGCCCGGCTATTACAAGGAAGGTTCCTACGGCATCCGCATCGAGAACTTGATTCTGGTGACACCGGCCGAGGCAATCGAGGGCGGCGACATCGCCATGCACGGTTTCGAGACACTGACGCTGGCGCCGATCGACAAGCGGCTGGTCCGGTCGGACCTTTTAACCCGCGACGAGTTGCATTGGCTTGACGAATACCATGCGCGCGTACTGGCCGAGATTGGACCGATGCTCGACGGCGAAACGCTGGCCTGGCTGGAAAAAGCAACCGCCCCTCTGCCGCACGACTTCAAGCAATAGTCGCGGCAGCAACGCCGAGTGACAGACTTTGCTCCGCAAGCAGTCCCTGCAAAGCCGTGACGTTGGGAGAACCGGCTCCCTTGCGCCAAAACAACACCGTGACGGCGTTGTCTTCCTCAGCGGGCAGTTCGTGCAGCTTTAGCCAGCGGCTCTCTGGGAAACCCGAAAGCACACTTTTTGGCATCAGCGCTATGCCCATGCCAGCCACCACGCAACCGAGGATGGCATGGTATGAACCAAGCTCGATGGTCTTCTCGGCCATGAACCCTCTTCGCGCATACCATTGTTCCAGCCGCCGGCGGTGCGGGCAGCCGTGCTCGAAGGCTATCATTGTTTTGGGCATGTCCAGGCGGTCGTCGATCGAAACGCGCGATGCCGCCGAGACAATGACCAGCTGCTCGTTAAATGCGGGCAGCTTTTCGAACGGAGCGTCGGCGATCGGCTCGGCGGCGAACGCTGCATCGAGGTCGCCGGCAAGCATGGCGGTCGCGAGAACCTGCGGATTGCCGGTGCGCAACTGGATCTCCACGTCGGGATGACGTGCGTGATATTCGGCGAGCAGACTTGGAAGCCGTGCCGCGGCGGTGCTCTCCATGGCACCTAGGCGAAGCGTGCCGCGCGGGCGTGGATCAAGCATCGCCGTTCGCGCCTCCTCTGCAAGCGCCAGCAACCGATCCGCATACCCGACCAATTTGTGACCGGCGGGCGATACGTGCAGGCGCTTGCCCTCCCGGATAAACAGCTGCACGCCGAGATCCTCTTCGAGCTGCCGGATGCGTGTGGTCACGTTCGATTGCACGCGAAACAGTTTTTCCGCCGCCCTGGTGATTCCGCCCTCGCGCACCACCGTGCGGAAGATGCGCAGATCAGCCAAGTCCATACATCTCTCCTGGAGAACATAACGATCTTAATTATTCATTTTAACTGATTATGCCCTTCCCGTAAATCGCCGGTGTAGCTGCCGATCAACACGGCAAACCAGGGGAGATGGAAATGTCGCGTGAGCCCTTCCGCATCCAGCCGATCGATCTAAGCGCATTGACGCCGAAGCAGCGCGAAGCACTCTATAGCGACGCCGTGCGTTGCGCCCACCAGGAGAGAGCGGAGACCATCCGCCTGAGCCTGTCGCGGGTCGGCGCGGCAATAGTCGCTGCGGTAAAGCGCATGTGTGCTCTCGCCGCCAAGATAAAAATCGATCAGCCGACGACCTGCCGCGCGAGGATCAGCACAGCAGCACCCGCCAGGAACATCGCCATAAGGCCGCCGCGCAGCGAGACCAGGCCGGCGACGACCAAGGCCCCCCATTCCGCCGGTCCGGCGCCCAGCGCTGCCGGCGCCACCAGCGTGGTCAGCACCGCCGCCGGCACGGCGTTCAGCCCGGCCTCAACACGCGGATGGATATGGTCGAAGCGTGAGATCACCAGATGACCGCCAATGCGTGTCAAATAGGTCGCGATCGAAGCGGCGACGATGATCCACAAGGTCGTGCTCATGGCCGTGCCTCCACGCCGCTGTGGCGGGGCGGCAGGATGACGGCGAGCAGCACGCCGGCCAGCGCGCCGATGGAGACATGCCAGGGCGAGCCGACCGTCTTGTAGGCAATGATGGAGGCGGCAGCGCTGGCGACGACCACCGGCAGCCACAGCGGCCGCTTGCGGAAGCTCATGACCAGGCCGAGAAAATAGATCGGCAGCAGGAAGTCGATGCCCAGCGTGTGGGTGTCGGGAATAAGTTTGCCGAACACCGCCCCGAGCGCGCTTTCGATGACCCAGAACACGTAGACCGGCAGCCCGAGCCCCATATACCAGGCAAAGCCGACGGTCTCGCCGGCCTCCGCCTTGCGCTCGGCCACCGCGAACTGCGGATCGGTCAGCACGAAGTAGCCTATCGCCTGCTGCACCAGCGGCCAATGCGCGATTCGCCGGCCGATACCGGCCGAATAGAGCACATGGCGAAAATTCACGGCGAAGATCGACAGCACGATCAGCCACGGCGCGACATGCTGGCCGAACAGCTCGATGCCGACCATCTGGCTGGCGCCGCCGAACACCGTCGCGCTCATCAAGAACGCCTCGATCACGGAAAAGCCGTTGTCGACGGCGAGCGCCCCGAACAGCAACGCAAACGGCGCCGACGCCACCACGACGGGCATGCTCAGCCGCACGCCGTCCCAGAAATCGCTTCTCGCACCGTTTTCGGAGATTGCTTCCGCCGACATCGACCGCTCCTTGGGAAGGGCCGTATGTAGAGAGGGCGGTCCGGCTTGTCACACCAATTCGCTTGAGGCAAACGATCAGCGGAAATGATAGCTGAAGCGTCGCGGCAAGCTCGCTTCCAGACTGTGGGACAAAATCAGAGGCTTGGTACCTGAGCGCATATCCGTTGGCGACGATCGGTCCTTGCCGAAGCGACGGCCATAGACCAACCTGCTGGGCCGGACAGGTGGTTCCAATGAGCGAATTTTCCATCGATCCAAAATTCGGCCGCCTGGCCTTCGGCGCCGATCCCGGCAGCTATCACGCGACGCGACCTGGCTATCCTGATTGGGTATTCGAAATTCTATGTGAGCGGTGCCGTCTCGCGCATGGCACGGCGACGTTCGAGATTGGCGCAGGTACAGGAACTGCAACGCGCCGCTTACTCGAACTGGGCGCGAGCCCGTTGCTCGCCATTGAGCCGGATTCCCGCCTCGCGACTTTCCTTTGCGAGACTATTCAGGACAAGGCGCTCTCGGTGAGCGTCTCTGCGTTTGAAGATGCCGTCCTTGAGAAGGCCGGTTTTGATCTCGGTGTCAGCGCCACTGCCTTTCATTGGCTGGATGAGGACACGGCGCTGATCAAGGTCGCAGAGCTGCTTCGGCCGGGCGGCTGGTGGGCAATGGTCTGGAATGTATTCGGCGACGACAGTGGCCCCGATCCCTTTCATGATGCGACCAAGGCGCTGCTTGACGGGCCTTCGAGCCCGTCGGCGGGCTCAAATGGTATTCCGTTCGCCCTTGATGCCGAGGCCCGCGTGGCGGCACTGGAGCGAACCGGCGCGTTCGATGCCATCGAACATCGGACAAGTGTCTGGTCGCTCGTCCTCGATCCTGACCAGACGGTCGCCCTCTATGCCACTTTTTCCAATATCAACATCCGCAGTGACCGCGAAGCAATCCTGGCGGAGCTGGGTCGCATCGTCCGCGACGAGTTCCAAGGCTCCATAACCCGCAACATGACCACCAGCCTCTACACTGCGCGGCGCAGCTGACCGTCTGACTTTTCCGCTAGCGCTGCGAAGCCTTGCCTTCGATCGCCCTGCCCCAGTCGAGCAGCGGTTTTGCCCGCATGACGAAGTCGACGAGTTCGTCGACCAATCCAGCTCCGTAGATATCCGCCGGCTCGATTGCGTGCCGGACGGCGAAATGCCGGTTGCGGATGGCGGCCACGAGATCGGGCTCGATAACGTGCTCAAAGCCGCGCGGCGTGCGCTTCATACAGCCGTCGGGGTCGAGCTCGAGACCATTCTTCTTCAGCGCCGCGACGAGCGTGCGGAACTCAGCGGGCCGCTTTGCGATGGCGTTGCGCAGCGCCAGCAATAGCTCCGGTCCGGGCTGCCACCAGGCAACAGCGGCAAAGCAGCGCTCGAGCCCGATGTGGATGTAAAACACGCCCTGTTCCATCTTGGTGCCGTCGGGCGAAAGGATCGCCGACAGATGCCGGTTGTAAGGCCGTTTGTCCTTGGCGAAACGCACATCGCGATTAATCCGGAACAGCGACTTCTTGCGGTCGCCGCGCAGGCCGAGCCCCAATGCCGTGAAGCGCTCGGAGAGCGCCTCGACCAGATCGCCGAAGGGATTGCGCAGGTCCCGCTCGAAAAGATCGCGGTTTTCCAAAAACCACTCCCGGCTCTGATGAAAATCCAGTGCCTTGAGGAAGGGAATGGCCTTGTCACCAAAACCATTGAATTCAGCCGGCATCACGCGCCCTTGCCGATCCGCTCGAGCCAGGCATCCTCATCGATGACTTCGATACCGTGTTCGGCAGCCAGCTTGAGCTTGGAGCCGGCACCGGGCCCGGCGACGACGAGGTCGGTCTTCGCGGAAACCGAGCCGGCGACCTTCGCGCCGAGACGTTCAGCCATCGCCTTCGCCTCGGGGCGCGTCATCTTTTCGAGCGTGCCTGTAAACACGATCGTCTTGCCGGCGACCGCACTATCGGCTGAGACGTTCACTATGTACGGCTTCGGGTGGACCTGTGTGAGCAGCGCTTCAAGCACGGCGTCGTTGCGTTCATTGCCGAAGAAATCGCGAAGAGCGCCTATCACGCTATCGCCGATGCCGTTGATCGAAGGAAAAACGCTGTGTGGATCGGCTGCCGCTGCTGTCTCCTTGCCAATGCGGATCAACTCCTCGACCGTCGAGAAGGTTCGGGCGAGCACAGCGGCCGTCGTTTCGCCGATATGGCGGATGCCCAGCGCAAAGATGAAGCGATCGAGTTCCGGTTCGCGGCGAGCGTCGATGGCAGCGAAGAGCTTGTCGAGACCTTCATAGTTGCGTTCTTCGACACCGCGTACATTCTTCCGCGTTTTGCCCGATGCGGCCTCACGCTGTCTGGCCTGCTCCTCCCGCCGCTCCGCCAATGCCTTGATGACGGCGGGACGGCGATCCCGGAGAGTGAAGATATCGGCTGCTGTCTTGACCAACCCGGCATTGAAGAACAGGTCAATGTTTTCAGCGCCCAGGCCTTCGATATCCATGGCGCCGCGTGACACGAAGTGACGCAATCCTTCCACGGCCTGGGCGGGGCAGATCAGCTCGCCGGTGCAACGTCGGCGGGAATCTTCCTTGCCGGTCTTCTCGTTGATCTCGCGCGTTGCCGGCGAGCCGCAGATCGGGCATTTGTGCGGGAATTCGTAGGGCACGGCGTCTGGCGGACGCTTGTCGACGACGACGCTGACGATCTGCGGAATGACGTCCCCCGCCCGCTGGATGACCACCGTGTCGCCGATACGTATGTCGTTGCCGTCGCGGATCGGCTGGCCGTTGCTGTCCAGACCCTTGATGTAGTCTTCGTTGTGAAGCGTGACATTTTCGACCACGACGCCGCCGACCGTGATGGGGGCAAGCCGGGCAACCGGCGCCAGCGTACCGGTACGGCCGACCTGAATGTCGATCCTGCGCACGGTCGTCATCGCCTGTTCGGCCGGAAATTTGTGAGCGATGGCCCAGCGTGGTTCGCCGGTGACGAAGCCCCATCTGCGCTGCAGCTCCAATTGATCGACCTTGTAGACCACGCCGTCGATGTCATAGCCAAGCGAGGAGCGCTGGGCCTCGATGAGGTGATAATGCGCGATCAGTTCGTCGACCGACTTTGCCCGGACCATCAGTGGACTGACCTTGAACCCCCATTCCGCGAATTTTTGCACGGAATCGTATTGGGTCGGAGCTGGATCCTTCGAAGTATAGCCCCAGGCGTAGGCAAAGAATTTGAGGTTGCGGCTGGCGGTAACGGACGGGTCCTTCTGACGGAGCGACCCGGCCGCCGTATTTCGCGGATTGACGTAATCCTGGCCGCCGATCGCCGCCGAGCGTTGCTTCAGCGCCTCGAATTCCGCGTAGGTCATATAGACCTCACCGCGTATTTCGATGACCTCGGGCCAGCCCGATCCCTTCAAGGTCTTGGGAATGTCGGCGATGGTCTTGAGATTGGCGGTGATGTCCTCGCCGACGACGCCGTCGCCGCGCGTTGCCCCCTGCACGAACACACCGCCTTCATACCGCAGGGAAGCCGATAGCCCGTCGATCTTCGGCTCTGCCGTGAAGGCGATGTTCAGATCCTTGTCGCGATCAAAGAATCGCCGGCCCCGTTCTATGAAGTCCGCGACGTCCTGGTCGGTATAGGCCTTGGCCAGGCTGAGCATCGGTACCGCGTGCCGCACCTTGGCAAAACCTTCCGCCGGCGGCGCGCCGACCCTGCGCGAGGGCGAATCCTCGCGCACAAGATGCGGGAACCGCTGTTCGATGGCGAGATTGCGCCGGGTCAGCGCGTCATATTCCGCATCCGTGATTATCGGCGCGTCCTCGCCATGGTAGCGCCGGTCGTGCTCGGCGATCTCCTGCGCCAACCGCATCAACTCGCTTGCCGCCTCGCTTTCGCTGAGCGAACCGACTGGTTTTTCGTCCATGCACTGCTCCCTCCACGGTGGCGCGACACAATAGAACAGGATTCTCTCGTCAGGGAGAGACCAGACGCCGAAAATCATTCCTGAACAGCAGGATGGCGCCATACCCTGACTCAGGTCGCGAGCGCCGGAAACGAACTCGTCTGGAGCAATTCCAGGAAAACTGTGAAACGGTTTTCCGTCCGGAATTGCGCAAAACAAAGAGGTAGAGCGGTTCGGCGTTTCCGGAAGGATGAACCGCTCTAGGCTGCCGCGGTGTTCTCCCGCAGCAGCCGCTCGGCCGCCGCGCGCGCCTCGTCTGTAATGGTGGCGCCGGCGAGCATGCGTGCGATCTCTTCCTGCCGTGCCGCCCGGTCCATCTCGGCGATGCCGGTCGAGACCCGGTCGGCACCGCCTGATTTGGAGATGAGGAAATGCGTCGCCGCGCGCGCGGCCACTTGCGGTGCATGCGTGACCGAAAGGACCTGCACGCGTTTTGCCAGCCGCGCCAGCCGCTGGCCGATGGCGTCGGCAACCGCGCCGCCGACGCCGGTGTCAATCTCATCAAAGACCAAAGTCGGCGCCGACCCGCGATCGGCCAGCGCGACTTTCAACGCCAGCAGGAAGCGCGAAAGCTCGCCGCCGGAAGCGACCTTCATCATTGGGCCGGGCCTGGTGCCGGGATTGGTGCGCACCCAGAACTCGACCTGGTCGATGCCTTCTTCCATGCGGCTCTCGGCATCGCTTGCGATCTCGACGATGAACTCGGCCCGTTCGAGCTTCAGCGCCGGCAGTTCGGCCATTACCGCCTTGGTCAGCCCGACGGCCGCCGCATGGCGAAACGACGACAGCTGGGCCGCCGTAATGTCGTAGGCCTGGCGCGCCGCTGCAGCCTGTTTCTCCAGCGCATGCAGGCGCTCCTCGCCGGCGTCGAGATCGGCAAGGTCGGCAGCCATGGTGTCACGCAATTGCGCCAGGTCATCCACGGCGACGCTGTGCTTGCGCGAGGCGGCACGCAGCGAAAACAGCCGCTCCTCAGCCTTCTCCAGCCGCTGCGGATCATATTCGGTCGCGCGAAGTGCTGCTTCGACGCCCGACTGCGCCGCGTCGAGCGACAGCATCGCTTCGTCGAGCGATTTGACGACGTCCTCGAGCAGCCCCGGCGCTTCGGTCGCCTTTCGCTGCAGCCGCCTGAGCAGGCTGGCCAGTTGCGGCAAGGGCGAGGACGGGCCCGAGAGCACATCCTGCGCATCGTGGATTTCCGAGGCGATCTTTTCGGCACGCATCATCGAGGCGCGCAGTTCGGCCAGTTCGGTCTCTTCGCCCGGTTGCGGATCGAGCCTGGTCAATTCGGCGACCGCAGCACGCAGATAATCGGCCTCACGGGCAGCTGCCTCGACTTTGGCCCGGTGCCGTGAAAATTCCTGCTCGCAGGTACGCCAATGCCGCCACGCCTCGCCGGTTGCCCGAGCAGCGCCGAGATGGCCGCCGAAACTGTCGAGCAACTCGCGATGGGCGCCGGGATCGACCAAAGCGCGCTCGTCATGCTGGCCGTGGATCTCGACCAGCGCACGGCCGATGTCGCGCATCAGCGTCACGCTGGACGGCTGGTCATTGACGAACACGCGCGTGCGGCCGTCAGCCGTCTGGACGCGGCGCAGGATGATGTCGCCGTCGTCCTCGATGGCATTCTCGGCAAGCAGCATGCGAGCCGCGTGGTTGCGCGGTACGTCGAACACGGCGATGATCTGGCCTTGTGCCGCGCCATGCCGCACCAGCGAAGCGTCGCCGCGGGCGCCAAGCGCCAGCGACAAAGCGTCGAGCAGGATAGATTTTCCGGCGCCGGTTTCGCCGGTAAGGACCGAAAGGCCGGACGAGAAGTCGATGTCCAGCTTTTCGATCAGAACGATATCGCGGATCGACAGTCTGGAGAGCATGGTGACGCGCCGCTCAGGCGCCGGTGATCAGCTTCCCGGCCTTGGAGATCCACGATCCGGCATTCTCGCGCGGCTCGAGCCCACCACTCTGCAGGAGCTTGTAGGAGTCCTTGTACCACTGGCTGTCGGGATAGTTGGTGCCGAGCACGGCCGCAGCGGTCTGTGCTTCCGACGTCAGCCCCATCGCATAGTAGCTCTCGGTAAGACGCGCCAGCGCTTCCTCGACATGGCGTGTGTTGGAATAGTTCTCCACGACGTTGCGGAACCGTTTGACGGCCGCGATGTATTCGCGGCGCTCGAGATAGTAGCGGCCGATCTGCATCTCCTTGCCTGCGAGCTGATCGTTGGCGAAGCGGATCTTCTCCTTGGCATCATCGACATATTCGGAAGTCGGCCAGCGCGTCACCAGGTCCTGCATCGTCTGCGCGGTAAGACGCGCTTCCTTCTGGTCCTGGGTGACGTCCTTGATCTGGCGGTAGTAGCTCAGCCCGATAATATATTGGGCATAGGCTGCATCGTCGGTCGACGGGTAGAGGGTCAGGTAGCGCTTGGCCGAACCGATCGCCTCATCGTAATTGCCCTGACGGTAGTCGGCAAAGGCACCCATCACCATCGATTTGCGGGCGAATTCGGAATATGGATGCTGGCGGTCGACGGCATCGAACTTGCGGCTTGCCTCCTGCAGTCGCCCGGCATTCAGATTGGCGAGACCCTGATTGTAGAGCACGTCGGCCGGCTCGGTCTGATCGACATAGGTCGACAGGTCGACGTCCTTCTCGGACGACATGCAGGCCGACAGAAACAGCGATGGAACGACCACCGAAAGCGCCAGGAAAACAGCCCGCCGCAGCGCCTTCGATTGACCAACTCGCTTGAAAAACATGTTTGGATTCCGCCCTTTCGGCGTCATTTCAGTCGACGGCAGCAGCCATAAACCATAATTGCCTTGCCCGGCAACGCTATCCCCGGCCAATCGCACATTTTTGTGGCGGTTTGGCGCCACCTGGAAAGCCGTGTAATTTGGCCGGCCAGTGATGCATCCATGCAACACAGCTTGACCGCAACGTGGGCCGTAAGACCTTAAGAATCAGATCATCCAGGGCGCATAGAGGGGTGCGTTGACGGCGCTCATCTCCGCGGTACGCCCGCGCTCGCGGCGCGTCGTCTCGACGATCTCGAAAGCCGAACGGTCCGACAATAGACGGCGCAGCGCAGCGGCGTTCAGCCTGTGGCCACCACGATAGGAGCGGAAGCAGCCGATGAACCGGGCGCCGGCGAGCGCCAGATCGCCCATCGCATCCATGGTCTTGTGGCGCGCGAACTCGTTCGGATAGCGCAGGCCTCCGATGTTGATCACGCGGTTGTCGTCGCCGATCACCAGGGAGTTTTCCAACGAGGAGCCGAGCGCATAGCCGGCCGCCCACAGCCGCTCGACGTCCTTCATGAAACCGAAAGTGCGGGCCCGCGCGACGTCACGCCGGAAAATGTCGGCGTTCATGTCGGATGCAAAAAGCTGGCGCCCGATCGCCGGGCTTTCGAAATCGATCTCGATCTCGAAGCGCGTGCCGTCATAGGGCCGGAACTCCGCCCAGCAGGCGCCGTTCTCGATACGAACCGGCTTGACCACCCTGATGTAGCGACGCTTGACCGGCAGCGTTTCGATGCCTGCCTGGTCAATGGCCTCGACGAACATCACTGCGCTGCCGTCGAGGATAGGCACCTCATGGCCATCGATTTCGATGACGAGATTGTCGATCCCAAGCCCGAAAAGCGTCGCCATCAGGTGCTCGACGGTGGCGATGTGCTCGCCTTGCGGATCGCCGAGCATGGTGCAGAGGTCGGTGGCACCGACCTCGGAAACGAGCGCGCGAAATTCGTGGCTTCCGTTTGCATTCGAAAGCTGGAAGACGACACCCGTATCGGCGTCTGCCGGCAGGAAATGGACAGTGACCGGATTGCCACTGTGAACGCCGATGCCGGTCAGCGTCGCACGCGATTTAAGTGTCGTCTGATAGTCGTGCAAAACAATCCCCATAGCCCGTACTGCCTAGGTCCGCTTCATCTGCCCTGAGGGCGCGGCTCTTAATTGATCGGCAGGCAGGGCCACTTCCCCGAGACTCCCAGCAAACCGACTTTGGTCGGTGGCGAAGATAATGGTCCCGCGGGGAGACTCCAAATCACGGTTTCTTACTCGTTGTAACCGCGGCCCAGCGCGGGATTGCCGCATAAGTCTTTGTTTTAAAAGTATTTTTAATATTAACAGGCGAACAGTTTCCTGCTCGCCTGTTAACAACTGTTACGAACCGTTAACAGATCAATTGGCCTGTCGGCGCAGGAAGGCGGGAATCTCCAACTGATCGTCTTCCTGGACAGCCCGGCTCTGCGGCGTCAGGCGGCCCTGCTCATCCAGCTGGCCGCGACGCGGTGCGTAAAGCTGCGGATCCTGGCTGGCTAGGCGGCGCACTTCCGCCGGCGCCTGGCGCAGTTTCGGTTCGCGAGGCTGCGCCGGCTGCAGTCTTGCAGGTTCCTCTTCGCGGCGGGTCAAGCCGTTGGTCAGGCGCTTGAGCAAGCCCATCGGGCCGCTGTTCTCGTGGTCGGCCGGGCGGGCCTTGGCTTCCACTTCGGCCTTCACCTGCGGCGGGAAATCCTCGACCCGCGGCATGCGCTGGGGTGCCGCGGCAACCGGCTGCGGCATTTCACGATGCGGAGCGGGCTGCATCGCTTGCTGAACCGCCGGCTGCATCATTGGCTGCGGCTGAGCGGGAGGCGCCTGGAAGATCTTGCTCTGCGGACGGAAGTCTTCCGCATGGGCGACCGGTGCCGGGCGGGCCTGCGCCATCGCTGCCGCATTCGCCTCGGCGAGCTGAATGGCCTCGGCGACCGGATCGGCAGCACGTGGTTCATAGATCGGTTGCTGGACAGGCGCCGGGCGCATTTCCGTGACCTGGGCCGCCGGGCGGCTGACCGGCTTCGGCGGAGCCGCGCGGATGGCGATCGGCGCGGCAGCGATTTCGGCCGCCGATTTGTCGATGCCGGTGGCGACCACCGACACGCGGATAACGCCTTCGAGTTCCTCGTCGAAGGTGGCGCCCAGAATGATGTTGGCGTCCTGATCGACCTCTTCGCGAATGCGGGTTGCGGCCTCATCGACTTCGAACAGGGTCAGGTCGCGGCCGCCGGTGATCGAGATCAGCAGGCCCTTGGCGCCCTTCATCGAGGTCTCGTCGAGCAGCGGGTTGGCGATGGCGGCTTCAGCCGCGGCCATTGCGCGGCCCTCGCCCGAAGCCTCGCCGGTTCCCATCATCGCCTTGCCCATTTCGCGCATGACCGAGCGGACGTCGGCGAAGTCGAGATTGATCAGGCCTTCCTTGACCATCAGGTCGGTAATGCAGGCAACGCCCGAATAGAGCACCTGGTCGGCCATGGCGAAGGCATCGGCGAAGGTGGTCTTGTCATTGGCCAGCCGGAACAGGTTCTGGTTGGGAATGACGATCAGGGTGTCGACGCATTTCTGTAGTTCCTCGATACCCATGTCGGCCGTCTTCATGCGGCGCTGGCCTTCGAAGTGGAACGGCTTGGTGACGACGCCGACGGTAAGGATACCCTTTTCGCGGGCAGCGCGGGCAACGACGGGAGCCGCCCCGGTGCCGGTGCCGCCGCCCATGCCGGCAGTGACGAAGCACATATGCGTGTTGGAGAGATGATCGATGATCTCGTCGATGCACTCTTCCGCCGCCGCGCGCCCGACTTCAGGCTGCGATCCGGCGCCGAGACCCTCGGTGACATGCGCGCCGAGCTGGATCAGCCGCTCGGCCTTCGACATCGTCAGTGCCTGTGCGTCGGTGTTGGCCACCACGAATTCGACGCCGCGCAAGCCGGCGGTGATCATGTTGTTGACGGCATTGCCGCCGCCGCCGCCGACACCGAACACGGTGATGCGCGGCTTGAGCTCGGTGATGTCCGGCTTCTGCAGATTGATGGTCATTGTCTTCGTCCTTTGCCTTTCCCGCCGCTTCGCCGCCGCGGCCGCCTATGGGGCTGTCCCCGTCAAATTAAAAACTGTCTCTCAACCACTGACTCATTCGATGCAGTTTTCCGCCTGTTCCGGTCATCCGAAGACCGGAAATTCCCTTCGCCGGGCGGCTCTCGAAGCTCGCCATCTGCGGGTAGATCAGAAGCCCGACGGGCGTCGAAAAAGCCGGCCCCTTGGCCGCCTCGGGCAGGCCTGCCACGCCAAGCGGGCGGCCAATGCGCACATTGCGGCCGAGAATGCGGCGTGCTGCTTCGGGCAGGCCGGCAAGCTGGCTGGCGCCGCCGGTCAGCACCACACGCTTGCCGACGGCATTGCCGTAGCCGGACTTGTTCAGGCGGTCGCGCAGCAATTCCAGCGTCTCGTCGATGCGGGCGCGGACGATGCGCGTCATCACCGAGCGCGGGATCTGCAACGGCACCTCGCCGTCCTCGCCGATCGGATGGATGGAAACCAGGTCGCGGTCGTCGGCACTGCCAGGCAGCGCCGAGCCATGCATCACTTTCAGCCTTTCGGCGGCATCGAGCGAGGTCGACAGGCCCTTGGCCATATCCAGCGTGACGTGGTTGCCGCCGATCGCGATGGCGTCGCCGTGGACGAACTTGCCTTCCGAAAATACCGAGATCGTCGTCGTGCCGCCGCCCATGTCGATGCAGGCCGCGCCCATTTCGAGCTCGTCGTCGACCAGCGCGGCAAGCCCGCTGGCATAAGGCGTCGCCACCATGCGCTCGACCGACAGATGCGAGCGGTTGATGCAGAGCTCAAGATTGCGCAAAGGCGCCGCGTCGCCCGTCAGCACGTGCATGTCGACGCCAAGCTGGTCGCCAACCATGCCGCGCGGATCGCGCACACCGCGCTCGGCATCCAGAGAAAAGGCTACGGGAAGCGAATGGATCACCTCGCGCTCGGCCCGCAGCGCCTGCTTGGCGCCGGCGGCAAGCACGCGCTTGATGTCGGCCTCGTCGGCCTCATGGCCGCCGAGATTGATAGTCGCCGAAAAAGCCTCGCTCTTCAGCCGGCCGGCAGTCATGTTGACGATCAGCGAATCGACCGTCAGTCCCGCCATGCGTTCGGCGGCGTCGACGGCAAGACGGATGGCGTGCTCGGCGCGGTCGAGATCGATGACGACGCCCGATTTCACGCCTTGCGATTTCTGGTGGCCGATGCCGATGACCTGGACGCGATGCGAGCGTCCGCGCAGCAGCTTGCCATCGTCGCGCGGCTTGAGCTTGGCCACCACGCAGCAGACCTTGCTGGAGCCGACATCCAGCACCGTCAAGATGCCGGACCGGCGCGCCGAAGCATCGCTATTGCCGCCAAGCCAGCTCATATCTTCGTCTCCGGCTTGCGCTTCAGCATCTTGGGCTTTTCGTTGAGCGCGGCCTGGCGCTGTATCGCCGCCTCCGGCGTCAGCTGGACGACCAGACGATCGGAAAGGCGCATGTCGACGGCGGCGATGTCGCGCGTCAAAAGCCCGTTCTCGTGGTCCATCCTGACCAGGTCGGCAATCGCCTGGTCCTCGCCGTCTTCGGGAAGTTTGATCGTGATGCCGTTTTCAAGCTTGAGATCCCAGCGCCGTTCGCCGATGCGGATATAGCCCTTGATCCGCGCGGCGAGCTCCGGATAGTTCTTGATCTTCGCCAGGAAATCCGGCGCTTTGGCCGGTGCGCCGGTGCCGATGATCAGCGGCAGCAATATCTGCTTGCCGCCGGAGAACGGCGCAATGACGGCGCCGGATTTCTCGATGACCGAAAGCGCGCTGCCTTGCTGCCACAGCGCGAACGGCTCGCGCTCCTCGACGCGCACTTCCAGCGTATGCGGGTAGACCTTGCGCACTGCCGCGGCTTCGACCCAGGGTAGCGTGGTGATGCGTTCGCGCGCGGCTTCGGCATCGAAGCCGATCAGCGAGGTCCAGCCGTCGAGTTCCAGCCTGTCGAGAATATCGATCTCGGAAGTTTCGCGGTTGCCGACGACCTTGACCTGGTCGACGGCAAAGCCGGTGCGGGCGGTGACACTCTGGACGATGGCGTCGGCATGTCCGCCGAGATAGGCGCCATAGGCACTACTCGAAACAAGCAGTGCCGCCGACAGCATGGCAGCGCAATAGGGCGGCGCCTCGAAGTCGCCTTCGCCGAGGCGCGCCAGCACGCGCACCGGCCGGCGGAGCAGGCGCGGCAGCACGAAATGGTCGAACGACAACGGCATGCCGAACAGCGCCGGCCCGGCCGCGCCCTTCCCCCTGCCCTGTCCCCACTTCAACGCAGACACGAAGCGTCCTCCACCATCCAACTCAACAAATCGCCGAACGAGTGTCCCGCTTGCGCGGCGATTTCCGGCACCAAAGACGTCGGCGTCATGCCCGGCTGGGTGTTGACCTCGAGCCAGACAATTTCGCCGTTTTCGGAGTGACGATCGTCATAACGGAAGTCCGATCGGGAAACGCCCCGACAGCCGATAGCTTGATGAGCCTTGAGTGCCAGTGTCTGTATTTTTTGGTAAATATTCGGTGAAAGTTTTGCCGGGCATTCGTGTTTTGATCCTCCCGCGACGTATTTTGAATCATAGTCGTAGAAGGAATGGCCGGTCGGGATGATCTCGCAGACACCGAGCGCCACATCGCCCATCACCGCGCAGGTCAATTCCCGCCCGTGCACATAACGCTCGACCATGACCGTATCGCCGTATCTCCACTCGGACGAGCCGATGATCTGCGGCGGATGCGACTGACCTTCATGCACGATGACGACACCGAAGCTCGACCCTTCGTTGACCGGCTTGACCACATAGGGCGGCTTCATCGGGTGCTTGTTCTGGATGGCGAAGCGATTGGCCACCTTCGATTCCGCCACCGGAATGCCGGCCGCCTTGGCGACCTTCTTGGCCTGTTCCTTGTTCATCGCGAGCGCCGAGGCAAGCACGCCCGAATGGGTGTACGGAATGGCGAGGTACTCGAGGATGCCCTGGATGGTGCCGTCCTCGCCGAAAGGGCCGTGCAGTGCGTTGAAGACGACGTCAGGCTTGAGCGCGCTGAGCACCGAGCCGATGTCGCGCGAGACGTCGACGCGGGTGACCTGGTAGCCCTCTCCCTCGAGCGCATCGGCACAGGCTTTGCCCGACGACAGGGACACGGGCCGCTCGGACGAGAATCCTCCCAGAAGGACGGCCACGTGCTTGCTTGTCATTCCCCGTTATTTCCTCTCACAGCAGGCCCGCACTATCGTGCATGACCCGAAAAACATCGCGCACACTCACACTCCGAGCAACTTCGCTCCGTGTTTCCGCAACATTGAGTCCGAGTCTCCCGGCAGGTTGCCCCCCAGACGGAAACGCGAGCAACGCGTCGAAACGACTCAAATCAGGAAACGCTTCAGGGCAGAGAATCAGAGAGTTGATTCGCTGGCAAGTGCTTACGATTCCGATGGATTCACTTTCCGCAAAAACGGCAGCAAAATGTGAATTCATGAGTCCGAAAAGCAACGGCGGTCGACTTGCCTAAAGCAACTGCCCAAGAAATTCCTGGACCGCATGGCCCGGCCGAAAATTACCGATGCGCTTGATCTCCCACTGCAGCCGGATGCCCGATTTTTCGAGCACGCGCGCACGCACCGTCTCACCGAGATATTCAAGCTCGTACCCGGTGGCGGTTCCGGTGTTGATCATGAAGTTGCAATGCATCGGCGACATCTGCGCCCCGCCGACCATCAGGCCGCGGCAGCCGGCCTTGTCGATTTCCTTCCAGGCCGAGGTGCCCTCGGGATTCTTGAAGGTCGAGCCTCCGGTTTTTTCGCGGATCGGCTGCACGGTCTCGCGATGGTTCTGGACAGCATCCATCGCGGCCTTGATCGCCGCCTTATCCTCTGGAACGCCTTCGAGCAGCGCCGATGTGAAGATCAGCCCCGACGGCGCCGCTGAATGGCGATAGGCATAGCCCATGTCGGCATTGCTCAGCGTATGAACATTGCCCTTGCGGTCGAGTGCCCGCACCTCGACCACACGCTCGCGTGTCTCGACGCCATTGGCGCCGGCGTTCATCCTCAGCGCTCCGCCAATGGCGCCGGGAATGCCGTGGTAAAAGTGAAAGCCACCAATGCCGGCCTCGTAGGCAACGGCCGCAAGACGCTTGTCGGGCGTTGCGGCGCCCGCCTTGATCATGGTCGGCGCAATCACTTCGGTCTCGCCAAAGCCTTTGGCCGAAAGCCGGATGACGAAGCCCGCAACGCCGCCGTCACGGACAAGCAGGTTCGAGCCGACGCCGACGATGGTCAGTGGTATTTCCTCGGGCACCGCCTTCAGGAACGCGGCAAGATCGTCCTCGTCGGCCGGCTGGAACAATGCGTCGGCGAGCCCGCCGGCTCGGAACCAGGTGATCTTGTCCATCTCGGCATTGGGCGTGATGCGGCCGCGCAGTCCGGCAAGCCGGTCGCCAAGCTTCTCGATCAACGCCTGGCCGCGCATCATGAGATGGTCCCGCCGAGTTCCCTGGGCAGCGCATAGGCCCATTGGGTGATGTTGCCGGCGCCGAGGAAAACGACGAAATCGCCCGGCTTCGCCACCTCGCGAACGATCGGCCCGATCGCCGCCGGACCTTCGATGTAGCGTGCGTCGCGATGGCCGCCGGAGCGGATGCGCGACACCAGTGCGTCGGACGTAACGCCGTCGATCGGTTCCTCGCCGGCCGCATAGACGGGCGCCACCATTACCGTATCGGCGTCGTTGAAGCAGACGGAAAACTCGTCGAACAGATCGCGCAGCCGGGTGAAGCGATGCGGTTGGGTAACGGCGATGATGCGGCCCTTGGTGGCGCTGCGCGCGGCCTTCAGTACCGCCGTGATCTCGACTGGATGATGACCGTAATCGTCGAACACATCGACACCGTTCCACGAACCGGTATGGGTGAAACGCCGCTTGACGCCGGCGAAGGACGACAGGCCCTTCTTGATTGCCTCAGCCGAAAGGCCGAGCTCATGCGCGACGGCAATCGCCGCCGTCGCATTGGAGACATTGTGACGTCCGGGCATGGGTAGCCGCAGACCTGATATCGTTATCTGGCCGTGCGTCTTGCGATCGCGGATCACCACGTCGAATTCCGAGGTCGGGCCGTCCATGCGGTGATTGGTGAAGCGCACGTCGGCCTGCGCATTTTCGCCATAGGTGATGACGCGCCGGTCCTCGATGCGGGCGACCAGCGCCTGCACCTCGGGATGGTCGGTGCACATCACGCCGAAGCCGTAGAACGGCACATTCTCGACGAACTGACGAAACGCCTCGCGCACTTTGTCGAAGGAGCCGTAATGATCGAGATGCTCGGGGTCGATATTGGTGACGACGGCAATCTCGGCCGGCAGCCTGAGGAAGGTGCCGTCGCTCTCGTCGGCCTCGACCACCATCCATTCGCCGTCGCCCATGCGGGCATTGGTGCCATAGGCATTGATGATGCCGCCATTGATCACCGTCGGGTCGAGCCCGCCGGCTTCGAGTAGCGTCGCCACCATCGAAGTCGTCGTCGTCTTGCCATGCGTGCCGCCGATCGCGACCGCTTGGCGGAACCGCATCAACTCGGCTAGCATTTCGGCGCGCCGCACGATCGGCAGCAACTTCTCTCTCGCCGCCTTCAGTTCCGGATTGGATTTCTTGATTGCGGTGGAGACGACGGCCACCTCGGCCTCGCCGAGGTTTTCGGCCTGGTGGCCGACGAAGCATTCGATGCCCTTGTCGCGCAGCCGCTGCACATTGGCGCTGTCGGCCTGGTCGGACCCTTGCACCTTGTAGCCGAGATTGTGCAGCACCTCGGCGATGCCGCTCATGCCGATGCCGCCAATGCCGATGAAATGCACGAGGCCGATCGTCTGTGGCATCTTCATTCGTGCGTCTCCTTCCTGAATTCCGAAACGGATTTCCTGGACGCAATAGCCTCTGTCAGATCGGCGAGCAACCGCGCGGCATCCGGTTTTCCGGATGATTTCGCCGCCGCGGCCATTGTCGCCGCCCTGCCCGGATCATCCATCAAGGCCCCGATCAACGCAGCAATGTGCTCGGGCGAAAGCGTGGATTGCGGATGCACCTCGGCGCCGCCCGCTGCCGCAAGGGCCGCCGCATTCGCCGCCTGGTCGTGGTCGAGCGCGTGCGGATAGGGCACCAGCAGCGCCGGCCGGCCGATCACCGCGATTTCCGATACGGTCGATGCGCCGGAGCGCGACATCACCAGATGCGCCGCCGCCAGCCGCTTTGCCATGTCGGTGAAGAACGGCGACACCTCGGCCCCAATGCCAAGTGCGGCATAGGCGGCTTTCACCCGCGTCACATCGTCGGCGCGCGCCTGCTGTGTGATCGCCAGCCGCCTGCGCTGTGCGTCGGAAAGCCGGGCGATTGCCGCCGGCACCGCGTCGGAAAAGAACTGCGCGCCTTGGCTGCCGCCAAACACCAGCAATCGGAACGGCTCTTCGCCGGCCGATGCGGCATAAGGTGTCTTCGCCGCCTCCAGCACTTGCGGTCTGACCGGATTGCCGGTGGTCACCGTCTTGGCGCCTGCGGCACTGCTGTCTTCAGGCAGGAACCCACCGGCAATGGCGTCGACGCGGCCGGCAAGCGCGCGGTTGGCGCGGCCCATCACCGCATTCTGCTCGTGGATCAGCGTCGGCACCTTGCGCCGGGTCGCCGCGTAAAGCGGCGGCAGTGTCGGATAACCGCCGAAGCCGACCACGATGGCGGGCTTGATGCTGGCGATGACGGCCGATGCCTGCCGCACGCCGCGCCAGATTTTCCAAAACGCGGCGAGCACGGCAAAAGGATTTTTCGACCCCATCGTCGCCGACTGGATCGGATGGATGGCGGCTGCCGGGAACTGTCCGGTAAAGCGCTCGGCGCGCTCGTCCGTCGCCAGATGCACCGTCCAGCCGCGCCTGGTCAGTTCGTGCGCCAACGCCTCGGCCGGGAACAGGTGTCCGCCCGTGCCGCCTGCCGCCAGCAGGATGACCCCCTTCGCCATCTCACTCCGCCGGCATCGCACGCGGCGACGGCATGAAGCCCAGCTGCTTGCGCTTTTCCGGGCGCTTGCGCGTCAGCGCCAGCACCATGCCCATCGAGATGGCGATCGCGATCTGCGAAGAGCCGCCGTAGGAGATGAACGGCAGTGTCATGCCCTTGGCCGGCATCAGCTGCAGATTGACGGCCATGTTGATGACCGACTGCAGGCCGAAGACCGTGACCAGGCCGCCAACCGCATAGCGGGTGAAATCGTCCTGCTCCTTGAGCGCCGTGTTGAGACCGCGCAGCACGATGAAGCCGAAGATGGACATGATGAAGAAGCACATGATCAGCCCGAATTCCTCGCCGGCGACCGAGAAGACGAAGTCGGCATGGCTGTCGGGGATGACCCGTTTGACGGTGCCCTCGCCCGGCCCGACGCCGAACCAGCCGCCATTGATCAGCGCCTCGCGGCCCATGTCGACCTGGAACGTGTCGCCCTCGCCGGTCATGAAGCGGTCGATACGGCCGGCAACGTGCGGGAACACTGCATAGGCGGCGAACACGCCGCCGACGCCTGCAGCACCCAGCGCGACGATCCACAGCCACGGCAATCCGGCCATGAAGAACATCACCCCCCAGGTGCCGAGCACCAGCATGGTCTGCCCAAGGTCAGGCTGCGCCACCAGCAGCGAGATGACCAGTGCAAGCAGCAACATGGCGAACAAATTGCCCGGAATGTCGGGCTGGCGCTTGTGCTCGGCGAACAGCCAGGCGCAGATGATGACGAAGGCCGGTTTCAGGAACTCGGACGGCTGGATCGACAGGCCGGCTAGCGACACCCAGCGCCGCGCGCCCTTCACCTCGACGCCGATATAGAGCACCGCCACCATCAGAAACAGCATGATGCACAGCATGACCAGCGCCATGCGCCGGATCTGCCTGGATTCAAGGAATGAGACGGCCAGCATTACCCCAAGCGCCGGAATGGTGAAGATAATCTGGCGTGTCGCGAAGTGGAAACTGTCGAGCCCGATGCGCTCGGCCACCGCCGGGCTTGCGGCGAAGGACAAAACGATGCCGAGCCCCATCAGCGACAGGAACGCCGCCAGGAACCAGCGATCGATCGTCCACCACCAGGTCGCAACCGGGCTTTTGTCGAGACGGCTTTGCATTATCGTGTCCCTCCGATGGGCTTCACGCCATCAATGGCGGTTGCGGCTTGCCTGAACGCCTCGCCGCGCACTTCGAAATTCTTGAACTGGTCGAAACTGGCGCAGGCCGGCGACAGCAGCACCACCGCTTCGCCGCTACTATCCCTGGCCGCATCGCGGGCGGCGTGTTCGACTGCCGCGGCCAACGTGCCTGAGATCTCGTAAGGCACCGCTTCGCCCAGCGTCGCCGAAAAGGCCGGTGCAGCTTCGCCGATCAGATAGGCCTTGGCGATGCGCGGGAAGAAGCCGCGCAAGGGCTCGATGCCACCCTCCTTTGGCAGGCCGCCGGCAATCCAATGGATACGCGCAAAGCTCGACAGCGCCGGTGCAGCGGCATCGGCATTGGTCGCCTTAGAATCGTTGACGAACAGCACATGCCCTTTGCGGCCGACCTGCTCCATGCGGTGCGCCAGCCCCGGGAAACTCTCCAGTCCGGATTGGATTTCGCCGAGCTCGAGCCCGACCTTGAGGCAGGCGGCGGCGGCGGCAAGCGCATTCTGCGCATTGTGCTGGCCGCGCAAGGAGCCGATGCCTTCGAGGAAGGCGACCCGGCTGTAGCGGCCGTGCACGGCTTCCATTAAATTCGTACCGTCGGCAAAATAACCGTCGGTCAGTGGCAGGCGCTTGGAAATCCGAATGACCTGCCGGCCGGCCCGCTCCAGCCGGTCGGCGATCTGGGCGCACCAGGAATCGTCGACGCCGATGATTGCCGTCTCGCTGCCGGCCACCAGCCGCTCCTTGATCGAGGCGTAGTGTTGCATCGTGCCATGGCGGTCGAGATGGTCCGGCGTCAGATTGAGCAGGACGCCGGCCGTCGGATTGATCGAGGGGGCAAGGTCGATCTGGTAGGAAGAGCACTCAACCACATAGTGCCGCTCGGGCTGCGGCGGATCGAGCGTCATCACCGCACGGCCGATATTGCCGCCCATCTGCGTGTCGCGCCCGGCCGACTTGAGTATGTGCGCCGTCAATGCCGTGGTCGTCGACTTGCCGTTGGTGCCGGTGATCGCAATGAAAGGTGCTTCCGGCGCCCGCGCCGTCCGCTCGCGGCAGAAAAGCTCGATATCGCCTATGATCTCGACGCCGGAGCCCCGCGCGAGCTCGACAGTCCAGTGCGGCTTCGGGTGCGTCAGCGGCACGCCGGGCGACAGCACGAAGGCGGAAAACCTCGCCCAGTCCGCGCCGCGCAGGTCCGCGGTTGCAATACCGACCGCGCCAGCCTTGGCGACGCTGTCGGGATTGTCGTCCCAGGCCAGCACATCTGCGCCGCCTTCGATCAGCGCGCGCGCCGTGGCGATCCCCGAGCCGCCGAGCCCGAAGAGCGAAACGCGCTTGCCTGAAAAGGATGCGGCGGGGATCAAGCGGCCTCCTATCTGAGCTTCAGGGTCGACAGGCCGACCAGCGCCAGGATGACGGCGATGATCCAGAAGCGGATCACCACCTGGCTTTCGGTCCAGCCGAGCTTTTCGAAATGATGGTGGATCGGCGCCATCAGGAAGACGCGCTTGCCGGTCATCTTGAAATAGCCGACCTGGATGATGACCGAGAATATCTCGACAACGAACAGGCCTCCGACGATGACCAGCACGATCTCGTGCTTGGTCGCCACCGCGACCGTGCCGATCAGCCCGCCCAGCGCCAGCGAGCCGGTATCGCCCATGAAGATGGCCGCCGGCGGCGCATTGAACCACAGGAAGCCGAGTCCGGCGCCGATCACCGCTCCAAGGACCACCGCCAGTTCGCCGGTACCGGGCACGAAATGGATCTGAAGATATTCGGCGAATACCGCGTTGCCGGAGAGATAGGCGATGACGCCGAAGGACGCGGCCGCGATCATGATCGGCACAATCGCCAGTCCGTCGAGGCCGTCGGTCAGGTTCACCGCATTGCCGGCGCCGACGATGACGAAGCACGAGAACGGGATGAAGAACCAGCCGAGATTGACGAGAAACTCCTTGGCGAAAGGGAATGTCAACGATGACGAGAACGGCGCCTGGCCGTTATGCATAATCACCCAGGCGGCGATGCCTGCGATGGCAAATTCGAGCCCCAGCCGCGCTTTGCCGGAAAAGCCGAGATGCGATTGCTTCGTCACCTTGAGGTAGTCGTCGTAAAAGCCGATCGAGCCGAACCCCAGCGTCACCAGCATCACCACCCAGACGTAGATGCTCGACAGGTTCGCCCACAGCAGTGACGAACCGATGATGCCGGACAGGATCATCAGCCCGCCCATGGTCGGCGTTCCCGCCTTTTTGAAATGCGTCTGTGGCCCATCGGCGCGGATCGGCTGTCCCTTGCCTTGCCGCAGCCTCAGCGAATTGATGATTGTCGGTCCGAAGATGAACACGATCAGCGCCGCCGTGATCAGTGCCCCGCCGGTGCGGAAAGTTATGTAGCGGAAGACGTTGAAGACCGAGATCTTGTCCGCAAATTCGACGAGCAGTGTTAACATGCGCTTGCGTCCCCGGACCGATCCTAGGTCTGTCTGCTGTTTGTGGCTTCCGCCGGAAACTTGCCGAGCAATGCCTCGACCAGTTTTGAAAAACCGATGCCTTTCGACGATTTGATCATAACCACGTCGCCCGGCCTCAACTCCGACAGAAGCACCGGTTTCAGATCTTCCGCGCCGGCGCGGTACTCCGTCCTGATCTCGCCGGGCAAAACGTCGGCCAGCGCCCGCATTTCCGGGCCGCCGAGAAAAACTGTGCGCGTGTCGGTGCCGACGATCAGGTTCGCAAGGGCGGCATGCAATTTCGCCGAATGGCCGCCGAGCTCGAGCATATCGCCGAGCACGGCAATGCGCCTGCCCTCGCCCGACACCGGCGTCGTGTTGAGCAGCGCCATTGCAGCGCTCATCGACGCCGGATTGGCGTTGTAGCTCTCGTCGATCAGCGTGATCGGCCCCTTGGGGTGGCGCAACATATAGCGTTTGCCGCGTCCGCGTTCGGGCGAAAGATCGGCCAGCGCCTGCGCAACCCTGGTGACGTCGGCTCCGACCAGATGCGCTGCACCCAGCACCGCCAGCACATTCTGCACCATATGGCGGCCCGGCGCGCCGATCCTGGCGACGATCTCATGCCCGCCAATCTTGGCGGTTACCACGGAATGATCGGCATCGAGTTCGCATTTGATCAGTTTGAAGGTCGCCCGGGCATTCTCGCCGAATCCGTAAACATGCTCGACGCCGGCCTCTTTCGCCATCTTCTCCAGCAGCTTCCAGCGCGCATCGTCGCGGTTGAGAAGGGCGGCACCGCCGGGTTCCAGTCCCTCGAAAACCTCTGCCTTGGCCTTGGCGATCTCATCCAGGTTGCGGAAGAAGCCGAGGTGAGCGGCCGCGATCAGCGTAATGATGGCGACATGCGGCCGGACCATCTTGACCAGAGGCCGGATCTCGTCCGGATGGTTCATGCCGATCTCGAAGACGGCAAAATCGCAAACCTGCGGCATGCGCGCCAGCGTCAGCGGCACACCCCAGTGATTGTTAAACGACTGGGCCGATGCATGCACGGTACCGACCGCGGAGAGAGCGTGGCGCAGGGCTTCCTTGGTGGTGGTCTTGCCCGCCGATCCGGTCACGGCAATCACCCTCGCCTTTGAGCGTGCGCGCGCCGCAACGCCGAGCTTTTCCAGCGCGACGAGCACATCCTCCACGACGATCATCGGTGCCGTCAGCCGCCCCAGCGACGGCAGCTTGCCCTCGGCGACGACCAGCACGCCGGCGCCCGCCTTGATGGCGGCGGTGACGAAATCATGGCCGTCCATGGCCTCGCCCTTGACGGCGAAGAAGGCGTCTCCCGGCTGCAGGCTGCGGCTGTCGATGGAAATGCCGGCGATGCCTTCAGGCATCGGACCGAGCGGCCGGCCATCCATGGCGGCAACCAGCGCCTCGGAGGTCCACAGATAGCTCACGCCGCTTGCTCCCTGAGCGCCGAGCGAACTTCCTCGTGATCGGAAAAATGCAGCGTCTCGGCACCGATGGTCTGGCCTTCCTCATGGCCCTTGCCGGCCACGATCAGCGTATCGCCGGCGTGAAGCATCCCGACTGCCTGGTGGATGGCCTTGCGCCGGTCGCCGATCTCGATCGCCCCCGGTGCAGCCGCCAGGATCGCGGCGCGGATCGTCTCGGGGACTTCCGAGCGGGGATTGTCGTCGGTGACGATGACGACATCGGCCAGCCTCGTGGCGATCTCGCCCATGATCGGCCGCTTGCCCCGGTCGCGGTCGCCGCCGCAACCGAATACGACGATGACGCGGCCGGTGGTAAAGGGGCGCACCGAAGCCAGCACGTTTTCCAGTGCATCCGGCT
Source organism: Mesorhizobium sp. M0174 (assembly GCF_040322275.1). Lineage (NCBI taxonomy): Bacteria > Pseudomonadati > Pseudomonadota > Alphaproteobacteria > Hyphomicrobiales > Phyllobacteriaceae > Mesorhizobium > Mesorhizobium sp. M0174. The sequence continues at coordinate 506,105 of NZ_JAMYTB010000003.1, forward strand.
TATGAGCATAGTCGACATAGACGGGCGCCCCGTTGGCGGCCGTCCCGACAAGGTCGAGCCGTCCCGGCGCGCCCTTCAATTTCTCCAGCGCCATCAAGGCTTTGGCAACAGATGTTCCAGTCGAAATGGCGAGGCCGGCCGACACCAGCGCATTTGCAATCTGGAAGTCGCCAGCCAGCGGCAAGTCGACTTCATGGAGAACGCCGTCCGCTTCAACCTCGGCGCGCTGGCGGTGGCGCTCGTGCTCGACCCGCTTCAGCCGCAGGAAATCGCCGTGGCGTCCGACCGTCAGCACGTTCAGTCCCGCTGCATGCGCCGCTTTGATCGTCGGCTCCGACCACGGGTCGTCGGCAAAGATGACGGCCGGCGCGCCCTTCGGCAGCAGCGCGTCGAACAGACGCAATTTGGCGCGATGATAGTCCTCGACCGTCGGATGATAGTCCATATGGTCGCGGCCGAGATTGGTGAAGCCGCCGGCCGTAAGCTTGACGCCGTCGAGCCGGCGCTGGTCGAGGCCATGGCTGGACGCTTCCATCGCGGCGTGGGTGACGCCGGCCTCCGCCAGCTCCTTGAGCAGCCTGTGCAATGCCACCGGATCCGGCGTGGTCAGCGAGCCATATTCGTTGCGGCCCGGCGCCACCACGCCGGTCGTGCCGATCGAGGCGGCGGCGAAACCCGCCTGCTCCCATATCTGCCGGGTGAATGCGGCGACCGAGGTCTTGCCGCTGGTTCCGGTCACCGCGACCATGGTTTGCGGTTGCTTGCCGAAATAACGGGCCGCACTCTGCGCCAGCGCAAGGCGCGGATCGTCTACGACAAGAACCGGAACTGGCAGCCCGGCGACCGCACTCCCCTTGCCGACCACGATCGCTGCAGCGCCGCGGCTTGCGGCGTCGGCTGCATAGGCTGCGCCATCCGCCTTGGAGCCGGTGAGCGCGAAAAAGACGATGCCCTCTGTTACCTGGCGGGAATCCGACGAAATCCCTGTAACCTCCATGTCGAAGGGAGCTGTCCCATCGACAGGCAGGATACCGGCTAGATTTTTCAGCTTCATCGAACCCCGTTCATCGCAACAAAATAGCGCGCAGTTGCCGGCGCGCCCGAAGAATCACTGATAGGAAACCAGCGTTGCACCATTTTCATGGCTGAAATCTGGCTTCACGCCAAGCATGGAAGCCGCACGTCGGATGATGTTTGCAGCCATGATGCCCGCGTTCGAGGCGGCCGTAGCACCCATGCCGGGCTTTTCCGGCTTCGGTTCGTCGGCGATCGTAAGCACTATGTATTGCGGATCGTCCATCGGGAAAGCTGCAACGAAGGCGTTGAAATTCTTTTCCTTCGAGTAGCGGCCGTTGACGACCTTCTCCGCCGTTCCCGTCTTGCCGCCCACCCGGTATCCTGGCACCCGTGCATTGCGACCGGATCCCTTTTCGGCATTGAGTGCATAGAGATAGCGCATGCCCTCGACCGTCTTGTCGCTGACCACTTTCTTGGCCACCGCCATCGCCTGCTCCTGCGTGCGAGGCAGGAAGGTTGGGTCCATCAGATAGCCGCCATTCATCAGCGCGGCGCAGCCGACCGCTGTCTGTAGCGGAGTCGTCGACACGCCGTGGCCGAAGGCGATGGTGATCGAATTGACCTGCTTCCAGACCTTGGGCTCGGTCGGCCGAGCGACTTCCGGCAGTTCGGTCTGCATCTTCTCGAGGATTCCCAGGCGATGCAGGAATTCGCGGTGTCCGTCGATGCCAACCGCTTCGGCTTCCTTGGCAGAACCGATATTGGACGAGTAGATGAACACTTCCGGAACTGACAGTATCCGGCCCTTGGCATGGAAATCATGGATGGTTTGATGGCCGATCCTGATCGGGCGCGACGCGTCGAAGCGGCTTTGCAGCGTTATCTTGCCGGAATCGAGCGCCATGGCGGTGGTGAAGCTCTTGAAGGTCGACCCCATTTCGTAGAGGCCTGCGGACATTCGGTTGAGCCGGTCCTTGTCCTGCGCATTATAGGGGTTGTTCGGATCGAAATCCGGAACGGAGGCCATCGCCAGCACCTCGCCGGTCTTGACGTTGAGCACGACGGCGCCCGCCGCGATCGCGTCGTACTTTTCCATGCCGGTGGCGACCTCGTCGCGCACGACATGCTGGACGCGCAGGTCGATCGAGAGCTGCACCGGTTTCAAATCCTTGGCCACCGCCAGGCCCGACGCCTGAAGGTCGCTCAAGCCTTGTTCGTCTATGTATTTCTCCATGCCGGAGATGCCCTGATTGTCGATGTTGGTGAGGCCGACAATGTAGGACGAGGTTTCGCCGGCCGGATAGAACCGGCGCTTTTCGGTGCGGAAGCCGAAGCCGGGGATGCCGAGCTGCATGATGTCGGCCTGCTGCTTCGGCGTCAGTTGCCGCTGCAGCCAGACGAAGCCGGCGCCGCTCTTCAGCTTGTTGTATGTCTGCTCGTAGTCGATCTCGGGAAGCACCGTCGACAGTTTTTCGATCGCCTCGTCGGCATCGACGATGCGGCGCGGCTCAGCAAACAGCGACGCCGTCTTGATGTCGGTCGCCAGCACTTCGCCGTTACGGTCGACGATGTCGGGTCGCGATGCCGTCACCCGGCTCTGCGGGCCGCCCGACAGGTCGGGATTCTGGAAACCCAGATAGACCAACCGCCCGGCAATGGTAGAATAGATGCCGAAGAACACCGCCATCGTCATGACGATGCGGGTCCTTCCCTTGCCACCGGTCGCCTTGCGGGCGCCTTCGACCACGATCGATCCGCCCGCACCGGGCTTCGAACCGCGCTTCAGCAGCCTCCCAACCTTTGGAAATCTGGCGGCGATTGGAAATCCACTGATCATTGGATGATGCCTCCGGTCACCACGGGATCCTTGCCGCCGACATCGGCCATGCCGCCCAGCCGCTGCGATGAAAGGTCCTCGATGTTGACGGGCTTCGCCGGCAGATCGTCCAGCCCGACGATCTGCCGCGCATTGACCGGCTCGAGTCCGAGTTGCGATTTGTAGATTTCGGTGAGCTTTTGCAGGCGCGACGGCTGGGTAAGCAGGCTCCAGTCCGCCTTGAGCAGGTCGATCGTGTCCTCTTCATAACGGATCTGCGCCTGGATCTTGTGCACTGCCGCCAGTTGCTCCTCGGCCTCGCGCTTGGTCTTGTAGGTCAGGGCAGCCGCCGAAACCATGACGGCGATCAGGACTATGTCGCTGGTACGAAACACGTGCTCACCTCTCTCCCGGTCGATCGGCGCCGGGAAGCTTTGGGCCAGGCAGTTTTGGCAGGCCGAAAATCGAAAAATCGCCGGCACGCGCCGGCGCCTCTGTACGGATCGCAGCGCGCAGCCTTGCCGAGCGCGCCCGCGGATTTGCTGATATCTCGGCATCGCCAGGCGTCACGCCGCCGCCCTTCTTGGTGAAGGTGGCGGTGCGCGCCTGGGCCTCGGGCAGATGCCGCGATCCGGTCGCTGAATCGGCTCTGTCGGCGATGAAGCGCTTGACAATGCGGTCCTCCAGGGAATGGAAGGTCACCACGGCAAGCCGCCCGCCCGGTTTCAGCACGCGCTCGGCGGCAAACAGCGCCTTGGCCAGTTCGCCGAGTTCGTCATTGACGAAGATGCGCAGCGCCTGGAAAACGCGGGTGGCCGGATGGATCTTGTCTTTCGGCGCGCGACCGATATGCGTCTCGATGGCATCGGCAAGGTCGAGCGTGCGCTCGAAGGGGCGTTTTTCGCGACGGCTTTCGATCATGCGGGCGATGCGCCCGGCATGGCGTTCCTCGCCAAGAAAACCGAAGATGCGGGCGAGATCGCCCACCTTGAAGGTGTTGACGACGTCGGCGGCGCTCAGGCCCGCCTGCGCCATGCGCATGTCGAGCGGTCCATCGGCCCGGAACGAAAAGCCGCGCTCCGGCTGGTCGATCTGCATGGAGGAGATGCCGATGTCGAGCACGACGCCATCGGCACTTTCAACCTGCTCGTCGAGCGTCGAGAACGGTGCCTGGACAAGCCTGAGCTTGCCGCCGGACTGCTGTTCAAGGGCCCGCCCCGCCGCGATCGCATCCGGATCGCGGTCGATGGCGACGACCGAGGCTCCGCTTGCCAGAATGGCCTTGGTGTAGCCGCCGGCACCGAACGTGCCGTCGACGATCACCTCGCCTTTTGTCGGGGCCAGCACCTCCAGAACTTCGGCAAGGAGGACCGGAATGTGGCGGGCTGGTCCGCCAGCGGCATGAACTTCATCGCCGTCGCCCGCCATCATTCCGGCCGCTCCCCGGGCTTCGTCCCCTGCCGAAGCCGCAAAAGCCGGGCGCGTGTTTCCGTCCCATAGGCGCTGAGCCGTCCGGGCTCCCAGATCTGAAAGAAATTGCCGCGGCCAACGAAGGCCACTTCCGCTGAAATGCCGGTATGCTCGCGAATGAAATCGGTCATCGTGATACGGCCGTCCTGGTCGAGCTTCAGAAACGTTCCATCGCCATGGCAGAAGAACGACATGTCGTCCGCCGTCTGCAGGAACGGGTCTTCCTGGGCGATGCGCTGCTCGTAGCGATCGAGCAGGTCGAGCCCACCGACATCCATCGCCGGGCGATCCAGGCAGCGTAGCGCATAAAGTTCCGAATAGCCGCGTTTCTGCACAACGGCACGGAAATGCGCCGGCACGGACACCCGTCCCTTCGCATCGATCCTGTTCACCGCGTTCGACAGAAACCGGTCCATTACGCGTTACGGCCGCTTGCGCCGCCGCACCCCTCTGCATCTTCCTGTCCGCGCCGCCCCAGCCCGGTCGGCGTCCAACACCCACTTCGTTATGACGGGCGAACGCAGGCAAACGCGCAGCCGCCGCGGCTGCCCGATTGGCGTACGCTTCACCCTGACACGGAACGAAGGCTTGAGTATCGGAATGGGATATCATGGGGTGTTATGGGCGTCAACGGGAACAGTCTTCAAAACGCGCCTGCCACAACTGGGGAGAGCAGCTTTGACGGCACTCCCGTCTTTATCGTCTATTAAGCCTAACGAAGCGTTTAGAGCCGTGTGGCCCACCGGAGCCGACTTGCTGCGGATCGCTGCCGCGCATAGCCTCGGCATCTCCTTTTCCGGTCAGTTACGAGGTTTGAAATCATGTCCGATACAGCCAAGTCACGCGCCGCAGCACTTCCCCATCTGCGCCGCGGCGGGCTGGCCAAGGGCGACCCGATCCCCTTGCCCCTGACCATGGCCGCCATCTTTCATGCGCCCGGCGACGCCACCGGCTTCGATCAATATGGCCGCTTCAGCAATCCGACCTGGGATGCGGTCGAGCAGATGCTGGCGCATTTGGAAGACGCCCCATGCGTCGCCTTTCCCTCGGGAATGGCTGCCATCTCGGCGGTATTTTTCGGCCTGCTCAAAGCCGGCGACCGTATCCTGCTGCCGTCCGACGGTTATCATACGACGCGAGCGCTGGCAGACCGTTTTCTGAAATCCTTCGGCGTTGCCTACGATGTCCGGCCGACGTCGAGCTTCCTCGAAGGCGGCTTCGACGGCTATCGGCTTGCCTTCGTCGAAACACCCGCCAACCCAAGCCTGGACATATGCGACATCGCAGCCGTCGCCGAAGCCGTGCATAGAGCGGGTGCGGTGCTTGTGGTCGACAACACGACGATGACACCTTTCGGCCAGCGCCCGCTCGATCTCGGCGCCGATATCGTCATTGCTGCCGACACCAAGGCACCAAACGGCCATTCCGATGTGCTGTTCGGCCATGTCGCCAGCCGCGACGCGGACATTATCTCGAGGGTGACAGACTGGCGCGAGACGTCGGGCGCCATCCCCGGGCCGTTCGAGGCATGGCTGGTGCATCGCGGTCTCGAAACGCTGGACGTGCGCTTCGACCGCATGTGCACTTCCGCCGAAATGATAGCGCGACAGCTGAAAAACCATCGCGCGATCAGCGGCTTGCGCTTTCCGGGACTGGAGAGCGACCCATCGCACAATCTTGCCCGCGCCCAGATGGAGCGCTTCGGCTTTCTCATCTCGTTCGTGCTCGCCTCGGAGGACAAGGCCGAGGATTTCATCAACAATTGCGCCTTGATGCAGGCCGCGACATCGTTCGGCGGCGTGCACACCTCGGCCGAACGGCGATCAAAAAGGGGAGATGCCGTTCCGCCCGGCTTCGTTCGCCTGTCGGTCGGCTGCGAGCCGGTGGAAGAGCTTTGGCAAGCGATCGAGGCGTCGCTAGATGCAATCGGTGGCTGAGCCGGCGTCGATCTTGCGCCGGCCGTGGAGGATGCGAACGATTTCGGTCGCCTCTTCGACGACACGATACAGGGTGAGGTATTCGCCGACGATCAGGTGACGGATGCCGGGCGCGATGTCTTCGCGCGGCGCAGCTGAGAAGGGATAAGTGGCCACTTGCTGCCAGCGGGCTTCGATTTGATCGAGCAACCGATCGGCCGCAGCCTCGCTGTCTTGCGCGACATGGGTAGAAAACTGCCAGCTGGCCTGTAAGCCGGGTTCTGTATGGCCCTCGCCCCTTGCGGGGCGAGAACGCGGCGGCCATTCATCTTGGGCGCATGTTGCCATGCGCCTCACGCAACCTACCCGGACGGTGAGCCGGAAACAGCCCTCGAGGGTTTCCCCTCGCACCGTCCCTATTCGGTCTTGCTCCCGGTGGGGTTTACCGTGCCGCTCCTGTTGCCAGTCGCGCGGTGGGCTCTTACCCCACCCTTTCACCCTTGCCACGATTGGATCGTGGCGGTTTGCTTTCTGTGGCACTTTCCCTGGGGTCGCCCCCGCCGGCCATTAACCGGCACCGTGTCTCCATGGAGCCCGGACTTTCCTCACCCGCAGCCTTTCGGCTTCGCGGGTGCGGCCGCCCGGCCAGCTGGCAAGGCGTATAAAGGGGTTCGGGCCCAAAAACGCAAACGAAAAAGCAAGTTATCCCTTGTCAGGCGGGCGCTCCAAGCGCTGCCAGTTGCACCTTGACCTTGCCGCAATAGGCTGCGGACACCGGGTTCATCCGTGTGGCGGCGTGGCCGGCATTGTATTTCAGGATCGTGCCGCAGGTCGTGCCGCCGCCGAGATCCCGCGCCATGGCAAGGTACTTCATGCCGTATTTGATGTTGGTATCGGGATCGTAGAGACCCTGAACCGAACCGCTATAGCCCATCATTCTTGCCGTCGCCGGCTTGATCTGCATCAGGCCGATCTCGCCAGCGCTGCCGACCTGGTTCGGCTGGTAGTTGCTTTCGATCTTGATGACGGCATTGGCGAGCGACACCGGCACGCCATAGCTCGCGGCATAACGCGCAATGATCGCCGAATACTGTCCGCTGTCGCCGACAACCGCCGCCTGGGGCGCTGGCCTGCTCTTCGGAGCGACTGACGCCGTTGCCATGCGGTCGATGCGTTTGCGGTTACGCTTCACATGCTGTTTGGCGATTGTCTTTCTCGCAGCGGTTGGCCTTTTCGCGGAGACTGGCTTTTTCGTCCTTACCGCGGCCGCTTTTTCCACTTTCGCGATGGCGGTCTTCTCTACTTTTGCACCACCCTTCGGCATGGCGGTTTTGCCGGCTGCGGCACTGAAGCCCTGATCGGCCCGCTGGCTCAGCGGTGCGCTGTTTGCCGCACTGAAGGCAAAAGTCATTACGCCGGCAGCAATGGCTGCCGTTAAAACGGTCAATTTCTGCATGTGATCCTGTTCTGTTTGATCCGCACAAAGAACTTCGCGCAGATACCCTCAATCAACATCGGAACATCTGGGGGGATAGACGTCCGACAATCTGTACGGATCGCCTTTGACGACGGAATTGGCGCCAAAGAAGGCGACGCAAGTCACTTTGAGTAACAGATTGTAACTTTTAATCTGGCAAAAGGTTATTTGAGAGAGGCTATCCTTACGGAAGCGAGCAGCCTTTCCAGCGTGCGGATCGTCGATCCGTCAGCCACGCCGTCGACCAAGCGCTGCCGGAAATGCCGTTGAAATGCCTCGACCACGATTTCGGTCTGCCGGTCGAAAGCGCCGGTGATCTCGACGCCATAACCATAAAGCGCCAGCATCGACTGCAGTGCCTCAACATCGGCGCCGGTATCGCCTGGCCTCAGCACGGCGCCGCGCCGGATCGGTGCTGCCGGCACAACATGGCCGATGCCGGCGGCAAACAAGGCCTTCCATGGAAACTTCTCGCCCGGATCGACCTTGCGCCCCGGTGCCACGTCGGAGTGGGCGAGCACCCGCTGCGCCGGAACGGAATGGCGCTTGACGATGCCGGCACACAGGCCGATCACCGCGTCGATCTGCGGTTTTGGAAAGTTGCGATAGCCGAGCGTATGTCCCGGATTGACGATCTCGATGCCGATCGAGCAGGAGTTGATGTCGCTCTGTCCGAACCACGAGCTCTTGCCGGCATGCCAGGCGCGGTCGCTTTCCCTTACCATCTGAACAATGCGGCCGTCCTCATGGACCAGATAGTGCGACGACACCTCGCTTGCCGGATCGCACAACCATGCCTCGGCAGCGGCCCCGGTTGCCATGCCGGTGTAGTGCAGCACGATCATATCGGGTCCGGGCGTCCCGCGCCGCGGCCCGAAATTCGGCGATACCCTGACCTCGGCGCTCGGCTCGTCGGGCGGAAAGCCGCTCATGCGTGCCGCAGGCCTCGCTCGATCATTTCATAGGCCGCGTTGATCGCCGCCAGCCTGGTCGTCGCGATCTTGATGAATTCCTGCGGCAGGCCGCGTGCGATCAGCCGGTCCGGATGATTGTCGGAAACCAGCTTGCGGTAGCGCCTGCGGACCTCCTCGAACGGCTTCCCACGCTCGATGCCGAGCACGACATAGGGGTCGGCGGCACCCAGATCGACATGCCGCGCCAGGATGCTCTGGTAATGCGCCTCATCGATGCGGAAGATCTCGGCGATCCGGTGCAGGAATTGGCCCTCGCGCTCATGCACCAGCCCGTCGGCCTTGGCAATGTGGAACAGCCCGTCGAGTATATCCTCGAGCATCAGGCAGTTGGTATGGCCCGAACCGCAAAGCTGCGCCATCCGCTCGGCATAGGTCTCGAAACCGGCAATGTCGCGTTTGGCCAAATCGTAGAGCCGCGCCACATTGCGCCTCTGTTCCTTCGGCACCTCGAATATTTCCTGGAAGGCGCGCACCTCGTCTTGCGTGACGATGCCGTCTGCCTTGGCCATCTTGGCCGAAAGCGCGATCATCGCCACCGAGAAGGCGACACGCCGGCGCAAATCGGCATCGCCGGAGAAAACCGTACGCACGGCTTCGACCACTTCGGCGACGCCTGACGACGCTGAAGATGAAACGCGTGTGACGAAGTCGCCGAGGCGGTCCCAAATCGACATGGGGGCTTCATAGGACCAACCACCCATCGCTATCAAGCCAAGACAGTGCCGCAGGGGCTGGCCCAATCGATTTGGTGGAATGCCTAAGGCGGCTGGCGCTAGTGCTTGCCCATGGAAATCGGCAGACGGAAACCGCTGCACGCAAACCCGCGTCGTCGCACTCGGCCACAATGCGCGGGTATCGTAGGCAGCAGAAAGGCCGGCGTGTGAGGCCGGCCTTTCTTGGTTGTCACGTTGACTACTGCGACTACTGCGCCGGGGCAGCCGGCGCAGGCGCCGGAGCCGGCTCGGCAGGCTTGTTGGCGTCAGGAGTAGCCGGCTTCATCGTCTGGTCGGATGCCGGCGGGTTGGTGCTCTGCGTCGTGGTGTTGTCGGTGCCGCTATCGCTGCAGGCCGCAACGCCAAGCAAGGCAAGCGCCGAGACCGACGCAAGAATGAGTTTCTTCATGATATATCTCTCCTCTAATCACGCCACCGTTACCGGCGACGATCGAGGGCACAATGCATCAGCGCATGATGAGTTTCGTAACGTTGCGTTTCCGCGTGTAACATCAAGCGCTTGGCCGTACAAAGCGTTGAGCACTAACAGGATGCCTAAATGAAAATGCCCGGAGGCGCTGCCATGACCGCAAAATGGGATTTCTGGATCGACCGCGGCGGTACCTTCACCGATGTCATCGGCCGTGACCCGCAAGGCGGGCTGCATCCAAGGAAACTCCTTTCGGAAAATCCCGAAGCCTATGCCGATGCAGCCATCCAGGGCATTCGCGAACTGCTCGGCGTCCAGCCCGGCGCCCCGATCCCCTCCGCGCTGATCGGCGATGTCAAGATGGGCACCACGGTCGCCACCAATGCGCTTCTCGAGCGCAAGGGCGACCGCGTGCTGCTGCTCATCACCAAAGGCTTCCGCGATGCGCTGAGGATCGCCTATCAGGCCAGGCCCGATATCTTTGCCAAGCAGATCATCCTTCCCGAACAGCTCTATGAGCGTGTCGTCGAAATCGACGAACGGGTTCGCGCCGACGGCAGTATCGAGCGCCTGCTCGACATTGCTTCCGTACGCCCGGCTATTGAGCAAGCCAAGGCGGACGGCATCGATGCGGTCGCGATCGTCTTCATGCATGCCTGGAAACACCCCGAGCACGAAAAGGCCGTCGCCAAAGTCTGTCGAAAGCTCGGATTCTCCCAGGTCTCGGTCAGCCACGAGGTCTCGCCGCTGATCAAGCTGGTCGGCCGCGGCGACACCACGGTGGTCGACGCCTACCTGTCGCCCATTCTGTCAAGATATGTGCAGAAGGTGGCGAAGGAGCTCGGCGTCCTCTCCCCCCTCGAGGGGGAGATGGCCGCGCAGCGGCCAGAGGGGGTCATCTCAGAAGGCACCGCCAGAACGTTGAGCACTGCCGCAACGACCCCACCCGGCGGCTTCGCCGCCACCCTCCCCTCGGGGGGGAGGGAAAGCCCTCGCCTCATGTTCATGATGTCGTCGGGCGGCCTCACCGCCGCCGACATGTTCCAAGGCAAGGACGCGCTGTTATCCGGCCCGGCCGGCGGCGTCGTCGGCATGGTCGAGACGGCAAAACTCGCCGGTTTCGGCAAGGTCATCGGCTTCGACATGGGCGGCACCTCCACCGATGTCGCCCACTATGATGGCGACTACGAGCGCGCCTTCGACACCGAGGTCGCCGGCGTGCGCATCCGTGCGCCGATGATGCGCATCCACACCGTCGCCGCCGGCGGCGGCTCGATCCTGCATTACGAGGCCGGCCGCTTTCGCGCCGGGCCGGATTCGGCCGGCGCCAACCCCGGCCCGGCCGCCTATAGGCGCGGGGGCCCGTTGGCCGTCACTGACGCCAATGTCATGCTGGGCAAGCTGCAGCCCGAGTTCTTCCCGGCTATTTTTGGACCAGGGCAGGACGAACCGCTCGACGTGCAGACGGTTCGCGAAAAATTCACCGCGCTTGCCGCCGAGATCGGCGACGGCCGCTCGCCGGAAGCCGTCGCGGAGGGGTTCGTCACCGTCGCCGTCGAAAACATGGCCAACGCCATCAAGAAGATTTCCGTGCAGCGCGGCTACGACGTCACCGAATACCTCCTGAACTGTTTCGGCGGCGCCGGCGGCCAGCACGCTTGCCTGGTTGCCGATGCGCTGGGCATGGAGGCGGTGCTGATCCATCCGTTCTCCGGCCTGCTATCGGCATACGGCATCGGCCTGTCCTCTGTATTTGCGTCACGCCAGCAGGCGCTGCTGAAGCCGCTGGTGGAGGACTCCGGGGCGGCGATCGATGAACTCATCGCAACGCTGCGCAAAGCCGTCATCGACGAACTCGCCGCACAAGGCATCGCCGAAGACGCGGTCGCCTCGAAGCCGGTGCTGCAGGTCCGCTATGACGGCACCGATACCGCGCTGCCTGTGAACTTTGGTCACGGCTCGATCGCGCAAGCCAAGACGGACTTCGAATCGGCGCACAAGGCGCAGTTCGGCTTTGTCTACGACGACAAGCCGATGATCGTCGAATCGATCGGCGTCGAAGGTACCGATACCGGCGGCACCGGCCGCGATGAAAGCGATTCAGTTGTTGCAGATATGGCCGCAAGTCCTTCCGGGAACCGGAAAATCTTTGTCGACGGCGTCTGGCGCGACGCTGGCATCTTCCCTCGCGAAACGCTGAAGCCTGGTAACAAGATCGCCGGCCCTGCTTTGATCATCGAGCCGAACCAGACCATTGTCGTCGAGCCGGGCTGGCAGGCCGAGATCACCGCCAAGGACCACGTATTGATGCGGCGCGTCGAGAAGAAGCGCCGGCACGCCGCACTCGGCACCGAAGCCGATCCAGTGATGCTGGAGGTCTTCAACAACCTGTTCATGTCGATCGCCGAACAGATGGGCGTAACGCTGCAAAACACTGCCTATTCCGTCAACATCAAGGAGCGGCTTGATTTCTCCTGCGCCGTCTTCGACCGGAACGGCGCGCTGGTCGCCAATGCACCGCACATGCCGGTGCATCTCGGCTCCATGGATCGCTCGGTGGAGACCATCATCCGGCTCAATTCCGGCGACATTCACCCCGGCGATGTCTTTGCGCTGAACGCGCCTTACAATGGCGGCACGCATCTGCCTGATATCACCGTGGTGACGCCTGTTTTTTCCCTCCCCCTTGAGGGGAGGGTGGCCGCGGAGCGGCCCAGTGGGGTCGCTGGAGCAGCGCTCGACCTGATCTCCCCCCTTGAGGGGGAGATGGCCGCGAAGCGGCCAGAGGGGTCAGAAGGCACCCCAAGAGTGTCGAGCACTGCCGCGGCGACCCCCTCCGCCGCCTTCGGCGGCACCTCCCCCTCAAGGGGGGAGGAACCCCTCATCCTCTTCTACGTCGCCTCGCGTGGCCACCACGCCGACATCGGGGGCACCGCGCCCGGGTCGATGACGCCGCTTGCCACCACCGTCGACGAGGAAGGCGTGCTGTTTGACAATTTCCGCATCGTCGATCGCGGCCGGTTCCGCGAGAAGGACCTGGAGACGCTGCTCACCGACCACCCCTACCCGGCGCGCAATCCGCACCAGAACATCGCCGACCTCAAGGCGCAGATCGCCGCGAACGAAAAGGGCGTCGCCGAGCTGCGCAAGATGGTCGCGCATTTCGGCCTCGATGCGGTCGAAGCCTACATGGGCCATGTTCAGGACAATGCCGCCGAAAGCGTGCGCCGCGTGCTGGAGCGGCTGCCCGACAGTTCCGAATACGAATATCCGACCGACACCGGGCAAAAGATCACAGTGAAGATCACTATCGACCGGCGGAAGCGCGAAGCCACCGTCGACTTCACCGGCACGTCGCCGGTCATGAAGAACAATTTCAATGCGCCAGAGCCGGTCGCCCGAGCCGCGGTGCTTTATGCCTTCCGCGTCATGGTCGAAGACAACATCCCGATGAATGCCGGATGTCTGCGGCCGATCAACATCATCATTCCCGACGGCTCGATGCTTAGGCCCACCTATCCCGCGGCAGTCGTGGCCGGTAATGTCGAGACCTCGCAACATGTCACCAACGCGCTGTTCGGCGCCATGAAGGCGATGGCCAATGCGCAAGGCACGATGAACAATCTCACCTTCGGCAACAAGCAGTACCAGTATTACGAGACGATCTGCTCGGGCTCGCCGGCCGGCCGGATGAACGACGGCCGCGGCTTTGCCGGCACCTCCGGCGTCCACACCCATATGACCAATTCGCGCCTGACCGATCCGGAAGTGCTGGAACTGCGTTTCCCGGTACTGCTCGAGGATTTCCACATCCGCGAGGGCTCCGGCGGCAAGGGCAAATGGAGTGCCGGCGACGGCACCAAGCGCACCATCCGCTTCCTCGAAAAGATGGAGTGCGCGATCCTGTCCTCGCACCGCAACCGCCCGCCGCGGGGGCTGGACGGCGGCGGTGATGGCGAGGCCGGTTCGACCAAGGTCCGCCGCAAGACCGGCGCGATCGAGACGCTGAAAGCCTGCGATCAAACGGTGCTCGACGCCGGCGAGGCAGTCATTGTGACGACACCCACCGCAGGCGGACTTGGCGAGGCCTGAACTCGCTTCAACAGGTTGTCACCGGCCTGTCATCCACCTGCGTTACCCGCTTGCGGCAAGCAAACGGGGAATCGCCTTGCCATGACAGACATTTCTGGGGAACTGGTTTTTCGCCGCGGCAAGGAAGTCGGCAAGGCCGTCTACCAGAACCGCCCGCTGTCGAAAGCCGGCATCTCCGAGCGCTTGTTCGCCTTCCTGTTCTCCGGCCTTGTCTACCCGCAGATCTGGGAAGACCCCGAAATCGACATGGACGCGATGCAACTCGGCAAGGGCCACCGCATCGTCACCATTGCCTCCGGCGGCTGTAACATTCTCGCCTATCTCACCCGGTCGCCAGAAAGGATCGATGCCGTCGATCTCAACGCCGCGCATATTGCGCTGAACCGCATGAAGCTCGCAGCGGTGCGTCACCTGCCGTCGCAGGGCGACCTGTTCCGTTTCTTCGGCGCGGCTGGGACGGGGCACAATTCGCAGGCCTACGATCGCTTCATCGCACCGCATCTCGACCCCGTCAGCCGCCATTATTGGGAGCGCCGCAACTGGCGTGGTCGTCGCCGCATCGCCGTCTTCGACCGCAATTTCTACCAGACCGGCCTGCTTGGCCTGTTCATCGCCATGGGCCACCGCACCGCAAAATTTTTCGGCGTCGACCCGGCCGGCATCATGGACGCCGAGAGCATCGCCGATCAGCGCCGCTTCTTCGACGAAGAGCTGGCGCCGGTCTTCGAAAAACCGCTGCTGAAATGGGCGACGTCGCGAAGAGCCTCGCTGTTCGGCCTCGGCATTCCGCCGGCCCAGTACGATTCGCTGATCACCTCGGGTGACGGCACCATGGCCAGCGTGCTGAAGGCACGACTGGAAAAGCTCGCCTGCGATTTTCCGCTGAAGACCAATTATTTCGCCTGGCAGGCTTTCGCCCGCCGCTACCCTAATCCGGGCGAAGCCGCCCTGCCCGCCTACCTCGAAGAACGCAACTACAAGACGATCCGCAACAATGTCGATCGCGTTGCCGTCCACCACGCCAATCTGATCGAGTTCCTTGCCGGCAAGGATGCCGGCTCGGTCGACCGCTTCGTGCTGCTCGATGCACAGGACTGGATGACCGACGGCCAGCTCAACGGGTTGTGGGCCGAGATCACCCGAACCGCCTCCACAGGCGCCCGCGTCATCTTCCGCACCGCAGCGGAACCCAGCCTGCTGCCCGGCCGCGTCTCGAATTCGCTGCTCGACCAGTGGCGCTACGAGAACGACGCCTCGCGCGAGTTTTCGGCCTGCGATCGCTCGGCCATCTATGGCGGCTTCCATCTCTATGTGAAGCGGTCCGCATGAGCACGACCGAATTGCCGGCCAGCCATGCCGAACTGATGGACGGTGTCTACCGCTGGCAGCGTCATATCTACGACCTGACCCGCAAATATTATCTGCTCGGCCGTGACCGGCTTATCGCCGGACTGGATGTGCCGGCCGGCGGCACGGTGCTCGAGCTTGGCTGCGGCACCGGCCGCAACATTGTCCTGGCTGCCCGCCGCTATCCCGGCGCGCGCTTTTTCGGCCTCGATATTTCGGCCGAGATGCTGGAGACGGCCGCTGCCGCCCTCGCTCGCGAAGGCCTCTCCGGCCGCGTCACCCTGGCGCGCGGCGACGCCACTGATTTCGACGCAAAGGCGCTGTTCGGCGTCAAAAGTTTCGACCGCGTCTTTGTCTCGTATTCGCTGTCGATGATCCCCGGCTGGGAGAAGACGGTGTCTGCGGCACTTGCTGCCCTGTCACCGGGCGGCTCGCTGCACGTCGTCGATTTTGGCCAGCAGGAAGCCTTGCCCAGCTGGTTCCGCACGCTGTTGCGCGGCTGGCTGAAAAAATTCCACGTCGAGCCGCGTGAATCGTTGCACGCGGTTCTGGATTCGGAATCTGCAAGAACCGGCGCAAGCTTCCGTTTCCAAACGCTTTGTCGCGGCTATGCGTGGCTCGCCGTGATCGGCCCAGTTCGATAGCCAGGACGTGTTGAGATTCAGGTCAGGCCGAGTCGAAAACGGGGGGTTCCGAGAACCGAGCGGAGCGTCCTTTAGGGTACGTGAGCACCGGCCTACGCCGGCCGTAGCCTTAACTGCCACGACCGCTCATGAGTGCTTTGGCCCGGCGAAGGCCGGAGCGCAGGAAACCGCCGTTTGCAGGCCGGCATCACCTTAGTATCGATACAGCCTAATGCAGCGCCTTGATCAGCGCCGCCACCATCGCCTGGGGCCGGTAGCCGAGCCTGGCCGGCGTCAGGCCGAGCCGCACCACAACCAGCTGCTCCGAGGGGACGATGGCGACCGTTTGCCCGTCATGCCCCTCCATCCAATAGGTGTCCTTGGGCAGGCCGGCGGCAAGGCCGGCACCCGGGTTTTCTTCGTCGCCCGGTCCTTCGATCCATAATTGCCCCTTGCCGTAGACCTTCGAGGCAGTTGCCGGTTCCCGCATCCAGTCGACGAAGCCAGCGGGCAGTATCTCTTTGCCGTTCCAGACGCCGCCCTGCAGCAGGAACTGGCCGAAGCGCGCCCAATCGCGTGCCGTGGCATAGAGATAGGACGAGCCGACGAAGGTGCCGTGCTCGTCGGCTTCAAGCACCGCGCTGTGCATGCCGAGCGGATCGAACAGCGCGGTCCTCGGCCAGGCCAGCGCCTTGTCCTTGTCGCCGATCGCGTCCTGCCATAATCGGGACAGCATCACCGCCGTGCCGCTCGAATAGGAAAACACCTTGCCGACCTCGCCGGTCAGCGCCTTGGATCCGGCAAAGCCCGCCATGTCCGGTTCGAGATAGAGCATGCGCGTCACATCGGCGACGTCGCCATAATCCTCGTTGAATTCCAGCCCGCTCGACATCGCCATCATGTCGGCGAGGCTGATCACGGCGCGGCCATCTCCCTTCCAGGGACCGAACAGGCCCTGGTTGGTCATCGCCAGCTTGCCGTCCTTCACCAGCGTGCCGACGATCGCCGCATTCACCGTCTTGGTCATCGACCAGCCCAATAGTGGCGTCTTTTCGGAAAAGCCGTCGCCATAGCGCTCAGCGACGATGCGGCCGCTCTTGACCACCACCACCGCCCGCATGCCGGCGCCGGTCATTGCTGGATCGTCGAGGACCTTCACGACCTCGGAATCCTGCGAGGCACCGACATCGTCGCCTTCCGGCCACATCGCATCGGGCAGCGGCGCCGGCGTCGGTGGAGCGCCGGCGATAGCCTTGGCGGCGGCAATATCCCCATCGGGAACCGAGGCGCAGCCGAGCCCCTCGCGAGCGACCGCGACACTTTTGCCGAGCGCGCCGAACAGGCCCGCCGAAACCGTTCCCTTCTCCTTGTCCACCGACACTCTCATCAGCTTCAGCAGCGGATGACCCGGCGCCTGCACATCGACGGCGAGCACGTCGTTGGCGTCGCGCCCGGCGATGAAGACGTTCGAGCAGACGATCTTGGCCGCATAGCCGGAACCGACGCGGATCAGTTCCGGCGGCGCGAAATACAGCCAGCCGGCGAGTATCGCGGCGGCCAGCACAGCCAGGCCGAGCAGCCATTTGACGAACTTCAAAAGGATCTGCATTTTGAGTTCCCCCGGCGCGCTCGATCTATGTCATCGATTTGCCGCCATTGTTTCGGCAAAATCGCGGCTCTTGTCGAGCGCCGTCAACCGAATATCAACCATGATCGGCGATCACAGGTGCATGTCGCCCGAAAGCGCGCAGCGGTTTTGGGACCACGACATGCACAGACAAAAGAGCCAAGCGCGTCGAAGCGACGCGCTTGGGACAGACCGGGCGATCCTGTGGGGTGACCGTCCGGCGGGGCTTGAATGCATGCGTCCCAAAACTGCGCAACGGTTTGGGAAATGCATGAAACGAAGATCCAGGCGCGTCGCGTAAGTCGGTTTCCGACACGCTGCGCCCGGTCGAGGGGCCACCCGCGGAAAGACCCATCAGCGGCCGGCTGAAACCGGCTCGGGAAGTAGCGATGCGCCGTTTCGCGGTCCTCATCACGCTGATGCTGCTTGGTGCCTGCTCGACGGTCGAGGATCTGACGCCATCGTCGTCCAGTGCCGCGACGGTTGCGGTACGCGCGCCCCGTTTTGCCGATTCCGACCCGCATGAATGGGATAGCGGCGCACCGTGGAGCTATGCCGTCCACGGCACCGACGTTTCCAAATACCAGACATCGATCGACTGGCCGGCGGCCAGGGCCAGCGGCATCTCTTTCGCTTTCATCAAGGCAACCGAAGGCGGAGACCGGTTCGATGAAGCTTTCAACGAGCATTGGAGCCGCACCAAGGCCTCGGGCATCCCCCGCGCCGCCTATCACTTCTTCTACTTTTGCACGCCGGCCGCGACCCAGGCGCGCTGGTTCATCCAGAACGTGCCCAAAGACAGCTCGGCGATGCCGCCAGTTCTCGACATGGAATGGAACCCGAAATCGCCGACGTGCAAGCTGCGGCCCGATCCCGCCACGGTACGCAGCGAGATGAGCACGTTCCTCGAAATCGTCGAAAAACACTACGGCAAGAAGCCGATCATCTACACGTCGGTCGACTTCTTCGAAGATAATGGTTTGTCGGGTTTCCGCAGCTACCCCTATTGGCTGCGCTCCGTCGCCGGGCATCCGCGCCAGAAATACGGCAGCCATCCCTTCACCTTCTGGCAGTATACCGGAACGGGCGTCGTGCCGGGCATGGCCGGAAACGCCGACATCAACGTCTTCAACGGCTCCGAAGCCGCGTGGAAGAAGTGGTTGCGGCAGAACACCCGTTGACACCGGGCCTGCCGCCTGCTTTTCGACACAGCCAATAACGAATGCCTGCAACCGCTGGTAATCTTTTCGGAAGGATGGCGATGCGATTGCGCTTTGGACTTCTCGCGGCGCTGCTCCTGAGCGCCGTGCCGGCCGCGGCACAGCAATGCGGCGGCGATTTCAAGGCATGGAAGCAGGGCGTGGCGGTGGAGGCCAGGGCGGCCGGCGTCGGCGCTGCCGGCCTTGACGCGCTGGAAAACGCCACCCTCGATGAGAAGGCGTTGGCACGCGACCGCGCCCAGGGCGTCTTCACCCAGACCTTCATCGAATTCTCGAACCGCATGATCTCGTCCCATCGGCTGAAGCAAGGTGCGGCCAATCTGCAAAAATATGCCGAGGTCTTTGCCCGCGCGGATCGCGAATACGGCGTCCAGGCGCCGGTCATTGCCGCTTTCTGGGCCCTTGAAACCGATTTTGGCGCCGTGCAAGGCGATTTTCACACACTGAATGCGCTGGTGAGCCTCTCGTATGACTGCCGCCGCCCGCAGTTGTTCCGGCCGCAGATCGTTCCGCTGCTGATCTTGATCAATCGCGGCGTGGTGCCGGCCGACGTGACCGGTGCCTGGGCCGGCGAGATCGGCCAGACGCAGATGTTGCCTTCCGACTATCTCGGCCACGGCGTCGACGGCGACGGCGATGGCCGGGTCGACCTGCGCGGCAGCGCGCCGGACGTGATCATGAGCACGGCCAGCAAGATCCAATCGCGCGGCTGGAAGCGTGACCAGCCCTGGATCGAGGAAGTCCGTGTGCCCGACAACTTGCCGTGGGAGCAGACGGGACGCACCAACAAGCTGCCGTTGACGCAATGGAGCCAGTGGGGCGTTACCAGGCCCGACGGCACGCCGCTTCTCGACAACGGCCTGAAGGCCGGCCTGGCGCTACCCATGGGTCGCAAGGGGCCAGCCTTCCTGACCTACGACAATTTCGACGTCTATCTCGAGTGGAACCAGTCCTTTACCTATGCCCTGACCGCGGCAAATCTTGCCGCCCGGCTGGGGGGCGCTCCGCGATTCGATCCGCGCAACCCCGACCCCGGCCTCGACGGCGAGCAGATGAAGGCGCTACAGACCAAGCTCGAGGCGAGAGGCTATGACGTCGGCACCGTCGACGGCATCCTCGGCACCAACACTCGCGAAGCAATCCGCAAGGAGCAGATGCGGCTGGGCTTTCCGGTCGACGGCTGGCCGACGCCGGAGCTGCTGGCCAGGCTGTGAGGGTGGTGAATGGTAAAAAGAATGGCACCGGAGCCGCATTGAGCACCAGAGCTACCACTATTCACTATTCACTATTCACTATTCACTATTCACTATTCACCGCCTCGCCAGCAGGAAATCGATAAACGCTCGCAGCGGCGCGGGAACCTGCCGGGAACTCGCGTGATATAGATAAAAGCCCGGAAATCTCGGCGACCAGGCTTCGAGAAAGCGGATGAGCTTTCCCGCTTCGATCCACGGCCGGACCTGATATTCCAGCATGTACGCCACCCCGACCCCATCCAGAACCGCCCCCATCATCAGGTCCGTATCGTTTACCGTCAGGCCGCCGCTGACGGCCACTTCCAAGGCACGCTGGCCTCGGGCGAACTCCCAGCGGTAGAGATTGCCGCCGCTCGGCCACTGGAAATTGATGCACTGGTGCTGATGCAGGTCCGCGGGATGGCGGGGTATCGGGCGATGCTCCAGATAGCTCGGCGCCGCCACTGCGGCCATCTCGAGTTCCTCGCTGAGCTTCACCGCCACCATGTCCTTGTGCAGCCGCTCACCCAGTCTGATTCCGGCATCGAAGCGACTTTCGACGATGTCGGTGAGCATGTCGTCAACGACGATGGTGAGGGCGATATCGGGATAGGCGCGGCGGAAGTCGCCGAGGATCGGCGCGATGAAACGCGTGGCGGCGATGCGCGGAACATTGATGCGCAGCGAGCCTGCCGGCCGGCCGCGTGATGCATGCGCGTCGGCGACGGCCCCTTCCAGTTCGCTGAACGCCGGCGCGATGCGGGCAAACAGCTTCTCACCCTCAGCGGTCGGCGACATGCTGCGCGTGGTACGGTTGAGCAGGCGGACACCGAGACGCTCTTCCAGCCCGCGTATCGTCTGGCTGAGTGCTGGAGGCGAAATTCTGAGCTTGGCCGCGGCGCGGACAAAGCTGCCCTCTTCGATGATTGTTGCAAATGCCGTGAGTTCGGAAAACTCGGTTCCGCGCATTATGTACCCTAGGCTTAATAAGTCAGTTAGATAATAGGCTATTCTCTGAGCAACCCCTAGCTATCGCTGGAACGCCGCTCGATCGGGGCGGCCGTATCCAGACGGAAGGAACAGCCATGCATCGTCCACTCGAAGGCAAAACCGCACTTGTGACCGGCAGTTCGCGCGGCATCGGACGCGCCATCGCGGAGGGGCTCGCAACCAAGGGTGCTGCCGTGGTCGTCAACTATGTCGGCAACGAGAAAGCCGCTAGGGAAGTCGTTGCCGCCATTGAAGGGAATGGCGGAAAAGCCGTCGCTATCCAGGCGGACGTCTCCAGCATTCCCGACATTCGCAGGCTGTTCGACGAAACCGAAAGGCAGATGGGGCCGATTGACATCGTCGTCGCCAATGTCGGCGTCGCCGTCATAAAGCCGCTCGTCGAGGCTACCGAAGCAGACTTCGACCATGTGTTCGGCACCAATGCCAAGGGTACCTTCTTCACGCTTCAGGAGGCCGCGCGCCGCGTTCGCGACGGTGGCCGCATCATTGCCGTCTCCACTGGTGGAACCAAGATGTTTTTCACGCAGACGGCGCTCTATCTCGGCAGCAAGGGAGCCGTCGAGCAGTTCGTCCGCGTCCTCTCGCGCGAACTCGGCCCGCGCGCCGTTACCGTGAATGCGCTGTCGCCAGGCTTCACCGACACCGACCTGCTTCCGGAGCGGGACCGGGCCGTGGCCGCAGGCATGTCGCCCTTCGGCCGGATCGGAGCACCGCGCGACGTCGCCGATGTCGCGGTTTTCCTGGCTTCGGACGAAGCTCGCTGGCTGACCGGCGAGAACATCCAGGCCGGCGGCGGAGTAGCCTGACTACGGGGAGGTGAATATGAATGGTGGTGACGATTCACCGAAGCGGACGGAACGCAAGAACTGCTTCCATTCACCATCAACTAATCGGCCATCGTCTCCAGGCTGGCAAACCCCTGCGGTGCATCGCCTTCGTCGAATGGCGTCGCCACCTCGACGAAAGTATCGGGATAGAAGCCGTTGAACCGTGTCCGGAGTGACAGCGAATAGGCGCCGATATGGCCGATCTCGATCCAGTCACCGGTATCGACGGTTTCGGGCAGCCAGAACGGCCGCGACAGTATATCCACGGAATCGCAGGTCGCGCCACAGACCTTGAACGGCACGATGGTCCTGTCCTCGCCATTGCGCGAGCGGATCGCCGGATCGGGGATGAAGCGTGCCGGCAGCGTGATCTTGCCGGTCCATGAATCCGACAGCGACGCCCAGATGCCGTCATTGATGTAGAGCCTTTTGCCCTTGCGCAGCAGCACGCGCACGATCAGCGACAGGCAGCGCGCCACGATCACGCGGCCGGGCTCGGCCACCAGCTGCATCTGGTCGAATTGGTACTCCTGGAGGTCGCCCGACAGCCGCGACATGATCTGGCCGAGCGACGGCATTTCCGGCTTGCGGCTGTTCGGATCATGACCGTATTCGGCGGGAAAGCCGCCGCCGACATCGAGCCCGGCAATGTCGAAGCCGACGCGGTTGCGCACCCAGTCGGCGGAGGCCAGCGCCCGCTCGTAGGTGTCGGGATCCTCGATCTGGCTGCCGACGTGAAAGCACAGCCCGACCTTGTAGCCGGTTCGGTTCAGCCGTTCGGCCAGTTCGACCGCATTGGCCGGTCCGGCGCCGAACTTCTTCGACAGTTCGTAGGCCGCCGAGCCTTTCGTCTGGATGCGCACGAACACGGTGATGGCGCCCGGATCGATGTCGAGAGCCCGCACCACCCTGGTCAGCTTGGTGATCTCGTCCTCATGGTCGAGCGAAATGACGCGAATGGCGTATTTTTCCAGCGCCAGCCTGATGTCCGACTGCGCCTTCACCGGGTGCATGTAGAGCATCTCGGCGTCCGGCGAGACGGCGCGCACGGCGGCGAATTCGCCGGGCGAGGCCACATCAAAGGCGCTGACGCCGGCCTCGACCAGCGCGTTGAGCACGATCTGCTCGCCATTGGTCTTGACCGCATAGGCGGTCTTGCCGGGAAACATGCCCATGAACTGTTTGGCGTCCGCCTTCAGCACCTGCGGGCGGAAGCAATAGATCGGATCGTCCGGGCGAAGCGCCAGCGCTGCCTCGCGGGCATTTTCGAATCGCTGCATGGACGAATCCCTTGACTGAGGCTGCGCACAATTAATCCAAGCTAGCGGCTAATGAAAACAATTCTATGTCTCGCCGCCCTGGCTTCGCGGCGCTACGCCGTTCTGTGCGCCGGTTATGAGCGAGCTAGGCCATCACTCAGGTTTCGGGTGGCCCTTGCCGCCGGACCGGTAGAGCGTGAACAGATGCCTGAAGAGAGCAAGGCATCTCGTCTGGGAGGACGACCAATGGCGATAGCTGCCACCACCACGATGCGCGGGCCGATGGTGCTCAAGGACTGGGCCCAGCTTCTGCTGCTCGGCGCCATCTGGGGCGGTTCGTTCTTCTTTGCCCGCATTGCGGTGTCGGAACTCCCTCCGCTGGTGCTGGTGCTGTTTCGCGTCGCCATCGCGGCGACCGCGTTGCAGCTCTACCTTGCGGTTCGCGGTCCGTCGTTTCGCCTCGCCTTGCCGCATGCCGGACTGTTTTTCCTGCTGGCGCTCGCCAACAATGTCATCCCTTTCTCGCTGATCTTTGCCGGCCAGACCGAGCTCGGCGCCGGTGTCGCCTCGGTGCTTAATTCGACCACGCCGTTCTGGACGCTGATCCTCGCCAACGCCCTGACCAGCGACGAAAAACTGTCGTGGAACAAGCTTGCCGGCATCGCCCTCGGTATCGCGGGGACGGCGGTGATGATCGGTCCTGGCCTTGTCGCCGGGCTCGGCGGGCCGGTCTGGGCGAAATTCGCGCTCATCGGTGCCTCGGTCTCCTATGCGGTTGCGCTGATGATCGCCCGCCGCTTCAAGGGTGTGCCGTCACCGGTCATTGCCGCCGGACAATTGACCTGCTCGACCATCATCATGATCCCGGTCGTTCTGTTCACCTATGACGCTGCCACTCTGTTTTCGGCCTCGCCGCCGGTATGGGCGGCGGTGCTGGCGCTGGCGCTGCTGTCGACCGCCTTCGCCTACATCCTCTATTTCAACCTCGTCGCCTCGGCCGGCGCCACCAACGCCTCGCTGGTCACGCTCATCGTGCCGGCCAGTGCCATCCTGCTCGGCTTGCTGTTCCTGGGCGAGCGGCTCGAACTGTTCGAATTGGCGGGCATGGCGCTGATTGCGCTCGGCCTCGTCACCATCGACGGTCGCTTGTTCGGGCGGCGTTAGAGCATGTTCCCCGACTCTCAGCTCGAAATCGATTCCGATTTCCGCCGCGGTAGCGCTGCCATGCTCGTTGCTGCCCCGGCTTCGCCACAAATTATTCACAGGTCCAACGCCGGCTTTTGACCAAGAGTTTCAATACCTAACGGCAAACGGCAGGTCGCAAATTCCACAATCTCGTCGCATTGCAGCAAAGTTTCTGCTTGCCTGTGGCACAAATGACCCTAGACTCTCGCCATAGCTCTTAAGAGGAGGCTATGACATGGGACTGACGAGGCCGATCAACGCATTGATGATTTGTGCTGCGTTTGCATTCATCGGCGCCCTCATTATGGGCGTCCTTCCATAAGGCCGCTGAGCGGGGGAAGACCAGCACCGAATATTACAAACCATTGAAAAGGCCGGGCATTTTGCCCGGCCTTTGCATTCCCCCGATCTTTGACATTTCAAAGGAGCTTGCCGCCTTACGCCGCGGCGGATCCCGCAGCCTCGACTTCGTGCGACCTGATGCCGATCATGTGGCAGATGGCGAAGACCAGATCGGCCCGGTTCATCGTGTAGAAGTGGAAATCGCCGACGCCGCGCTCGACAAGGTCCAGCACCTGCTCGGCGGCCACGGCAGATGCCACCAGCGCATGCGTTTGCGGATCGTTCTGCAGCCCATCGAAACGCTCGGCCAGCCATGCCGGCACCAAGGCGCCGCACCGCGCCGAGAAGTTGGCGACCTGGGTGAAATTGTGCACCGGCAATATGCCCGGCACGATCGGTATGTAGATGCCGGCCCGCCGTGCCCGCTCGACATAGCGCTCATAGAGATCGTTGTCGAAGAAGAACTGGGTGATCGCCCGCGTCGCCCCATTGTCGGCCTTGCGCTTCAGCATGTCGAAATCGGTGGCGAAATCCGGACTCTCCGGATGTTTTTCCGGATAGGCCGAGACCGATATGTCGAAATCGCCGGCGCCCTTCAGCGCATCGACCAGTTCGGCGCCATTGGCATAGCCTTCCGGATGCGGCCGGTAAGCCGCGCCGACGCCCTCGGCCGGATCGCCGCGCAGGGCGACGAAACGCTTGACGCCCATATCGGCGAACTCCCGGATCACCGCATCGACCTCGTGGCGCGCCGCGTCGACGCAGGTCATGTGCGCCGCCGGCGTCAGCGACGTTTCGTTGAGGATGCGCTTGACGGTGCGGGCCGTGCGCTCGCGGGTCGAACCACCGGCGCCATAGGTGACCGAGACGAATTTCGGCTTGAGCGGCTCCAGCCGGGTGACCGTGTCCCACAGCCTTGCTTCCATCTCGTCGTTTTTCGGCGGAAAGAACTCGAACGACACCCTGACCTTGTCGCCGATGTCGGGACGGCGGGAGAAGCGGAACTGGTTCATCAGGCGGTTTCCCCTATCGGATACGCATTGGCCGGTTGTCTGTCGTTGGAAGGCTCGGCAATCAGCATGCGCCGATCGCGGCCGAGCCAGAGTTTGACGGTGAGCTTGGCCTCGTTGCCACCGCGCGGTTCGAATTCCTGGCTGTCCTCGAGCTCGAGGCCGGCCTCGGAAAACCAGTCGGCGATTTGCCGGTCGGAAAAGCCGAGGCGCATATGCGCGTGCTCCTCGCGCAAGAACTCCAGCGTGTGCGGCGCGAAATCGACGATCACCAGCCTGCCAGCCGGGCGCAACAGACGCGCCGCCTCTCGGATGGCGCGGGCAGGATCGTCGAGATAGTGCAGCACCTGATGGATGGTAACGAGATCGAAGGCGTCGCGTTCGACCGGCGGCGCGAAAATGTCGCCCTGCCGCACCTGCGCATTCGAAATGCCGGCCTTGTCGAGATTGGCGCGCGCCACCGTCAGCATTTCGCGCGACATGTCGATGCCGATACCGCGCCGATAGAGCGGCGAAAAGATCTCGAGCAGCCGTCCGGTGCCGGTGCCGAGATCGAGCATCGACTGGAACGGCCGCTTGCCGACGAGCTTGATGAGGGCTGCTTCGACGGCGCGGTCCGGCACATGCAGCGAGCGGATATGGTCCCAGCTTGCGGCGTTGACCGAGAAATATTCGGCAGCCCGGTCCTGCCGCTTGCGCTTGACCGCGGCCAGCCGTTCGAGATCACGCTCGACCTGCGGATCGGCGCCGCGGATGCCGGAGACCAGCCTGAGCACAAAATCGCGCGACGTGTCGGAATCCGAAAGCCGGAAGAAAGCCCACGAGCCCTCCTGGTAGCGGCCGATCAGCCCTGCCTCCAGCAGCAATTTCAAATGCCGCGAGACGCGCGGCTGCGACTGGCCGAGGATTTCGGTGAGATCTGAAACGGTCAGATCGCCGCGCGACAGCAGCGCCAATATACGCAGCCGGCTGGATTCGGCAGCCGCCTTCAATGTATCTACCATCGTGTCGAGAGCGACATGCATGCGAGCATTCTCTTTGAAAAGATATAAACATATGTTTATGTCGGTTTTGATAGGCTTGCAAGCGCTATGTCGCTTCCGGACAAGAAAATGACGCATGCGCAGCGGATCGCGCAAAGCCGGATGCATCGAGGCGAGGCCCATGGTCGAAACGCGCAGCGGCGAAAAGCTCCTGGAAACCGACCCGGCAACGATGCCGCCGGATGGCCATGTCGTCTTCATCGGCCGCATCGCTTCGCCTTGGATCACGCGGGAGACTTGCCCCAAAAACATGAAGGCCGCGCGGGAGACGGGACAGCCGGCGCACTTGGTCATCGACCCGCTTTATCGTGAGGGCCTGCTTGGGCTGGAACGCGCCAGCCACGTGATCGTCCTGTCCTGGCTGCACCATGCGCCGCGGCAACTGATTATCCAGAAACCCCGCCATGCCATGGAGCCGAAAGGCGTCTTTTCGCTGCGCTCCCCTGCCCGGCCGAACCCAATTGGGCTGCATGTCGCCAGGCTGGTTGCCGTCGATATCGATACCGGCCGCATCGATCTCGATGCCATCGACGTGCTCGACGGCACGCCGGTCATCGACATCAAGCCCTACTTCGCCTCGACCGATGCCTTCGCCGCGGCGACCATGGCCGGGCGGGACGAGTTGTCCAGATCGGACGGGCAGTGAGCGCCCCGACCGGCCGCCGCCGCGCCATCGCCAAGGCACTGACAGCGCTCCTGCCGCTGGCGCCCTATGCCGACATGGAAAAGATCCGTGCCGATGCCGGCGCCGTGCACATGAAGACCTTGCCACCGAGCATTGCCGTGTGGCTGGCGACGATAGCGCATATTCGCCATGCCCATACCGACTACGAAAAGCTGCTGGCCGAAGGATATGACCGCGATTCCGCGCGCTTCTTCGTCATCGAGCAAACCAACATCGTGCTAACCCGCTGGCGTGCCACCCGTCTGCTCGATGATGAGGACGAGGAATAGAGCGATGGCAGACACACGCGTCGAGTTCTACGGCGCCCCCCTCTGTCCTGCCGACGTCAGGCCGGCAACATCGGAACTTTCAAAGCCAGAAACAAAAAAACCGCCTCGGAGGGCGGATCGTTGGAGCCAATTAGCACCATACCGAAATTAGTAGCATAGCTGCCGGCACAAAGCAAGAACAAAATACGCCGCGCGCGGCTTTGACTGGCTTTGCCGGCTTGCCTAGCAAACAATCAGGCCCGGTAAATCCACTGCTCCGGCACACGCACCGAAATCTCCTCGCCGGCAGTGATCGTGCCGGGTTTCTCGACCCAGGCGACGAGCCCGCGCAACCGCTTCGCCGCTTTCGGGAACAGCAGCGCGCCGGCCTCGACGTCGGCCATCCCGGCATTCTCGGCGACCGACCTTCCCGCGATCCGGCAAGGCCCGTTCTGCGCGTCGACCTTGACGGTCGCGCCGCCTTTGAAGAACAGCAGCGTGCCGGATGGCAACATCGAGAGGTGCGGCAGGCCTTCGATCACGAGATTGGCGCCGATCCATTCCGGCTTGATCTCGGCGATGCCCATCCGTTCGGCGACAATTGCCAGTTCGTCCGCTGCCACGATCGACAATTGCCGTTCGTTGCGCATCTCGGTGCCGCGCGGATACCAGGGTTCCCGCCCGCCGGATCGCCGCGTCGTGCCGGCGTGGAAATCGCCGTCGATGCCGTCGAAGCCGAGCTGCAACATGTCCACTGCCCGTGTCTCGAAATGATCGAACGGTGCGAGGTAAAGCGCTGCCACCCTGGCGGCGAGTTTTCGCGCGGCCACGATCTCGACCGGAGTTTCGGCTTCGGGAAAAAGATCCAGCATGGGTTCGTGCCTCGCGTGATACGCGCAATTAGCCGCGGTCAGCTCATCAGGTCCAGTCGAAAGCGCTGATGCTCCGATCAAGCGGACTGATGCGATTTGCCAGGCGCGCTCCGATGCCGGTGCCGTCCGTGCCGAAATAGTCAGAGCATGCGCAACAGCGCGCCGCCGATCGAGTAGCCGGCGCCGAACGCGCAGAGCAGGCCGTAGTCGCCGGCCTTCATGTCGGCATGGTTCTCCGACAGGGCGATGATGGCGCCGGCGGCGGCGGTGTTGCCGAGGCGCTCCAGCACCATCGGCGCGCGGTCATGGTCGACCTCATGACCGAAAGATAGTTTCAGGATCATGGCGTTCATCCGCGCATTGGCCTGATGCAGCCAGAAACGCCGGATCGCTTGCGGCGTCAGCCCGTGCTCGGCCAGAAACTCGACGATGAATTTGTGGCCGGCAACGGTGACTTCCTTGAACACCTTGTTGCCGATCTGCTTGATCAGATTGCCTTCCAGATCGATCATGTACGGATCGTCCTGGGTGGCGCGGGTATAATAACCGAGATTGGTGCGGATGCTGTTCGACATCTGCGTCCAGGTACGCGTATCCAGCACCTCGAATCGGCCCGGCCGCTTCTCGCCCTGGGCGAGCCCTTCGACGACCATCGACACGGAAGCGTCGCCAAAGATGAAATGCGTCTGCCGGTCGCGAAAATTGAGATGGCCGG
This sequence comes from Mesorhizobium sp. M0174, assembly GCF_040322275.1. Classification (NCBI taxonomy): domain Bacteria; kingdom Pseudomonadati; phylum Pseudomonadota; class Alphaproteobacteria; order Hyphomicrobiales; family Phyllobacteriaceae; genus Mesorhizobium; species Mesorhizobium sp. M0174. Next base: position 535,259 of record NZ_JAMYTB010000003.1, read on the forward strand.
TGATGATCTCCGGCGTCGACACCAGCACGCGTTTGTGCGCCCCTGCCCGCACCAGGTTGACGGCGATGTGCAACGCGGCCGCCGCCGACGAGCAGCCAAGCCCCATATCGAAACCGGCGCCTTTCGTACCCAGTGCCTGCTGCATCTCGATGGCGATCGCCGGATAGGGCCGCTGATGGTGCGAGGCCGAGCAGATCACCAGGTCGATATCCCCTGGCTTCAGCCCGGCATGATCGAGCGCCTTGCTGGCCGAGGCGATGCCGAATTCGGCCTCCAGCGACAGCGCATCGTCGGGCCGCGCCGGGAAGCGCGGCGCCATGCGGGTCGGGTCGAGGATGCCCTCCCGTTCGATGACATGGCGGGTCTGGACGCCCGAGGCATGGACGATGAAGGCACTGTCCGATTTCTGCAGCAGCGGCTCGCCGGACACCTCGCGGCGGACGTTCTCCATGTCCACCCAGCTGTTGAAGCTGGCGACGAGTTCCTCATTGGTGATCGAAGCCTCGGGGATTTCAACGCCGATGCCGCTGATGATGACGCGATGCATTTTCAGTTCGTCCCGTGCGCAGGCGTTGCGGCTTCATGTCGGCGCCGCAAAAAGCTCGGCGCAACCTCTTTTGCACCTAGCCAGTTTATGCCGGCTTAAATCAAGTCCCTGGAAAGGGTCTAAAAGTTCCTAAGCAGCGCGCCGCGCCACGATGAAGAGACGGGGAAAGCGCAGCAACACCTTGCCGCTTGCCGTTTTCGGATAGGCTTCGCTGATCCTGGCCGCGTAGCGCTTCAGGAAAAGCTGCCGCTCGTCTTCGTCGAGCGGATCGAGGAACGGCTTCAGCCCCGTCGACTTCACCCATTCGACGATCGCCTCGGCATCGGCCAGCGGATGGTTGTAAATCGTGTGCCAGATATCGAGCCGATCCGAGAACGGCGACAGAAGGTCGTAATAGAACGAGACCGGCAGCAGCGGCGCGCGAGCCGCGCGCTCGAGCTTTTCGGTGAACGGCATCTCGGCCGCGGTCTCGCGCATCAGCCGGTGCGAGGGCTCAGCCATGTTGTCCGGCATCTGCACGGCAAGCGCGCCGCCGGGCGCCAAAAATCCCATCAGCCGCTGGAAGACTGCCGGATGCTCCGGCAGCCATTGAAACACCGCATTGGCAAAGATCACGTCGACGGGTTCGGTCGGCTGCCACGCCGCCGCATCCGCCAGCGCAAAGCTGACGCCGGGCAGACGCACTTTGGCCTTCTCGATCATGTCGGGCGAGGTATCGAAGCCGCTGATTTGCGCCTGCGGCCAGCGCGCGACCAGCAATTCGGTCGAATTGCCCGGTCCGCAGCCAATATCGACCACCCGGCGCGGTTCTGGCACCGGCACCTGCACAACGAGATCGCGCGCGGGCCGCGTGCGCTCATCCTCGAATTTCAGGTAGAGGGCGGCGGACCAGTCTTTTCCTGTTTTGAAAGTTAACTTTCCGCCCCGTGAATCTTTCTGTGCCGTCATAACGACTCGCCGCCATGCGTTGATTGACGTTCACGCATATTGCGTAGACCCTTTGACCATGAAAATGGGATTCCAAGAGACTCAAGCAGCATACGACAGCGGTTCGCAAAGCGCGAGAATCTGGACGGAGCGGTGGGCGTCAGAATGGCTGTACTGCCCCAACTGCGGGAATTCGCGCCTGACGCAGTTTCCGGCAAATCTCCCTGTGCCGATTTTTACTGCGATAAGTGCGATGATCAATACGAACTAAAAAGCGCAAAGAAACCGTTCGGCAGAAAACTCGCCAATGGTGCGTATAGCAGAAAAATCGAGCGGCTGAATTCGTCAACGAACCCCAACTTTTTTCTACTCAAATACGATTTTAACCAGCGACTGGTGGAGTCCGTCTGCGTTATCCCAAAACATTTTTTCACGCCAGCAATCGTAGAACGCAGGACGCCGCTCTCCCAAGCAGCACGCCGCGCCGGCTGGATTGGTTCGAATATCCTTCTTAGCCGGGTCCCTGAAGCGGGAAGAATCCACCTTGTCAGAAACGGTGTGATCACCTCGAAAGAAGAGGTTTTGGCAGCTTGGAAGCGAACTGTGTTCCTACGCGATGCGCCCCATGACACCAGGGGATGGCTCGTTGAGGTCATGCGATGTATCGAGTCGATCGGCACAGACGAATTTGACATCGACCAGGCCTACGCATTTGAGCCACAGTTGGCTCTCCTTTACCCGAACAACCAGAATATTAGACCTAAAATCCGTCAACAACTTCAGTTTCTTCGCGACAAGGGATATCTTAGGTTCCTGTCCCGTGGTCGATATCAGGTAGCGCGATAACGCAGGTGATCTACGTCAGATCGTTTTTGGTCAGGTCTAACAATGGCTTGGTATCTCAACAACTACAGATGTTATAAATGTCACAGGTATTGGGCTACTGATTGGTCCTGCGCCTGTGACGACGAGTGTCCATATTGCCAAGCGCGCAATGCGACAGCCATCGATAGCGTCGATCTGACCAACATTGTGGTTCAAGAGAACGACGCGTTTATAGTCCTTAACTCGCCACCGACGGCAGAACACCACCCCGACTACCGGGAAGTTGCGCGGTTCTCTTCAGCCAAACTCGCCGAGGACTTCATAGAGACACTCGACAGAGAATTCTAAACGAGGCGCACGGACTATCTTGTCAGCCGCTTATACGTCATGCGGTGCGGGTTGACGGCTTCCGGCCCGAGTCTACGGATCTTGTCCTGCTCGTAATCCTCGAAATTGCCTTCGAACCATTCGACATGGCTGTCGCCCTCGAAGGCGAGGATGTGCGTTGCCAGGCGGTCGAGGAACATGCGGTCGTGCGAGATGATGACGGCGCAGCCGGCGAAGTTTTCTAGCGCGTCTTCGAGTGCGGCCAGCGTTTCGGTATCGAGATCGTTGGTCGGTTCGTCGAGCAGCAGCACATTGCCGCCGGTCTTCAGCATCTTGGCCAGATGCACGCGGTTGCGCTGGCCGCCGGACAGGTTGCCCACCTTCTGCTGCTGATCGCCGCCGCGAAAGTTGAACGACGCACAATAGGCGCGCGTGTTGGCCTCGAACTTGCCGAGCTTGACCACTTCGGCGCCGCCCGAGATTTCTTCCCAGACGGTCTTGGTCGGGTCGAGCGCGTCGCGGCTCTGGTCGACATAACCGAGCTTGACCGTCTCGCCGACGCGAATGGTGCCGGCGTCCGGCTTTTCCTGGCCGGTGATCATGCGGAACAGCGTCGTCTTGCCGGCGCCGTTCGGGCCGATGACGCCGACGATGCCGCCCGGCGGCAGCTTGAATTCGAGGTCTTCGATCAAAAGCGTGTCGCCAAAGCCCTTCGACAGGCCCTCGACCTCGATCACTACATTGCCGAGCCGCTCGCCATGCGGAATGACGATCTGCGTGTCGCTCGGACGCCGCTTGTCGGCTGCATCCAGCAGATCCTGGAAGGCCTGGATACGGGCCTTCGACTTGGTCTGCCGGGCTTTCGGGCTGGACTGTATCCACTCGCGCTCGCGGCCGATCGCCCGCTGGCGGGCATCGTCCTCGCGGCCTTCCTGCTTGAGCCGCTTGGCCTTGGCTTCGAGATATTTGGTGTAGTTGCCTTCGTACGGGATACCGCGGCCGCGATCGAGCTCGAGGATCCAGCCGGTGACATTGTCGAGGAAGTAGCGGTCGTGGGTGATGATCATCACCGCGCCTGGATAGGCACGCAGATGCTTTTCCAGCCACGCCGTCGTCTCGGCGTCGAGATGGTTGGTCGGCTCGTCGAGCAGCAGCAAATCGGGCTGGCGCAGCAAGAGCTGGCAGAGCGCGACACGGCGGCGCTCGCCGCCCGACAGCTTGGTGACATCGGCCTCCTTGGGCGGACAGCCGAGCGCTTCCATCGCCATCTCGACCTGCTGTTCGAGATCCCAGAGGTTGAGCCGGTCCATCTCGTCCTGCAGCTTGGCCGACTCGTCCGCCGTCTCGTCGGAATAGTTCATCATCAATTCGTTGTAGCGCTCGATGATGGCGGTCTTGGCCGCGACGCCTTCCATGACGTTTTCGAACACGTTCTTGTTCGGATCGAGCGCCGGCTCCTGCGCCAGGTAACCGACGGTAGCACCCTCGGCCAGCCAGGCCTCGCCGCTCCACTCCTTGTCGATGCCGGCCATGATCTTGAGGATCGTCGACTTGCCGGCGCCGTTGGGGCCGAGGATGCCGATCTTGGCGTCCGGGTAGAAGGACAGATGGATGTTCTCGAGCACCTTCTTGGTGCCGTAGGCCTTGTTGAGGCCGGCCATGTGATAGATGAACTGGCGTGCCACGCGCGCTTTCCCTGAAAAGTCGACTGATGTCGGATTGAATGGAAGTTGGGGGCTATGTAAGCGATGCGGCCCCGAACGGCAAACAGTTTTGGCCCCAAGCGGATTTGGTCGCACCCACAAACGCTTAGCCGCTTCATTTCGTGCCGGCACCCAGGCGAAAGCTCCGGTTAACCATTCCGCGTCAAACAATGTTGGATAGGACATCGCTGGCAGCCGCGATTTCGGGGAGAGAGATCGGGCCGTGTTGAACAGTTTCCTGCTTTTTGCCGAAGCGGTTCTCTATTTCGGCATCATGGTCACGCTTTTCCGGTTCAGGGGCCGCATCGGCCTCGGCGTCTTTGTTTGCGCCCTTGGCGTCATGCATTTCCTGGAAACCTATCTCGCCAGCGTCTTCTACGTCGCGCTGCCGTTCGGCATGGTATCGCCGGGCTCGGCTGTGCTGTTTTCCGGCAAGCTGGTCATGCTTCTGTTGCTCTACATCAAGGAGGACGCGGCGACCGTCCGCCAGCCGATCTACGGCCTGCTGCTCGGCAATGGCCTGATGAACGGGCTCGTGCTGATCCTGCGCCTGCACGACATCGCACCGCTGCCCGACGGCAAGCTTCCCGACATCGGCTTCATCGACGAGATGGGCTGGCTGATGGTGTGGGGCACGACGCTGCTGTTCGTCGACGCCATCCTGATCATCCTGCTCTATGAAAAGCTCGGCAAATATCTGCGCAAGGCGCTTTTCACCCGCATCCTGGTCTCCGTTGCGTGCGTGCTCACCTTCGACCAGGCAGGTTTTTTCACGGCGCTGCATTTCGTCACCGGTGCGCCGGTCGCCGTGTTTTTCGGCGGCTGGTTCGCCAAGATGGCAGCGGCCTTGGTCTACAGCACCATGCTGGTCGCCTATATCAGGTGGTTCGAGGCGCGGCAGGTGCCGGCGCCGCGCGGGCTTTCCGACATTTTCGACACGCTGACCTATCGCGAGCGCTATGAGGCGCTGGTCGAGCATGTCGGTCGCGACGGCCTCACCGGCCTGCTCCACAGGGGGCGCTTCGACAGCGACGGCGAGGCCGCCGTGGCCACCAGCCTGCGGACCGCCAGGCCGCTCAGCCTGCTGATCATCGATGTCGACCACTTCAAATCGATCAACGACCGCTTCGGCCACGCCGAGGGCGACAGGGTGCTGAAAGCCCTGGCAATTTTGCTTGGCGAACTTGTCGGGACCGACGATCAATTGTTCAGGATCGGCGGCGAGGAATTCGCCATCCTCGGCTGGCGTCCGCAGCCGCTCGCCAGACTGCTGGGCGAGACCGTCAGGCAAGCGGTCAAGACGTCCGCGAGCACCAGCCGGTTCGACATTACCGTCAGCGCCGGCATCTCGACGGTCAGCGAGACGACCCGTTGCCTTGCCGATCTCTTCGCGCTGGCCGACCAGCGTCTCTACAAGGCCAAATCCACGGGACGCGATCGCGTTGTCGGCGAACCGGGCGGCAACGAAGCAGACGGGCGCAACACATGGACCAGGCCGGAGCGCAGCGCCGGCGCGTAACGCTACCCTGGCCTGCGATTGGCTCAATCAGGGTTGTTTGCGCCGCTGCCATGCGCCGATCGCAACCGAAACCGCCATCAGCGCGATCGCCAGCTTTTCAACGCGGTAATAATCGGGCCGGCTTCGATGTCGTAGGCAATGAACAGAAGAATGCCCGGTACCAGCAGGCCGCAGAGCACGAGCGTGATCCGGTTGATCTGCCATGACACTTTTGCCGCAAGCGCCTGATCGCCGGGCACGGCGACAAGTGCGGCCCGCATTGCCTTCGGCGCCACCAGCGCGGTCGAAAGACGCAGCGAGATAGGCAGGCCGATGCCGATGATCAGCAAGGCGCATGCCGCCAGGAGCAGCGAAAACTTGAGCGCATTGGTTTCGGCCGGTAGCGGGAACAGCAGCGCCGCCAGCGGCAAGAAGATACAGAATATCCCGAACGCGGCGATGGCGATGAAGATCGCCGCGTTGACCAGCGTGAACAATTGGTACGTGCCGCCGTCGACGGGTTTGGCGAGCGTGGCCATGCGCGCCCACTCCACTTCGGTGTAGGAAAAGCCCGGCCACTCCATATGGCCGTCGCGGGTCGCCGTCATGCCCTTGGCCCAGAACGCCAACCGCGCCAGCGCGCCGCTCGTCACGCCACTCATCGCCACCCCCTGCGAATGATACCCCCCGGGATCATACCATCCCCGGTGCAAAGCGACAGTCGCGTACGGCCTGTTTACTGGAACCCGACGGCATCGACCGCGCCCTTCGGGCAGCCGGCCTTGGCTGTAGGCGCCGAGGCAAGCAGCAGGGCACCGAGCGAAGCGTTGGAAGCGATCGGGCCGGTCAGGCCGAGCGTCAGCTCGCCGATCAGCCGCCTGCCGTTCGAGGGATCGACCACGCAGGAAACGCGGACCCGGTCGCCCGCGCCTTTGCCGAAGGTAACGTCGAAGGTGCTGCGGATCTGATCGGATGTCAGTTGCTTGCCGATGTTCTTGATGAAGAGATCGCGCACCGGCGAAGCGTTCACCGCGCGCATCAGGTTCAAGGCGTCGGAGAAATACTCCTGCTGGCTCTTGCCGTAGCAGGTGCCGTGCTTGATCCACTCGTGCCTTTCGAGTGCGGACGCGGTGCCGGGCATCACCTGGTCGAGTTCCGATCGCGTTTTCGGGTCGAGGGTGACCGGCGGCAAATCCCGCCAGTGTGCCGGATCGTCGTTCGCCTTGTCGCTTGCCGCGCCCTGGCAATAGAAATTTCCGTTCGGCTGCGGCCACAATCCATGCAAGGTGAAGTGGGTCGCATCGAAACCGGCGGCGGTCTGCGCCCGGCATTCGGTCTTGCTGGATTTGGTCTCGCAGAAAGCCGGCTGCCAGCTCAGCGCGAAGACATATTCCGGCTTTCCGGACGCCGATGGCTTGTTCGGCTCGGCAGGCGCCGGTGCAGCCGGCATCGTCGACGCGCTGTCGCCCGAAACATGACCGCAGCTGATCTTGACCCAGCGGCGCTCCGGATCGGCGCCCGGCACGCGAATGAGATAGTGCGTGGGCGCGTCCTTGTTGCCGGCCAGCAGATCATAACTCTGACCAGCCGCGGTCGAGACATTGCCGGGATTCTTGGCGCTCTTGATCGCCTGCGTTGCCGGACAGGCGGCATCGGCGACGAAAGAGCCGGTCATCTTCACATCGGCCCGCGCCGCGCTTGCGCCAGCAAACGCAAGAAACACCGTCCCCCATATCGCCCAAATCCGCATTCCGGCACTCCTCGTGATTCACGCCGCAAGCTAGAAACTTGCGACATGTCAGAATTACGATTTCTTTCGCCGGCCGTAAAAACAATCGCCAGCGCATTGAGAGGCTCCCGCGTGGTCGATCAGGATCCGCCCGCCTCCACCCGTTCCGTCAGGGTGCGCAGCAGATCAAGCGAGGCTTTCAGCGCGTCGGCGTCCATACCCTCCGAAATGCGGTTCGCCCAAACATGCTGGCGTGTGCCGATATTCTTGACCGCTGCCCGGCCGGCATCGGTTATCGACAACAGCTTGGCGCGGCGATGCGCCGGGTTGTCGGCGTAGACGGCAAGCCCCTCCGCAGCCAGTATGTCGGCCAGCCGCTGTACACTCTGACGGGCGAGACCCATGTCGCGGGCGATGTCGGCCACAGATTTCGGCTCCTTCAAAACTGCACCCAAAACCTGCCAGCGCGCTGCCGTCAGCCCGGTTGGAGCGGCCAGCCGGTCGGCCGCGTCCAGAAGACTGCCGTTCATCCTGAACACGGCAAGCACCAGTTCGGTGAGCACATTTGCCGCTTCGGTCCTGGTCGTCATTTCTGGCCGGCCTCGATGGTCGCGACGAAATTATTAACGGCTTCGGCTACGACCTCGGGCTTGTCAAGCATCACCCAATGGCCGCTGCCCGCCACGATCTGGCGCGGAATGTCCGTGCGCAGCCGGTGGAGCGCGGCTGGAGTGTCACTGGCCTCGGTAGCCAAAACGAACATAGGCCCGCGATACGCATCGAGTGCCGGCTCCGGGTTCCATTCGGCCAGCGCCTTGCCGACACCTGCCCTCGCCGCCGGATCGACCACTGCCGCATCGGCCAGAACACGCTGGCGAACAGCCGCGTTAGGGCCGGCAATCGACGTGTAATAGGCGTTCAGGACATCACGGCCTTGCGGACCGGCCAGATCGCGGACAAAGCCGTCACGAATCGCCTGCGGCAGCGCACGAGGATCGGTCGCCGGGTCGACGAGCAAGACACCGGCGACCCGGTCGGCATGGCTGGCGGCATAAGCGAGCGCCACGCCACCGCCGCCGCTGTGCGCGACAATGAGAAACCGCTTCAGGCCAAACGCGTCGGCCACGGCACCGACATCCATTGCACGACCGTCATAACCGTAGTCACCGTCCTGCGCCGGCGCGGAGGCGCCATGACCGCGAAAATCGAAGGCTACCGCCTCGCGGCCTTCGACGGAGAGCTGCATCACGCGGTCCCAGTGGGAAGCGCGGCTGCAATCTCCATGCAGGAACATGATCGGCAGGCCATTGCCGGCCTTGATCCTGTAAGTGGCAAGCTGGCCTTGCGGGCCTGGAACAGTGGACGTCATCATGGTCATCTCCCTGGTTTCCTGACTGAAAGCAGCAATCCCTGACAACAGGGTGGCCGTCGTGAAGGCGAAGCCCGCCAGCAAGATTGCACGCCGCGAAATGGCCCCGGTGGTTTTCACAGTCATACCGCCAATCTGCCGCTGACCATTTGACAGTATGCTGTCATGCAATCACATTGACAGCATGCTGTCAATTACGTCGAATGGGCACCTACGTCCCTTGACGTCGATCGCTGCGTCGCCCAACAGTCGCCGACGGGAGCGAGACATGCCATTTGACAAGCAGAGGATGCTGGCATCGCCGACGGGCGCCGAGCTCAACCTTTATGTGAAACACGCCAGCGGCCAACCGCACGCCATTGTCCAGATCAATCACGGGCTGGCCGAGCACGCGGCGCGCTATGCCCGCTTCGCCGATTTCCTCGGCGAGCGCGGCTACCAGGTCTACGCGCACGACCACCGTGGCCACGGCGCCACCAAGGCGCCCGATGCGCCACCGGGCAGGTTCGCCGATGCGGATGGCGGTGCCAAGGTCATCGCCGATGTCGCCGCCGTCCATGATCTCATCGCCAGGGAACAACCTGGCCTGCCGGTCATCGTCTTCGGCCACTCCTTGGGCGCGTCGGTCGCGCTGAACTATGTCCTCCGCCACTCGCCACGCATCCATGCCGCCGCGATCTGGAACGGCAATTTCTCGGCCGGACTGCTCGGCCAAATCGCGCTGGGCATGCTTGCCTGGGAAAGGTTCCGGCTTGGCTCAGACGTGCCGTCGCGCATGCTGCCCCGGCTGACGTTCCGGGCCTGGGGCAAGGCAGTGCCCGATCGCCGGACGCCATTCGACTGGCTGTCGCGCGATGCCGCCGAAGTCGAGAAATACATCGCCGACCCGCTCTGCGGCTGGGACGCATCGGTGTCGATGTGGCAGGACATCGTCAAGATGACGCTGCATTGCGGCAGCGACCGCAATTTTTCCGGCGTGCGGCGCGACCTGTTCGTCAATCTGGTCGGAGGCGAGGAGGATCCGGCCTCGGACGGCGGCAAGGCGGTCAGCCATCTGGCCGGCCGGATGCACATGATGGGTTTTTCGAATCTCGTTTCAAAGGTTTACGCCAAAACCCGCCATGAAAGCCTGAACGAGATCAACCGAGACATCATCATGGAGGATTTTGCCGCCTGGGCCGACCGCGTGCTGAGGCCACAGTGATACTGGCCCATTGCAAGGGCCGTGACAGCGGCGCGCGGGATTGATAGAGGCTGCGCTTTCGACCAACCATGGTGATCCATGACTGAGCCGCCGCTCAAAGGCATCCGCGTCATCGAACTCGCACGCATCCTCGCCGGGCCATGGGCCGGACAGCTGCTTGCCGACCTCGGCGCCGACGTGATCAAGGTCGAGAGCCCGGACGGCGGCGACGACACCCGCAAATGGGGACCGCCCTTCGTCATCGGCCATGACGGCGAGAACCTTTCAGCCGCTTATTACCATTCCTGCAACCGCGGCAAGCGCTCCATCGCTATTGACTTCTCGACGCCCGAGGGTGCCGAGACGGTGCGCCGGCTGGTCGCGACATCGGATGTGCTGATCGAAAACTTCAAGGTCGGCGGACTGAAGAAATACGGCCTCGATTATGACAGCCTGAGGAAAATCAACCCACGGCTGATCTATTGCTCGATCACCGGTTTTGGCCAGTCGGGGCCGTACGCGCCGCGCGCCGGCTATGATTTCATCATCCAGGGCATGGCCGGCATGATGTCGATCACCGGCGAAGCCGGGCGCGAACCGCAAAAGGCGGGCGTCGCTATATCGGATGTTTTCACCGGGCTTTATTCGGTCATCGCCATCCAGGCGGCGCTTCGCCATGCCGAGAAGACCGGCGAAGGCCAGCATATCGACATGGCGCTCTACGACACCCAGATCTCGACGCTCGGCAACCAGAACCTCAACTATCTCGTCTCCGGACAATCGCCGGTGCAGATGGGCAATGCGCATATGAACATCGCGCCCTACGAAGTGGTGCCGGTGAAAAATGGCCACATCATCCTGGCGGTCGGCAATGACGGCCAGTTCGCAAAGTTCTGCGCTGCCGTCGGCCTCGACGAGCTGGCGTCGAACCCTGACTTCGCCACCAATCCCGCCCGCGTCGCCAACCGGGCAAAGCTGCGCGAGCACATGATAGAGGCGCTGAAGGCCTTCGATCGCGATCCGCTGCTGGCCAGGCTCGAAGCCGCCGGGGTGCCGGCCAGCCCGATCAACAACATAGGCCAGATGTTTGCCGACCCGCAGACTATCGCGCGCGGCATGCGGCTCGACCTCGATGACGGCCATGGCAATGTCTTGCCCTCGGTGCGGGCGCCGATGGTCATGTCCGGCACGCCGCTGGTCTATGAACGTCCGTCACCGCGTCTCGGCGAACACACCGAAGAAATCCTTGCCGAACTGGAGAGGTCAGGAAAATGAAGACCGGCGGACAACTCATCGTCGATGCGCTCGAAGCCAACGGAACGGACCGTATCTATTGCGTGCCCGGCGAATCCTATCTGGCGGTGCTCGACGCGCTGCACGACTCGCCGATCCGCACCATCGTCTGCCGCCAGGAGGGCGGTGCCGCGATGATGGCCGACTGCCACGGCCGCCTGACCGGCAAGCCCGGCATCTGCTTCGTCACCCGCGGCCCAGGCGCCACCAATGCTTCGGCCGGCATCCACATCGCAATGCAGGATTCAGTCCCCCTCATCCTGTTCATCGGCCAGGTCGCCAGCCACGCCAAGGGGCGCGAGGCCTTCCAGGAAGTCGACTACGTCAGGTTCTTCGGCGATATCGCCAAATGGGTGGTCGAGATCGACGACGCCGCACGCATCCCTGAATTCGTCACGCGGGCCTTTTCGGTGGCGACCTCCGGCCGGCCCGGCCCGGTCGTCATCTCGCTGCCCGAGGACATGCTGACCAGCCTCGCCGAGGCACCGCAAGCCCGGCATTACACCCCTGTCGAGACGCGGCCCGGCGAAGTCGAGCTCGACGCGCTGGAAGTGTTGCTCAACAAGGCAAAGCGGCCCTTCGTCATCCTTGGCGGCACGCGCTGGGATGCGCAGGCTGTTGCCCAGATGCGGACGATAGCCGAAGCCTGGTCGCTGCCGGTCGGCTGCTCCTTCCGCCGCCAGATGCTGTTCGACCATCTCCACCCGAACTATGCCGGCGATGTCGGCATCGGCATCAACCCCAAGGTAGCAACCGCCATCAAGCAGGCCGACCTTGTGCTGCTCATCGGCGGCCGTATGGGCGAGATGCCGTCATCCGACTACACGCTGCTGAAGAGCCCCTACCCCGACCAGACGCTGGTCCATGTCCATGCCGACGCCGGCGAGCTCGGTCGCGTCTACCGGCCGGCGCTGGCGATCAATGCCTCGCCTGCCGCTTTCGTCGAAGCCTTTGCCCGGAGCAAGCCGGCTGCAACGCCGGTGTGGGCGGCTGAGGCAGCGAAGCTGCATTCCGCCTATCTCGACTGGTCAACGCCTCCGGAGAGCGGCCCCGGCGCCGTCCAGATGGGGCCGATCATGAATTATCTCGAAACGATACTGCCGGACGACGCCATCCTCACCAACGGTGCCGGCAACTACGCCACCTGGGTGCATCGTTACCATCGCTTCCGGCGTTTCGGCACGCAGGCAGCACCCACATCCGGCTCGATGGGCTACGGCACGCCGGCGGCGGTCGCCGCCAAGCAGCTCTATCCGGATCGCGACGTGATCGCCTTTGCCGGTGACGGTTGTTTCCTGATGAACGGCCAGGAATTCGCCACCGCCGTGCAATACGCACTGCCGATCATCGTCATCGTCGTCAACAACGGCATCTACGGCACGATCCGGATGCACCAGGAGCGCGAATATCCCGGCCGTGTCGTCGCCACGGATCTGAAGAATCCCGACTTCGCGGCGCTCGCGCGTGCCTATGGCGGTCATGGCGAAACAGTCGAGAAGACCGCCGACTTCGCGCCGGCCTTCGAACGCGCCCGCGCGAGCGGCAAACCGTCGATCGTCGAGATCAGGCTCGATCCCGAGGCAATCACGCCGACGCGGACCATGACCCAGATACGGGACAGGGCCTAAGCGCCAAAGGGATAGGTCGAATTCCCTTCCCAAACTTCAACAGGTTGATACAGCGCTATGATCGCTGCGCTACATCGTCGATGGCGCCTTTTCGATCTGCCCGCGGATCTCGCCATCCGCGTGGGCCGCGGTGTGGATGTTGACGTAGTACTTGCCCGCCTCCAAATCGGTCGCCTGGGCATCGGTCAACGTCGCCGAGCCCTTGATCGGGCTCCTCAGCTTGCCTTCGAACGGTATCACCGGGTCGGCGTTTTCGCCCTTTGCCGCCGGGCCGTGAATGTGTGCGGCCTTCGCCGGCCCGCTGAGGCCGGAATATCTCACTGTCCAGCTGAGTTTCTTGGTTGTGGTGTTGAACCTGAGCGTGGCGGTGCCCTTGCCCTTCGTTGTGACGGGCGGGCTCTGCTGAGCACCATCGAGCGTCGCAGTCATCTTTATGGTTTCGGCCAGGGCCGGTGAAGCAGAGAAGATGGCTGCAGAAATGGCCAGCGCCGAAAGCATCGGCGTGAAGGACTGGATGCGCATGGAAACCTCCGTTGTGACACCCTTGAGGCGGATGCACCGGCACAACGATTTTGCGAGCGGATGTTTCCGCCGGTAACGTTCATTTTACATCCCACTAAAAAGGGGCGGTCGCCCGCCCCTTTTCCGCTACAAGCCAGTTTGACAGCCCTATTTGATCGCCTTGTCGGTGATCGCCGTCGTGTAGGCGCCGGTAGGCTCCTTGCTGATGATCTTCTGGTCGAGCAGCGCCTTGGCGGTGCGCTCGTAGGTCGCCGGATCGAGCTTGCCATCGGCATTGTCGATCAGCTTGGCGACTTCGCCCATCATGCGTTTCTGGTGATTCTCGTCCTGGCCGCCATTGTCCATGACGATGCCGGCCGCTTCGTCGGAATTGTCGACGGCGTATTTCCAACCCTTCATCGAAGCGCGCACGAAACGCACCATCTTGTCCTCGAAGGCCGGATCCTTGAGCTTGTCCTCCAGGGCATAGAGCCCGTCTTCGAGCAGATCGTTGCCCATGGCGGAATAGTTGAAGACGGTCAGCTCTTCCGGCTTGTAGCCGGCGTCGATGAGCTGCCAGTACTCGTTATAGGTCATCACCGAAATGCAATCCGCCTGCTTCTGGATCAGCGGCTGCACGTCAAAGCTCTGCTTGAGCACGGTGACGCCGTCCGGCCCGCCATCGGTCTTGAGGCCAAGCTTGTTCATCCAGGCATAGAACGGATACTCGTTGCCGAAGAACCAGACGCCGAGCGTGTGGCCCTTGAAGTCGGCTTCTGTCTTGACCGGCCCGTCCTTCGGGCAGACCAGCTCCATACCGGCTTTCTTGAACGGCTGGGCGATGTTGACCAGCGGCACGCCCTTTTCGCGGGCAGCCAGCGCGCCGCCCATCCAGTCGACGATAACGTCGGCACCGCCGCCGGCGATGACCTGCTCCGGCGCAATATCAGGACCGCCGGGCTTGATCTCGACGTCGAGGCCTTCGGCCTCATAGAAGCCCTTGTCCTTGGCGACATAATAGCCGGCAAACTGGGCCTGCGTGACCCATTTCAGCTGCAGCGTCACCTTGTCCGCGGCCATCGCCTGGAACGCGGCAAGCGACATCGCGCCGGCCAGCATCGAAACAACTAGTCTTTTCATGTTTTTACCCTCTGAAGTTAGCGCCCTAAACCCACCGCCCCTATCCACCACGGACAGAGGGATGCCAAAACGTGATTGCTCTCTCGAAAAAAGCGACCACGCCATAAAAGACCGAACCCGCAAGTGCTGCAACTGCGATTTCGGCCCACACCATGTCGATGTTCATCCGGCCGACTTCCGTCGAAATGCGGAACCCCATGCCGACCACCGGGGTGCCGAAGAACTCGGCGACGATGGCGCCGATCAGCGCCAGCGTCGAATTGATCTTCAACGCATTGAAGATGAAGGGCGCGGCCGCCGGCAGCCGCAGCTTGAACAGCGTCTGCCAATAGCTCGAGGCATAGGTGCGCATCAGGTCGCGCTCCATATGGCCGGAGGCGGCAAGCCCGGCGACGGTGTTCACCAGCATCGGGAAGAAGGTCATGATGATGACCACCGCTGCCTTCGACTGCCAGTCGAAGCCGAACCACATGACCATGATCGGCGCGACGCCGATGATCGGCAGCGCCGATACCATATTGCCGATCGGCAAAAGCCCGCGCCGCAGGAACGGCACGCGGTCGGCGGCGATGGCAACGAGGAAGCCGGCGCTGCTCCCCACCACATAGCCGAAGATGACCGCCTTGAAGATGGTCTGCCTGACATCGGCCCCCAGCACCGGCAGCGAGCCGACGATGCGGGCACCGATGGCGCTTGGCGGCGGCAGCAGGATGAAGGGAATGCCGGCACCACGCGTCACCGCTTCCCAGATGATCAGGATCCAGGCGCCGAAGATGGCCGGAATGATCAGGCGCAGGGCGGTTGACGCCCAGCGCGATATCGGGCGAAACGACGACAAGACCGTGACGCAGCGCCAGGCCAAAAACCACGCGGCGGCGAGCAGCAGATAGAAGGATGCGCGAGCGCTGCCCTCATTGCCGGTTATGCCGGCGAGCAGCATCCACGCCGCGCCATGCGCGCCAAGGAACAGCAACATCACCCCGATCATCGGTGGAAAGTTGTCGGCCTCGATTGCCACGAGCAGCAGAATGAAAATCGAAAGCGTAGTCGCCATGCCGTAACCGGGCGTAGCACTGACGAGCGGCAAAACAAGCAGCGCGCCGACAAACAGGACAAGCGCGGCATACCCCTGCCAGGATCGAGGCGTGATTGAGGAAAGGCTCAGGAGCGAGCTCATGCCGGCCTCCCGCCCATGGCGCGGTCGACAAGGCGCCCGGCAATGCCGACCAGCATAACCAGCAGCGCCGCGACCACCGACCCGGCAACCAGCGCCGACCAGATGTCGATGGTCTGGCTGTAATAGGCACCGGCGAGCAGTTTGGCGCCGATGCCGGCGACGGCGCCGGTCGGCAGCTCGCCGACGATGGCGCCGACCAGGCTGGCGGCCACCGCCACCTTCATCGAGGTGAACAGGAACGGCACCGAGGCCGGCACCCGCAATTTCCAGAAGGTCTGCGAAGGACTGGCATTATAGGTGTGCATCAGGTCGAGATGGGTAAGCTCGGGCGAGCGAAGCCCCTTCACCATGCCGACCGCCACCGGGAAGAAGGACAGATAGGTCGAGATCAGTGCCTTCGGGATCAGCCCGGTGATGCCGACAGCCGCCAGCACAACGATGATCATCGGTGCCACCGCCAGGATCGGAATGGTCTGCGACGCGATGATCCACGGCATCAGGCTGCGGTCGAGCGTCGCCACATGCACGATGCCGACGGCGATGACGATGCCGAGCGCCGTGCCGAAGGCAAAGCCGAGCAGCGTCGACGACAGCGTCACCCAGGCATTGTAGACAAGGCTGCGGTTCGAGGTGATGCTGCGCAGAAAGGTGTTTTCGAAAAAATTCACTGCCACCTGATGCGGCGCCGGCAGCGTCGGCTTCGGCTGCGCCAGCGTCTTGCCGATGAATTCCACAATACCCGGTGTCTGATTGGCGCGGCGGTCGAGATCGCGCTGGAACGGCGTGTTGAGGATGACAGCCATAACGTACCAGACGACGACGACGCCCAGGAGGATCGAGGTCACCGGAACGATCTTGTCGCGAAACGAGTCCATTCTAGCAGGCCTCGCCGGGTAAGCGCCCTCCTCTCCCCAACGGGGAGAGGGTGGCTGGAGCGAAGCGGAGGCCGGGCACTTTCGCCCCGGCATTCGTTTCTTTCGAAGGGCGGAGCAGCCGCGAAGCGGCGTGCGTAAAGGGCGCCCCCAACCACCCCTTCGTCATCCTAGGGCGCAGCGAGGAGCGAAGCGACGCGGCGCAGACCCAAGGATCCATTCCGTTACCTTCCCGTTCCGAAGCGGTGCTGAAAATAGCTCCCTCTCTGGAAGGAACGGCGCTTGCGCTGGCTTGCCCGGCGCTTATTCTCGACCGCTTGCGCGTTTCGGCCGACGTCACGGCATGGATCCTAGGCTCTGCGCACGCCGCTTCGCGGCGGCTCCGCCCTAGGATGACGAATGCACGGTTAGCGCCTCCCTCGCGAGGGCGATGCACCTCCGAACGCGCAAGCCCGTTCCGCGCCGCCTCAATCATCATAGCTGTGCCCTGCTCTCAGCCCGTCGCGCACCCGTGCGGCGATCGCCAGGAACTCCGGTGTCTCGCGGATGTCGAGCGGCCGCTTCTTCGGTAGCGTGGAGTCTATGACGTCGCTGACGCGGCCGGGGCGCGGCGACATGACCACGATGCGCGTCGACAGATAGACCGCCTCGGGGATCGAATGGGTGACGAAGCAGATGGTCTTGTTGGTCCGTTCCCAAAGCTCCAGCAGCTGTTCGTTGAGATGGTCGCGCACGATCTCGTCCAGCGCACCGAACGGTTCGTCCATCAGCAGAAGGTCGGCATCGAAAGCGAGCGCCCGTGCGATCGAGGCGCGCTGCTGCATGCCGCCCGACAGCTGCCAGGGATATTTCTTCTCGAAGCCCGAGAGGTTGACGAGATCGAGCGTGCGCTTGATGCGCGCCGCCTGCTCGGCCCTGGACAGGCCCATGATCTCCAGCGGCAGCGCCACATTGCGTTCGATCGTTCGCCACGGATAAAGCGCCGCCGCCTGGAAGACATAGCCATAGGCGCGGCTCTGGCGCGCCTGCTCGGGCGTCATGCCGTTGACGGAAATGGTTCCAGCGGTCGGCTTCTCCAGATCGGCGATGACCCTGAGCAATGTCGTCTTGCCGCAGCCTGACGGCCCGATGAAGGACACGAATTCGCCCTTGCCGATGGTCAGATCGACATTCGACAGCGCTTCCACCGGACCGTCATTGGTCTGGAAGGTCAGGCCGAGCTTGCTTGCCGAAACGACGGTTGGCGATGCTCCCGTCATCGGCCGCCCCCTGCCGTTTCCGGCGACTGCGGCGCCGGCCGGAATCCGATTGATTTTGCCCCGATGTTGCTTTCCACTCGCCCGGTCCTACTCGCCCCAGTCTTACTCGCTCTTGTTCCAGCAGATAACAGACGCCCGGAGTTGCCCCGATGTCGCCCAAACCCACTTGTCATCTTATCCGCCCTGAAAGCTCTTATGAAGGCAAGCAGGGCCTGAGCTATTTCGCCGGTATCGCCGCCGAGACCGTCGGCTCGTCCGGCATCTGCATGCATCTGCTGACCATGCCGCCGGGCGCCCGCGCCAAGGCGCATATGCACGAAAGCCACGAAACCGCGATCTATGTGCTCTCGGGCGAGGTCCATACCTGGTACGGCGACCGGCTTGAACGGCATATCGTGGTCAAGGCCGGCGACCTTTTCTACATTCCGGCCGGCGTCCCGCATCTGCCGGCCAATCTGAGCGACAGCCCCGCCTCGGCGGTCATCGCCCGCACCGACCCCAACGAACAGGAAAGCGTCGTCCTGCTGCCGGAACTGGAGGGGATGGTCGCCTGAGGCCTGCGCCGAGACAGGAGACCCGGCCGTCATCGGCACCTGGAGACTTCCCCCATGACCATGCCGTCCTCATCGGCGATCACCAGTGCCTTGGCATTGTTGGGGCTGCGCCTGACGGTGAATGCGATTGGCGACTGGCCTTCCTCGCCTTCCGCCTCGCATAGGGTTTTCAGAGCCAGCGAACCGTCGGCCTGCGGCTGCTTTTCTGTGAACGTGCAGGCGCTGGTCGCCGTGATGAGTTCCGTGTCGTTGAGCAGCAGCATGTCCTCGGCATAGACCTCCTGGCCGTTCTTGTTGATGCAGCCCGACTTGTTGCCGTAAGGCTTGGACAAGTCGATCGCCGGCGCCGCGGCAGCCTGGGCCGCGGCCAGTACGGCTGCCGCGGCAAACAACATGCGAAACCTGCTCATGGTTGCGAACATGATTTGAGCGGCCCAATCTCATCGAGGCCGGGAATGGTCACGAAGAAACCGTCCTCTCCCTTGTTGGCAACCTTGACGATGTCAGTGGTCGACCCCTCCTCGCCCTCGGCGAAACAGCTGGAGCTCAACAACTGGGTCCCAGCCGTCGTCGTCAATCGCTGCACGAACCGGCAGCCACTGCCATAGGTTTCGATGCCGTCGGCTGTAAGCACGACATAGTCGTCGCCGTCCTGGTAGCCGGCGACAACACCCGCACACCCGACATCATTGCCATAGGAACCGGTCAGGACGCCTGCAGCCGCCGGACCGGCAGCCAGGATCAGCACAGCCGTTGAGACACTCGTTACCGGGCTGGCCAAGCTCAAACTCCCGTCGCCGGGATGCCTGTGCGTTCCACCTTGCGCGGTGCGGTGATGTCCTTCCAGGTCGACAGCGCCCGGTTGACCGCTGCATTCGGCTCGCGGCCGACAAACTCGCCATGACCGGGCTTCGCCTTGACCTCAGCCTCTTCGATCGCCAGTTCGCCGCGCGAGAAGACGAAGCGCGGCAGGCCTGTCACCTCAAAACCCTCGAAGACGTTGTAGTCGATCACCGATTGCTGCTTCTTGGCGGTGATCTTCTTCTTGCGCTTTGGGTCCCAGACGACGATATCGGCGTCGGCACCTTCGACGATGGCGCCCTTCTTCGGATACATGTTGAGGATCTTGGCGATGTTGGTCGAGGTCACCGCGACGAATTCGTTCATCGTCAGCCGGCCGGTGTTGACGCCCTTCGTCCACAGCACCGACAAGCGGTCCTCGAGCCCGCCGGTGCCGTTCGGGATCTTGGTGAAATCGCCGACGCCGTTGCGCTTCTGCTTGGTGGTGAAGGCGCAGTGATCGGTCGCCACCACCTGCAGCGACCCGGCCTGCAGGCCGGCCCAAAGCGAATCCTGGTGCAATTTGTTGCGGAAGGGCGGGCTCATGACGCGCCGCGCCGCATGGTCCCAGTCCTTGTCGAAATATTCGCTCTCGTCGAGCGTCAGGTGCTGGACCAGCGGCTCGCCGAACACGCGCATACCCTTCTGGCGCGCCCGGCGAATGGCTTCATGGGCCTGCTCGCAGGAGACGTGCACGACATAGAGCGGAACGCCCGCCATGTCGGCGATCATAATGGCGCGGTTGGTCGCTTCGCCTTCCACTTCCGGCGGTCGCGAATAGGCGTGACCTTCCGGGCCATTGTTGCCGGCCGCCAGCAGCTTCTGCGACAGGGCGGCAACCACGTCGCCATTCTCGGCATGGACCAGCGGCAGTGCGCCAAGATCGGCGCAGCGCTGGAACGACGAATACATCTCGTCGTCGTCGACCATCAGCGCGCCCTTGTAGGCCATGAAATGCTTGAACGAGGTGATGCCCTTGTCGACCACTTCTGCCATCTCGTCGAACACCTGCTTGCCCCACCAGGTGATCGCCATGTGGAAGGAATAATCGCAGGACGCCTTCGATGTCTTGTTGTCCCACATCTGCAGGGCTTCCAACAGCGACTGCTGCGGCGCCGGCAGGCAGAAATCGACGACCATCGTCGTGCCGCCGGAGAGTGCCGCGCGCGTGCCGCTCTCGAAATCGTCGGCCGAATAGGTGCCCATGAACGGCATTTCGAGATGCGTGTGCGGGTCGATGCCGCCCGGCATCACATAGCAGCCGGTGGCGTCAAACTCGTGGTCGCCATGCAGGTTGGAACCAATGGCGACGATCTTGCCGTGCTGCATCAGCAAATCGGCCTTCCAGGTGCGGTCGGCCGTGACGACGGTGCCGTTTCGGATGACTTTGGTCATTTTTTTGTTCCCTTGTTCTCTTCGCGCTTCTTGTGAGCGTCTTGCTTGATCAAACCGGTTCAGGATCGAAGCCGTCTCTACATCACTCCAACTTTCCGCAATATCTCCTCGACGCAACCATCGAACGAACTTGCCAAGTCTCCTGTCGAAAACCGCAGCACACGATAGCCCTGTCGGCCAAACCATGCATCGCGTATTCGATCCTTTTCCATTTGCTCAGGCGTGAAGTGATGCTCTCCGTCCACTTCGATCACGAGGTTCTTCTCATGCAAAACGAAGTCCGCGACGTAAGGTCCGATCGGCGCCTGCTTTCTCGCATGCAGCCCATAGAGGCGACGGAACTCCTTCAACTCAGACCAGAGCTTGCGCTCGCCTTCCGTCATGTTCCGGCGCAGCATCCTTGCACGCTTGATGGCGGCTGGATCGATGGCGCTCGGTGCCAAGACGAGTACCCCCACCCTCAATCTCTTCCCGCAAAGGCAGAGAAATCGCATAAGAATTTTTTGCGAAGAGGGACCCCCACCCTAACCCTCCCCACAAGGGGGAGGGAATGCTGCCGCGCAATCCGACTTACGACCTTGGCGTTGGAAACGTTGGTAATTTGCCGCAGATCAACGCCGACAGGAGTTCCCTCCCCCTTGTGGGGAGGGTTAGGGTGGGGGTCCCTCTTCGCAAGAATCCATCTGGTCCAGCCCAAACCTCTCACGCCACAATCACCGCCGTCTCGACCACCGCATGAAACAGCACGTCGGCGCCGGCCGCTGCCCATTCCTTGGTGATTTCCTCGGCCTCGTTGTGGCTGAGACCGTCGACGCAAGGGCACATCACCATTGCGGTGGGCGCAACGCGGTTGATCCAGCAAGCGTCATGGCCGGCGCCCGAGACGATATTGCGATGCGTATATCCCAAGCGCTCCGCCGCATCCCGCACAGCCTTGACGCAGCCCGCGTCGAAGGTGACCGGGTCGAAATGGCCGACCTGCTCGATTCGATATTTGATATCGAGCGCATCGCAGATCGTGTCGATGCCTTCGCGGATGCGCCCGTCCATGGCGTCCAGCACCTCCTTTTCCGGCGAACGGATGTCGATGGTGAAGACGGTGCGCCCAGCAATGATGTTGCGCGAGTTCGGATAGACCTCCATATGGCCCACTGCGCCGACGGCGTCGGGTTGGTAGTCCATGGCGATCTCGTGCACCAATTCGATCACCCGCGCCATGCCGAGCCCGGCATTGCGCCGCTTCGGCATCGGCGTCGAGCCGGTGTGCGCCTCCTTGCCGGTCAGCGTCACCTGCAGCCATTTCAACCCTTGCCCATGGGTGACGACACCGATGTCGATGCCCTCGTCCTCGAGGATCGGGCCCTGCTCGATATGCAATTCGAAGAAGGCGTGGATCTTTCGGTCACCGACTTTCTCGGTGCCCTTCCAGCCTATGCGTTCGAGCTCCTCGCCAAATTTCTTGCCGTCCTTGTCGACATGTGAATAGACGTCGGCCTGGTCGAGCACGCCGGCGAATACCCCGGACGCCATCATTGCCGGCGCAAAGCGGGCACCTTCCTCGTTGGTCCAGTTGGTGACGACAATCGGGTGCTTGGTCTTGATGCCGAGATCGTTGAGCGAGCGCACAACCTCCAGCCCACCGAGCACGCCGAGCACGCCGTCATATTTGCCGCCGGTCGGCTGGGTGTCGAGATGGCTGCCGACATAGACCGGCGGCAGGCTGGGGTCGGTGCCTTCGCGGCGGGCAAACATCGTGCCCATCTCGTCGACGCCCATTTCGAGCCCCGCCTCATCGCACCAGCGCTTGAACAGGTGCCGCCCTTCGCCGTCCTCGTCGGTAACGGTCTGGCGATTGTTGCCGCCGGCAATGCCGGGGCCGATCTTCGCCATCTCCATTATCGAATCCCACAAACGGTCTGAATTGATTCGCAGATTCTCGCCGGGGGCGGCCATATTCTAAAACCTCATCGGTTGCGGCACGCCAGCCTCCCCCTCCCCCTCGAGGGGAGGGTGGCCGCGAAGCGGTCGGGTGGGGTCGGCTGACATGCGCGCGACCTTCTCCTTGACCACCTGTGCGACATGCCAAGCGCTGTTTATGACATCGGGCTCATCGACGCGAAAGATATCGAACCCAAGCGATCGCAGATAGGCATCACGGACGGCGTCGTGCCGTTTGCCCTTCTCCTGTTCGTGCAAGTCGCCATCCACTTCCACCACCAGCTTTACAGCGAGGCAAGCGAAGTCGACGATATACGGTCCGATGGGGCACTGGCGCCGGAACTTGATGCCGGCCGATTTCAGCTCGCGCAGTTCATACCAAAGCAGGGATTCGCCCTTGGTCGCGTGAACTCGCAGCGCCCGTGCCTTTTGGCGCATTTCGAAGCTCACACGGGTACGGGGCATCAAAAACGACCTCGCAGCAAAAGATCAGGTCGGCGCACTGCCGCACCGACCCCACCCGGCCGCTTCGCGGCCACCCTCCCCTCAAGGGGGAGGGATATCCGCGCCCGGTTCTTCAATCCACCGCCCTCAGCACTTCGCGCACATGGTCGATCAATTCGTTGATCTGGCCTTTGGTGATGATCAGCGGCGGTGACAGCGCGATGATGTCGCCGGTGGTTCGGATCAATGCACCGCGCTCGAACGCCTTCACAAAAGCCGAGAAGGCGCGTTTCGTCGGCTGGCCGGCGATCGGCGCCAGTTCGACCGCACCGATCAGGCCGATATTGCGGATGTCGATGACGTTCGGCTCGCCCTTCAGCGAATGCAGCGCGTCCTCCCAGTACGACGCCAGTTCCTCGCCGCGCGTCAGCAGCCCCTCTTCCTTGTAGGTGTCGAGCGTGCCCAGCGCCGCGGCGCAGGCGATCGGATTGCCCGAATAGGTGTAGCCGTGGAAGAACTCGATCATGTGCTCGGGCCCGGTCATGAAGGCGTCGTGGATTTCCTTCTTCACGAACACCGCGCCCATCGGGATGACGCCGTTGGAGACGCCTTTGGCGGTGGTCATGATATCGGGCGTGACGCCGAAATAGTCGGCGGCAAACGGCGTGCCGAGACGGCCGAAACCGGTGATGACCTCATCGAAAATCAGCAAGATGCCGTGCTTGGTGCAGATCTCGCGAAGCTTCTGCAAATAGCCCTTCGGCGGCAGGATGACGCCGGTGGAACCGGCAACCGGCTCGACGATGACGGCGGCGATTGTCGAGGCGTCGTGCAGGGCGACGATACGCTCCAATTCGTTCGCCAGTTCGGCGCCATGCTCGGGTACGCCCTTGGTGAAGGAGTTCTTTTCCGGCAGATGGGTGTGTGGCATGTGATCGACGCCGCCGAGCAGCGTGCCGAACATCTTGCGGTTTGTAACGATGCCGCCAACCGAAATGCCGCCGAAATTGACGCCGTGATAGCCGCGTTCGCGGCCGATCAGGCGGGTGCGCGAGCCCTCGCCTTTTGCGCGGTGATAGGCGATGGCCATCTTCAGCGCGGTCTCGACCGATTCCGATCCGGAATTGGTGAAGAACACATGGTCCATGCCCTTCGGCGCGATATCGACCAGCCGGTTTGCAAGCTCGAACACGATCGGGTGACCCATCTGGAACGCCGGCGCATAATCGAGCTCTGCCGCCTGGCTCTGGATCGCCTCGGTGATTTTCGGACGGCAATGGCCGGCATTGACGCACCACAGGCCGGCGGTGCCGTCGAGAACCTTGCGCCTGTCGCTGGTCGTGTAATGCATGTCCTTGGCGGACACGAACATGCGCGGCGCCTGCTTGAACTGCCGGTTTGCCGTGAACGGCATCCAGAATGCGCTGAGATCGTTCGGCGTGACTTTCAGCCGGTTGGACATGACCAAGACTTCCCCTTGTAACCCGTTTCGATGCGGCTAACGCCTGGTCTTTCCAACACTTGGTCTTTGCTGCGTTTTCGTGCTACGCAAATTTTTGACCGGTTGGACAAACGTTAGCACCGCCTTATCAGCGGTCAAGGGATTACTAGCGGAAATGCGGCTTTCGAAGTGCGCTCCACAGGGCGGAGAAAAACTGGTCCAGAGAATTGGTCCAGACACCCCTCGCGGCGAAGGTTTTTCGAGGTGACGGGGGCGGTCGAAAGCTCCGCTCCTCGCCGCACCCGCATTCAGCTGGAAAAGCGCGAGCTCATCCTAGAGGCGGCGCTCGAAGTCTTCTCCACCAACGGTTTTCGCGGCTCGACCATCGACCAGATAGCCGAAGCCGCCGGCATGTCGAAGCCGAACCTGCTCTATTATTTCCGCCGCAAGGAGGACATCCACGAGACGCTGATGCAGCGGCTTCTCGACACCTGGCTGGCGCCGCTGCGCGAACTCGACGACATTGGCGATCCCTTGACCGAACTGCGCAGCTATATCAGGCGCAAGCTCGAAATGGCGCGCGATTTCCCGCGCGAGAGCCGGCTGTTCGCCAACGAGATCCTGCAGGGCGCGCCGCGCATCATGCCGATGCTGGAGGGCGAATTGAAGACACTGGTCGACGAGAAGGCCAACGTCATCAAGGGCTGGATGCGCGCCGGCAAGATTGCCCGCACCGACCCCTGGCACCTGATCTTCTCGATCTGGGCGACGACGCAGCACTATGCCGATTTCGACGTCCAGGTCCGCGCCGTGCTCGGCCCCGATCGCGGCGGCGACGGCCGCTTCGAGGATGCCGCAAGGTTTCTCGAGCAACTGTTCATTGACGGGCTGAAGCCGAAGGGCTGAGGCTTCAGCGAAGCGATGGGCATCACGCGCTGCGCCGCTCGGCCGGAAGCGTCTCCAGCAGTTGTTCGAGCTTGGCGATCGAGTTTTGCTCGGCGAGCGGCGTGTAGACGATCAGCTTCATGTCCGAGCCGTCGTCGATCGACAGGCTCATATGCTCGAAAGCCATAGCGCCCGCTATCGGGTGCCGGACATGCTTCACACCCGATAGGTTGCGGGCCACGTCGCGTAGCGGCCACCAGGCGCGAAACTCCGGGCTCGAGCGCGTCATCAGCGCGATCAGCCGCTCGAAATCCGGATCGCCGACATATCTGGCGCTTTCTGCCCGGAATGACGCCAGCACGGCACGCGCCAGTTCCTCCCAGTCGACGAGCAGGCGCCGGTGCTGCGGGCTGGTGAACACCATATGGACAATGTTGCGGGCATCGCCCTCCAGCAGACCATAGTCGCCGAACACGGCTGCCGCGGCAGAGTTCCAGGCCAGCACGTCCCAGCGCCGCCCAAGGACATAGGCCGGCTGCAGGACCAGGCTCTGCAGCATGTGCAGTAACGGGCTATCGACTTTTTCCGGCGCGTCGAAGCGACGCTCCGGCTGCGGTCGGCCGGCAAGGATGAACAGATGCCGTTGCTCGGCCGCGTCCAGGCGCAGCGCCCGGCTGAGCGCCGCCAGCACCTCTGCCGACGGCCGAACGTCGCGGCCCTGCTCCAGCCAGGTATACCAGGTTGTGCCGACGCCGGCGATCATCGCCACTTCCTCACGCCGCAGCCCGGGCGTGCGCCGGCGCAATCCCGTCGATATGCCGGTGGCCGAAGGCGTCAGCCTTTCGCGCCGCGAGCGCAGGAAGGCGCCAAGCTCGCGGCGGCGGCTGTCTTCGGCGGAGTGCGTGGTGGAATCCATCGGCGCTATTATAGCAGTACCGATACCAGGATAAAGTTTGAACTGTTTGGCAAGTGGCTGGTGCCCCATCTTTCCGCTCAGAGCTATGAGATGGAGGCTCCGAACATGGAACTGAAAGACAAGACAATCCTCATCACAGGGTCTACCGACGGTGTCGGCCGCGTCGTCGCGCAAAGGCTCGGCGCCGGCGGCGCGCGCATCCTGGTGCATGGCCGCGACGCGACAAGGGGCAAGGCGATCGTGGCCGAAATCGAAGCCGCCGGCGGCAAGGCCGAGCTGCTGGTCGCCGACCTCTCCTCCCTGGCGGAAGTTCGCCGCCTCGCCGAGGCCGTGCGCGCAAGGACCAAGCGGCTCGATGTCCTCATCAACAATGCCGGCGTCGGCACCGCCGGCCCAAACGCGAAACGGCAGGTCAGCGCCGACGGCTACGAGTTGCGCTTTGCCGTCAACTATCTCGCCGGTTTCCTGCTCACCACGGAGCTGCTGCCGCTGCTCAAGTCCAGCGCGCCGGCGCGCATCGTCAACGTCGCCTCGGCCGGCCAGCAGGCGATCGACTTCGACGACGTCATGCTGACCCGCTCCTATGACGGCGTCCGTGCCTACTGCCAGAGCAAGCTGGCGCAGATCATGTTCACCATCGATCTGGCGGAGCAGCTGAACGGCACCGGCGTCACGGTCAACAGCCTGCATCCGGCAAGCTACATGAACACTACGATGGTGCGGCAGGCGGGCATCACACCCTGGAGCTCCGTCGAAACAGGCGCCGAGGCCATCATCAACCTCGCCACATTGCCGGCGCTAGAGGGGCGAAGCGGCCTCTATTTCGACGGCCAAAGAGAATCCCGTGCTGATGCACAAGCCTATGACGCGAAGGCGAGGCAGCAGTTGCGCGAATTGAGTCTCGGCCTTGTCGGGCTCGCACGCTCCTCCGCAACATCGAAGAAAGAAAATTCATGATCGAGAAAACCAATCACACCGTGGTGGTCGGCGGCTCCTCCGGCATCGGCCTGGCCACCGCGAAAAAGCTGCTCGACACGGGCATGAAGGTGACGATCACCGGGCGCAACCAGGAAAGGCTCGACAACGCATGGCAAAGCCTTGGCGGCGCGGTCGAAAAAGCTGCCTTCGACGCCGCGAAGCCGGACGAGGTTCGCCAGTTCTTCAGCGATCTCGGCCCTTTCGATCACCTGGTGCTGGCCGCTAGCGGCGGCAAGGGGCTCGGCCCGTTCGAAACACTTGACCTGACCGACATCGGCGGTGGCGTCGACGAGAAGGTCCGGCCACAGCTCTCCTGCCTGCAGGCCGCCTTGCCGACGCTGAACAAGAGCGGCTCGGTGACTTTCATCTCGGCGGTGTCGGCGCAATTGTCGGCGCCCGGCGTCGCCGGCATCGCCGCCGTCAACGGCATGCTGCTGACCGTGGTGTCGATCCTGGCGATGGAGCTGAAGCCGTTACGCGTCAATGTCGTGGCGCCGGGTGTCATCGACACGCCATGGTGGGATTTTTTGCCCGACGATCAGCGGCAGGCGGTGTTTGCCGAATATGCCGGCAAGACGCCGGTCGGCCGCATCGGCCGCGCCGAGGACGTCGCCGAGGCGATTGCGTTCCTGGTTTCGAACAGCTTCGTCACCGGCCAGGTCCTGACCTGCGACGGAGGTTTGCGGTATGCGGCGTAAAGCGGCTGCCCCATGCGACGGTCGTTGTCAAAGCGGCTGCGCGATCAGCGCCAGAAATCCTCCGGTCAACGCCACGTTGCCTACAAAGCCATTGATGCGGGACGCGCGCTCCGGGCCCTGATGATCCCAGAAATTATGGAACATCGGCGTAGCGACAATCAGGAACAGGATCAGGCATGCCGCCGCCAGAGCGGTCCAGATGCCTGCGATCACCAGCGCTCCGGCGATGATCTGCAGGACGATCCCCAGCCACAGCACCAGCCGCGCCTGCGGCACGCCGCGCGTCGTCATCAATTGGCTCACCAACGCCGCGTTCTGAATGTTGCGTAGGCCGGCAAAGACAAAGGCGCCGCCAAGCAGCAGGCGGGCGGCGAATAGGATCTCATTATTAAAGCTTGAAAACATGCTGTCGGTCCTTGGAAAAGAGGCGCGCGGCGCAAGGCCGCGCGCCTGGTTCTCAAGCGGCCATGACCGCCGGCATCGGATGGATTGCATGGAACGGAACGCAAAGCCGGTTCCAGGTGTTGATCATGCCGAGCGCAACCGACAGCTTGACCAGCTCCTCTTCCGAGAAATGCTCGAGCGTCCTTGCATAGAGTTCGTCCGAAATATCGTTATCGGCGATCCTGGTCAGCGCGTCGGTCCAGGCGAATGCTGCGCGTTCACGCTCGGAAAACAGCGGCGATTCCTTCCAGGCGGAGACCAGATAGAGCCGCTGCTCGCTTTCGCCGTCGCGGCGCGCTTCGCGGCTATGCATCTCAACGCAATACGAGCAGCCATTGATCTGCGACGCCCTGAGCTTGATCAGATGCAACAGGCTTTTTTCGAGCCCGCATTCGTCGACTGCCTTGTTGAGCGCCGACACCGCCTTCATGATCTCCGGCGCCGCGCCGAAAAATTGCAGCCTCTGTTTCATCGTCTGTAGCCTTTCATGCTTGCTTGGTTGAACTTGATTTCTGCGGCCGCTGATGGCGCTCGACGAAGGCGCAGTTCGCGGCGATCGAACGGGGATCGGCATCGGCCGTGTATTCTGCAACGATGTCGGACAGCCGGGCGTCGGCGAGCGCGGCGCGATAGGCGCGCTCGGCCTTCAGCATGGCTACGTTGATGCCGCAAGGTTTGACATAGACCGAGGCATCGAGCTTCGCTGGGCCGCGCTGGCGGATTTCGGCGCAGCGGAAGGCCGGTTCGCGCCCCTCGACGGCCAGCACGATATCGAGCAGCGTTATGCGTTCCGCCGGCCGCGCCAGCCGGTAGCCGCCGTATGGCCCCGGCACCGATTCCAGAATGCCCGACGTTGTCAGCATGTTGAGATGCTTAAGCAGATAGCTCGGCGACAGCCCGAACGCTTCCGCCATGGCAGCACCCGGCATAGTCGCCGCGCCTTCCATGCCGGCTAGCATGGCGGCGCAGTGGATGGCCGCTTCGACGCCCTCGCCCAGCTTCATTTCGCTCTCCTATTCATGGATACATGTTATCCTGGATAAGAAGCATCCGCAATATCTATTTGAAAAAAGCGGCGCCCGCAGGTGCCGCTTTCCCACAACGCGCTGTTCGCTACTCCGCCGCCACCTTGGCCATCGGATTGTTCGGATGCGTCGTCCAGTTGGCATAGATCGGCGACACCGGCCTGCCGGTGCGCTGGTCGATCACGCCGGCCGCCAGCGGCTCCATGGTGATGCAATTCTCGACCGGACAGACATTGACACAGAGATTGCAGCCGACACATTCGGCCTCGATCACCTCGAAATGCCTGACGCCGTCGACCATGCTGGTGATCGCCTGGTGCGAGGTGTCCTCGCAGGCGATGTGGCAGCGGCCGCATTTGATGCAGGCGTCCTGGTCGATATGCGCCTTGGCGACGTAGTTGAGGTTGAGATACTGCCAGTCGGTGACGTTGGGGGTGGCGCGGCCGACGAAGTCGTCCAGCGAGGCATGGCCCTTCTCGTCCATCCAGTTTTCCAAGCCGGCGATCATCTCCTGCACGATCTTGAAGCCATAGGTCATCGCCGCCGTGCACACCTGCACATTGCCGGCGCCGAGCGCCATGAATTCGGCGGCGTCACGCCAGGTGGTGATGCCGCCGATGCCGGAGATCGGCAGGCCCTTCGTTTCCGGATCGCGCGCGATCTCGGCCACCATGTTCATGGCGATCGGCTTCACCGCCGGGCCGCAATAGCCGCCATGCGAACCCTTGCCGTCGATCGTCGGCTCCGGCGCGAAACTATCGAGATTGACGCCGGTGATCGAGTTGATGGTGTTGATCAGCGACACCGCGTCGGTGCCGCCGGCAAGGGCAGCGCGTGCCGGCTTGCGTATGTCGGTGATGTTGGGCGTCAGCTTGGTGATGACAGGCATGCGGGTGTTGGCCTTGCACCAGCGCACCACCATTTCGATGTATTCCGGCACCTGACCGACCGCCGCACCCATGCCGCGTTCCGACATGCCATGCGGGCAGCCGAAATTGAGTTCGATGCCGTCGGCGCCGGTCTCCTCGACCACCGGCAGGATCGCCTTCCAGGCATGCTCCTCGCACGGCACCATCAGCGAGACGACTATTGCCCGGTCGGGCCAGTCCATCTTGACCTGCTTGATCTCGCGCAGATTGACCTGCAGGTCGCGATCGGTGATCAGCTCGATGTTATTGAGGCCGAGCAGACGACGGTCGGCGCCCCAGATCGCGCCATAGCGTGGCCCGTTGACGTTGACCACCGGTGGGCCCTCTTCCCCGAGCGTCTTCCACACCACGCCTCCCCAGCCCGCCTTGAAGGCGCGGATGACGTTGTAAGCCTTGTCGGTCGGCGGCGCCGAGGCCAGCCAGAACGGGTTCGGCGACTTGATGCCGACGAAATTGTTGCGGATGTCTGCCATGCTCATGCCCTCCCGTTCGAGGTCAGTGCCCGATGAATGCTCTCCGCCGCATCGCGGCCTTGCGCGACGGCTGAAACAGTCAGGTCGTCGCCGCCGAAAATGCAGTCGCCGCCAGCCCAGACATTGGCCAGCGAGGTGCGCCCTTCCGCGTCGACCTTGATGCGGCCGGCTTCCAGGGCAAGCAAGGCTCCGCTGCCGTTGAGCGCAGCCGGGACAAAGCTCTGGCCGATCGCCTTGAACACCTGATCGGCGACGAGCGTCAGCCGCTCGCCGGTGCCGACGAGCCGGTCGCCGTCCATCGCGGTGTATTCGAGCTCGATCGCCGACACCTTGCCGGCGTCGGCAATGACCCGCTTCGGCTGCAACCAGTGCCGGATGATGACGCCGTTGGCGGCAGCCAGATCCTGTTCGAATTCGGAGGCATTCATGTGCTCCGGGCCGCGCCGATAGCAGATCGTCACCTCTTCGGCACCGAGCAGCTTCGATTGCACCGCCGCGTCGATCGCCGTCATGCCGCCGCCGATGACAACAACACGCCGTCCGACCGGCAGGCTGGCCAGATCACTGGCCTGACGCAGCTCGGCAATGAACTCGACGGCATTGGTGACGCCTTGCGCCTCCTCGCCGTCCGCTCGCAAGGCATTGACGCCGGCAAGCCCCATGCCGAGGAACACCGCATCGTAATTCCTGATCAGGTCCGACAGCTGGTAATCGCGGCCGAGCGCCTTGCCGTTCTGGATGTCGATGCCGCCGATCGACGTGACATAGTCGACTTCGGCCTGAGCGAAATTGTCGACGCTCTTATAGGCCGCGATACCGTACTCATTGAGGCCGCCGGGCTTCGGGCGGGCTTCCAGGATGGTCACGTCGTGGCCATGACGGGCAAGCCGATGCGCGGCCGCAAGCCCGGCCGGTCCGGCGCCGACCACGGCGACCGTCTTGCCGGTCGGTTCGGAGCGTTTGTAGAACTGCTTGTTTTCGGCCATCGCGACATCGGTGGCGTAGCGCTGAAGGCGACCAATCTGCACCGGCTTGCCTTCTGCCACCTCGCGCACGCAGACCTCTTCGCACAGCGTCTCGGTCGGGCAGACGCGGGCGCACATGCCGCCCAAAATATTCTGGTCGAAGATCGTCTTGGCCGAGCCGATCGGATTGCCGGTCGCGATCTGGCGGATGAACAGCGGGATGTCGATCGAGGTCGGGCACGCATTCATGCACGGCGCGTCGTAGCAGAAATAGCAGCGGTCGGATTCGACCAGCGCCTCGTGATGATCGAGCGGCGGATGCAGATCGGAAAAATTGTCGGCATATTGTTCCGGCGAAAGTCGCCCGCCGGCAATGCCTTGCTTGAACTGGCCTTCTGGCATCGTCAGTTCCCCATGTTCTTGTTTGGGGAAGGCTAGCACGTTTTATTTTTTTATCAATTGGTCAATTTTCGGCGCAAGCCGCTGGAACGGTTCAACAAACATGATAACCAAACTCATATTTTGACCTGCCTGATGGCTCTGTCGAAAGGCCGAAATGCCGCTTCGTCGGCGCTAGGCGCTTGCATAAGCTTGAGCACTTGATGCCATCCCCCGCGAACGAGGAAGAAACGCATAACAACCATGCGGATGCACGTCTCGCCGGCTAAGCCGCCACGAGCGATATAGGCCGCCGGCGTTCCAGCCGGGTGGTATAGACCGAAGATCCTCCGCTGTAGGAAAATCCAAACACAAAGCGCGCAGGCCACGGGCTGTGCGCCATAACTTTTTTGGCCGCTGTCTGATTTTCGTCGCGAAGATCGTCCTAGAATGGATCGCGCATGATCGATGTACAAACCGCAAGGAGCACGACAATGCCACAGTCCCCGATGCCCTTCTTCTGGTACGAGTTGATGACCACCGATCTCGACGCCGCCGAGGCGTTTTACACCTCGGTGGTGGGCTGGAGGGGGCAGCCTTTCGAAGGCGCCCCGGGCATGCCGCGCTATATCGTCATGAATGTCGGCGAGCGCGGCGTCGGCGGGCTGATGACGCTGCCCGAGGACGCGCGCAAGATGGGCATGCCGCCGGCCTGGATCGGTTATATCCTCACCAGGGACGTCGATGCCGCAACGGCGTCCCTCAAGAAGGCTGGTGGCGCGGTTCACCGCGAGCCCGACGACATTCCTGGCGTCGGCCGCTTCGCCGTCGTTGCCGACCCGCAAGGCGCGATATTCAACTTCCTGCAGCCCAGCGGCCCCGACCAGCCGCCGCTACCGTTGACGACACCCGGCAACATCGGCTGGCATGAGCTCTACACGTCAGACTGGAAGGCGGCGTTCGATTTCTATTCCAGCCAGTTCGGCTGGGAGAAGGGCGACGCCATGGATATGGGTCCGATGGGCGTCTACCAGCTTTTCGTCTTCGGCGGCGAGCCCGTTGGCGGCATAATGAACAAGCCCGAGCAGATCCCGGCGTCGGTCTGGCAGTTCTATTTCAACGTGCCCGGCATCGACGCGGCAGCCAAGCGTGTCACCGACAATGGCGGCAAGATCCTCATGGGTCCGATGGAGGTTCCCGGCGGCAGTTGGATCGTGCAGTGCACGGACCCGCAAGGCGCCCATTTCGCGCTAATGGCACCGACGCGGTAACAGGCCGCGCCAATTGCGGGGCCGCCTTCGTGCGGCCCCAAGACTGCAGCACTTCTCACGACTCACTCACCGCAGTTGATGGCAGGCCGGATCATGTGAATGGTCCGGCCTTTGGCGATGACCTATGGCCGGGCGAGGTGAAAATGGAGTCGTAGATGAAGCTTTTCGAAGGCCTGGCCGGATATCAACCGTTCGCTCTTGCCGCGTTGCGCATCATGACGGCGCTGCAGTTCATCGAGCACGGCACTCAGAAACTTTTCAATTTCCCTGTCGGCGACCATGCCGGCACCCTGAGCGGGCTGTCGCTGACTGCGGCCATCCTGGAATTCGCCGGCGGCATCCTGCTGGTATTGGGGCTTTTCACCAGGCCGGTGGCATTCCTTCTCAGCGGCGAGATGGCGATCGCCTATTTCATGGCGCACATGCCGCGCGACTTCTTCCCGGTCAACAACGGCGGCGATGCGGCAATATCGTTCTGCTTCATCTTCCTCTATCTGGTGTTCGCCGGCGCCGGCGCCCTGGCGCTGGATAACCGCCGGGTTTCGTAATTGACCGTCTCCCGGCCGTGGGCCCGCTGCCTCCGGCAGCTCCCCGGCGTTCGGAACCTTTCGCCGTGCCACCGGCACGGCGAATTCGCTGTGCGAACCGGTTCCTCACCCTCTCATCCGTTCGAAATTCGCGTCGAACAGCGGGGTCGGCTGCATGCGCGCGGCGTGGCGTTTGCCCAGAAGCTCAATCTCGAAACCGTAGGCCTCGTCGGCGATCTCTTTCGGCACATAACCGATGGCGACAGATTTTTTGGAATGATG
The DNA here is from genome assembly GCF_040322275.1 of Mesorhizobium sp. M0174. Lineage (NCBI taxonomy): Bacteria > Pseudomonadati > Pseudomonadota > Alphaproteobacteria > Hyphomicrobiales > Phyllobacteriaceae > Mesorhizobium > Mesorhizobium sp. M0174. The sequence goes on from NZ_JAMYTB010000003.1 coordinate 569,620, forward strand.
TGCGTAGCCGCCGGACGTGACCCAGCCGCGCACGGCGCCGCCATACCAGATTGGCTCGTCGCCGATGACGTCGGCATCGGCAGCATCGACGACAAAGGCCCGCAGCCGCAGTCTGCCGCCTTGCTTGCGCTCGGCCAGCGCCGCCTGCTTGCCGATGAAATCGGCCTGCTTGCCGTAGGCGACGAAGCGGTCGAGGCCGGCCTCCAGCGGCCCATAGATCGGCCGGTATTCGCGCGCCCATGAGCCGTAATTCTTCTCGAGCCGCAGCGCATTGAGCGCGCGCGAGCCGAACAGGCCGATGCCGAATTCCTCGCCCGCCGCCATCAGCGCCTGATAGGCGGCACGCTGATATTCCGGCGCCACCCAGATTTCGTAGCCGAGGTCGCCGGTGTAGCTGACGCGCCCGACCAGGCACGGCGCCATGCCGATATCCATCCTGCTGATGGCCATGAATGGAAAGGCCGTATTCGACACGTCAGATCGTGTGACCTTTTCAAGAAGCTTCCGCGCGCTCGGCCCGGCGATCGATAAGCCGGTGAGTTTTGCTCCCAGCGCCTCGATGCTGACAGAGCCGTCCTCCGGCAGATGCGCTTCGAACCAGCGCATATGGTACTGCTCGGCGACGCCGGAGCCTGCCAGGAACCAATCGTCACTTTTAGAATTGCCGAGATTGGCCAGCGTGAAATCGCCGATCAGCCTGCCGTCTTCCTTCAGCATCGGCGCCAGCGTCATGCGGCCGGATTTCGGCAGCTTGCAGGCAAGCAAGCGGTCGAGCCAGGCCGCAGCGCCCTCGCCGGTTACCCTGTATTTGGCGAATGACGAGATTTCCGACAGACCAACGCCTTGCCGAACCGTCTCCACTTCTTTCGCGACATGCTCGAAATCACTCGAGCGGCGCCAGGAGAATTCGTCCTTGACCCCTTCGGGCGCGTACCACAGCGGCACCTCCAGCCCATAGGCGACCCCCCATTGCGAGCCCTTCGCCGACAACAGATCGTAGACCGGTGTCGTCTTGAGCGGCCGGCCGGCCGGTAATTCCTCGTTTGGGAAGCGGATCGAAAACCGCCGCGAATAGTTTTCGCGCACCTTGGCGTTGGTGTAGGCCATTGTGGCCCAGTCGCCGTAGCGCGAAACGTCCATCGCCCAGATATCCGCGCCGGGATCGCCTTCGATCATCCAGTTCGACAGCGCCAGCCCGACGCCGCCGCCCTGCGAGAACCCCGCCATGACACCACAGGCCACCCAGAACCCCGGCAGGCCGCGCACCGGCCCGACCAGCGGATTGCCGTCCGGCGCAAAGGTGAAGGGTCCGTTGATGATCTGCTTGATGCCGGTGTTCTGGAACGCCGGGAAATGCCGGAACCCGACCTCCAGCGACGGTGCGATGCGGTCGATGTCGGGTTCGAGCAGTTCGTGGCCGAAACTCCATGGCGTCTGGAACTCGGACCATGGCTTGTTGGCCTTTTCGTAAGTGCCCATCAGCATGCCGCCGCGCTCCTGGCGCAGATACAGCTCGCCGTCGAAATCGACTGCATGGATGATCTCCGTACCAGTCTTCTGGTTCCAGGCGGCGACTTCCGGCATGTCCTCGGTGATCAGGTACATGTGCTCCATCGCCAGCACCGGCAGCTCCAGCCCGACCATGCGGCCGACCTCACGCGCCCACAGGCCGCCGGCGTTGACGACATGCTCGGCCACCACCTCACCCTTGTTGGTGATGACACGCCACAACCCGTCGGCGCGCCGCACGATGTCCTCGACCTTGGTGAAACGCTCGACCTCGGCACCAAGCTTCCTCGCGGCCTTGGCGTAGGCGTGGGTGACGCCGGAGGGGTCGAGATGACCGTCCTCCTTGTTGCGAACGGCGCCGACGAACTGCTTGGGGTCGAGCAACGGCATCAGCTCGGCCGCCTCATCAGGCGATATCTCCTCGAGCTCGATGCCGAGATAGCGGCCCTTGGCGACGACGCCGCGCAGCCAGTCGAGGCGCGCCTCGGTCGCCGCCAGCAAGACGCCGCCAGTCAGATGCACGCCGGTCGCCTGGCCGGACAGTTCCTCGATCTCCTTGTAGAGCGAGATTGTGTATTTCTGCAGCTTGGCGACATTGGGATCGCCATTGATGGTGTGCATGCCGCCGGCGGCGTGCCAGGTCGAGCCGGAGGTCAATTCATTGCGCTCCAGGAGCACGATGTCGGTCCAGCCGTGACGGGCCAGATGGAACAGCACGGAGCACCCGACAACGCCACCGCCGATAACCACGACCTTTGCATGCGATTTCATGGGATTCTCTCTGACGTCAACGAGTTGGATGGGAACGATGAATTCGGGGAGGAGCCCCACGAGCGCGAGCCTTCGATCATCACGGCTCGCTTTGCCCGATCGCTTCCTTGCGCTTGGCCACGTATGCCTCCAGCGCTTCGCGCCTGGAGATTTCCATCACCGGCTCGACATAGTCCTCCAGCGCCTTCTTCCACAGCCGCGTCGCCCGCGCCGTGGCATCGAGCCCGCCAGCCTCCTGCCAGGCCTCGAAATTTTGCCAGTTGGACAGCATCGGCTGGTAGAAGGCTGTGGCGTAGCGCTCCAGCGTGTGCGGCTCGCCGAAGAAGTGGCCGCCGGTCGGAACCGCACCCAGAGCCTCGACAGCAAGCTCGGCCTCGTTGACCTCGATCGGGCGCAAAAACTCCATCATGTGCTGGATCATCTCGACATCGATGATGAACTTTTCGAACGACGCTGTCAGTCCGCCCTCTTGCCAGCCGGCGGCATGGTAGACGAGGTTGCCATGGCCGAGCACCGCGCCCCACAGCGCCATCAGCGTCTCATAGGCGCCTTGCGCGTCGGCGGCATTGGAAGCCGAGCCCGGCGTTGTGCGATAAGGCAGGTTGTAACGCCGCGCCAACTGTCCGGACGCGATATTCGCCTTGGTGTTTTCAGGCGTGCCGAACGCCGGCGCTCCCGATTTCATATCGACATTGGAGGTGAAGGCGCCATACATCACCGGCGCGCCGGGGCGGACGAGCTGCGTCAGCACCACGCCGAACAGCGCCTCGGCATTCTGCTGGGCGAGCGCGCCGGCAAGCGTCACCGGGCTCATCGCCCCCATCAGTGTGAACGGTGTTACCGCGACCGACTGGCCGAACTCGGCCATGGTCATCAGCCCCTCGGCCATCATCTCGTCGAAGCGGCGCGGCGAATTGACCGAGATGATGGTGGTGACGCCGGGATCGTCGCGCATCTCGTCAAGCGTCAGTCCGCGCGCGATTGCCATCATCTCGATGCCGTCGAGCGCCCTGCCGCGGCCGATGGCCGAGACGTGAAAGCTTTTGTCGGTCAGTGTCAGATTGGCGAAATAGGTGTCGAGATGACGGGAATTCGCCGGCAGTTCTACCGGCGCGCAGACCTGGTTGCCTAGCATGTGGATGCAGTTGAAATGCTGCGCCAGCCGGACGAGGTCGGAATAATCGCGCAAATTGCCGGCACGGCGGCCGCGCTCCATGTCGTGCACATTCGGCGGCCCGGCGACGAGGGTGAAGTTGATGGTGTTGCCGCCGAGGTGGACGGCATGGGCGGGATTGCGCGGCGTAAGCATATAGCTGGACTGTGTCGTCTTCAGCGCTTCCTCGACCATGCCGCGATCGATGCGGACGTTCATCGTGGCATGATCGACCTTGGCCCCGGCCTTCTCGAACAGCGACAGCGCCCGCGGGCTCATCACCTCGATGCCGAAATTCTCCAAGATATGCATCGACGCCTGGTGGATCGCCTCGATCTGGTCGGCCGAGAGCATCGCCATCGGCGGATAAGGGTTTGTCACCCGCCTGAGCGGCAGTTGCGGGATGGCGGTCGGTCCCCTGTTGCTGGTTCGCTCGGCGCCGCGCTTGCGTCTTGGTTCGATCATGCGGCGCATCAAAGCGCCGGCACGAGGATCGAGCTGTCAGAAATCCGCCATTTGCGGGCGTGATTTTAGCCAAGGCGGCATTCTTGGCAGTCATCCACTATGAAAGCGACGAAACAGGTCGAAATATCGACAATTGATCCGCTGGCCGGCAGAGATGGCGAGCGTTAAGAAACGCCGCAAGATTCCTTTTATGTTTTCGGCCTAATGCTCTTCCGATGCGTAGGTCGAGTTTTAGTAAAATTGTAGCGATTGCCGTGCCGCTGACGCTTTCGGCCTGCGCGACGCCGCCGAACCACATCAACGATGTCTGCGCCGTTTTCGACCAGAATGACGGCTGGTTCGACAATTGGCAGGCGGCGGCACAACGCGCCGAGCAGAAATACGGTGTGCCGGTTCCCGTGCTGATGGCGACGGTGCGCAAGGAGTCCGGCTTCAAGAGCAACGCCAGGCCGCCGCGCACCAAGCTGCTGGGCTTCATTCCCTGGAAACATATCTCCAGCGCCACCGGCTTCTCGCAGGCGCTCGACGGCACCTGGGCGCAATACCAGAACGAGACCGGCAGCTGGGCGGCGCGCCGCACCCGCTTTGCCGATGCCGTCGATTTCGTCGGCTGGTACCATTCCAAGACCGCCGAGACCCTCGGCGTCGCCCGCAACGACACCTACAATCTGTATCTCGCCTACTATCTCGGCTGGAATGCCTATAAGCGCGGCAATCGCGGCGACGCCGACGTGCAGCGCTATGCGCATGCCACCGAACAGATGGCGCAGGACTACGCCGCGCAGCTACGGCAATGCGCGCCCTAGCCTATTAACGGCTCTCAGCCGCCCTTGGGTTTGCGCGGCTTGCGCGTGGCGTCCTCGGCCTGGCGGCCGTCGCCGACAGTCGGCGGCATGATTGGTGCCACCGGGCTGTCGGCAGAGCTTGAGGTGCCGGTCTCTGAAACCTCGTCGCGAACCTCGTGACGGCGGGCTTTGGCGACCGCTTCGGCATTCTCCACTGCCTGGCCCTCGGCATCGGCTTCAACGCTGCCAGTCTTGCCATGCGGGCGCTTGGGCGGATCTCCGGCAAAGCCCGGGCCAACACCGTGGTTTGCATCATCCGGCACGCCCTCATTCGCGGCGTGCTCCTTGTCGAATTTGATCACCGGCTCCATTTTCGCCAGCACGTCGTCGGACAGCCAGCACAAGCTCATATGGCCGTCGCCGAGATTTTTGACTGGCGGCACCGTGGTTTCGCAAAGGTTGTCCGGCACCAGTGTCTTGTAGCCGCAGCGCGTCTGGAACGGACAGCCGGACGGCGGGTTCATCGCCGAAGGGATGTCGCCCTCCAGCACGATGTGCTTCTTGACCACGCTTGTGTCGGCGATCGGGATCGCCGACAGCAATGCCTCGGTATAGGGGTGATAGGGCGGCGCGAATATCTGGTCGGTCGTGCCTTGCTCAACGATATAGCCGAGATACATGACGACGACGCGGTCGGCGATGTAGCGCACCACCGACAGATCGTGGCTGATGAACAGCATCGTCGTCCTGTTCTTGCGCTGGATGTCCATCAAGAGCTCGGTCACCGCGGCCTGGACCGACACATCCAGTGCCGAGACCGGCTCGTCGGCCACCACCACCTTGGCGTCGCCGGCAAAGGCACGCGCAACGCCGATGCGCTGTTTCTGGCCGCCTGAAAGCTGGCGCGGCTTGCGCGACTCGAACGCCCTCGGCAGCTTCACCAGGTCGAGCAATTCCAGCATCCGCTTGCGGCGGTCGGCCACCGTGTCGCCGACATTGAACTTTTCCAGCGTACGGATGATCTGCGAACCGACCGAATGGCTGGGATTGAGCGTGTCGAACGGATTTTGGAACACCATCTGGATCGATGACACCGTGTCGACGCTGCGCTTCTCGATCCCGGTCGACTGGATCTCCTTATTGCCGAGCTTGACGCGGCCGGAGCTTGCCGTTTCGAGGCCGAGCAGCACCTTGGCCAGGGTCGATTTTCCGCAGCCGGATTCGCCGACGATAGCGACGGTCTCGGATTCGCGCGCCATGAACGAGATCGTCTCATTGGCCTTGACGACACGGCCCTCGCTCGAGCCGAACACTTCGCTGCCGCCGACCTTGTAGTACTTCCGGAGGTCTTCGATCTGGAGCACCGGCGCACCGGGCACCACCCGCTCGTTGACCTTCTTGGCGCCGGGTGGCAGCGCCTCCCAGTCGATCTCGTTGAAGCGCACACAGCGCGAGAAATGCCCGTCATGGCCTTCGACCGCGATCATCGGAATTTCGGCGGCGTTGCAGACGCCCTCGACGAAATGGTGGCAGCGCGGGCCGAAATTGCAGCCCTTCGGCCGCTCGTGCGGCAGCGGCAACTGCCCCGGGATCGAGATCAGCGGCCGCGAATTCTTGTCGGCGCCGGGCAGCGGGATCGAGCGGAACAGGCCTTGCGTGTAGGGATGGCGCATCCGGTCGAAGACGTCCTTGATCTTGCCGGTCTCCACCGCTTCGCCCGAATACATCACCGTAATGCGGTCGCAGGTCTCCAGGATCAGCCCGAGATTGTGCGATACGAAGATCATCGAGGTGCCGAACTTCTCGCCCAGCCCCTTGACCAGGTCGACGATGCCGGCTTCCACCGTCACGTCGAGCGCTGTCGTCGGCTCGTCGAGCAGGAGCAGCGCCGGCTTCGACAGCAGCGCCATGGCAATGACGATGCGCTGCTGCTGGCCGCCCGAAAGCTGGTGCGGATAGGAACGCATCATGCGTTCGGGATCCGGCAGCTTCACCGCGCGCACCATTTCCAAGGCGCGTTTATAAGCTTCGTCCTTCGACACCTTGTCGTGGATCAGTGGCACTTCCATCAGCTGCTGGCCGACCTTCATTGCCGGGTTCAGACTGGCCATCGGCTCCTGGTAGATCATCGCGATCTTGTTGCCGCGGATGGCGCGCAGTTCCTCGTCGGACAGTTCTCCCATGTCCTTGCCCTGGAACTTGATCTTTCCGCCGACGATCTTTCCGATGTTGGAGAGGTCGCGCATGATGCCGAGCGACACGGTCGACTTGCCGCAACCGGATTCGCCGACAATGCCCATTGCCTCGCCGGGCATGACCGTGCAGGAAAAATCCATGACCGCCGGGATCTCGCCCTTGCGGGTGAAGAAGGAGATCGACAGGTTCTCGATCTCGATGATCGGCCCATTGGTCGGGCCATTGGTCGGCTTGGCGGGATTTCGAACTGCCTCATTCATGGGTCGCTCCAATCCTTGTTCTTCAGGCACGTCGGGCCGAACCCGGCATCGGTCTTCCCAGCGTCAATCTTTCCCGGCATCAATCTTTCCCGGCATCAATCTTTCATAGACTGTTCGCGCAGCGAATCCGCCAGGAGGTTGAGGCCGAGCACGAACGACATCAACGCGATCGTCGGCGGCAGCGCCGGGTGGATGAAGGAGCGCAGCAGCCGGCTTGCATCCTTGATCGCCGTGCCCCAGTCCGGGCTTTCCGGCGCTAGTCCCAGCCCGAAATAGCCGAGCGTGCCGAGCAGGATCGTAGTGTAGCCGATGCGCAGGCAGGCGTCGACGATCAGCGGCCCGCGCGCATTGGGCAATATCTCCCACAGCATGATGTACCAGGGCGATTCACCGCGCGTTTGAGCCGCCGCAACATAGTCGCGCGTTTTGATGTCCATGACCAGGCCGCGCACGATGCGGAACACGCCCGGGCTGGAGGCGAACACCACCGCCACGAAGATGTTGAGCTGGTTGGGATCGATGTGGATGATTTTGAACGGATCGGCATCGAAGACAAGGCCGGCATAGATCCAGCCGCCAAGCACCAACGTCAGGCCAAGCAGGATATAGAGGCGGTCGGGACGGTTCTTGTAGCGCGTCCAGAACAACACACTGAAGAAGATGATCGGAAACAGGAAGAACAGCCCTGCCATCGCGTAGGGGATCGGCGTGTCCATGATGCCCGGCGTCACCAGCAGGTAGAACAGCAGGATCACCGGGAAGGCCAGCACAAGGTTTGCGAGGAAGGACAGCACCGTATCGATCCTGCCGCCATAATAGCCGGCCGGCAGGCCGAGCGTAATACCGACCATCAGCGCAAAACCGGTCGCCGCCGGCGCGATGATCAGCACGATCTGGCTGCCATAGACCATGCGGGAGAACACGTCGCGGGCGAGCTTGTCGCCGCCGAAATAGTATATAAGTTTCGACGCCGGCTCGATCGCGCCCGGCAGCGCGTCCTTCATGATCGGCACCTGGGCAAGCGGATCGAAGGGCGAGATGGTCGACGCGAAGATCGCCGTAAACAGCCAGAACAGGCAGATGCCAACGCCGACGATGCCGACGCCGCTGTCGAAAAGCTGGCCGTAAAGGCCTAGTTTCTTCTTGTAGCCGAAGCTCGCTCCCATCACCAGGGCGAGAGCGATCCAGACCGGCCAGAAGCGGGCAAGCACGCCGAGTACGACGTTGAGGGCGCTGAGATATTCGACCTGCATCCGCCCGGTCTCCTATTGAACTCTGATGCGCGGATTGAGGAACGCGTAGCCGACATCGGAGATGAGCTGTGTGATCAGGACGATAAACACCGAGACCAGTGAACAGCCGAGCAGAAGATCGATGTCGTTGTTGCCGGCAGCCTCGACCAGCGTGTAGCCGAAACCCTGGTAGCGGAACATCACCTCGACGATAACGACACCGGTGAGCAGCCAGGGAAACTGCAGCATGATGACCGTGAACGGTGCGATCAGCGCATTGCGCAGAGCGTGCTTTATCACCACGCTGCCGAAGGAGAGGCCCTTCAGCCGGGCGGTTCGGATATATTGCTGTGTCATCACCTCCACCATCGAGGCGCGGGTCATGCGGGCGATGTAGCCGATGCCGTAGATCGCCAGCGTCATTACCGGCAAGGTGAAATTGTAGAAGGTGATGCCCTGGCTGGCCGAGGCCGCCGAACCGTTCAGCACGCCGAGCCAGGAGGCGAAGATCACGGTGAAGATGACGCCCGAAACGTATTCGGGCGTCGCCGTCGAGGCGATCGAAGCCACCGACAATGTACGGTCGGTGCGTGAGCCCTCGCGCATGCCGGCGAGAATGCCGATCAAAAGCGAGACCGGCACCATCACGGCCAGCACGCAGAGCATCAGGATGCCGGTGGCGCTGAGCGCCGGGAAGAGTTTCGAAGCGACCGTCGTCTTGAACTTCGTCGAGCAACCGAAATCGCCTTGCAGGATGCCGGAGAATGTCGGCACGACCGGATCGTTGCAGAAGGAGAAACGCTGTGCGGGCTTGCCGGTCGCCGGGTCGGTCACCGGCTGCTTTGGCATGATGCCCAGCCATTGGCCGTAGCGGACAAAGAAATTCTGCCGATAGCCATGGTTGACCAGCCAGGCCTCAAGCTGCTCGGCGGATGTGTGCATTTCGGTCTGGCTGATCGCCAGCTTCTTCAGATTGGGCCCGAGATTGACCAGGAAGAAGACGATCATCGTCAGGCACAGCATCGTCAATGCCATGGTGCCGAGACGCCTGATAACGAAAGAAAGCATGGCGGTCCCCTGCCGGTCGGGTTGGGGGTTGGAACCGGTTTGCAAGCCGCCCTGCCGCCACGGCAGAACAAGCCTTCAGACCAGTCCCAGATGCAATACCCTTTTTATTGCAGACCCCGGCCGAAGAGTCCGCAACTTTTTGCTGCGCCGACTTCCGGTCCATGGATCATGCAAAGAGCGACGGAAAGGGGCGAGACGCCCCTTTCCGGATCGTCCGGTCAGGCCTGCTCGAGCCAGACCTTGCCATAGTCGCGCTCGAAGGTCGGGTGCATCTTGTAGTTCTGCACCGCCTTGACCGAATGGCTGTAGAGCTTGCGCCAATAAGGCTGGATGATAATGCCGGAATCCTGCAGGATCTGCTCGATGTCCTTCATCATTTCCTTGCGCTTGGCGGCGTCGGCGACTGCGAGCGCAGCATTGAGCTTGGCATCCCACTCCGGATTCGACCAGGCCGTCTCGTTCCAGGCTTCACCTGTGCGATAGCCGATCGCCAGAACCTGGACGCCGAGCGGCCGCATGTTCCAGTTGGTCATCGACAGCGGATACTTCGTCCAGTCGTTCCAGAAGGTCGAACCCGGCAGCACGGTACGCTTCACCTTGATGCCGGCGTCGCGCATCTGCGCGGCGATCGCATCGCCTGTATTCTTGTGCCAGTCCTCGTCGACCGTGATCAGCTCGTGCTCGAAATCGGCCTGGCCGGCTTCCGCCATCAGCGCCTTCGCCTTTGCCGGGTCGCGAGCAATCTTCGGCAGTTCGTAGTATTCCGGATGGATCGGGGCGACATGGTGGTTTTCGGCAACCGTGCCGGCATTGCCGTAGCCGAGCTGGAGGACGACATTGTTGTCGACCGCGAGCTGCAGGGCGTTGCGAACCTTCTGGTCGCCATAAGGCTTGTTGGTCACATTGGTGCGGCAGACGATCGTCGAGGCGGTGACGATCTCCGACTTCACCAGGTCCATGCCGTCGAGGATCGACACATAGTCGGCCGACGTCTCGAAATTGGTGTGTACCTCGCCTGCTTCGAAGGCGCTGACCATGGCCGCCGGATCGGTGCCGTAGTCGACGAACTCGATGCCGTCGAGGAAGACCTCACCATCCCACCATTTGTTATCTTCGCGGCGCTTGTAGACCACTTTCTGGCCGACATCGTAGGAGACCAGCTCGAACGGCCCAGTGCCGATCGGGCAGGACTTGAAGTCGCCGCCTTTTTCATCGAACGTCTTGTGGACGATGAGGCCGGGATAGTCGCACACGTTGGGAATGAGGGCGATATCCGGCTTGCTGAGCGTCAGCTTGATCGTGTGGTCGTCGACCTTGGTCACCGCGCTCTCATCCAGTTTGTCGTCCTTGACCAGCGAACCGAGGCGACCCGGCATGGAATTGCCTTCGGCCTTCTTGTCGGCCCAACGCTTGAGGTTGAAGATGACGTCGTCTGCGGTGAACGGATCGCCGTTGTTCCAGGTGACGCCTTTGCGCACATGCAGCGTGTATTCGGTAGCGTCGTCATTCACGTCCCAGCTCTCCAGCAGATAGGGGCGGAATGTGTATTCGGTGGTATATTTGACCAGCGGCTCGAGCGCCTGGCGCTCGGCATTGGCGATTTCCGACCAGTCGGCCTTGCGCGGATCCTTCGGATCCTTGATCCATTGCGCGACCTTCAACACGCCGCCTTTCTTGCCCTGGACCTCTTCCGCTTTGGCCGGCGTCGGGTCTGCAAGGCCAAGCATGCCATAGGCCATCGCCGTCGAGGCTCCGAAGACGCTGGCGAGAGCCAGAAATTCGCGACGATCCATCTTGCCTGCCTTGGCGTCTTCGGCCATGGCCAGGATGTGATCGGGAACGCGGTCGCCGTTACTCTTGTAGATCGTCATGACTAACTCCCATTGTTGGCTTTCTGCCTTTTAACATTCCGCATCCGCGCCATGATGTCAAAGACGGCACGGATTGGGAACATGCCAAGGAATGTGCAACTTTGGAAGCAGGCCGGTTCGCGCGTTAACGACAGTCTTGGCGCAAATTTGCTAGTGCGCCAGGGATTTCGCCCGAAATCTCCACGGGCAATTAAACCGGGACATTTGCTGCTGCGCCGCTCGTTCATCGGGCAACCAGCTGTTCTGCGCGAACGGCCGGTTTCAATATTCCCGTTCGTAGAAAACACCGCCTTTGGCTTCGCCGGCGTCGGTTGCCTCACCACGCAGCTTGACGCCGCGCCCAACGTCGAGATCGACGGTTGCCTTGCCCGAGCCCGGCCTGTCGCCCTTCTGGATCGTCACGTAGGTGCGGTCGTTGAGATACTTGCCCGCCGAGACGGCGGTGCCGCCCTCTTCGTCGGTGATCACGTCGAGGTCGTCGACGCCGATCGCGCTGCGCAGGTTCTGCAGCAGGGAGGTCGAGCCGCCGATGCCGGCCAGTTGTCCGGCAGCCTCGGCAAGCTGAGCGATCTGCAGCGGCGACAGGTTCGACATCGAACGGCCGAAGATCAGCTGCGCCAGCACCTCGTCCTCCGGCAGCGCCGGTACCGAGGAGAAGGTGAATTTCGGGTTGGTCGCCTCGCCCGACACCACGATGGTCACGGTGGCGCTGGTCGTCTTCGATTGCGCCGTGAGATTGAGGTAGGGCACCAGAGAGCCGGAAAAGCCGACCGTGCCTTCGGTGAAGGTCAGCCGCTTGGCAAGGATCGTCAGCCGACCGCGCCGCAAGGTGAAGGTGCCGACCGCCTGGGGTGACGATGCCGGGCCGGTCAGCCGCAACGACCCGCCGAGTTCGGCGTCGACGCCCCTGCCCTGGATGAAGATCTGGCTCGGCGCATTGACCGTGACGTCGAGAATGAGGCCGCTGCCGCCGCCACCGCTGCTTGCAGCGGCCGGGTGCAACGCCTTGTCCTGCGCACGCACGGCGGCCGGCGCATTCTTGTGCTTGACGTTGAGCTCGGCCAGCGAGCCGGGCAGTTTTTCGGGTACGGTGATGACGGTCTTGGCCAGGTTGACGGTACCGGAAATCATCGGCGCGGAGGTGAGCGGCCCCTTAACGGTCAGGTCGCCGCCAAGATTGGCGGTGACTACCTTGCCGTCGGTATAGCGGCCGTCGACAAGCTTGATCGACAGATCGGCCGGAAAACCCTTAGCCGGATCGATGCCGACGGTGCCGCTGGCCGAAAGGCTGCCGCGCGTCGACAGCGTGCCGGTCAGTCGATTGATCCTTGCCACGCCGCCACCGACGGCGACATCGGCAGTGATGTCGTTGATCGCAAGCCCCGAACGCGCGTCGAGCAGGCGGGCGCCTGACGTGCGGACCGTGCCTGAGATCACCGGCGACGTCGCCGGGCCGCGTACCTGTATATCGACGTCGGCCGTGCCGCTCAGGGACAAGCCTTGCGCGGCGAGTGTCCTGGTGAGGAATGCGAACGGCACCTTGCCGGAAAAGTTGAGATCAAGGGTGGGCGCGCCTGATGTCGTCATCGTGCCGCCGCCCTTGAGACCGAGGCCGGCGGCATCGCTCATGTTGGCGTCGAAGGTCAGTCTGTTGCCCGAATACGTACCTGAGGATAAAACGCCCATGGCGCCGAAGCCTGCACCACGGGTCTGCGACGTCTGAACGCCTGCTGCATCGATCTTGAAAGCAACGGCCGGATTGGCCGGCGCACCCGTCACCTTCACCGTGCCCGAGATGGAACCGGCGGCATCGAGGCCCGGCGAAAAACTGTTGGCTATCGAGATCGGGACGCGGGCCAGCGTCGCGTTGAGGTCGAGCGCCTGCCCAGCTTTGCCCGTGACCGTCGCCGTGCCGCCGCCGAGGTTGAGCACCAGCCTGTCGAGGCTGGGCACTCCATTGGCGATGTTGATGGTCGAGGCCTGGGCGATAGCCGCCTTGATGCCGCGGATGGTCGCCTCGCCGGAGGCAAGTTCGACCGTCGTCGTGCCGTTGACCGCCTTGACCCGCCCACCGGCTTTCAGCGGAATATCCTTGACGGTGGCGCCACCGGAAAAACCGGTCCATTCGCCGTCGCGCTTGAGATCGACGTCGACGCCACGGATAACCGTGCCGCCGGAGGTCACGCTGTCGGCACGGATTTTGCCCGAGATCACCGGTGCCGCCAGATAGTTGGCGATCAGCGCATCGATGCTCACGGCCTTGGCCGAGACATCGCCGCGCGAGATCGAGCCCGTCATCGCCTTGACGGCGACCTGCGGCACGGCGCCCGCCTTGGAGAAGGCGATCGTGCCGCGCACATCGCCGTCGGCCTTTTCCAGTGCCAGGGCAGCAAGCGGACCGATATCGGGCAGGTCGAGCGCTACCGTGCCGACCGGGACGAAGGCATCGTCGAGCGCCAGGTCGCCGGAAATACGGTTCTTGCCCAGCGACAGCAAAAGCCCATTGATGGCGCGTTTGCCGTCCGATGTCGCCAGCACGGCGCTGCCCTGCAGCGGTTGACCCGCGACGTTTCCGGTGAGTTGCACATTCGCAGCCGGGTTGGCGGCATCAGCCTTGCCGGTGGCAGTGAGCTTCAGGCCAGTGATCTCGCGCGCCGCGACCGAAAGCCTGTCGCTGTTGACAGTCAGGGACAGATCCGGCCCAGTGCTGGCGCCTTGCGCATTCAGCGCGAAAGAGATGGCGCCTTTGGCGTCCTTGGATACCAGCGAGACGTCGCCCAGCGCGCCTTTGACGTCGGCGCTGAGCTTGTTGGCGGCAAGGCTCGCCTGCCCGTCTGCCGTTAGCGAACCGGACGACAGCCTGACGGCGTTGGCGGTGACATTGCCGTTGGCGTCTCGCTTCAGCGCGGCACTGAGTTGTGTTCGCGCGGCGAGCACGCCACGTACCGCCGCCGGCAGCGCCGCCGACGCGGCATCCGCCTTGAGATTTAGATCGATGGCGCCGTCGGCCAGCGAGACCCGCCCGTTGAAGCCGCTGTTCAACGCGTCGCTGGTCACTGTGCCGCTATCGATGATGACAGCGTCGGCGGCAAGGCTGCCGGCGAGTTTGGCAGTGACCTTGCCGGCGATCAGCGGTGCGACTGTCGGATTGTCGATGCCGATTTTTTCAGCGGTCACGGTGCCGGAGATCGGCCCGCTCCGGGCTTTCACGTCGAAGCGATCGGAGTGCAGCGCCAGCGTGATGCCCTCGACCTTAGCCAGATTGGTGGCGGCCGATGGCAGCGTCGCGGAGATGTCGAGCTTCGGCTGCGTGCCCTGCCCGGCCGCCTTTAGCGATATCGCCTGCAGCTCGAGCTTGATCGGACTTGCCTTGCTGCCGAACGACAGCGGCAGGCTCGGACCGGTCGAGGCGAGGTCGAGCGAGAAATCGCTGGCGCCGTTCGGATTGATGGTGCCGGCTGCCTTGCCGGAGATTTTCTCGCCGGCAAGCGTCGCCTGCTCGATGGCCAGGCCGCTGACCGAGGAGAAGCGGCCTGCCGCATCGAGATCGAGCGGCCCGAGCCCGGCCCGCCGGGTCTGGTTGGTTTCGGCGCCGCTGAGCCGGGCGTTGAAACGGACGTCGGGGGCAGCCGACGATCCCGTGACCTGCGCGGTGCCGCTGAGCGCGCCCACGGCATCGAGACCCGGTGAAAAATCATTGGCAAGCGCTGCCGGCACCGCCGACAAGGTGGCAGCGAGATCGAGCGTCTGGCCAGCCGTACCCGACACGGCAACCGAACCGCCGCCGACACCGAGCGCCAGGTTCTCAATGCTCACCATGCCATTGGCGATTGTCAGCGCCGACGGCTGTGCGATCGCTGCCTTGATGCCGCGGATGATTGCCTCGCCCGAGGCAAGCTCGATGCTGGTGATGCCGTTCGCGATCCTGACCCGCCCGGCCGCGCTGGCCGGAATGCCGGCGACCGTGGCGCCGCCGCTAAAGCCGGTCCAGTCGCCGTTGCGCTTCAGGTCGACATCGATGCCGCTGATCACCGTGGTTCCGGAAGTGATCATGTCGGCCTTGACTTTGCCGGCGATCGCCGGGGCTTTGAGATAATTGGCGACCAGCGCGTTGACGGCGATTGTCTTGGCCGCCAGTTCGCCGCGCGAAATCGCGGTGCTCGTCGCATCGATCGCGACCGTCGGTGCTCCATTGTCGTTGGCGAAGCGGATCGTGCCACGCACGTCGCCGGCTAGCGTTTGGCCGGCAAGTCTGGCCAGCGGGGCAATATCGGCGGCATCGAGGGCCAACGTGCCGAGCGGCAGCAGGTTGTCGTCGAGCCCGAGGTCGCCGGAGACCTTGTTGTCGGCCAGCGAGACGGCAAGTCCATTGATGGAGCGCTTTCCGTCGGTCGTGACCAGCGATGCCTTGAGGTCGAGCGGCTGGTCGTCGACCGAGCCGGTCAGCGAGACATCGGCGGCGGGACTGGCGATATCGGCCTTGCCGCGCGCGCTCAGCTTGATCTGCTTCACCGCATGGCCGGACGCCGTCAGGCTGTCGCTGCTGGCCGAAACCGAGAAGTCCGGCGCGGTGCGCGCACCGCTTGCGGTCAGCGCGAAATCGACTGCGCCGCCGACCTTCGCGCCAACCAGCGGCGACAGCACCGACACGTCGCCGAGCGTTCCTTTGATATCGGCTCGGATATCGGTGCCCTGCGCGCTGGCGGTGCCGCTGGCGTTGAGCGTGCCGGAGGTGAGCTGCAGTGCATTGGCGGCAAACGCACCGTCCGGGTCGCGGGTCGCGGTTGCGGAAAACTGCACGCGCTGGCCGAGAACCGAACTGATCTGCGGCGGCAGCGCCGTCGAAGCCGCGTCGGCATTCATCTTGAGCGTCATCGACAGATCGGCCAGCACCACGGTGGCCGTTACGGACGCATTGAGCGCGTCGCTGCGCAGCGTGCCTTGGTCGACGACGACCTGGTCCTTGCTGACGGAGCCGGCGAGACCGGCGCTGACCCTGCCCGTTATCAGCGGCGCCAACGTCGCAACGTCGGTGTTCAGGCCGGCCGCCGTCAGCTTGATGGTGACAGGCCCGCTACGGTTCTGGATGTCGAAACCATCCGAATGCACTTGCCCGATCAGGTCGTCCACCCGCGTGCCGCCCGCCACCACCGAGACCAGCGACGCGCCGATATCGACCATCGGCGCCTTGCCATCGCCGAAAGCGCGGGCCGTGGCGTCCTTGATCGCCACGGTTATCGGCTGCGCCTCGCTGCCGAGACTAAGCACGATCGGCGGCCCCTTTGCGGCGAGCTTAACGGAAAGATCGCTGGCACCGTTCGGATCGACAGTGCCGGCGGCCGTCGCGTGCACGGCATCGCTGTCGATATTGGCGCGCTCCACGTCGACGCCGCCGGCCGCGGTCGCTGTGCCGGCGAGGTCGAAGCTGGTCTTGCCGGCAAACAGCGGCTTCAGATTTTCGGGCAGGAAGCGCTCGAACTCGCCGTCACCCTTGGCCTCGACATAATGACCCTTGTTCGTGAGCTGATGACGACCGGTAAGCTGGGTGACGATCCGGCGATCGACGACAAAGGTCCCGATGCCATTCCAGTTGGCGAGCGGTCCGGTGCCGGAAACGACAATCTCGACCGGCGGCGCGCCCGGCAGCTTGAGCAGGTTGGCGATGATGCCGCCGGCCGGCTCGGATGCCCTCAAGTCGAGGTCGAGCTTGTTGTCGGCCGGCGCGAATTGGGCTTTGGCGTCGACCGTGCCTTGCTTGCCGTCATGGCGAACGATGTTGAGATTGGTCTCGATAGCCAACGGCGAGGCATCCGCCTTGAGCGCTCCCTTGGCTGCGAGCTCGGCAACACCGCTGCCGGCCAGAGCCTGCCCGAGTGCGATTTCGGGAAGGTCGAGCTGCTTGACATCGATGGAAACCGGCAGCGTGGTCGCCCCGCTTTGGCGCGGCTGTGTATTGGCCATCGGCAGCCTTGCCAACTCGATACGCTCGGCCCCAATGCGATCGGCGCTGAAGCTCTTCGACAGGAGTGCCAGCGGCGACCAGTCGACGGCCACCTTGCGCGCCACCATCCAGGCGCCTTCGCGATCCTCCAGAACGACATGATCGACCCTCAGCGCGCCCGACCAGATACCGTCGATGCCGACGACAGTGACCTTGCGATCACTGGTCGAGGCCATGGTCGAGATGATGCCGGCAAGGTTTTCGCGGCCGCGCTCGGTCTTGGTCAGCACGACGAGCGCCCCCACCGCCGCTGCCACGACGATGAGCAGCGTGTAGAAAAGGATACGAAGGATGCGCCTGAATATTGCCATCAGAATGCCTGGCCGATGCCGGCATAAATGCCGAAATGAGGATCGTCGGGGCCGCGGTTGAGCGGCACTGCCGCGTCGATGCGGAGCGGCCCGAACGCCGTCAGATAGCGCAAGCCTACACCCGCGCCGACCTTCATGTCCGAAAAATCGGGAACCTGCCTCGTCGACACCGTGCCGGCATCGACGAACGGCACAACGCCGATCTTGTCGGTGACGGCGATGCGCATCTCGACCGAGGTCTCGAAGAAGGAAAGCCCTCCGATCGGCTCTCCATTGCTGTCCTTCGGGCCGATGCCTTGATAAGCATAGCCGCGCACCGAACCGCCGCCGCCTGAGTAGAAGCGGCGATCTGCCGGAACATCTTGAAGACTGGCGCCGATGATAGAGCCGATGGCGACACGTTCGGCGAAAACGAATTTCGAGGCCGAATCGAGCGACTGGTAGGCCGACCCCTCGCCCTTCAGCTTGACGAAGGCAGCCCCGCTCAAAATGTCGTAGCTCGGCTCGGCATAGGCCAGCACCCTGAAGCCCCGGGTCGGATTGAGCTTGCTGTCGCGATTGTCGTAGACATATTGCAGTGGAATGCTGGCGATCAGATAGGTGTGCTTGCCGAAAGCGTCGTGGATCCTCGAATAATCCAGCGCGACTTGCGCGGAAACCGTCTGCTTCTTGTCGAGTTCGTAGGATAGGCCGGTACTGCCCTTGACCGAGAAATGGTCATAGGCGTCGGGGTGCTCCAGCACAGCATTGACGCTGGCAATGAATTTCGACGCCGGCCCGACCACGCCCGGCTTTTCGAACATGACGCCGGCATTGTAATTGAGCTGGGTCAAGTCGTTGCTGCCGATGCCGCTGATCTTGCCGTCGATGCGCAGCTTTTCGGCGCGGCCAAACAGATTGCGATGCCCCCAATAGCCTTCGAGGCCCAGCCCTTCGGTGTTTGAGAAGCTGCCGCCAATGCCGAAATAGCGCGGCTTGCGTTCGCTGACCTGGACACCGATCGGGACATTGCCCTCGGCGTCGAGGGCGTCGGCTTCCTTCACCGTCACGCTGTTGAAGACCTCGAGGCCGAGCAGCCGGTCGCGTGCATCGTCGATCTCATCGGGCGAATACTGGCGGCCACGCTTCAGACCGGTCATATATTCGGTGAAGTCGCGGTCGACCTTTTCGGTACCCTCGACAGTGGTGTCGCCATAGCCGGCGACCGGGCCGGCCGCGACGGTGAGCGTCACGTCGAGCGTCGAACCGGTGTGCTCGGCGACGATCTCGCGGCCCGTCACCTTGGCCAGCGGCCTGCCTTCTTGCTTGAGTGCCCGCACGATCGCCGCCTCGGCCTTGAGCACGGCGCCCGAACTGGCGTCACCGCCGGCGATCAGACCGAAATCGGCACTTGCCAGCCCCGCTGCATCGCCTTTCAGTCTGATGTTGCCAAGCGTGAATTTCGGCCCGGCCGCTATGCTTATCACCACCGGAATCGGCTGCGGGCCGGAAAACTCGGCATCGGGCGGCAGATCGTCGAGCGGCTTGCCCTGAATAGTGATGGTGACGACCCCCTCGTAGCGGGCGTCCGCGTAGAGCGCGGCGACAAGTTGCTCACGGTCGCTGCGCGCCTTGGCCAAAAGACCCAGCGAACCTGATACCGGGTGTTCCTCGTCGGCTTTCAGCGCCGAGGCGTTTTCGAGCTTCTCGGCGAGATCCTTGTCGGCGTCGGGCGTCTCGATCGTCACGGCATAACGCAGCGGGTCAACGATGTCGGCATCTTCGTCCTTCGACGATCCCCATAGCTTGATGCCGAAAATCTCGAAGGCTGCCGCATTTCCGGTCTCGACAATAAGTACCGCCGAGCACAGCAAGGCGAAAAGCAGGGCGCGCGAAAGCGCGCGCCGTTGCGCGGTTCCTCCCGACATCTGCCTTTCATACGCCGGCATTACGCTCCTAGCCTAGCTCGCAAACCTAAAATTGGAATGAAGTTCTGAAGCACTCGTAAAGGGGCCACAATCCAATTGCTGAAATAGACAGGGCTTGGAACTCACACCTTCTGCGTCGCCGCAAGAAAGCGTGATCCCCTGTCCTATGGAGCTACTACCGGTCATCGGCCGGAAAGCAAACCGTTGGCAGGCGGATCCTGCCGCGTCCTGATGTTGACAAGCGCCACTGAAGCTTGAAGATTTCTGGACGTCAGCACTTGTCTGGAGGGGTTTATGGCAATGCGCGCGGCTCGTGGTCTATCGATTCTTTTCCTTCTCTTTTTTGCCTGGAGCGGTGTCGCGCAAGCGGCCGAAGCCCGGCGGGTGGTGACATCGGACAATTCCGACTATTTCGGTTTCGATCTCAGATCCGACCAGAATGTCAGCCTCGACCAGTGCAAGACCACCTGCCTCGGCGACCCGGCCTGCCGCGCCTTCACCTACAACCTCAAGGCCAAATGGTGCTTTCTTAAATCCGATTACAACTCGTTGAAACCCTTCAGCGGCGCCGTCGCCGGCAAGGTCGTCAACATCGATGGCGATCCCGACATCGGCGCGCCACCCGAACTCGCCTTCTTCCCGAACTGGATGGCAGACCAGGCCCAGCAATACCGCAACAAGCTCACTGGCCCGACCTACACCAAGCCGACCGAGGGGCTGACGGCGCTGAGGGCCGCCGCCGAACAGTCGGCGCTGACGGGCGATCATCGCGCGGCCATGCACAAATACGAGGCGGCGGTTTCGGCGTTGCCTGATGACGGCCAGCTCTGGCTCGAGCTGGCGCGCGAAACGCTTGCCGTCCATCCGACCGCCAACAGTTCGGAGCCGTCGACGCTGCCGGCGAACGCCACTTCCGCCGCCTTCAATGCCTACAAATTGCTGCGCACCACCAGGACGCGCGCCGACGTGCTGGCGCTGCTCGGGGACGGCCTTGATCGCCGCGATCTCTACAGGCCGGCCCTGCAGGCCTACGAGGCGAGCCTCGCTCTCGTCAATTCGCCGGCAGTCAGGGCCGCCTACCAGGATCTCAAGGCCCGCAAGGGCTTCCGCGTCATCGATCATACCGTCGATGCCGACACCAGCGCGCCACGCATCTGCGCGCAGTTCTCCGAGGAGCTGGTCAAGACCGGCGTCGACTACTCGCAGTTCGTTACTGTCGACAACGCCGCTCCCAAGGGCGTCGAAGCCAAGGACAAGCAGATCTGCGTCGAAGGGCTCGAGCACGGCCAACATTATGACGTGACCTTCCGCGCCGGCCTGCCGGCCGCCATTGGCGAGGTCACCGCGGCACCGGTGGTTCTATCGATATATGTGCAGGACCGCGCGCCTTCGGCCCGCTTCACCGGCGACAGCTTCGTGCTGCCCGCCGGCGCACGCCGCGGCATACCGGTCGTCACCGTCAACATGAATGCCGCCGAAATGAAGCTCTTCCGCATCGGCGACCGCTCGCTGGCCCAACTTCTGTCGGGATATCAGTTCCTGCGCCAGCTTGACGGCTACGACATTTCGAACATCTCCGAACAGATGGGCGAGCCGGTCTGGCAGGGCCAGCTCGACATCGCCAACGACCTCAACAAGGAAGTCACCACCTCCTTCCCAATCGATGAGGCGTTGCCGAAGCGCAAGCCCGGCGTCTATGTGCTGACCGCACAAGCCGTCGACGATCGCAGCGACGACTATGATTCGCACGCCACGCAATGGTTCGTCGTCTCCGATATCGGCCTGTCGACCTATACCGGACAGGATGGACTGAACGTCTTTGCGCGTTCGCTCGCAACCGCCAAGCCGATTGCCGGCGCCGAGCTGACGCTGCTGGCCAGGAACAATGAAATCCTCGGCACCGCGACCACCGACGCGGAAGGGCGGGCGGTGTTCAATCCCGGCCTGACGCGCGGCGACAGCGGCATGGCGCCGGCCGTGCTGATGGCCAAACAGGGCGACGACGATTTCGTCTTCCTCGATATGGGCCGCGCCGGCTTCGACCTGTCCGACCGTGGCGTCGCCGGACGGCCGGCACCTGGCGCGCTCGACGTCTATGCCTGGACCGAGCGCGGCATCTACCGCGCCGGCGAAGATGTCCATGTCGCGGCTCTTGCCCGCGACAGTGCCGCCAAGGCGGTCGAGAACCTGCCGCTGACCTTCATCTTCTCGCGGCCCGACGGCGTCGAGGACCGCCGCATCGTCAGCGACGGCGCGTCGGCCGGTGGTCACGCGGTCGACCTGCCGCTGGAACCCAACGCCATGCGCGGCACCTGGACGGTGGCGATCCATACCGATCCCAAGCAGGCGGCGGTTGCCAGCCAGATGTTCCTGGTCGAGGACTTCGTACCGGACCGCATCGAGTTCGACCTGTCCTCCGACAAGCAGGAGATCGCCCAGGGCGAGACCGCCAACATTACCGTCGACGGCCGCTTTCTCTACGGCGCGCCGGCCGCGGGCCTCGCGCTCGAAGGCGAATTGACGCTGTCGACCGCCCGCGATTGGGACCGCTTCAAAGGCTATTCCTTCGGTCTCGCCGACGAACAGTCGGCTGAACCGACAGTGACGCCCTTCACTGGCCTGCCGGTGGTCGGCGAGGACGGCAAGGCGACCTTCCCGGTCTCCGTCGATCAATTGCCATCCACCACCAAGCTGGTCGATGCCAAGATCACGGTCAGGATGCGTGAAACCGGCGGCCGTGCCGTCGAGCGCTCGCTGAATATCGGCATCCGCCCGCAGGGCCACATGATCGGCATCCGCCCGGATTTCGACGGAGACGAGGTGCCGCAAGGCGGCACGGCCAAGTTCAGCCTGGTCGCCGTCGACCCAGACGGCAAGCGTGAGGCGCTGAAGGGCGCACAGTGGTCGTTGGTCAAGGTCGAGCGCAGCTACCAGTGGTATCGCTCGAGCAACTCCTGGAACTATGAGCCGGTCACCTTCACCAAGGCGGTGGCCAACGGCCAGGTCGACCTGAGCGCCGATGGCGAGGCTACGGTGTCGCTGCCGGTCGACTGGGGCCGCTACCGGCTCGAGATCGAGACAGCGGATCCGGAAGGCCCGGCCACCAGCTATGAGTTCGACGCCGGCTGGTATGTCAGTTCCACCACCACCGAAACGCCCGACGGCCTCGAGATCGCCCTCGACAAGGATACCTATGCGGCGGGTGAAGTGGCCAAGCTCAAAGTGTCGCCGCACTTTGCCGGCGAGTTGCTCGTCACCATCGGCGCCGACAAGCTCCTGAAGACCGTCACCGCCAGCGTGCCGGCCGGCGGCAGCACTGTCGACATCCCGGTCGGCGACGACTGGGGCGCCGGCGCCTACGTCACGGCAACGCTATTCAGGCCGGGCGATGCGCAAGAGACACGCATGCCGGCGCGCGCCATCGGCGTCAAATGGCTGAAGCTCGATCCCGGCTCGCGGAAGCTTGCGGTCAGCTTGGCGACGCCGGGCAAGACCATGCCGCGCCAGCAGCTGTCGATCCCGGTCGCCGTTGCCGGCGTGCAGCCCGGCACCAACGCCTATGTCATGGTCGCGGCCGTCGACGTCGGCATCCTCAACCTGACCAACTACAAGGTACCGGATCCGGAGAACTGGTTCTTCGGGCAGCGCATGCTCGGTCTCGAGGTTCGCGACATCTATGGCCGGCTGATCGACGGCTCGCTGGGCACAACCGGTAAGCTGCGCACCGGCGGCGACGGCGCCAACATGCAATCGCAAGGCAGTCCGCCGACCGAAAAGCTGGTCGCCTTCTTCTCCGGCCCGGTCCAGCTTGACGCCGACGGCAAGGCGCAGATCGACTTCGACATTCCGCAGTTCAACGGCACCGTGCGCGTCATGGCCGTCGCCTGGACCAAGGAAGCGGTTGGCCATGCCCAGTCCGACGTCATCGTGCGTGATCCGGTGGTAATCACCGCAGGCCTGCCGCGCTTTCTGGCGCCCGGCGATTCCGCCGTCATGCGGCTCGACGTCGCCGACACCGACGGCCCCGCAGGGGACTACAAGCTGACCGTCAACACGACAGGCGACCTGTCAACCGGCAATGCCGCCTTGCCTGAAAAGCTGACGCTCGCCAAAGGCAAGCGGCAGACACTGACCGTGCCGTTGATTGCGCAGACCGCAGGCAACGCCTCGATCACCATCAGGCTTGCGCATGCCGACGGCACCGCCGTCGAGCAGACGCTCTATGTGCCGGTGCGCCCGGCGCAACTGCCGGTGACCACCCGCATGGTCGTTGACCTCAAGGGCAATGGCGGCGCGCTGCGCGTCGACAAGGAACTGCTGGCGGCAAGCCTGCTCGATGGCGCTTCGGTCAGCGTCGGCGTTTCGCAGGCGGCTGCCTTCGACGTGCCGTCGCTGCTGATGACGCTCGACCGCTATCCCTATGGTTGCGCTGAACAGACCACCAGCCGCGCCATGCCGCTTCTCTACGTCAACGACATGGCTTCCGGCATCGGCATGGCCAGCGACCCCGATCTGCATGGCCGCGTCCAGGACGCCATCTACAAGGTGCTGAGCTACCAGGCATCGGCCGGCAGCTTCGGCCTGTGGGGTCCGGGTTCCGGCGATCTGTGGCTCGACGCCTATGTCACCGATTTCCTGACCCGGGCGCGCGAGCAGAAGTACGACGTGCCGGCCTTGGCGATGAACCAGGCGCTGAGCAATCTGCAGAACGCGATCGGCTACGATCAGGACGTCCAGGATCGTGGCAGCGAGATCGCCTACGCGCTCTATGTGCTTGCCCGCAACAAGAAGGCCTCGGCCGGCGATCTGCGTTATTATGCCGACACCCAGCTCGAGGCCTTTACCAGCCCGATGGCCGTCGCCCAGCTGGCGGCGTCTCTCGCGCTCTACGGTGACACGCAGCGCTCGGAGGCAACCTTCCAGGCCGCGCTGCAACTGGCCAAGTCGACACCCGAATATGACTATTACCGATCCGACTATGGCTCGCCGCTGCGTGACGGCGCGGCGATCCTGGCGCTTGCCGCGGAAAGCAAGCCGGTGCCGACCATCGTGCCGGCGCTGATCCAGTTGGTGACCAGGGAACGCGCCGACGCTAGGTGGACCAGCACGCAGGACGAGTCCTGGATGCTGCTGGCGGCCCGGGCGCTGAAGGCCGGCAATGATTCGATCGCGCTGACCGTCAACGGCGCACCGCATGCCGGCGGCTATTCGGACCAGATCGCCGGTGGCGACCTGGCCGACAGTCCGCTGACCATCGTTAATACCGGCAGAAATCCGCTGCAGGCGGTCGTCACCACTGTGGCCTCGCCGATCCAGCCTCTGCCGGCCGGCGGCAACGGCTTTACCATCAGCCGTACCTACTACAAGCTCGACGGCACAGAGGCCAACGTGACGGAGGTCAAGCAGAACGAACGCTATGTCGTCGTGCTCAAGGTTTACGAGCAGAACACCTGGCCTTCGCGGCTGCTGATCACCGACCTGCTGCCGGCCGGCTTCGAGATCGACAATCCGGGCCTGGTCTCCAGCGCTCAGTTGACGAACTTCTCCTGGCTGGCTCAGACCGATGCCGCCCATCTCGAATTCCGCGACGACCGTTTCGTCGCGGCGTTCAATCCCAACGACGGCGACGGCGACCGCAACATCACGCTCGCCTACGTCGTGCGCGCGGTGACGCCGGGCACCTATGCCCACCCGGCGGCAACGATCGAGGACATGTACCGGCCGCAATATTCGGCCCGCACCGCCACCGGCATGATGGAGGTCAAGGCGCCGTAAGGCAAAAAAGGCGGATAGGAATATGGCGATGGCGCTGCCCCTCATTGCCCTGCCGGGCATTTCTTCCCATATAGAGACGGGGAGGAAGAGCCATGCGCCGAAGTTTTCGCCGAACTTTGACGCCGCAGAAAAGGCGCCAAGGGTCGCGACAGCCCCCTTCTCCCCATCACTAAACGGGGAGAAGGTGCCAGCAGGCGGATGAGAGGCGGCGCCATGCTCTCCAGAAAGTTCCTGCGCCGAGCGGCCATCACGGGCATTTCCTTGGCCGGTCTCGCTGCAATCACCGCCATCGCCCTCTGGCAGCTCGACCGCGCATTTCCGCCGCCGCTGCCGGCTGCTTTGACGGTCTCGACCGAGGTGCAGGACCGAGACGGCCAACTGCTGCGCGCCTTCGCTACGCCGGACGGCTACTGGCGGCTCGCTACCAGCCTGGACCAGGTCGACAAGCAGTTCGTCGACATGCTGGTCACCTATGAGGACAAGCGTTTCTGGGGTCATCAAGGCATCGACGTGCTGGCACTGGCGAGTGCCGCCGGCCAGTTCGCGACCAGCGGCCATATCGTCTCCGGCGGTTCGACGCTCTCGATGCAGCTCGCCCGCCTGATCGAGCCACGCGACAGCCGCAGCCTCGGCTCGAAGATCAAGCAGATGCTGCGCGCCCTGCAAATCGAACGGCGGCTTTCCAAGCGCGAGATCCTCGAACGCTATCTGACGCTGGCGCCCTATGGCGGCAATCTCGAAAGTGTGCGCGCCGCTTCGCTCGCCTATTTCGGCAAGGAGCCGAAACGGCTGACGGTCTCGGAGGCCGCCCTGCTCGTCGCCTTGCCGCAATTGCCGGAAAAGCGACGCCCTGATCGCAATCTCGAGATTGCCCACGCTGCCCGCGACAGGGTGCTGACCCGCATGGTCTCGGCAGGCCTGCTCGGCGAACGTGAGGCCGCGCGTGCCGCGCTCGACGATGTGTCGGGGCTGCGGCGCACTTTGCCGGCGCTCGCTGCCCATGCGGCCTATGCAATGCTGCCCAAGGCCATCCCCGGCCAGAAGCTGCAACTGACGATCCGCAAGAGTGTCCAGGAAGGGCTGGAGGAGGTGGCGAAAGATGCAGCCGCCAGGCTCGGCCCTCGCCTCTCGGTGGCCATGGTGCTGGCCGATGCCCGTACCGGCGATATCCTTGGCGAGGTCGGCTCTGCCGATTTCTTCGATGCCACTCGTTCGGGCTGGATCGACATGACCAAAGTCGTTCGCTCGCCTGGCTCGACGCTGAAGCCGTTCATCTATGGTCTCGCCTTCGAACAAGGCCTGGTGGCGCAGGAGATGCTGATCGAGGACAGCCCAGCCGATTTCTCCGGCTACCGGCCGAAGAACTTCGACATGGGCTATCAGGGCGATGTCAGCATCAGGCAGGCGCTGCAATTGTCGCTCAACGTTCCGGCGATCCGCGTGCTCGACGCGGTCGGCCCGGCCCGGCTGATGGCGCGCTTTCGCCAGGCCGATGTGACCCCTGTACTGCCCGTCAACGAGGCGCCTGGCCTGGCAATCGGCCTCGGTGGCGTCGGGATGACACTGCGCGACCTGGTTCAGCTCTATGCCGGCCTTGCCAATGGCGGCAAGGCACACACGCTGCGTGACGGCACCGAGCCGGAGAATGCCGAACGCTCGACCACCACCATCCTCGACGGACAGGCGACCTGGCAGATCACCGACATCCTGTCAGGCGTCAAGCCGCCTCAGGGTGCCGCCCAACGCGGCATCGCTTACAAGACCGGCACCTCCTACGGCTATCGCGACGCCTGGTCGGTCGGCTTTGACGGCCGCTATGTGCTCGGCGTATGGGTCGGCCGCCCCGACGCCGGCGCGGTGCCCGGCCTGTCCGGCTACATCTCGGCGGCGCCCATCCTGTTCGAAGGCTTTGTCCGTTCCGGCCTGGCCGCCGTACCACTGCCAAGCCAGCCGTCCGGCGTCCGGCGTCCGAAACGCGAGGAGCTGCCGGTGACGCTGACGCGCTTCGGCGCAGGCACCGATGGGCTGGTGCAGGCGACGCCGACCGAACCTGCGCCAACCATCATCTTTCCGCCCGACGGCGCCCGCGTCGATCTCGGCACTTCCTCGGCCGACGCCTCGCCGCTGGTCCTCAAGCTGCAGGGCGGCCGCGCACCATTCCGCTGGCTGGCCAACGGCAAGCCGCTGGTCGGCATCGACCGGCGGCGCACCGCGACCTGGCAGCCGGACGGCGCCGGCTATTCGACCCTGACCGTGATCGACGCGGCGGGACGCGCGGCCAGCGTAAAGGTTTTTGTCGAGTGAAAATTTCCCTTGAATAGATTCCGGCAGGTAATTCAGGGGATTGGGGTTTACGCCTTGCTTTCGGCCGCCGGTATTTCCTCGGCCTTTGCTGACACCCTCCCCGCCGGCTTTGTTCGGCTGGCCGACATCGATCCCAGTATTCGGCAGGATATCCGCTATGCCGGCCTCGAAAATTTCTTGCATCGCAAGGTAAGCGGCTACGACGCGCCGGTATGCGTCCTCACCAGGCAAGCGGCGCAAGCGCTATCGGCAGTGCAGAAAGCGATTGCTGCCGAAGGGCTGACGCTGGTCGTGTTCGACTGCTACCGCCCTGCGCGGGCTGTCTCCGACATGAGTGAATGGACAAAAACGGGCGGGCCACCGGACCTGCAATGGTATCCAAAGGTCAAGCGCAAGGATCTCATCGCCAAGGGTTATATCGGCGAACTGTCCACCCATTCGCGCGGATCGACGGTCGATGTCGCGATCGCCCGGGTCAACCATAAAAAACAGGCCGGCCGCACGAGCGCTCCGAAACCGGCCTGCGGCGCGACCGATGCCGACACCCTCGATTTCGGCACCGGTTTCGACTGTTTCGATCCGGCGAGCGAAACGGCTCACCGAGCGATAGACAATGAAGCCGCGGCTAACCGCAAAAGACTTGTCGAGGCGATGCGCGCCGGCGGCTTCAAGAATTACGCGCGCGAATGGTGGCACTTCACGCTGGAAAACGAGCCGTTTCCAAGAGAGCGCTTCAACTTTCCCGTTACCGGCGAATAAGCCGCCGAAACCTCGTTCAGACGACACGCAGCCATTGCCGAAGAGCTGGGCGTCCCTAGTTAATCGCGTCGGGAGCGCGATCACGGTCCATGCGGGAAAATAGTTCCTCGCATCGCCGAAACCAGGCGAAAAATTGCTTCAATGAGCCAAAAAAGGCAACATTGATTGCATCTAAATTCTATCAATTCGGTAGATTTGGCGCGAGTTCAACGGAGGCGGAAATGACCAAACCTCATTTCAGGAAACTGCTCGGCGCACTGGTCGCCACATCTGTCCAGTTCGGCACGCTCGGTTTCGCGTTTGCCGACACCACCATTCTCAACGTGTCCTATGATCCGACGCGTGAGCTCTACAAGCAGTTCGACGAGGCCTTCATTGCCCACTGGAAGGCCGAGACAGGCGAGACGGTCACCGTCCAGCAGTCGCATGGCGGGTCGGGCGCGCAGGCCCGCGCCGTGATCGACGGCCTCGACGCCGACGTGGTGACGCTGGCGCTCGAAGGCGATATCAACGCGATTGTCTCGAAATCGAAGAGGATCAATCCCGACTGGCGGACGAAATTCGAAAACAATTCCGCGCCTTACACCTCGACCATCATCTTTCTGGTCCGCAAGGGAAACCCCAAAGGCATCCATGACTGGAGCGATCTGGTCAAGGACGATGTCCAGGTGATCACACCCAATCCGAAGACCTCCGGTGGCGCGCGCTGGAACTATCTCGCCGCCTGGGCCTACGCCAGCGCCAAGGATGGCGGCGACGAGGCCAAGACCAAGGAATTCGTCGGCAATCTCTATGCGCATGTCCCGGTTCTCGACACTGGTGCGCGCGGCGCCACCGTGACCTTCGCGCAAAAAGGGCTGGGCGACGTGCTGCTCGCCTGGGAAAACGAGGCCTATCTGGCGCTCGACGAGTTCGGCGCCGACAATTTCGATATCGTCTACCCGCCGACCTCGATCCTGGCCGAGCCGCCGGTCGCCGTGGTCGACGCCAATGTCGACGCCAAAGGCACACGCAAAGTTGCCGAAGCCTATCTGAGCTATCTCTATTCCAAGGAAGGCCAGACGATCATCGCCAAGAACCATTATCGCCCTTCGAAGCCCGAGTTGGTGCCGGCGGAGGACTTGGCCAAGCTGCCTGAGATCAAGCTGATCACCATCGACGACCCGCTTTTTGGCGGCTGGAAGAAGGCACAGCCTTATCATTTCGGCGATGGTGGTATATTCGACCAGATCTACAAGCCGGCCCAGTAGCATTTAGATCAGGACGACATGACCACAGCACCCGCCAAGGCGGGGTGGCGATTCAGGCAGCCGAGCGTCATTCCGGGTTTCGGATTGACGCTCGGCTTCTCGCTTGCCTACCTCACCCTCATCATCCTCATTCCCCTGTCCGGGCTGATCTGGCGCTCGGCGGCGCTCGGCTGGACCGACTTCTGGGCGATCGTCACCGACCGCCGCACCATCAACGCGCTTGAGATCAGCTTCGGCACCGCCTTCATTGCCGCCGCTGTCAACGTCGTCTTCGGCACGATCGTCGCGTGGGTACTGGTGCGCTACAGCTTTCCCG